>NZ_CP017688.1:2400000-3027315 GCF_001831475.1 Flavobacterium crassostreae | reverse complement strand
CTTGATTTTATAGAGTAACTTTGCGTTTTTACCAAGTTCTTTAGTTAAGGCAACTTTTAATAATTTTACATAGTGTTCTTCTAACCATTCGTAGAAAAATTTACTAGGTACCTGAATATATAATGCGTTATCGGTAAGTTCAACTGACTTGATTGGCTCAAACCAAGTTTTGTAGGCTTGGTCTTGAATGTTGTCTTTAATAAAAGACAGGCAGTTTTCCCATACTGATTGAGCAGTTTTGTTCATAAATTCTATTAAATTATTTTATTTTGTAATCCTTACCTTATAGAAAAAGAAGTCGAAATATCGGTTTTTTTCGGGGTAACAAATATGTGAACAAATTTCTGTATAAAAAAATAATTAGCAGTTGAATTTGAACAAATAAAGTTGTAGGTAAGTTAAAAATGGTCAAAAAATAATAATTTTAAAACAAAAAAACACCATGAAAACACACGAGTTACAAGTACGCGTAAGATATGCCGAAACCGATCAAATGGGAGTGGTTTACCACGGCAACTATGCACAATATTTTGAGATGGGTAGGGTGGAATGGCTTAGAAACATTGGGATTTCGTACAAATGGATGGAAGAAAACGGAGTCATGCTTCCGGTGGTGTCTCTGAACATGAATTATAAAAAACCAGCACGCTATGATGATATATTGACTATAAAAACGATATTTAAAAGCCAGCGTTCCGTGAAGATAGAATTTGACTATGAGATCTATAACCAACAAATGGAGTTATTAACAATTGCGAGTTCTGTGCTGGTGTTTGTAGACAAAAAAACAGGCCGGCCAACGGCTGCGCCAGAGTATGTAGTGGCAAAACTTTTAGAGCTGTGAAATAAAAGCCAAAAGAGGACACTTATTCTTTGATTTGAATGTCTATTTGGTACAAGGCAGTAAAAATGGCTGCAATTTTTTCGGCCTCTTTTTTTCTGATTTGTATTTCAATGCTACCTACAGGAACTCCAGTTTCTGGATCCATTGCCATTCCTTGGGTTACTATTTCCAGGTTTTTTTCTTTAATTACACGCATTACTTTATTCATGTTTTTGTAATCAAAAGAAACTAAATAAGAGATGGTGATGATTTTTTCAATAATCTCAGACTGTTCTAAAGTAATCTGGGCGGTGGTTTTATAGGCAGTAATTAATCCGCCTACGCCTAATTTGGTTCCTCCAAATAAACGGGCAACCACCACCACTACATTGGTAATTCCAAAGGATTGCAGTTGTCCATAAATTGGCATTCCGGCGCTGTTGCTAGGCTCGCCATCATCATTAGCCCGATACACAAGGCTGTCTTCTGTGCCTATTTGGTAGGCATAACAAAAATGTCCGGCTTGTGGATGCTTCTTTTTTAAGCCCTCTAGGATGGGTTTGAGTTCTTCCTCGGAACTAATAGGAAAAGCATAACCAAAAAATTTACTGTTCTTTTCTTTAAACAGCGTTTGTTCTGAAGCCGCTGCAATGGTTTTATAGGTGTCTTTGATTTCCAAATGCGTTTAAATTTGTAGTTGTTTCGCTGCGATTGTCTATAAATTGATTAAGTCAAAAGTGCTGCGTTATTTTCCAAAAAAGAGTACTGGTTTTTTTGTTCAAAAGTAACTAAAAATCCTCTAAAAAGGTCTTTATAGATTCTGTTGGTTATAAACCAGCAGTAATTGGTCTGTAATAAGCGTCTGTTTTATGGCGCTATTCAAATCCAGTCGTGGCGCCGGAGTTCCGGTTTTAAAAGTGTTATTGCCTACAAAAACCCGAGCTTCATCCCATAAATCCGCATCTATAAAGGTTTGCAAGGTTTGGCTGCCGCCTTCAATAATTACAGACTGTATTTGGTGTTTGTAGGCTATTGCGGCAATTTGAGTTGCTATGTTTTGGTCTTTATCGAGATACTCCATGCAAGAGTTTGGTTCTTCAGACTCTAACTTGTTTCCTGTGAGTACGATGGTTTTGACTTGGTTGTTGTATACGTGCAGGGATTTGGGTATGCGTTGGTTTATGTCCAATACCATACGTATTGGGTTGGTGCCAGCCCAATCTCTTACGTCTAGTCTGGGGTTGTCTTCTAGAACTGTGCGCGTGCCAACCAGTATGGCTTGCTCTTCTGTGCGCCATTTGTGTACTAATTGTCTAGAATAGCGGTTTGTGATCCAGACTGGTTTTTGTTCTGTTTTTTGTTTTGGAGCTATAAATCCATCGTTAGTTTGTGCCCACTTTAAAATAATGTAGGGTCTTTTTTGGAGATGGTACGTAAAAAACCGTTTGTTGAGCGCCCTGCATTCTTTTTCTAAAACCCCAACAGTTACTTTTACCCCAGCAGATTCTAACTTTTTAATGCCTCTGCCTGCTACTTGCACATTAGGATCCACGGTACCGATCACTACATTAGGGATCTGATGTTCTAAGATTAAATCCGAACAAGGTGGGGTTTTTCCGTGATGGCTACAGGGTTCTAAACTGACATATATAGTGGCTTTTTTAAGCAAAGATTGGTCTTTAACGGAGCGGATTGCATTTACTTCGGCATGGGCTTCTCCAGCTTTTTTATGCCAACCTTCACCAATAATGGTGTTGTTGTACACAATTACGCTACCTACCATTGGATTGGGGTAGGTGGTTCCTAGGCCATTTTTGGCTAGAGCAATGCAGCGATGGAGGTATTTTTGATGTATATTCACCCTGCAAAAGTAATTATTTTTGGTCTCTTGCCGAAAGATTTATTTTAGTTTTACGTAAGGAGCTGCATTACGGCAAACTATTTCTATTTTTGCCTTGCGCTAATTTAATGTAGCCTCATAATTGCATTTTTTGCTTACAAAACCACAGTTTACCATGAAAATAAAATCCTATAGAGAACAATTTATACAAACCCTTACGTCACTTTATGGCATAGATGAGGCCGAGAGTTTTTTTTATTTAATTCTAGAAAATAAACACCACTTAAAAAGAATGGATTTGGCCTTGCAACCGGATTTGGTTTTTTCTGATGCTGCTATTTTGATTTGGGATGCTCTACTGGCACAATTACAACTAGAAATTCCGATACAATATCTATTAGGGAGTGCATCTTTTTACGGCTTAGAATTGGAAGTTAATAACTCTGTATTGATTCCGAGACCAGAAACAGAAGAATTGGTTTCTTGGATTCTGGAAAGCGAACTGCTTAAGGATAAAAACAAAAAAATTAAAATTTTGGATATTGGTACCGGTAGTGGTTGTATTGCCATTGCACTAGCTAAAAACATTCCAAACGCCAAGGTTTATGCAATGGATGTTTCGGAACAAGCATTGGCCACAGCCCAAAAAAATGCTTTAAATAATGAAGTAAATGTTGTTTTTTTGCTTCAAAATATTTTAGAAACAACGGATTTAAACCAACAATTTGCTTTAATAGTTTCTAATCCGCCTTATGTACGAAATTCAGAAAAAGTAGAAATAAAAAAGAATGTCTTGGATCATGAACCGCATGTAGCTCTTTTTGTGGAAGATGCCAATGCTTTGGTTTTTTATAAAAAAATAGCACAGTTAGCACAAAATAGCTTAAGTGAAAACGGAGAATTGTATTTTGAAATCAACCAATATTTAGGCAAAGAAACCGTTGGGATGCTTCAAGATTTTAAGTTTGAAACAAATGAACTGCGTAAAGATATTTACGGAAACAACAGGATGACTAAGAGTTTAAGAAAATAGTTTGGTGTTTTGTGTCGCTATAAAAAAACCATTTATTCATAACGCAAGGCTTCTATAGGGTCTAATTTAGAGGCTTTTAGAGCTGGGTATAAGCCCGATATAATGGCTACAATAAAACTAGTTATAAAGGCAGCAAAAATAGCCGTCCACGGAATAACAAAGGCAAAATTCATGGCGGATGCAATCCCAAAACCAATCAAGACTCCAAAAATAATTCCTACCAATCCTCCTAATTGTCCAATTAATAAGGTTTCTATAAAAAATTGGTAAGCAATGGTAGCTCTTGTTGCGCCAATGGCTTTGCGCACTCCAATTTCTCGGGTTCTTTCGGTAACAGATACAAACATTATATTCATCAACGCTATCGAAGAGCCCAATATGGTAATAATGCCAATAAACCAAGAGGCAATTCCAAGGTATTGGGTAATGCTTAAAATGCGATTAATTAAATCATCCGAACGTACCACGCCAAAATTATTATCCTTAATTGGGCTTAATTTTCGGACTCTACGCATGGTGCTATTGGCGTTGTCAATGGCTTGTTCTAGCAGTTCTTTTTTAGAAACCATTACACTCATTGTGTAGTTAATATCGGGAGCCGTAAATAAAGATCGGGCAACTTGTACTGGGATCAATACGCGTAAATCTTGGCTTCGGCCAAAGGTGGACCCTTTTTCTTTGAGTACTCCAATAATTTTAAATCGAGCACCCCGTATAGAGAGTATTTTATCCAAAGGTTGTACGTCTTTTAGTAATCCTTTTTTAAAATCAGAGCCTACAATACAAGAATACGTGTTGTTGCTAATGTCAAAGTTGGTAAAATTACGTCCTGCATCTATCTCCAAACCCGAATTGTTCAAGAAAAATTCATCTACACCAAGCACTGCAATCTCTGGGTCGGTTTTGGAGCCTTCGTGTTTTACCTCGGCAGTTGTGGTGGCTGTAAACGAAACCGAAGTTTGTGTAAATGGATAGCTGTATTTGTTTTTAAAAGCAACAGCTTCTGGATAGGTAATAATCGGATTGATAACCTCTCGCTCCTCGCCACCGCGCCTCTTGAGAGTGTTTTCGTATTGTTTTATATTAAAAGTATTGGCACCCATGGAAGCAAAATCAGAAGAAATAGTGTTCTCTAAGGCCGATACCACCGTCAAAATACCCACCAAAGCGGTAATCCCTATGGCAATAATTAGTACGGTCAATATGGTACGCAATAATTGGGTTCTGATCGAGCCGATAGCAATCCGTACGTTTTCTTTAAATAAATTTAGCATCATAGAAGTTTGACACGAAAATACAATTTTTGTTACAAGTTTGTTTTAGATGAACGGTTATTTATTTTAAAAATAAGATATTTGCAACCAAATTTTAGCATTGGCTTTTTTGCATCTAAAAAAAACAACCCTAAAACAGTAAATTTTAAACTATAAAAACAATGGCATCCAAACCAAGTATTCCAAAAGGAACAAGAGATTTTTCGCCTACAGAGGTGGCAAAACGACACTATATCATGCAGATCATAAGAAGTAATTTTGAAAAATTTGGTTTCCAACCAATTGAAACACCTTCTTTTGAAAATTCGGATACTTTGATGGGAAAATATGGAGAAGAAGGCGATCGTTTGATTTTTAAGATATTAAATTCAGGGGATTATTTGGCCAAAGCCAATGCTGCCCATCTGGAGAATAAAGACAGTATTAAGCTAACCTCAAGCATTTCAGAAAAAGCCTTGCGTTATGATTTGACTGTGCCTTTTGCACGTTATGTAGTACAGCACCAAAACGAAATTGAATTTCCGTTCAAGCGCTACCAAATCCAGCCAGTTTGGCGGGCAGACCGTCCGCAAAAAGGGCGTTTTAGAGAGTTTTTTCAATGTGATGCCGATGTAGTAGGCTCCGCCTCTTTGTGGCAAGAAGTAGAGTTGGTGCAGTTATACGATACTGTTTTTACTGCATTAGGTCTAAAAGGCGTAACGGTTAAGATCAATAACAGAAAAATTTTATCTGGTATTGCAGAAGTTATCGGCGCATCGGATAAACTCATTGATTTTACGGTTGCTTTGGATAAGCTAGACAAAATAGGCGAAGATGGCGTTAAAAAAGAAATGATTGAAAAAGGAATTTCCCAAGATGCCATCCAAAAAGTACAGCCTTTATTCCATTTTACAGGAACCATTAGTGAGAAAATAGAAAAATTATCCCAACTCTTGGCATCTTCCGATGAGGGCACAAAAGGCGTGGCAGAATTGCGTTTTATTTGCGAAAATAGTGCCAAATTAGGGTTGTCTACAGCAATTTTGGACTTAGACGTTACTTTGGCCAGAGGCTTGAATTATTATACCGGAGCTATTTTTGAAGTTGCTCCACCACAATCTGTAGCCATGGGATCTATCGGCGGCGGGGGTAGGTACGATGATTTAACGGGTATTTTTGGTTTAAAAAACATGAGCGGTGTTGGGATTTCATTTGGTTTAGACCGAATTTATTTGGTTCTCGAAGAGTTACAATTATTTCCAGAAACTGTAACTGCCACTACCCAGGCACTTTTTATTAACTATGGAGATGCCGAAGCTTTATATGCCATGCAAGCCATGCAACTGCTTAGGCAAGCAGGTATTAAAGTAGAATTGTATCCCGACAATGCCAAAATGGCAAAACAATTTCAGCATGCAGACAGAAGGGGTATTCCTTACGCAGTAATTGCAGCCGAAACAGAAATAGCAACCAAAAGCTTTGCTCTAAAAAATCTTGCTACTGGAGCGCAAATAGTAGTTGATTTTGAGTGTTTAAAGGCTGTATTATTACAAAATTAACACCATTAAATTAGTCCTAAAAAAAAGCTTTGTTGGTAAACAAAGCTTTTTTTATATACAGTAATCACGAATTAATAATTAAAAGTAAATCCCATTTTTTTTACTTTTCAGCACTTTAAAAATGCTATTGGGACTACAATTGCGAACAAACCTATTCAATTTTAGACAAATAAATCTTAAATAAATCTTAAAGTTTAGTATTTAAAACGCAAAATATAGTTTAAAACCACAATTATTAGAAGGGTGATAATAAAGTGACAATTTGACATTTTTTTAGTTTTGGCAGTACTTTTGCGTTCCAAAGAAAAGTGCAAAAAATGAAGTTTAAGAATATTTTTAAAAATACGAGTAATATGGCTACCGAAAAAACTGAAATGGATCAAAAGATTGAAGATGCAACCTTGGAAAACAACACCAACCAAGAGCAAGTTGTTACCGAGGAGTTAACTCTTGAAGAACAATTGACAAGAGACTTGACACAAGAGAAAGATAAGTTTTTGAGATTGTTTGCAGAATTCGAGAATTATAAAAGACGTACTACCAAAGAGCGTATTGAATTGTTCAAAACAGCAAATCAAGAGGTTTTGTTGGCAATGTTGCCTGTTTTGGATGATTTTGATAGAGCTATTACCGAAATTGCTAAGTCAGAAGATGCAGTGATGCTAAAAGGAGTGGAACTTATCCACGAAAAATTAAAAGGTACTTTAGTTACTAAAGGCTTAGAAGTGGTAGAGGTTAAGGCTGGAGACGCATTTGATGCAGACTTTGCCGAAGCAATTACACAAATACCAGCACCTTCGGACAAAATGAAAGGTAAGATTGTAGATGTTCTTGAAAAAGGGTACAAACTTGGAGATAAAATCATTCGTTTTCCAAAGGTAGTAATAGGGCAATAAGTAAGACATAAAGGCATGTAATGTGCTTTTAGTCTGTTGGATACAGTATATTTAAAAGAACCCAGGAAGTATTTAGTGGTTCTGTAAAATAAAATAAAAATGAAACAAGATTTTTACGAGATATTAGGTGTTTCTAAAAGTGCAGATGCTGCAGCAATCAAGAAAGCCTATAGAAAAAAAGCGTTAGAATACCATCCGGATAAAAACCCAGGAGACAAAGCTGCAGAAGAAAAATTTAAAGTTGCAGCAGAGGCTTACGAGGTTTTAAGTGATCCAAACAAAAAAGCAAAGTACGACCAGTACGGACACCAAGCCTTTGATGGTTCTGGTGGTTTTGGTGGCGGCGCTAACCATGGCGGTATGAATATGGATGACATATTTAGCCAATTTGGAGATATTTTTGGAAGTGCTTTTGGCGGCGGCGGCGGATTTGGCGGCGGCGGCGGTCAACGCAGAACCAAAGGGAGCAATCTACGAATAAAAGTAAAACTTACCTTAGAAGAAATAGCTAATGGAGTAGAGAAAAAAGTTAAAGTAAAACGTAAAATTCAAGCCCCGGGAGTTTCTTACAAAACCTGTGGTACCTGTAATGGTCAAGGGCAAGTAATGCGTGTGACCAATACTATTTTGGGTAGAATGCAGTCTGCCTCTACCTGTCCTAGTTGTGGTGGTTCTGGTCAGATTTTAGACAAAAAACCATCCGAAGCAGATGCTCAGGGAATGATTCTAGAAGACGAAACGGTATCCATAAAAATTCCTGCAGGAGTAGTAGACGGCATGCAATTGAAGGTTTCTAATAAAGGAAATGATGCTCCAGGAAATAGTGTTCCAGGAGATTTAATTGTAGCTATCGAAGAGTTAGAGCACGAATTTTTGAAGCGCGAAGCAGAGAATTTACACTATGATTTATATGTTAGTTTTGCAGAGGCAGTTTTGGGAGTTTCTAAAGATATTGAAGCAATAAATGGAAAGGTACGGATCAAACTAGAAGAAGGAATCCAATCCGGTAAAATACTTAGACTAAAAGGAAAAGGAATTCCGAGTATTAATGGATATGCTAATGGAGACCTTTTGGTACATGTAAATGTTTGGACACCAAAAACCTTAAACAAAGAGCAAAAACAATTTTTTGAAAAAAATCTAGAAGATGCTAATTTTGTACCCCATCCAGAAAAATCAGACAAATCTTTTTTTGAAAAAGTAAAAGACATGTTTTCGTAATTAGAATACAATTAAAAATGCAAAAAACCATCCTTTAAAAAACAAGGATGGTTTTTTTTTGGTAACATTTTAGCCTATTTCGGTACTAATTATTTACTTTTACACGCCTATGGCGGTATAAAACAAAATAGAGCTAAATAAATTTAAAATACAACATGAGCACTTTACTTGAAGTTACTAAAGTAGTGAAGCAATACGGCAATTATGTGGCGCTTAATGAAGTTTCTCTAACCGTACCCAAAGGCAGTATATATGGTCTTTTGGGGCCAAATGGTGCCGGAAAAACCTCTTTGATTAGAATTATTAATCAAATAACGATGCCGGATAGAGGACAGATTATTTTTGATGGCGAAAAATTACAGCCCAAACACGTGCAATACATAGGCTATTTGCCTGAGGAGCGTGGTTTGTATACCAGCATGAAAGTAGGAGAGCAATGCTTGTACTTGGCACAAATGAAAGGATTGTCTAAGGCCGAAGCAACCAAACAACTAGAGTACTGGTTTGATAGATTAGGAATCCAGGGTTGGTGGCACAAAAAAATCCAAGAACTATCTAAGGGAATGGCCCAAAAAATTCAGTTTGTAGTTTGTGTGTTGCACCAGCCCAAATTATTGATTTTTGACGAACCATTTTCAGGATTTGACCCCGTAAATGCCAATGTCATAAAAGACGAGATTTTGGCCTTGAGAGACCAAGGAGCTACCATTATATTCTCTACACACCGTATGGAAAGCGTAGAAGAATTATGCGATCACATAGCCTTGATCCATCAATCCAATAAACTCATAGAAGGAAAACTAGATGCCGTAAAAAGAGACTATAGAACCAATAGTTATGAGGTAGGTATTCTCACGGATAACGTAGCGCAATTGATGTATGCCTTGACACAAAAATTTACAGTTAGTCCAGCCAATTTTAAATCGCTAAATCAAGAGCTTAAATTAGAAATACAATTGGGTAAGGCCTTGCCAAATGAATTGTTGCATTGTTTGACCCAACAAGGACAAGTAACACATTTTGTTGAAAAAATCCCTACCGTTAATGATATTTTCATCCAAGCAGTTAGCCAATAGTTTTATCCTAAGAAAAAAATAAAAAAAAACACCCCGTTAAAAATGAGTATTATAGCATTAATCATAAAAAGAGAGTTTATTGCAAAAGTGCGAAACAAATCTTTTATAGTAATGACCTTTTTGAGTCCGTTGTTATTTGTTGCTATTGCTGCATTTATAGGTTATTTGAGCAATATGAAAGCAGACACCAAACGTATTGCAATTCATGACGAATCGGGTTTATTTGCTAAAGAATTTCTAAATTTAAACCAAACCAATACCAGTTACCACTACTTGGATTTGTCTACCATCCCTACCCAAGGGCTCAAGGATAGTATTACCAACCAAAGTTACGAAGGCTTGTTGCTGATCCCTAAAACAACAAGTACCGTAGATTTAGAATCCAAGATAGAGTTTGTTTCCAACAGTAGCCCTAGCATTGTTTTTATAGAAAACGTACAAAATGTGATTGCCCAAAAAATCACAAAAATAAATTTGCATAAAGCAAATCTAGACACACTTGCCATTGAAAAAGCACAATCCAAAGTAAATATAAACCTAACCAAAGCCTCTGGAGAGCAAAGTCTAAAGGGACTTAACGAAATTAAAATTGCTATTGGAGGTGGTTTTGGATACCTCATTATGATGTTTATCATCATTTATGGCAACATGGTAATGCGCAGTGTTATAGAAGAAAAAACAAACAGAATTGTAGAGATTATTATTTCGTCTGTCAAGCCATTTCAATTGATGATAGGTAAAATTATAGGGACCTCTCTGGCAGGAATTTTACAATTTTTTATCTGGGCACTAATTGGATTATCCTTACTATTTGTTGCGTCCCTGTTTTTTGGTGTTACCGTTGGTCCTTCAGCGAGTGTTGCCCCAGAATTAATACAAAACACACAAGAACAATTTGCAAATACAGCACAAATGTACATTGGCGAGCTATGGAATTTGCCTATAGCCAGCATACTGATTAGCTTTGTGATTTATTTTATAGGAGGCTATTTTCTGTACAGTTCTTTTTATGCCGCTATTGGTGCTGCAGTAGACAACCAAACAGACTCGCAACAATTTTTGTTGCCTATAATAATGCCTTTGATGTTAAGTGTTTACGTTGGTTTTTTTAGCGTAATTAATGATCCGCATGGTACCATTGCAGTAGTTTTTTCTATGATTCCGTTAACCTCTCCCATTGTAATGCTCATGCGCATTCCCTTTGGAGTACCTTTGTGGCAAATAGCACTATCGGTAACCATATTGTTTGCTACTTTTTTTGGAGTAGTTTGGTTTGCAGCCAAAATATACCGTGTAGGGATATTGATGTATGGCAAAAAACCAACTTGGAAAGAGTTGTATCGTTGGTTGAAATATACCCAATAAACCCTAGCCAATAATGCCATAAATTAGGATAAGGATTGGTTTATATAAAACAGATCTTTCACCTATTCTCAAATATAAAAATAACCTAATACGTACCGATACATGCCAAAAATACTAATTATAGAAGACGAAGCAGCCATCAGAAGGGTATTGACTAAAATTCTATCCGAAGAAAACGAAAGCTACGAAGTAGAAGATGCAGAAGATGGTATGATTGGATTTGAAAAAATAAAAAACAACGATTATGATTTAGTGCTCTGTGACATCAAAATGCCCAAAATGGATGGCGTAGAAGTACTAGAGGCCGTAAAAAAAATAAAACCCGAAATCCCCATAGTAATGATCTCCGGTCATGGCGATATGGAAACAGCCATCACTACCATGCGCATGGGTGCCTTTGATTATATCTCAAAACCGCCAGACTTAAACCGACTATTAAATACCGTTCGGAATGCCTTGGATAAAAAACAACTGGTAGTAGAGAATAAAATTTTAAAGAAAAAAGTCAGCAAAAATTATGAGATGGTTGGAGAGAGTGATGCCATCGATCTTATAAAAGTAATGGTAGACAAAGTAGCACAAACCGAAGCTAGGGTTTTGATCACTGGGTCCAACGGAACTGGCAAAGAGTTAGTAGCCCATCAGTTACACGAAAAAAGCGACCGTGCTAGCTACCCCTTAATTGAAGTTAATTGTGCTGCAATACCTAGTGAACTGATTGAGAGTGAATTGTTTGGTCACGTAAAGGGAGCGTTTACCTCGGCAGTAAAAGACCGTGCAGGCAAATTTGAAGCAGCCGACAAAGGAACCCTTTTTTTGGATGAAATTGGAGATATGAGCCTCTCTGCTCAAGCCAAAGTGCTGCGAGCACTACAAGAAAACATGATCACTAGAGTAGGAGCCGATAAAGATATTAAGGTAAATGTGCGGGTGATTGCAGCAACCAATAAAGACCTAAAAACCGAAATTGCCGAAGGACGTTTTAGAGAAGATTTGTACCACAGACTTGCTGTTATTTTGATAAAAGTACCTTCTTTAAACCAAAGACGAGAAGACATCCCTTTATTGGTGACGCATTTTACCAACAAAATAGCTTCGGAACAAGGCACGGCAGTCAAAAAGTTTTCTAAAAATGCCATAAAACTACTACAAGAATACGATTGGACCGGAAACATCCGAGAATTGCGTAACGTAGTAGAGAGGTTAATAATCCTTGGAGGAAAAGAAATATCCGAGAATGATGTAAAGCTTTTTGCATCCAAGTAATATAAAAATCTTTTAATCTAACACAAATGAAATTAAAAAAAATAAACGAAGGGTTAAAAGAATCCTTGATTCATAACGGTTTAATCCAAGCAAATACGTTACAGCAAGAAACCTTTTCGACCATAAAAAGCGGTGCGGATTGCTTAATATTAGCACCCAGTGGTAGCGGTAGATCGACCACTATTGTTATCAACGTTATCCAACAATTAGTGCAAGAAGGAGAGCAATCTCCTAGAGCATTGATTGTAGTGCAAGACAAAGAAAAAGTACTGGAGATGCAGGCTATTTTTGAAAAACTAGGCAAGCATACCAATCTTACCGTATATGGCGTTCATGACAAAGGAGACATGGAATACGACAAAAACTATATCTCCGGAGGGGTCGATGTACTTATTGGAACTCCAGATAAATTAAGCAACATGTTTACCACAGCAGGATACAATGTTAACCGACTAAAAATGTTTATTGTAGACGATGCAGACCCTATCTTAAAATTGCGTCACGAGACCAAAATCATGCGTATTTCTAACAGTATTGTTAAAACCCAACGTATTATTTTTGCGTCAGAACTCACCGAACGTGTAGCATCGTTAGCCTCCAAAATGCTAGAAGAACCTTTTGAATTTGATTTTCAGCAGGAAGAAGCAGAAGATGTAGATCCAAACCAAGAAAAGTAATACGCACAAGGCCGACCAATCAAAAATAATTAAGTAACAATAAATAAAGACCTATGGGATTAATAAAAGTGTTTTCAGGAAGCGAAGTTTTGGCTCTAGCCCTAAAAGAAAAAATAGAAACAGCAGGGGTAGATGTTTTAATGAAAGACAACATACAATCTGCTAGGCTAGCTGGTTTTGGAAGTTCTGGATCCGCAGTAGAATTATTTATTCAAGAAACGGAATTTGCTAAAGCCAATCCAATAATTGAAGAATTTAGATTGAATTTATAACCCAATCACCACCAACTTTAAAGGCAACACTCTACGGAATGTTGCCTTTTTTTACGGTTTTTAAAGACAATAGATTTAGTGGATTTATCCCAAGACCAGAAATATTTTTTTGAGTAAAGCGCGCTACTTTGTCATAAAATAATGGAATAATGGGTGCTTCGTCAATAAGTATGGCATCCATTTGTTGGTACAATAAATACCGTTTTGGATTGTCTGTTTCTTTGAAAGCAGCTTCGTAGAGACGGTCAAATTCGGCGTTTTTAAAATGCGTATAATTTGGGCCTTCCGGCGAAAAGTTTTTGCTATAAAATAACGAAAGGTAGTTTTCGGCATCTGGGTAGTCTGCAATCCAACTGGCTCTAAAAAAAGCCACTTTTCCGGTAGAAATAGCTTGTCTGAGACTAGAGGGAGGGCTGATGTCTACTTGAACCTCAAGTCCTATTTTTTGCCATTCGCGTTGCAAAAATTCGCCAATATCTACATAAGAAGCATTAGTGCTTAATTGAATACTTGGTTTGGTGTCACCAGTAGCTTTTTTGTATTGCGTTACCAATAACTTTGCCTTTTCAAGATTATAGGTATAGCCTTTAGTATTATTAAAACTAGGCAGTCCCATCGGGATAATTCCGTTTACAGCAGCGGTACCCATATTGTTACGCAAGTAAGTGATCATTTTTTGCCTATCAAAACCATAGTTCATGGCCTGTCGGATGCGTTTGTCTTTAATGGCTTTGTTGCCGCCATCCATTCTAAAACCTAAATATTCCGTGTTGAGGTACGGACCAGTAATCAAGCGGATGTCTTTTTGGTATTTGGGTTGCAATTGCCCTATTTGGGTCAAAATCTCATCTTTATATGAAGGGTCTAACCCGGATGTAAAATCTAGTTTTCCTTGAATAAATTGCAAAAAACCACTCTGTTTATCTGGCAAAAAGGTAATAGCCACAGCTTCTAGATACGGAAGCTGGTTTCCTTTGGCATCTTTTTCAAAATACAATGGGTTTTTACGCAATACTAATTTTACATTTTCTTCCCATAATTTAAACTGAAACGGCCCAGTACCAATAGGGTGGGATCTAAAATCACTACCATAATGTGTTACTATTTCTTGAGGTACAACTGCGGCATATTTCATGGTTAATAATCCTAAAAAAGCCGGAAAAGGTTTTGAAAGTTGTATCTGAACGACCGTATCATTCACGGCACTTAGATGCGCTACATTTTGTAAAATCCAGCCTCCAGGAGAAGCTACTTTAGGGTCCGCTAACCGATTCAGAGAATAGGTAAAGTCAGTAGCTTTTACAGTTCGGGTACTGTCTTTTCCAAAAAGGGCGTGTTTTTGAAAATAAACATCGTTGCGCAAAATAAAAGTATAGGTCATGGCATCCGGACTAATGCTCCAGGATTTAGCAATATCTGGTTTTACATTTAAATCTGCATCCAGTTGCACCAAGCCATTAAAAATATGGTTGCAAGCCCAAATATTGGATTGCACTTTAGAAAAAGCAGGATCCAGTGAAGTGATATTAGCACTCTCATTATACCTAAAAATCAGATTTTCATTGGTTTGCTCCCGGTCTTTGACACAAGAAATAAATAGTAAGGCAATACAAAATACAAATAGATAGCTGGATATTGATTTCATTTTAAGGAATATTGTACGTAAATTTGCAAACTCTTTTTACAAAGATGTAAATATAATAAGTTACTACTTAAAACGTAGTTTATCCCTATGGAAAACAAAAAAAAAGTTGCCTTTTATACGCTTGGATGCAAATTAAATTTTTCTGAAACAGCTACCATTGCTCGAGATTTTGAAGAAGAAGGTTTTGATCGTGTTGGTTTTGAAGATGTAGCCGATATGTACGTGATCAATACGTGCTCCGTTACTGAAAATGCAGACAAACAGTTCAAACAAGTGGTCAAAAAAGCCCTGAAATTAAACCAAAACGCATTTATTGCGGCGGTGGGTTGTTATGCACAATTAAAACCAGAAGAGTTGGTTGCCGTTGATGGTGTAGACCTTGTATTGGGTGCCACCGAGAAGTTTAAAATTATAGATTATATTAATGATTTAAGCAAAAATGACCACCCAGAGATACACTCTTGCGAAATTGCAGATGCGGATTTTTATGTAGGGAGCTATTCTATAGGAGATAGAACCCGTGCTTTTTTGAAAGTGCAAGACGGATGTGATTATAAATGTACGTATTGTACAATACCTCTGGCAAGAGGAATTTCGAGAAGCGATGCCTTGGAGAATGTTTTGCAGAATGCCAAAGAAATTTCGGCTCAAAATATTAAAGAAATTGTGCTCACGGGTGTCAATATTGGAGATTATGGAAAAGGCGAATTTGGAAACAAAAAACACGAACATACTTTTTTGGATCTAGTACAAGCCCTAGATACCGTTGAAGGAATAGAACGCTTGCGGATTTCGTCTATTGAACCTAATTTGTTAAAAAACGAAACCATAGCATTTGTGTCTACAAGCAAAACCTTTGTGCCTCATTTTCATATTCCGTTGCAATCTGGAAGCAATGCTATTTTAAAATTAATGAAGCGCCGTTACCAGCGCGAAATTTATACCGAACGGGTTAATAAAATTAAAGAAGTAATGCCACACGCTTGTATTGGCGTAGATGTTATTGTAGGTTTTCCGGGAGAGACGGATGCCCATTTTTTAGAAACCTATCATTTTTTGAACGAAATGAATATTTCGTATTTACATGTTTTTACCTATTCCGAGCGAGACAACACCGAAGCGGCAAATATGGAAGGAGTCGTTCCTGCAAATGTACGTGCAAAACGAAGCAAAATGATGCGTAGTTTATCCGTAAAAAAACGTCGTGCATTTTATGAAAGCCAAATAGGTACTAAAAGAACTGTTTTGTTTGAAAGTGAAAATAAAGAAGGGTATATTCATGGATTTACAGAAAATTATGTAAAAGTAAAAACACCTTGGAATCCAGAATTAGTAAACACATTACACCCAATCCATTTGACCAGAATTGATGATGATGGTACTGTTCGATTAGATTTTATTGAAGCTTTGACTTAAATTTGGGATCTATTTTGTAAAACACCAATACTTTAGCGCAATACTTTTACAAACGGATCGGGAACATGAAAGACATGCATTTTTAAAACCATTAAGAGATTAAGTAAATTAAGCGTAGTGCTTACTGAACGGAATCTCTGAATGGTTTTTATATTTATTGGTCGTTTGACTTTACCACTTTTAACTGACGACTAATCTTATGGGTTTGTGGACCAGATACTACTATTTTTGATAAACACACGACGATTTAGTTTTAATTGAGCAACAATCAATTCGGCCATATCCTCGGCTTGCATTACTGAATCTGGATTTCCGTCTGTTAGTTTTAAATCTTTAGCCATATCTGTAGCAACCGTACTTGGTGTTATTGCCGTTACTCGTATGTTGTGTTTTCTTACCTCTTGCATTAAAGAATCCGTTAAGCCCAAAACGGCAAATTTAGAGGCGCTGTAAGCACTTGTTACTGCGTTTCCGGCTAATCCTGCCGTAGATGAAATGTTGATAATATCTCCGGTTTGTCTTTCAATCATACTTGGCAGTACAGCTCGAGTAGTATAATAGGTTCCCATTAAATTTACTTGAATAATACGTTCCCATTGCGTTGGTTCCAATTCTAAGAATTTTCCAAAAGCAGCAATTCCGGCATTGTTGATCAAAATATCAATAGTTTTGTATTCGGCTAGTGCTTTGGTAACAGCTTTATTAACAGAATTTATGTCGGCTACATCTGCGCAGATAGCGGTAGCTTGGACACGCAAAGAGCGCACCTTGGTGGCTAGTTTTTCGATATCCTCCGCAGTCCTAGCTACTAAAATTAGATTTACACCTTCTTTGGCCAAAGCTAAAGCAATAGCTTTTCCGATACCTTTTCCGGCACCCGTAATTAGAGCATTTTTATTTTTTAAGTGGTTCATTTTTTTAATTTGTATGGATGATTAACAAAGTTAGCGTATTCTTTTTTTGTAACGAAAATTCAAAAGACAATAAAACCATAAATTTACGCTTACGTTCGATACCAATTTCTTTAAAAATAAAGAGTGTAAATTAGATAACTTTTTCGGGCAATAGCATAACAAAAGGTATGCTTAAAAAAAGGAAGTTTAATGCTATCCAGCCTCACACTCGTGTTTGCGTTTGCAAGAAAAAGATGCGAAACATTTGTACCAATGGGCAGAGCAATGGGAGCTATCGGATCCCGAAACTGTAAAGCTAAAAGGAACGCCAGTACTTGTTTTTGGTAATTATGATTTTGAAGCCCCAAAGCCTTGGTTAAAATTGGTGCAGGACCCTAAGGCGTTGCACATTTCAGAACAAGAGTTAGAAAAAATAACCCAACCCTTTAAAGAAACCATTCTTAAGGAGCAACAAAAGAGAGTTTCTTTTTATGCGGCTAAACAACAACACTAAATCCAACCCTAAAATCCTCCGGAAGTACCTTGTGTTTTTAGCAACAAACATAAATAATCTACAAACTACTTTGGATTGAATACCAATTCCGGATTATAATAAGATCTCACTAAGGGGCAAATTAGCGGCACAAAATGCTATATTTACTTTAAAATTATAATTTCAAAGATTTATGAAAACAATCGATCCAGAAAAATTTAAAGTAGTTGCTCCGGTATCTTTGGCGGCTATTCCCACCGACTTAAACAATAAAGCAAGCGACAACGATAAAGAGGATAAATTAGACGGAGTACGCGAAAAACTCAGTGCCCTACAAGATGTTATGTATGCACACAACCGCTATGGTGTTTTGATCTGTTTGCAAGGCATGGATACCTCCGGAAAGGATAGCTTGATTAGAGAGGTTTTTAAAGAATTTAATCCTCGTGGGGTAGAGGTCAGTAGTTTTAAAACACCAAATTCTACAGAATTAGAGCACGATTATTTGTGGAGGCACTATGTAGCATTGCCCGAAAAAGGAAAATTTGCCATTTTTAACAGAACCCATTACGAAAATGTTTTGGTAACTCGAGTACATCCAGAATATATCTTGAACGAAAACCTACCTGGCATTGAAAATGTGGGTGAAATTACGGCAGATTTTTGGAACAACCGAATGGAACAAATTAATAATTTTGAAAAACACATTGTCCAGAACGGAACCATAGTGATGAAATTTTATTTCCATATGAGTAAAGAGGAGCAGCGTAAGCGTTTGTTGCGTCGTTTAGAAAATGAGGAACACCACTGGAAATTTTCGCCCGGAGATTTGAAAGAAAGAGAACGCTGGGACGATTACATGAAATATTATGAAGAAGCAATTAATAAAACCGCAACTCCAAACGCGCCGTGGTATATAATTCCGTCAGACGATAAAGACATGGCACGCTATATAGTTGCCGAAATAATTTGGCAAGAAATGCAAAAATATACCGACATTAAAGAACCGGAATTGGATGATAAAGTAAAAATGAATTTTGCAATGTATAAGGACCAACTCGATAAAGAATGATTTAAGTAGGGTTGTTACGTTTGTAAAACAAAACATACAATTCTATGATGTGGAATTTGGTAAGAGTCTTCTAATGGGTAAATAATTTTTGATACAGCATTAGGTTACTGGGTATATAATAGTCTATTCAAAAGCTTCTAATTATATTTGTATTCTAAAAATTAAGAAATTGAATATAGCTACTTACACAAAAGAGTTTTCTTACAACCTACGCCTGGCTTATCCTATAATTTTAGGAATGTTAGGGCATACCATTGTAGGAATTGTAGATAATATAATGGTAGGAAAATTAGGACCTACAGAATTGGCTGCAGTTTCTCTAGGAAACAGTTTTGTATTTATTGCCATGTCACTCGGGATTGGTTTCTCAACGGCAATTACGCCATTGGCAGCACAAGCAGATGGCAGCAAAAACATACCCGAAGGACGAAGCGCTTTTCATCATGGATTGTATTTGTGCACTATTTTAGGCATGGTTCTTTTTGGGATGATTTATTTCTCAAAACCCTTAATTAGCTTCATGGGACAGCCCGAAAACGTAGTAGAATTGGCAAAACCATATCTAGATATTGTAGCTTTTTCGTTAATACCCTTAATAATTTTTCAAGGCTATAAGCAATTTGCAGATGGCATGAGTGAAACAAAATACGCCATGTGGGCAACCATATTGGGCAATGTGATTAATGTTATTTTAAACTATTTGTTTATTTATGGTATTTGGATTTTTCCAGAATTAGGTATTGTAGGCGCCGCCATTGGAACCATTGTTTCTCGATTTGTGATGTTAGGATACCTCCATTATCAAATGAAAAACAAACTAAAATTCCAACCTTTTTTTGAAGGATTTTCTTTAAAAAAAATAAAAAAAGAAATTAATCTAAAAATAATTAAGCTAGGTGCTCCCTCTGCCATGCAAATGTTTTTTGAAGTAGCTCTATTTACAGGTGCAATTTGGCTCTCAGGCAGATTAGGGATCACCAATCAGGCCGCCAATCAGATAGCCTTGAGTTTGGCTTCGTTTACTTTTATGTTTGCCATGGGTTTAAGTGTAGCAGCAACCATTAGGGTAGGCAACCAGAAAGGGTTGGGAGATTATAAAAAACTACACACCGTTGCTTTTTCTATATTTTTGTTGGCTATTTTGTTAGAAACCATCTTTGCAATTATTTTTATAGTATTCCAAGAACAATTACCCGCTTTATTTGTAGATACCCATAATTTGAAGGATCTTGCAGCAAATACCGAAGTAATAGCCATAGCAGCACAGTTGTTATTAGTAGCGGCAGTTTTTCAAATATCAGACGGAATACAAGTAGTCGTTTTGGGAGCATTGCGTGGTCTACAAGATGTTAAAGTACCGATGTACATCACCTTTATTGCCTATTGGGTAGTTGGATTTCCTATTTCAATCTATTTGGGTATGTACACCTCCTTACAGGCCGTGGGTATCTGGATCGGACTATTGGCAGGTTTAACAACGGCCGCTTTATTTTTGTACATTCGTTTTACACTATTAACCAAAAAGTTAATTGCCATGCATCCCGAAGTAGTGGAGCAGCGTTAAATAAATTCGTTTTTTATAAAACGTTTTCACAAAATAATTTAATATAATTAAAACCTAGCCTATGTTTGTATTTGTTTTTCTTGGAATAATTTTTTTGGTAGTAAGTACTGCTTCCAAAAAGCCTCAAAGCCCGTTGGCTAAATTTTCAAACGTTTTTAAAATTATAGGTTTTTTATTGTTATTTGTAGGAGTTTCGTCTGCATTATTCAAACAAATTGACGCCGGTACAGTAGGCGTTAAAGCTCTATACGGCAACGTACAACCAGATATATTAGAGAGTGGTTTGCATGTAATAAATCCGCTATTAGACGTGACAGAGTTTGATATACAAACCTTAAATTATACCATGTCTGCAGATCATTCCGAAGGTGCCCAACAAGGCGATGATGCCATTCGGGTTTTGTCCAATGATGGGTTAGAGGTAGTGATAGATTTGACGGTTCTGTATCGAGTTTCGGCTACAGATGCTCCCAAGATTTTTAAAGAAATAGGCGTGAATTATACCGATAAAATTGTGCGTCCAGTAACCAGAACTCGGATTCGGGACAATGCGGTTTATTATGATGCAATCGCATTATATTCTACCAAAAGGAATGAATTTCAGGACAGAATTTTTAAAAGTATTGAAGCAGATTTTAAAAAACGAGGCCTTGTTTTAGAACAGTTATTGATCCGAAACATCAATTTGCCATCCTCGGTCAAAAAAACCATTGAAAGCAAAATTAACGCCGAACAAGATGCACAAAAAATGCAATTTGTACTGCAAAAAGAAAAACAAGAAGCAGAGCGCAAACGTGTAGAAGCACAAGGAATTGCGGACTACCAACGCATTATAGCTACTGGGTTAACCGATAAACAATTGCAATACGAGTCCATAAAAGCACAAAAAGAGTTGGCAGGATCTGCAAACACTAAAATTATTTTTATGAATAGTAAAGGCAATGCGCCAATAATTCTTTCAGACAAATAGTTTTTTCAAAAGTTTATTCGGTAATTTGTTTTTGGTTTTACTACCACAGCAACCCATACTAAAACAGCATTAAATACAAATTATAAAATGGAATTACCAAAATTTTTATTAGGAGATAACACGGATTTTCCGGAAGATATTTTCATCATTCATTTAGATTACCCAAGATTTATTATCAACCTAAAAGATGATGAGGTAGAATTTATAGAAGAAGCAGAAGACCTGGACGAAACCGAATTAAACACGGAAATGGAAAGTTTAATAGAACAAGCCAATGCTTTTTATGATAGAGAAATGGAGCGTTACGAAAAAGAATAAATTATTCTAAATATTTATTTAACAACATTTGAGCGGCTGCAAAAGGAGAAATTTCTTCTTTTTGTACCGCTTTTTTTGTAGCAGCCAATAAGCTCTGTATTTTTGGATGGTTATAAAAATTGGATTTTAATTGTTCGTCAATAGTCTCGAGCAGCCAATATTCTTTTTGCTCGGTTCTTTTGGTCTCAAAATAACCATTTTGTTTTGTATGTATATGATAGGCACAGATGGTTTGCCACAGCTCCGGAATTCCGTCTTGAGTTAGTGCACTACAGGTTGCCGTAATGGGAATCCACCCGGATTTTCTGGCCGGAAAAAGTCCTAAAGCCTTACAATAGGTTGTTTTTGCAAGTTGTGCAGCTGCTAGTCCATCTCCATCTGCTTTGGTGATCAGAATAGCTTCGGCCATTTCCATAATCCCTCGTTTAATCCCCTGTAGTGCATCTCCTGCTCCTGCAATTTGTAACAGTAAAAAGAAATCTACCATACGGTCTACTGCAATTTCATTTTGACCAACTCCCACGGTTTCTATAATTAAAATGTCAAACCCACAGGCCTCGCATAATACAATGGTATCTCGTGTTTTTCTGGCTACCCCTCCAAGAGTGTTTCCAGTGGCAGATGGGCGCACGTAGGCATTTGGATTTTTCACTAATTCTTCCATACGGGTTTTATCCCCAAGAATACTCCCGCCAGATAGACTACTACTTGGGTCTATAGCCAATACGGCAACTTTTTTGCCTAAGCGCGTTAAATAATTTCCAAAAGATTCAATAAAAGTACTTTTTCCTACCCCAGGAATTCCAGTAATACCTATGCGTATTGTGGGTTTTGTGTTTTCTAAACAGCTAGTTATTATTTCGTTGGCTTTGTGAGCATGCTCTGGGTTTGTACTCTCTATGAGTGTTATTGCTCTACTCAAACAGCTGGTATTTCCAGAAAGAATGCCTTGAACTAAGCTGGCAACGGAGGGCTGTTTTTTTCTAAAATTTTGAACATTTTTAGCACTGGCTTGGCTAATGTTTTCCATGGCAGTGTATTTTGATTTTTGGGCAGAATCTACAGAAGAAGGTTTTTTGGGATTATTCAAAGTACAGATTTAGAAGAGTAAAAGTAATTAAAACCAAAATAATTTCAAAAAAAACAAAAGGTAGATATAGAGGCATTATTTTAAAAGTAATAGCATAATGCCTAGAATACCGCCAAAAGCGGGTGTTTCTTGCGGAGGTTGTCATTCAAAAGTAGTTTTTTTAAATTCTAAAGCGGTATTTTTGCAGGCTTACACAATTTATTAGTATGATTACTATAGTTCTAATATTTTTTTATTTGTTTTTGGGGCTTTTTTTACAAAAATCAAGCTGGTTTCCTACAAATACCTATAAACAATTAAATAAAATAGTCATTTACCTTTGTTTGCCAGCACTTTCTTTATTTTATATTCCTAAAATTCATTGGAACAACCAATTACTATATCCCATTGCAGTAGCTTGGATCGGTTTTGTAGGGGCGTTTGTGTTATTTTGGCTGCTTTCAAAAAAATATGGTTGGTCCAAAAAACTAACGGGATGTTTGATCTTAACTGCCGGTTTAGGGAATACGGCTTTTTTGGGTTTCCCTATTATTGAAGCATTATATGGAGAAGAAGGCCTAAAAACCGCAATACTGGTAGATCAACCAGGCTCTTTTGTGGTGTTGTCTACGTTGGGTATTTTGGTGGCAACCGTATATTCTAAAGAAGAAAAGAGTAGTGCTCAAATTATCCAAAAAATTCTGGTATTCCCTCCTTTTCTTACTTTTGTAATAGCGTGTTTAATGAATATTTATGGCTTTGATTTTCAGTTATGGGTCCAAGAGCTATTTAAATTGGCTGGCAAAGGAGTCACGCCTTTGGCCTTAGTTTCTGTGGGTTTGCAATTACGATTTGAAACAAAAAGCCAACATTGGAAATTTTTAGCACTGGGACTCTTGTATAAATTAATTATTACTCCGGCTATAATTTATTTTTTGTATGTGCTGGTCTGGAACCAACATTCAAAAACAATAGAGGTTGCGATCTTAGAGGCTGCCATGGCACCCATGATAACGGCAACTATTTTGGCATCTTCACATGGTTTAAAACCCCGTTTGAGCAGTATGATGATTGGTTTTGGAATTCCAATTTCGTTTATTAGTCTCTTTATTTGGTATTGCATTTTAAAATGGATCTAATAGATTTTTTTTGGTTTAATTTATGATTTTTGTCAGGAGGTGTGTGGCTTTTTTTGAGTAATTTTAGTGAAATTTAAAAAGAAAAAGCATTATGGCAACATTACATTTGGGAGATATTGCTCCAGATTTTGAAGCAGAAACAACATTAGGGAAATTACATTTTCATGAGTGGTTAGGAGATTCTTGGGGAGTGCTGTTTTCGCATCCTGCAGATTTTACTCCGGTTTGTACCACAGAATTGGGTATGGTCGCAAATTATTATCCTGAATTTGTAAAAAGAAATACCAAAGTAATAGCATTAAGTGTGGATGGCTTGGAGTCCCACCTAAAATGGATCAAGGATATTGAGGAAATACAAAACGTTACCCTACAATACCCAATCATTGCAGATCCAGACAAAACTATTGCCAATTTGTATGACATGATCCATCCAAAGGCGAACGAAACCTTTACGGTGCGTTCGGTTTTTATAATAGGTCCTGACAAAAAAATTAAATTAACCTTGACGTATCCAGCCTCTACTGGTAGAAATTTTGAGGAGTTATTGCGAGTAATTGATAGTTTGCAATTAACGGCTAATTATAGTGTAGCAACACCAGCAAACTGGAAGGATGGCCAAGATGTTGTAGTATCTCCGGCTATAAAAGACGCAGATATTCCAGCTAAATTTCCAAAAGGATTTACAGCCATTAAATATTATTTGAGAATGACACCACAGCCAAATAAGTAAGTGGTTTATTGTGTTGTTTGTATAGAAAAAGAGGGGATTTCTGAGGAGTTCCCTCTTTTTGCATTTTTGAGAAAGGGTTTAAAATAATTTAAAGCAACCCCTGTATTTTTGCGTGCTGTAATAGGATGATTGTTTTGGCGTCTTGAATTTCGCCGGATGCGATCATGGCATAGGCTTGATCAAATTTCATTTCGAGAACTTCGATGTTTTCTTGTTCGTGTTCTAGTCCGCCTCCTTCGCTTACTTTTTGGGAGGGATCGTAGGCGCCTATAAATAAGTGTAGGATCTCTGTAACGGCTCCGGGTGAGGGATAAATTTCCATTATTTTATGCACTGTTTGTAGGCGGTATCCGGTTTCTTCTTCGGTTTCTCTAAGGATGCATTGTTCGGGGTTGTCTTGATCTAAGAGTCCTGCACATACCTCAATCATCATTCCGCTTTTGTTTGCGTTTAAAAACGTGGGTAGTCTAAACTGACGTGTCAAAATAACGGTTTTTGTCTGGGTATTGTACAACAAAATTGCAGCTCCGTTGCCGCGATCGTATACTTCTCTTTTTTGAGTAATCCAGGAATTGTCATTTTTTTTTAGATCAAAAGTTATTTTATTTAAAATATACCAGTTATTGGAGAGTAGTTCTGTGTTTTGGATCTTTATTTCTGGATGGTACATTGGATGTGTTTTAATGGTGTAAAATAAAAAACGCTCTGAGATAGCAGAGCGTTTGTGTTATTTATTTAAGTATGGTTTGTTTTCTGTCTGGACCTACAGAAACAATTTTGATCGGTACTTCTACTTCTTTTTCTATAAATTCAATATATTCTTTTAATTCTGTTGGTAATTCTTGGTATGTGGTCATGCCTGTTAAATCTGCTTTCCATCCTTTGAATTCTTTGTATACAGGAGTTACATTTTCGGGTTCAATATTGTAAGGAAAATGTGCAATATCTTGGCCTTTATAGGTATATCCGGTACATATTTTTAAGGTCTCAAATCCAGAGAGAACATCTCCTTTCATCATCATTAATTGGGTAACGCCATTTACCTGAACGGCATATTTTAGCGCAACTAGGTCTAACCAACCACAACGTCTTTGTCTTCCGGTTACGGAGCCAAATTCGTTTCCTACTTTTGCCATAGTGGTACCATCTTGGTCAAAAAGTTCTGTTGGAAATGGGCCGCTACCAACACGGGTGATATAGGCTTTGAATATTCCGTAAACTTCTTTTATTTTGTTGGGTGCAATCCCTAATCCGGTACAGGCTCCTGCAGCTGTGGTGTTGGAAGAGGTTACAAATGGATAGGTTCCAAAATCTACATCTAATAAAGAACCTTGGGCTCCTTCACAAAGAATAGATTTGCCTGCTTTTTGGGCTTGGTGCATGTATTCTTCACTGTCAATGAAGTCTAATTTTTTAAGTTCTTCAATAGACTCAAAAAATTCTTTCTCTAGTTCTTCCAAATTGTACTCAATGGCTACATCATAAAACGCAATCATTGCTTGGTGTTTGTCTGCTAGGGCTCTATATCTTTCTTTAAAGTCTTCTAGTTCAATATCTCCTACGCGGATTCCGTTTCTGCCGGTTTTGTCCATATACGTAGGGCCAATTCCTTTAAGGGTCGAACCAATTTTTGCTTTGCCTTTTGAAGCCTCCGAAGCGGCATCTAACAAACGGTGGGTAGGTAAGATTAAGTGTGCTTTTCTAGAAATAATTAATTTGCTTTTAATGTCTAAATTAAATTTTTCAAGACCTTCAATTTCTTTTTGAAAAACCACAGGATCAATAACTACTCCGTTACCAATTACATTTACTGCAGTTTTATGAAAAATTCCAGAAGGAATGGTTCTAAGAACATGTTTTATTCCGTCAAATTCTAACGTATGTCCTGCATTTGGTCCTCCTTGAAAACGAGCAATAATATCATAATTGGAAGTAAGTACATCCACTATTTTTCCTTTTCCTTCGTCTCCCCATTGTAATCCTAGTAATAAATCTACAGCCATTCTTATTTATTATTTGTTGTTGCGATAGGTTTTGCCTATCAAATAGTTAATTTTATATTTTTAATTGATTTGTAATACGGATTTGCTTACAAATGTATTATTCTTCTATTTTTATTTCGGGTTTAACTCCTTTTTTGACTCCATAAAAATATAAGGAGTGATTGGTGATTTCTACATCAAAAATCTCTTCGATGGTTTTTTTGATGGTTTGAATTCTGGGGTCACAAAACTCAATTACTTCGCCAGTATCGGTCATTATAATATGATCGTGTTGTTTGTCAAAATAGGATTTTTCGTAATGGGCTTGGTTTTGACCAAATTGGTGCTTTCTAACTAAGCCACAGTCTAGTAATAATTCTATGGTGTTGTAAAGTGTAGCCCTACTTACGCGGTAGTTTTTGTTTTTCATTTTGATATATAGGTTTTCTATATCAAAATGCTCTTCACTTTCGTAAATTTCCTGAAGG
Source organism: Flavobacterium crassostreae (assembly GCF_001831475.1). Lineage (NCBI taxonomy): Bacteria > Pseudomonadati > Bacteroidota > Flavobacteriia > Flavobacteriales > Flavobacteriaceae > Flavobacterium > Flavobacterium crassostreae. The sequence goes on along the minus strand of NZ_CP017688.1, from coordinate 3,000,255 downwards.
ATAGAATAGCGCTCAGGCGTTTTTCTGTGGCCTTTTTTTTCAAGATACATTGTAAAAACATTTTTTACAATTTCTTGGTTTTTGTTGTTATCTGTGGAAATGAGTGTCATATCTGGCAAAGATAATTTTTTATTTTAATAGTTTTCAAGTTTAAATAAGTATAACTGGATTAATTTGTGCGTTTTCAAACAAAAACGGTTTTCTGTTCTGGCTATACTTATAATAAAAGCCCATTTCTAGGAGCTGTTTGGGGTTGTATTTATATACCAAGTTTAGTTTTGGTATACTCTGGTTACTTTGTCAATTCCGTCAATTTTCTTGATGTTTTCTATTAATTTTTTCAAAAGAGTACTGTTTTGTACCACCACAGTAAGTTGTCCTTTAAACAAACCTGCTTCACCGTTTAAAGTAATACTTTGGATATTAACATTCATGTTGCCCGAAATGACTTTAGTTAATTGGTTGGTGAGTCCTAGGGTGTCCATTCCGGTAATGTTGAGGGTAGCTTTGAACTCTTGTTGGGAGGAGTCAATCCATTTTGCTTGCATAATCCGATAGGCATAATTGGATTGCATGGCTATGGCGTTAGGACAGTCTTTTTTGTGTACTTTAATTCCTTCATTAATAGTTACAAATCCAAAAACCTGATCTCCAGGTATGGGATTGCAACAACTAGAGAATTTGTAGTCTAGTTTGTCTTCTTCTTTTCCAAAAACAAGCATGTCAAACTTGTTGCTCAATACGGGTTTGTGTATATCCGAATCTGCAGTTGGTCCGTTACGTTTTATTTTGTTTTTAAAGAAATTGATTAGGGTATTGCTTTTTTGTGCGGCATAATCTTTCAATTGCTGGTTTTCTATAGATCCAACACCTACACGATAAAAGAGATCCAAACTTGTTTTTAGCTGAAAAAAATTAACCAACTCATTAACTACAGATTCATTAACGGTAATTTTAAGGTGTTTTAATTTTCGGGTAAGAATTTCTTTTCCTTCTTCGGCAATCTTTTTGGTGTTTTCGTTTAAGACATTCCGAATTTTGTTTTTGGCACGGGAGGTAGTTACATAATCCAACCAGTTGATCGTAGGTTTTTGATTGGCAGAGGTAATGATCTCTACTTGATCTCCGCTTTTTAATTCATGATTTAAGGGCACCAGCTTGCCGTTAACTCGGGTTCCACGAGTTTTGATGCCTATTTCGGAGTGAATGCTAAAAGCAAAATCTAGGGATGTAGCTCCTTTGGGCAAGGATTTGATGTCTCCTTTGGGGGTGAAGATGTAGATTTCTTTAGAATATAAATTCATTTTAAAATCTTCTACAAAGTCTACGGCGCTAGTCTCAGAGTTTTCTAGGGCTTCTTTAAGTAAATTGAGCCAAACATCTAAGCCGTTTTCTTCGCTACCACCATTTTTGTATTTATAATGTGCTGCATAGCCTTTCTCTGCTATTTCGTCCATGCGCTCACTACGTACTTGTATTTCTACCCATCTTCCTTTAGGTCCCATTACAGTGATGTGCAATGCCTCATAACCCGTAGATTTTGGCGAAGAAATCCAGTCTCTTAAACGACTAGGGCTTGGTCTGTAATGGTCTGTAACGATGGAGTATATTTTCCAGGCAAGAAATTTCTCTTCGTTGGGTGGTGATTTGTAAACAATCCGAAGTGCAAATTTGTCATACACTTCGTCAAAACTTACATTTTGGGCTTTCATTTTTCTACGGATAGAATAAATGGATTTTGGACGGCCTTTAATTACATAATCGATACTTTCGATATCTAAGGATGCTTTAATGACGTCTGAGATGTCTTTTATATAGGCATCCTGTTGTTCTTTGGTTTCTTTTATTTTGCTAATAATGGTTTTATATACTACCGGTTCGGTATATTTTAAACCCAAGTCTTCTAGCTTTGTTTTGATGTTATATAGTCCCAAACGATGGGCTAGGGGAGCATAAATATATAAAGTCTCGGAGGCTATTTTGACTTGCTTGTAGTCTGCCATAGACTCCATGGTTTGCATGTTGTGCAATCGGTCTGCAATTTTGATCAAAATAACCCGTACATCATCATTGAGAGTCAAAAGCATTTTTCTAAAATTCTCTGCTTGCATAGACACATTCATGTCTTTTTGAACTAAAGAAATTTTGGTTAAACCCTCTACAAGCTGCGCTACTTTAGGGTTAAACATGCGTTCAATATCTTTAACGGTAGTTGGGGTGTCTTCTACCACATCATGCATTAATGCTGCAGCTATAGAGGTGGCTCCTAGACCGATTTCGGAGGCTACAATTTTGGCTACCGCAATAGGGTGAAAAATGTAGGCTTCTCCCGATTTACGGCGTTGGTCCTTGTGTGCCTCTACGGCTACATCAAAAGCTTTTCGGATTAATTTTTTGTCTTCAGTAGTTAAGGTTTGGTAACTAATCCGAAGTAATTCTTTGTACTCCTGTGCAATTGCTTTATTTTCTTTCTCTATATCTATTTCGGTCATAATGGCGTGGTTTGTTTTCTAAAAATAAGGATAAGTTACCAATTAAACAAGGCGCTTTTGTTTTAAAATTAAATCTATTGCTGTGGAGTATTATTCTGTTTGTTCCATCACTCTGATGGGTTTTTTGTTCTCGTCTAAAGCCACAAAAGTAAAACTTCCTGAGATGGCTTTTTCTCTGCTATTGCTATACATTTGCTCTATAAATATTTCTACTTTAACATCTAAACTGGTGTTTCCAATTCTAGATATAGAGCCTATGAGTTCTATAATTGTTCCTGCTGGAATGGGTTTTGTAAAATCAATTTTGTCCGAAGAAACCGTTACGCATCTTTTTCGGGTAAACCGAGTGGCAGTTATAAAAGCTACTTCATCCATCATAAATAGGGCTGTGCCGCCAAATAAGGTGTCATAGTGGTTGGTTGTATTTGGAAAAACAGTTTTGAATATTCTGGTTTCGGCTTTGGCAATTTGTTCTTCTAGATTCATTTGGAGGCTTTTTTAATAAATGGAGTATGGATTTTAATTTTGTTAGCGATAGTAATTTTGATTTATAATAGAATAACAAACCTAGCAGTTGGTTGGATTCTTTAAAAACCGCGTTGTCTTTTGGCTTCAAAAATCAAGATGGCAGCCGCTACAGATACATTCATGCTGTCAATTTCGCCCTGCATGGGTATAATAATGTTTTGATTGGCTGCATCTCGCCAGTCTTGGGTAAGGCCTGTGGCTTCGGTACCTACCACCAAGGCAGTTGGAGTCGTGTAGTCTTGTGTATGGTATGCGGTAGCGTTTTGTAAGGTAGCGCAATAAAAATTAATGTTTTGGTCTTTTAAAAAAGCAATAATCTCAGCGGTTGATCCTGTTGCAATTTGGTTGGTAAACAAACAACCCACGCTAGAACGTACTATGTTTGGGCTATACAAATCACTCTTTGGGTTGGCAATAATCACCGCATCGAGGTTTGCTGCATCCGCCGTACGTAATAATGCGCCAATATTTCCTGGTTTTTCTGGAGCTTCTGCTATCAGAATTAATGGGTTTTTAGAAAGCTGTAAATCCTGCAATTGCATTGGTTTTGTTTGGGCTACTGCCAAAATGCCTTCGGTTGTATCTCGGTAGGCAAGTTTTTGAAAAACAGCAGCATTGATTTCTACCAATGGGGTGTTTGGGGCTGTTTTTTCGGCTTCTGTTTGCGAACAAATTTCGGGATAAAACAATACAGACTCTATGGTATAGCCTCCTTTTAGTGCCAACGAAATTTCTCGTTTTCCTTCTATCAAAAAAGTACCACTTTGTTTGCGATTTTTGGCTTTTTCTTGCAAAAGAACTAAAGATTTTATAAAGGGGTTTTGTATAGAGGCAATTTGTTTCAATGGATTTTGAAATTTAAGGTTTAAAATAAAAAACAAAGATACATAGAGAAACTGCAGTTTTATAAATTTGAGACATAATATTTTGTGGTCTCATAAAAATAAGAGATGCTAATAATGGCTTAAATAAACTGGTAAAACGAGTATTTTTTATAGTTTTGCAAACCACTACACAATACAACGAGCTATTATTTATACTTAAAAAATCATGTTTCATTTATTAGATATCATTGGGACTTTAGCATTTGCTATGTCAGGAGCATTAACGGCTATGAGCAAAAAAATGGATCCTTTTGGGGTTTTTATTATTGCTTTTGTTACTGCTGCTGGTGGCGGAACACTCCGAGATGTAATGATTGGGCATACTCCTGTAGGGTGGATGCTTAATTTGGAGTATGTATGTATCATCAGTATAGCCTTTGTGTTGGCTTTGTTGTTTAGAAAAAGATTTGATCAACTACGGACCTCACTCTTTTTGTTTGATACTATTGGTCTGGGGGTTTTTACCCTAATTGGGCTTGAAAAAGGAATAAATATAGGGTTGCATCCTATTATTTGTATTGCATTAGGAACCATGACAGCTTGTTTTGGAGGAGTCACTAGGGATATTTTGTGTAACGAAATACCGGTTATTTTTAGAAAAGAAATTTACGCCACTATTTGTATATTAGGAGGTGGTGTTTTTTTTGTATTGCGAAAATTTGGTCTAGAAAATGATATTTTGTATCTGATTACCTCACTAGTTATTATTTGTGTGCGTTTGATGGCGGTAAAATGGAAGTGGTATTTACCTACTTTAGAACATCAATAAAGTGTTTGTAACAGCTTTTTTGGAGTTTTGTAAAACATAGTGGAATCTCTTGGCTTACTTACTCAGAAAACTTGTAATTAAAAAACCCTTAAACAATTGCTGTTTAAGGGTTTTTTTTGGTAGCGAGAACGAGATTTGAACTCGTGACCTCAGGGTTATGAAAATCAAACTCACCCTTTTTTATGCTCCTTACCACCAGTAATTACGTTACTTGATTTATCGTTTTAACAGTTTTTTATATTGTTTAGGGTTGTCGGCATTTAATATCTGTTAATGCTTATGTTTAGTGATTTTTTAGATTGAAAAATACATTTTTTTCAAGTCCAAAAATCCAATTTGCATTTACATTATATTTTTTGCAAATCAAATCAATTTGAATTGAGGTGAAATGGTTAGTGCCATTTTTAATTTTTGTTATGGTTTGCCTTTGTAATTTAATTTCTGCATAAAACTCATTTTTTGAACTTATCTTTTTTTCCATGATAAGTATATCAATCAGATTTATGATATTTTGATCAAATACATTCATCATTGATTAATTACAAGCTTCAGATACCCTTTTTTTTCTCTCTTTCTCCAATAAGTCTATTTGTCTGTAATCAATTCCATCTACACCTGGACTGTCTTTTGCATATTGAACTTGACCATCATAGTATTTATTAATTTCATTGACCTTGTCTTGACAATCGTCATTTGAGCAGCTAAAAAATATTAGCGATATCAATAGATATATTATTTTTTTCATAACTATTTGTTAGTCCTACAATCAATCATTATTGTTCCAGCTGCACATATATAAACATCATTAACTCTTTTGTCATTTTTATAATGGTTACTTAGTTCAGTTTTTAGTTTTTCATACTCTGAAACTTCCGAAGGAATTAATAATTTTACATTTATTAACCTTCCTATTGGAGTTACAGCATATAAGCTGTCACTAGTTTTTTCAGAAAATTCATCAATATTCATAATACCATAACTATCATATGTAGTTTGCAAGGACTCTACAAAATTGTCTGTTTTCGAAAACAATTCATTATTCTTTTCTGAGCAACTCATGCATAAGCAACTCATGAACATTAAAATTATTTTTTTCATTTTACCTTATTGTTTTAGTTATTACTCTTTTAGTTATAGATTTAACATGAGCATTTATTTAGTAACTATTTTTAAAAAAATGCAATAATAGCTATAATTAACTAAGTGTTAAAATTACCTCAATTGTTGTTTACGTCACCTATTTTCTAACATACCCATGAAGAGAAAATGATTTTCTGCAATATACATCGGTTCTATTTGATTTTATTTTTTAAAACAAGTGACTTGATGCTTGAACTTTAAATAATGACAATATTGTTGATTTTTTTAATTGTTGTGGAGGAAACTCCTCCTTTTTACTATCCGTTGGCTTGCTTATTAATGTGTAACAATCATCTGTTTCACCTTTTGTGATAATTTTTATCATTCTAAAATTATCAGTTGTTACAATAGCATAAATTTCTCCAAAAGGGAAAAAGTCTTGCCAGTTATTTATTTTTACTAAACCTATCGCATCACCATGACAGATCAACTTTGCCATCGATTGTCCTGAAGCCCTCACTACGTAATCACAACCTTTAAAAAACGGATGACTAATGTAGGAATCAGGCAACGACTTATTGCTATGGTCAATGGGTAAAAAACCAGCTGTAAAATCTACATCGTAATAAGGAACTCCTTTTTCTATATGCTCCAATTGCTCCTGAAGAGTTATTTTTTTTTGATCTTCATTAGTGGCAAAATTCACAATATTGTTATTCACAAAATTGTTTAACAAATTTTCTTTAGACAATGGAATGACTTCACCTTTTTCCCAATTTGAAATAGTATTGTGAGAAACACCCAGCTTTATGGCCAAATCCTTTTGTGTTAACCCCAATTCTTTTCTTTTATTTCTTATCTCGATCCCTTTCATTATTTAGAATGATTATAAATTACACAATAAACACAATTTTGGTGTTAAATATGTTTAAATTACCAATATTGTGTTTTATATTTGCCCTGTACAAACGTTCTAAACAAATGTACTCAAAATTGTTCTTTGAAATATTGAAAAAACTATAAAAATTAAATTAATCCGATGGGTTCTGGAATAACCTGCTTGAAAAAGGATGAAAAGTAAAAATCGTAAAGCATAAAATAGTCATTGCGGATTTGCCGTAGCATCAAAGCAACAATGGCACTAAACAAATATAAATCATGGCTATAAAAATAGAAAAAGGGATTCCGTTACCTAATAAAACAAGTAGAAGAATTTATCCATTTGACAAAATGGAAATAGGAGATAGTTTTTTAGTGAAACTAAATACGGATGTGAAAATATCCATTCAAAAACAAAAAATATATCTAGCCTCATGGCGATTTTCACAACTACATCCCGAAACAAAATTTACTACAGCTTCATTTCAAAATGAAGTAAGAGTATGGAGAATCTAATAATACTAATCTTTTAAATCAAATAAAAATGATACTACTAATTATAATTATCGCGCTAGTTCTGGTAATTGCACAATCCGCATCTACAAACAACATTGTAAACACACCACATGTTTACCATCATACCCACGAGACACATTCTTATTTTATTAATAATAAGAAAGTAAGCAAAGAGGAATACGACAAATTATACCAGTCAATTTTTACTTAATGAAAGTGTCTAAAGAGGTAACTCTAAAAATAGAATTATCAGGAATAGAGATAAAATATTTAAAAAGTGCTTTGATGGATATTATGGCCGCCGAAGAAGCTATTAACCAAGGTTTAGGCTATCTAAAAGATGAAGAAAAAAGAATATTGAAATCAATTTTAAGTGAAATAAATACAGAACAGCATGATTAAAAAAAGAACACCAAAGAAGAGTCTTAAAAAAGAAGTTTATCAGATTATAAGAAACGACATTCCTTTAAGACACCAAATAGCAACAGCGCTGAATATAGAAAGCAATTCTGTTTATGTAGCAGCTGTTAGAAAGTCGCCAAAACTCAGCCTTCCATTTATTGTGGATCTGATCGCTAAGAGTACAGGAAAAATGAAGCATGAAATACTAGAATCTTAAAATTCTAATCATGAATAAAAAGCAGAAAATAGCAGAAACAAAAAAATTAGTTCGGGAACTTGAAATTTCAGAACAGGCAATAAAACAAAGTTTAGCAGTAATTACTAGCCGTAAGAAATCGCTAAATCAGGAACTGGCAAGTTTGGGAGCTTCCAGTTCCTACTCATCTAAAAAGCTTAATAATGTGCTTTCAGAAAAACAAACATTATCAATTTTGGGAAGTTTAACAAAATAAAAAAAACCAGTCCCGACAAGAACTGGTTTAAATCAAATTTCAAATTACGAGTAATAATTTAAAACATTTTAGAGATGTCAAATTTACAAAAAAAAGCATTAGAAACTTACGAAATCGAGGTTTGGTTTAGATATTCTTTTGCTGGAGAAATCGAAAAGGATTGTGAAACGCATGAAATTGAAGCGCTAAGTATTCAAGAAGCTATTGATAAAGCAGAATTTCTTTATCGAAATAAAAAGGCAATTCCTTATAAGTACTTCTTCAATAATTATGAATATAGACCAACTGGCTTGACTAAATCTGATTTGTTTCACTTAACAGCACCGCATTATGAATACCCTTGAATTGTTTAGAAGGTTCAATTTTTATTTACTAAATGAAATAATGGATAGGGATTTTGGAATCATTGAGTGTGGTTCAATAATCAATCCAAAAAACGAAATTTTTAATAACCCATTAAATGGTAAGGCATGTTTGAAGAAGAAGAAAGAACCTCTAGTACTTGTTTAAAATTGATAGTACCATCATTCTTAACAGGACTTGCAATTGGAGGTCTTTTAACACTATTGGTATTATGGATATAGCTAAGCAAAACAATGTTCAAAGATTTGATCATTGGATGGCCGAGATCGTAAAATCAAGATGGGTACACAACGCGACATCAATGTGTAATGCACGAGCAATTGTTACAAACCATAGCATAACCAGATTAATAAAGAAAATTAATAAAAATCAAATTTTAAAGAAATGAGTAGAGTAAACACATTAGAATTAATCCAAAACACTGCACCAGGTAAAATTGCAGAATTGGACTTGGTAAAAGAAAAGTTTATCAAGAATTATAACCTAGCTAATCGTTCAGAAAATGGAGATTTGATGTACCATCGACAATTGGTATATTTTAATCAAAACATTGCATCAAGCACGCAATTACAAAGTGCCGATAAGTTTTCGCTTTATGCTTGTTTTATTACAGCAGCAGTAAAAGGGTATTCTTTTGATCCTTTAGATAGCGAAATCTATTTAGTGCCCAGAGGTGGTAAAGCATGTATGCAGTTACAAGCTGGCGCTTATGTTCGTCGATTGATTCAAACCCAACAATCAACAGGCTGTGAACAGGCAAAACTAGTTTTCAAGGGAGATGTTTTTGAAGTAGAAGATGGAGTAGTAAAAAAACACATTGAAAAATTTGAAACTGAAACTATCATCGCGGGTTATGTGAAATTCAATACTGCAGGTGGAGGATTCAAGTATTTCGTGTATAGAAAATCAGACTTCGAATCCTGGAGAAAAAAATCATCTAACCCAAATACAGTTCAAAAATCACCAACATGGCTAGCTGAATCACTATGGGATAATGGAGTAATTGGAGGTGAGAATCCAGAACCTGCATTTCTTAGAACAAAAATTATTCTTCATGCTGCCAAAGAGAAATGCTGGTTCACGGGTTCTACACCTATTGAACTTGAACAGTTCAATGTTGAAATTGATGCTGAAGAAGAAAACCCATTAACACCAGAACATGAGGGAGAACCAAAATTAATAGTTCCTCAATACGATTCATTTGAAGAAGTTTCGGAGGTTGCCCAAAACAATCCGGAAGAAGAAATTGACGATGAAGCTTTTTAAAAAAAAATATAAATCAAAAATTTTAGAGACCATGACAACAGATATAGCCACACAGGACCAATTGCAAGAAGTAGTTATCAAAGGTTCAGAAGTATTAAAAAGTAGTGAACTAAGAGTTTCCAAAGCCATAAGTGTTGGGAATAAATTATTAGCGGAGATTCAAGAAAACGGAATGAGTGCCCAACTTGATGAAAGAGCCAATAAATTTTTAGTGAATTGTAGAACTGCAAAAACAGATATTGAAAACCAAAGAAAGCCAATTACTGCTTTTTTCGATACCATAAGAAAACAATTCACGGAAATAGAAGGAAAATTAGATCCTAAAAAAGCAGAAGCGCTTCCGGCTGCAATTCAGTTTTATCGCGATGATTACGTAAAACAAATCAAAGCAAAAGAAGCAGAAAAACAACGAATTGCTCAAATGAAAATTGATAAAGAAAAAGAAATTATCGATATAAAATCGAGCTTAGAAATTCAATTGTCAAAGCATGTGAATAATCATATTTCAGATCGTAAGCAAAAATTACAGGATTCATTTAATAATATCAATCTTCAAAATTTTGCAGAAAAATCAAAAGCTTTAAAAACCCTAGCAATAGAATACCAGAGGTCACATTATGATTTATTCTCACCTAATTGGAGTAGAAAATTAGTTACTCAAGAAGAAACGACAGAATTACTCAACGCCTTTATTGAGTCAAAAGATTTTGATTTAATCGCTGTAGTTGTAGTAGATGAAATCAGAAAATTTAAAGATGAATTGATTGAAAAGCTACCAAGTCTGAAAACCAGTCTTGATGAAATGGCAAAGGCGGGCGAAGAGGAGCAAAAAAGACTTGCAGCAGAAAAATCTAAAAGAGAAGCGGCTGCACAGGCGAAGATTAAATCGGATGCTGAAATTAAAAATAAAGCAGATGCAGAAGCCGCTGAAATTAAAAAAACAGCCGATCAAACAAATGCTATGATGAACAATCTAGAATTGAATGATACGGTTGCTCCTGAAGCCAGAGATGGCTTTAAACTGAAGTTGCTAAACAAAACTGCCATTGCTGAAATCTTCACATTTTGGTTCCAGCGCGAGGGAATCACTTTGACTCTGGAAGAATTAGAAAAGAAGTCCATTGCCCAAATGAAAGCCTATTGTGAAAAAGTAGGACACAAATCAGGTGATCTAATTGTAAGTGAGAATTTGAAATACGAACCAGTTTATAAAGCTGTAAATAGAAAGTAATCATGACAAAATTTAAAGGAACAACAAAAGAGTGGAGGATTTCAAAAGATGGGTTGGAAGTTACCGCTAGCCGAAAAGGAATCCTAGAGGGGAGTAAAAGAATCTGTGATATTGCGGATTTTGGTAAAAGTGAAGAAGAAAAATTAGCTAATGCAAAATTAATTGCAGCAGCTCCGGAACTATTAAAAGCATTAAGTAAAATGATTCGTATGTATGAAGAAATTCTACCTACAGGTGGCTGGCAAGGTGTTTATGAAGAAGCATTATACGCAATCCAAAAAGCAACTAAATAATGGATCCATACTTTGGAAGAAATGAGGTAAGCAACTCGGATTTAAGTTGGCTCAAAGATTATTGGAGCGATAATAAAATGGATGAAGTCTCCAAGGAAAAAGCGTACAAATTTGGAACGCTGATCGATGCAGTAATTACGGAACCTTTCAAAGTAGATTATTTCAAATTTCAAGTTGATGGAGTTCAGTATTCAGAAGAAGATTTTGAGAAAGCTATCCTAATGAAAAAGGCTTTTATGAAAGATCCCTTAGCAGAAAACCTACTCAAACAAAGCGATACTCAAAAAGTAATGATTACCAATAGAACATTCACTTATGATGAGGTTGAATTTAATTTAGACACCCGCTGCAAATGGGATTTATGGATGGATGGTTTGGGATGGGGTGGTGATCTAAAAAGCACCACCGCCACCACTCAAAAACAGTTTGAAGAAGCCGTACGATATTTTGATTACGACAGACAACGAGCTTGGTACATGGATATAGCAGGAAGTAATCAAGATGTTTTAATTGGGGTTTCAAAAGAGAATTACAAAGTATTTAAGGTTCCAATACGTAGAGGTGACGAACTATTTAACTCGGGGTTTAAAAAATATAACGAGCTCGCATTTAAATGGTGGGCATTATTTGACTAAAAAATTACTAAAAAATGAATCAATTAATTACAGCACCAGCGGATATAATCTCAGAATTGACAACAATTCAATCCTTTCTAGAAATTACTATGAGTGAGGATGCCAATGAAGCTGTTGTAAGAGGGAATGACTTGGCAGTCTACATGTCCAGAACAGGAAAATTAATTGCAGATGCTAAAATACATCGGGAACAAAAGCTGAGAAGTCAAATGATACAAGAGTATAAGAAACTTTTAGAATTTCCTGCTAGTGTGGCCGTAAAATATACCGACACTCTGGTTGAAAATGAAACATACTCCCTTACATGGGCTACAAGATTAAACGCAGCCTGTACGCATCAACTAGACTGGTGCCGAACAATTATTTCAAAAGCAAAAGCGGAAATGTCCGCATTTAATCAATGATTTATGGAAAATTTTAAAGGAACAAAGGGACCGTGGAGATTAGGTATTGGTGGAGGTAGTGTAGTATCCGACAATAGTGAAAGCTTAATCATAAGTGGTGCAATTGGAGAAGAAGCAATAAAGTACTATGGAGGAAATCTTATTTGTGAAAGTGTTTCATGCGCCAACGCCAAATTAATTGCTGCAGCTCCAGAACTACTCGAAACTCTAACAAAACTCCACCAAGCAATATCAAATGGAAATCCACACGAATTAAGTGAGTGGAACCTTAAAGCAAAAACAGTGACACACAAAATTTTAAATTCTTAAATAATTATGAACATTACAATTAAAAACGCCAGTATCAAAAACAGCCTATTCTTAAAATATGGCTACGATCATTTTGTTGGATCGACAAAATACAGTCATCCATCTACAACAGGTGATGCGCCAATTCACGAAGATTTGCGGGAAGCATTCTTGGCCTTGACACCTCATTTTGCTTTTATCTGTGAAGAGATTTCAGAAAGTGTATGTCGTCAAGCAATAGACGATTACATAAAAGGAGTTTTTTACCAAGATGCCGAAACAGATCCTTTGAGAAAATACACCGTGATAGGTTTCACATTAGGTAAAGATTCTGAAGGTGTGACCATAATAGGTTCTAAAAGGCTGGAAAGCGGTAAAAGCATTAGCATTCCTACTCCATTTATGAAATGGGATGATGACTATGCTTTTGATACCGAACTAATCGCAGCGGTTGATTTATTGAAATCTGAAGTCTACGAATACATCGAAGGAAAAAGAGCTCCTGCACAGCATCAAACTGGAAATATGTTTGAACAAGACGAGGAGGAGGAAAAAGAAGCCTTTGCGGATGCTGACCAAGAAATGTAGTATACGAAGTAGAAGATTGAGGCTAAATAAACGCAGGTATTATTTGCATGCCAAAGTCAAAAGTCAAGAGCCAGAAGACTACCAATTATTAAATCCCCGAAAGAGAAGTTTTTCGGGGATTCCAAAAGGGAAGTTCGCTAACAAGCTTTTAAAAGAGTTTGGATATACCCATCAATACCAAATTATATAAAAAAATAAAAATGAATAAAGGAGACACATTTGAGTATCAATGGGGACACGGTTCTTCTGATACTGCAACTGCAACCGTAACAGAAGTTTATAAAAACGGCAGTTATGAATTTGAATATAAAGTATATGGCCAGTATAAGACTGCATATTCAGAAAAAATTAAATAAAAATCAAATTTCAGAGACAATGAGTATTAAATTAGTAGTAAACAGTAAAGACATTTTAAAAGCGGTGCAGACCGTTGGAGGAATTGTAAAGGGAAACCACGCCTTGCCAATTTTAGATAATATTTTAATTAAGCTTCAGGAAAATAAATTGATTTTTATTTCTGATAACTTAGAAATAAGATCAAGAGTTGAATTAGCAATCGATTCTAAAGACGCATTTAAAACTTGCGTGCCATATAAATTAGTTTCAAACATTCTTAAGGGATTTCCAAGCATGCCAATAGAATTGGTTTTGGAAAAAATGAATTTGAAAATTCTTTCCGAAACAGGAACTTATGTTGTTCCATTAGTAGATCCGTCAACATTTCCTGGATCAAAAGAAAAAACAGCCACTGACACAGTTAAAATAGAATCAACCCAACTGATAGATGCAATCAAAAAAGCATTGTTATTCACTGACAAAACAAATGTAACCAACATGCATAATGTTTTGATTTCCATTAAAAAAGAAGGTACCAAAATCGTAAGTACAGATGGAAATGTAATACTTGAATATTCTATGACTGCTGCAGGAGTAGAAAAGGATTTAACTGTATCTAGAAGTATTGCAAGTCATTTAATTCAAATTATATCACCTAATGAAGATATAGAATTAAGCTATACAGATAGTCATTTGTTTTTATCGATGGAAGGAAAGGAAGTAAATGCAATTTTGAGTAGTGCTGTTTTTCCTCCATACACTAGAATTTTTGAAACATATTCTCCAGATAAAAAGCTAACCATCGATAACGGAATCATTGCACCGGCTATCAAAAGATTGTACGCCCTTACCGATCAAAATAATCAAACGGTAAAGTTCTGTATTAAAGAAAATATTGTGGAATTGTCATTCATCAATGAACTTCAAAAGTACGAGGCTAAGGAAACTTTGCCTTGCGAATATTCAGATGAAGAAATCAATATAGCTTTCAATGCAAACTATATAAACAATATGCTTATAGCTATTGAGGAAAGCATTGAAATGAATATTACAGACGGAAGTAAGCCATGTATTTTCATAGCCGAAAACATAAGAGCAATTGTAGGACCTATTAACGCTAGCTAAAATCTGAATTATGAAAGCATCAAATGCATTTAAGGAAACAATTAAGACTTATTTAGATAAACTTGCTGCAGAAGATGAACTCTTTGCAGAGACCTACAAAAAAGAAAACAAGAATCTGGATGAATGCTGCAACTATGTTATGCAATGTGCAAAAAACGGAGGCTCACAAGGTTATGCAGATGAGGAAGTATTTGGCTGGGCAGTTCATTACTATGATGAAGATGATGTTAAAAATATCAAAGCTGTTAGTGGTAAAGTAGTAATAAACCGGTCAGTTAAACTTACAGAAGAAGAAAAAGCACAAGCTAAAGAAAAAGCGATGGATATGGCTGTTGCTGAAGCTAAAGAAGATGCTAAAAAAGCGCTAGTGGGAACTGTGGAACTTACCGAAGAAGATCTTAAGGATGTGAAACAGAAAGCTATTGACAAAGTAGTAGATGAGGAAAAAGATAAATTGACTAGAAAGCCAAAGACTACCAAAACCGAAGGTGTAAAACCAGTTCAACAATTGGGATTATTTTAAATGATGATTTATGAAACCAAAAACAAAACTACAAGTAGAAGTTTGGAATCTTCATCAAAGATTAAACAATCCAAAAGAACAGGAACCTTATGTGATTTCTAAACATAACTTCTATTACACAACTCATTACAAGAGCTTAGTATGCTTAGAATGTAATCACAATTGGAAGCCTACACAAGTTTGGCATGAAGAATTATTAGGAGTGGAATGCCCTTCATGCAAAAAGAAATTAAAAAAACTAACTACTCAAAATGGAGGAATAGCTGCTCAAATTTTAACATATTCAGTAACTCAAGTGATAGGTAGATTTCAATTGTTCAGATATTTTTCTTGCTGGAAGCACATGCATAAAAATAAACCACCAAGATATAGTTTTCGTAGTCTTTTTGAAGAGTGGAATGATTGCGATAAGAAGAAAAGAGTAATCGTTGGTAGAACTACAGGATGGACCGGTGATGGATTTAATTCAACGGATTATGAAATAAGAAATCCAACTAGTGGTGGATGGAGTAGAAGTTATAAGGGAAGTCAATACGATAGTTTTTTTTCAGATTATAATTGTCCAGGTGCAGAAATTTTGCCAAAGTTTAAAAAGTACGGATTAACAGCCTACAAGCATGATTGTGATTACAGGGTTTTGATTAATAAACTTGACCGTGCACCTATTCTGGAAACACTATTAAAAGCCAGACAAAAAGAACTGCTAAACTATGCGCTTCACAAACAAACAAAACATCATGAATTTTGGGCGCAAATTAAGATTGTGATTAGGAATAAATACAAGATTAAAGATGCTGGAATATGGTATGACTACCTAGAATTGTTGAGTTATTTCAATAAGGATTTGCATAATCCAAAATATGTTTGTCCAACAAATCTAGACAAAGAGCACGATCGTTTGGTGAAAAAGAAAAACATCATTTTAGAAGCTCAAGAGAGAGAGAGAAATAGAGTCGAAGTTATCAAACGTCAACAAAAACTTGAGAAAGTGATTATTGAATATTCTGAAAGATGTCAAAAATTCTTTGACTTAGAATTTACCAAAGGCAATATATCAATTGCGATGTTAAAAAGCATTGATGAATTCAAACAAGAAGGAGATGAATTAGGGCATTGTGTTTTTACCAATGAATATTATCTCAAGGAAAAATCATTAATCTTTTCTGCTAAAGTAAACGGCAAACGTACTGAAACAATAGAGATTAAAATGCCAGAACTCACTATAGTGCAATCTAGAGGAATTAATAACAAATCTACAGACTATCATAATAAAATTGTTTCGTTGATAAAGAGTAATCTAGCAAAAATAAAAAGCAAAATGGATCCTGAAAAACAAAAGAAATATAAAAAATTAAAAGAAGTAAGCTAATGCAAATAGTAGAATTTTTAAACGAGTTTCATATCGCTGTTGGTTTTGGCAGATTCAAAGAATACCAAACCCAAAGAGTAAAATGTATTACTACTGTAAGACAATGGGAAACAAGTATTTTCTCAGGTTCTTATATTTCTTCGCCGGCAATTGTTGGTACCGCTCTTTGTGAAGATATCAATCAAATTAACATCCCACTGGAGCATGCAAAAGATACTGAAAAAATAACTTGGAGAAAGTATGAACCAGTGGCCAGATGGAATCATGAAAAGAAAGTATATGTAGTGCCTATTGAATGCAAATCACATGTCTATGCAATTGGCAAGAAATGTAAAGCATCTCATGTAATAATAAAAGACAATCTCCCTGAAAAGGTAGATGTAATTCCACTCCTTCCGAAACTTAAAATAGATCTTGGCATTGTTCATAAAACAAAAGGTTTTAAGCCTAGGCCATATCAAGATGAAGGAATGGCTAGAGGCATGGAATTAAAAAGATTTATAAACGGAGACCAACCAGGTCTTGGGAAAACATTGCAGAGTATCGGTACACTAATAGGTGCTGAAAAGATGGAAGAAGTAGTTTTTCCATGTATAGTAATTTGTCCTTCTGCATTGAAAGAAAACTGGAAACGAGAGTTTGAAATGTGGACCGATAAAAAGGCCATGATTTTAAACCATAGTTTAAGAACCAATTGGCACCGTTTTCACGAAATGGGATTAGCGGATGTTTTTATAGTGAATTTTGAATCATTGGAGAAATTCTTTGTGACTTCTAAACCAGCCACTAAAGACTTACAGCATTCTACTCAGATTATTATGGACCCAAGAATCGGGTTGTTTAAATCTGCAATTATTGATGAAATACACAAGTTAAAAAATCCTAAATCCATCCGAGCAAAGATATGTATTAACATAACCAAGCACAAAAAATACATCATAGGACTTACAGGAACACCCGTTGTGAACCTTCCAATTGATTTATTTAGCCAATTGGCTATCATATTCAAATTAAACCATTTTGGTGGCGCAAATGGGTTCAAGGAACGCTATTGCGAAGGAGGTAGAGGTAAATCTAATTTGAAGGAGCTAAACTACTTGATGAATGTGAATTGCTATTTCATGCGGAAAAAAGAGGACGTACTGAAAGATTTACCCCCTTTGTCACGACAAACTTTGATTTGTTCGATAACAAATAAAGCAGAATTTGACCGAGTAAAGAATGACTTTCAAGCCTTTTTAACAAGTAGTGATCTTACAGATGCTGAAATCAAGAAAAAGATTAATGGCCACGTGATTGTTCAAATTACCATGTTGTTGCAATTATCAGCCATAGGCAAGATTGAAGCTGCAAAGGAGTATATCGACGAAATTGTAGAATCGGATCAAAAGATAGTGGTGTTCTGTAAGCATAAGACGGTAGTTGATTTACTCAAAAAAGAATATCCTAAAGCGGTTACAGTAACGGGTCAAGATAATGAACATCAAAAACAAGCCGCTGTGGATAGTTTTCAACGCGCTGGCGGTGCCAATATCATTATCCTAAACCATAAGGCAGGAGGGGTGGGTTTAACCCTAACGGCCAGCAGTGAAGTTTTAATGCTAGAATTGCCATGGACACAAGCAGATTGTGAGCAATGTGAAGCACGTTGTCACCGTATGGGGCAACCAAGCAATGTTAGAGCAACTTATTTATTGGGAGAAAATACCTTAGACCAATGGCTGTATGATATTATTCAAGAAAAAAAAGCAATAGCAAACGAAATTACAGGAGCAGAGGACAATGTTCCGGTAAGCATTGTTAGTAGAGTAATTGATTTATTTAAATAATTTTTTATAAAAGAGAGCAACCTAAATGAATGGATACGATTTAACAAGAGCATGGTATAATTACAAATTTCAAAATCCTAAAAGGGTAAAAGCGGCACATTCGGATATGTTTTTTTATGTAGTGGACCTGTGGAATCGATTAGGTCAAAAAAAAGAATTTGGATTACCTACAACAGTTACAATGGAAGCTTTAGGGATAGGTTCGTACAACACTTATAAAAAAACGCTAGATGATTTATTTCAATTTGGTTTTATAAAATTGGTTGCAGATAGTAAAAACCAGCATCAAAGTAAAATAGTTGCTTTGTCAAAAATTGACAAAGCAACTGACGAAGCACTTGACAAAGCAACTATAAAAGCAACTGACGAAGCACTTGACAAAGCAACTGATACCATAGTTAAACAACTAAACAATAGAACAACTAAACAACTAAACAATAATACTCTTTTAGAAAAAGAGACAAAAGAAATTTTTTCTTTTAGAAATGTATTAGTCAAAAAAGGAGGCTTAGAAAAATTAGTTGATGATTGGTTAAAAGTTAGAAAAACAAAAAAAGCAACTAACAGCGAAACCGCTTTATCAGGTTTTTTAAAACAAGTTGAAATATCAAAATTGTCCATTGATGAAGTTTTAATAATCTGCATCGAAAAAGACTGGAAAGGCTTCAACGCTTCCTGGATCAAAAATTTACAAAATCAAAACTTGCAAAATGCAAAACAACAAATTATACCCCAAATCAAAAAAGCATACGAATTTAGCGTTGACCGGGTTATTGAGACCCACGCTTGCAATTCTGAATGAAGATTATCCCAAAGTAAAAACTATTGAATCAAAACAAGATATAAATAGCTTACTAAACTTCTTGATCACAATAATAAACATCAAAGTTTCAAGTGAAGAAGAAAAATTACAACTCGATAAGCAAATGATTTTAATTTTTGATTTGATAAAAACAAAGTTTGGAAGCCTAACGGTTCCAGAAATCAAAGAAGCTTTTAAAATGTTCATCGCTAAAGAATTTCCAGAGCTGAAAGTATATCGAATTCTAGACTGTGTTGTAGTAGCAGAGGTACTAAATGCTTACAAAGAATTTAGAAACGATAGTCTTAGAGCCTATGACTTTAAGAAAAAAACTCTTTTAGAACAACCAAACCCTATGACCGAAAAAGAAATAATACAAAACAAAGAAGCGCTGTTTAAAATTGTTTTTGAGGATTTAAAAGCAACTGGTTTAAGTTTGGATGCTTGGCTGCTTTATGAAAATTTAGAAGCCAATGGCAGGATAAACATCTCTAAGGCTAAAAAAAAAGAAATGTATGCCCAGCAAGCTAAAATCTATTTAGTGGAGTTGGTTCAAGAAACAACCAAAAGACATTTTCACTCAGCCAAAATAATAATTGAGGATGCTAAAAATAAAATTGAAAAAGGGAAAATCATTGGATCCGTGGCCAATAAATGCAAAAGCATTTTGGTGTCCAATATTTTGAAAGAGTATCTAACGGACTTTCAAGAGTTCAAAAATCAGATTGAAAGATGAGATTTAATACATACTACGGCACTCTTTGGATAATTTTTCAAGCTAAAAACCCACAAATTGATGACGATATTGTTTCGGTTAAACTAGAAAATTTGTTTAGAACTAGGAATGAATTTAGACCTTTTTCGATAGGATTTAAAAATCCCTTAGAAAGTTTTAGAGTAACAATTTTTAGTGTAGAAATTTCAATTTATGTGCGATGAGGTGGACTGAAAATGATTTACAAAAAGCAAAAGCAAATGGTTTGAAGGTTTTTGATTCAAAACCAGAAATCGGTATTACCGATGGTAGAACACCTAAAATAAAAATTGAAAAAATTTCAGTAGAGAAAAATACTATCGAATTTATTTTAATGAGTTTAAAACAACAAGGGATAATAACTGGATTTGTAACCGAGCATAAGTTTGATGCAGTACGTAATTATCGCTTTGATTGGGCTCTGTTGGATTTAAAGCTAGGAATTGAATACGAAGGTATCTTCTCCAAAAAAAGCCGTCATACGACCCCTGTGGGATTTTCAGAAGATTGCAACAAATAC
Organism: Flavobacterium crassostreae; assembly: GCF_001831475.1. Taxonomy (NCBI): domain Bacteria; kingdom Pseudomonadati; phylum Bacteroidota; class Flavobacteriia; order Flavobacteriales; family Flavobacteriaceae; genus Flavobacterium; species Flavobacterium crassostreae. Next base: position 2,979,927 of record NZ_CP017688.1, on the reverse strand, counting down.
AATCTTGCCATTCAAAATAACTGGAGAGTGCTTCGATATACGGCTTTGAATTACCAGAATTTAGAAAATGATTTATTAAAAATTATAAGACATCCCGAACTATGAAAGCATTATCTATAAAGCAACCATGGGCATCATTAATAGCACACGGAATAAAAAATATTGAGAATAGAACTTGGAAAACTAATTTTAGAGGTAGGATTTATCTTCATGCTTCTGCAAAAGATGCTGGAGCATTATATGAATTACTAAATCAAAAGCAAATTGAAGTAATGAGTTTTCATTGGACTGCTGCACCTCCTTTTCCAGACAGACCAGTATCAGCCATCATTGGAGAAGTTGATATTATTGATTGTGTTATAAATCACCCAAGTATCTGGGCTGAAATAACAGAAATTAAAGGAAAAACAATTGAAGGTGAGCTGATGTATGCACATAAGCCTATTTACAACTGGGTACTTGCTAATCCAGTTCTTTACGATAAGCCAATCCTAAACATAAAAGGGAAACTTTCATTTTGGGAACCCATTCCAAATCAAAATTGCATGAGCTGTGACAAAAAATTCTTTGGCCAAGACGCACAATATTGTTGTTCGGGAAATGAATGTGGATGTATGGGACAGCCAGTAGAGCCTGTAGTATGCTCAGAAGAATGTTATAATAAACTATTTAATCGTTAACATTATGTTAGACAAAGACAAATTATTAGAATTTGGCAAAGTTGTTACTGTTTGCCAATCTGTTTTTAATTATGAATTTCTTATAACAGATGGATTTTCTCATAAATTTAAGAACACAATGGCATGTATTGAAGTCTGTATTGAAATAGCAGAGGGTTATCCCTATGTGAAAAAGTGTGTCACCGAAGAGAATAAATTTCATTTAATACTAACCAAAAAGAAAAGTAAAAATCATGAGAACTTGTAGCGCTTGTGGTGGTGTATTAGGAAGGGATTGTTTTAATGAAGCTGATTGTTTACAGATATCAAGAAGTTTAGATCAAGGTAATTATTATAATAATTCAGGTGACGACCATTATATTTCTATTTTGATGTATACGATGGAACAAAAAGGAATCACCATTCCAAATTCATTTTCTCCAGAACCTCCATTAGTTATGAAGATACAATATGGTTGTCAAAATAGACGTATAGATGATGGTTTGCCCTTCTAAAAAAAACCAGAAATATGCTTGATACTTCCAAAATGTCAACCCAATATTGCTCAACGATAAACCTCTAAAAAGCAATACAATGGCAACACTATTATTTACTCCACGCACAACAATCGACGCAAACATATTCCAATATCGATTAGACAATTCTCCTTTTCATGCCGAATGGAATATTGAGACCGGATCGTATGAATTTGAAGAAGAAGAGCAAAGCATCGACCAACTAGAAGAAGAATTAGCACTATCAATTACCTATGACATTAATGGATATTTTGAACTTCAAAACTAAACCCCAATGTTTAAATACTGCAAAAAATGCTTCATCATGACATTATTCAAACAAGGAAAATGTACAATCTGTAAAAACTAAAAACATGAATACCTATTCAAAATATTGCCCAAACGTGTATGTTGCAAAATGTACAGAACCACACGAAAAAGGAGAAATAATCATTTTGGAAACGAAATACGGAAAAGAAAATGAATGTATCGTTTTTAATCTCGTAGCCCAAAAAGAGGATCATTACTATTACTCCATTGTAAGAGCGGATGGTTTCAACGTTCAGGAATGGGCAAAAAGAAAAGCAGAACGCCTACAAGGTGCTGGTAGTAATGCCGAAAAGAAAAGCAACGACTATTATGAGGCATCTAAGGAAGGAAAGGACTTTTTAGTACTAGCAGAGCCAATAAAGATTGGACACCATAGTGAGAAGCGTCACCGAGCTTTGATTGAAAGAAATTACAACAGAATGAAAAATTCAGTACAGCATTTACAAAAAGCAGCTGATTACCAAAGTAGAGCCGAATATTGGGAAAGAAAAGCATCCATAATAAACCTTTCAATGCCGGAATGTTTAGAATACTATCAGTATAAACTTGAAGAGGCTAAAATACAGCACGAAGGTTTGAAAAACGGAACTATTGAACGCAGACATTCTTATTCCCTTACCTATGCAAAGAAAGCAGTCAACGAAGCGGAAAAGAATTATTCTTTGGCACTTAAACTATGGGGAGAATGATAATAGAATTTGATAAATCAAACTTGCAAGCAACGATCAATTCCTCAAATACTATTGAAGGGTTAAATCGGTATAAAAATGGTTGTGAGGGTGCTATTATATATTGGCAAAAACAAGAGAAAGAAAGCCATCCAAGAGCGGAAGAAAATATAAGGTTTTTTAAACAAGCTTTAGATTTTTGTAATACCAGAGCACGATCAAAATAAGCAATTCCACAAAAATAAAACAATAACCTTAACCTTAACCTTAACCTTAACTGGGTATGGCTAATATACCTTGTCAGCAAACGTTTTTATTATGATTGAGAATATCAAACAAGGTGACACAATAGAATTTTATATCTCTTGCAACGCTAACAGAGAATTATTTACAGGTAAAGTTGAACACAAATACCAATTAGGATTAATTTCTATTGTGGACGGTGCTCAATACGAACTTAGAAAGTTAGTTGACATTAAGGTTTTAAATCTCCGCTAACGTTTCGCTAGTAGGCGATGGTTAGGGTGTAGTAAATCCCGACACCCTAAATTAAAGACCAATAATAATAAGTACAAAACAGTCTTTAAATTAAGCCAAATACCCAAATTTCTTGAAACGGCTGTTGTGCGCTGTCATCTATTCTATTTCTTAATTAAATAATCATCTTCATATTTTTTTAAAATAAATTGGATTGTTGCGTAATTCAATTCTTTAGAATTTTTTATTATATCAAGTATTTCGGGTTTCTCTTTAACGGCTTTTTTTAAATTTCGGGCTTTTTTACCATCCTCATCATAAAATTCAAATTGAGCAACTTTACTTCCGTCGTATGGATTAGCCATATAATAGATATAGCACTTAACTATGTTTTCATAAATCATTTCTCTAAGTTTTTTATTGTCAGCAACAAATACACGTTGTGAATTTTTGAAATCTGTAAAGCTTATTTTTTTTATTTCCTTGGCTAAAATTTTTGTTTTTCCATTGATATCATGCACTAATTTTACTGATTTTATTATGCTTAGTTCATTTATAAAGTCTTTATTGAATAAATTTACACCTACACTGATTTCAGTATTAATTGTATCACCATCAATCAATATAATTTCAGCAGGAATATCTCGTTTTTGAGCAAAACTAATTATAGAGATAATTAGAAAAGAAAATGTATAAATAAATTTCATAATATATTTTTATGTTTAATGATTGCGCACAACGTTCCCGCCTTAACTAGTTTGCAGGCTTTGGATACGGATGTTTTTCTTCGAAACGAATATACAATTAAAAACGGTAATTCCAAAGAATCTGCAAATTAGTTAAGACGATTGTTATGGGCTGGTTTTTTTCTTCTTTTTACATATTGATTAAAAAATTATATATCAAAAGTTACATATTCGTTTAAAAATTATATATTTGCAATCTAATAGCTCAACAATAATATTATGATAATAAATTTAACAAGCCAAAATCAATCATCAATTAAAAGAAGAACAGCAAAAGATACCGAATGTCAAATTGATTTAAGAAAAGAATTGCCATTAATATTTAATGCATTTAAAAATGCTTCTTCAAATTTTGAAAAAGAGGTTAGTCAAACTCCAATTGAGGCTAGAGGTAGAGGATTTGAAGCATCCCTCTTAAATTCGAAAATGATACATAGTATTCAAACGACTTTTCCAAATAATTGGAAGTATGGAAAATACAAAAGATTCATATTGCGAGTAAATAAATATTCAATACTTTTTAAAAAATTGGATAATAAAAATATGCCGATGAATATAAGTACTAATTTTTCATCTGCTATTTCAAATCAATTTACTATGTCGTTGTTTGATGAAGGTACAACTTCAATTGACCCTATATTATTTTTTGGATATAAAAAAGATAGACTAGGAAATATTGTAGAACCTAAATTGATTTATATTGATGACAACACTTTACAATGGACAATTACTGAAGATAACATTAGTTTGTTTACTGATAATAAATTTGTTGCTAATGAAATTATTGAAAAGACCAAACCGAAAATCAAATCTTTGTCTCCATTAAAGAAAACTTCAAATCAGTAATTTTTATTAATAATTGAATAATTTTATATGGGTTTTAATTATAGACAATTAATATTCGCTAGAGAATATAGAGGGTTAACTCAATCTGAATTAGCTAAAAATATCGTTGGGCTTTCCCAATCTAATTTGTCTAAGTATGAAAAAGGATTTGGTTTGCTTTCTGATGAAATGGTGTTGAAAATCATTGACTTTTTAGGGTTTCCAGAAAGTTGGTTAGATCATAATATTTCAAATTTACCTGAGAATGCACATTATAGAAAGCGAACAACAATAACAAAAAAAATAAAAACAGAAATTGAGTATAGTATTCGATTAATTGGATATTTAGTTGATCAAATGTCAAATTCTATAGAATGGCCTGAAGTTCGCTTAGTTCCTTTAGACATTGAGGAGGGTTATACTCCAGAAATAATTGCCAAAAATACAAGAAAGCTATTGAGAATTTTACCTAATGAGCCTGTAAAATCAATTTTTACCTTATTAGAAAATTTCGGTATTATTGTGATAGAGTTTGAAATAACTGAAAAATTCGATGGTGTTTCTTTTATAACTGACAAAGGTAATCCGGTAATTATTTTAAATAAATCTTTTACAAATGATAGAAAAAGATTTACACTAGCTCATGAGTTAGGTCATTTAATGATGCACGATTTTCCAATTCCTTACCATAGAAATATTGAAAAAATAAAAGAAAATGAAGCAAATAGATTTGCATCTGAATTTCTGATGCCAGCAGAGTTTATTAAAAATTCTTTGTTTAATTTAAAATTATCTAGTTTAGGGCAATTAAAAAGTTACTGGCTAACATCAATGGCTTCTATAATTAGAAGGGCAAAAGATTTGAGTTGTATTTCGGAAAGCCATTTTACTTATTTAACTATTGAGTTAAGTCGTGATGGAAAAAAGAAGAATGAAGATGGTTTTGTATTTATAGATGAACCATCACTATTTATCGAAGCATATAAATTACATAAAAATGAACTAGATTATTCTGATTTGGAATTAAGTAATGCTTTTAATATTCCTGTAGATGTCATTCAAAGATTTTTTAATACTTCTAGATTAAGGATAATTAAATAATCTTTTAACGATTTGTAAAACAAAATTATTATACTAACTCTGTTTTTTAGCGCCTTATCCATTTTTCAGATATGAGTGTTTTCAATTAAAAAAATGCTAAAAACCCAATAATAACCAAAAGATTGCATTAGGTAGAATAACAATTTAGAGTTTTTTTTGCTGAATGGGAGGATGCAAAAATATTTTATGTAGAAAGAGGTTTAGATTAGAAAAATAGGTACTCGAGATAGCGGTTTAAATCGTAATCAAAAATTATGGATGCAGATGCAATAAAATAGTTAAGATTTTAAAATAGAATATTTTTTTTTCTAAAAAGCAATTAGCTATAATATCAACAAAAAAGCTGTTAACAATCGTGCTAGAAATATTGTCTTAAAGATTTAATTGATAAAGTTGATTTAAAATTATTCATAACGTTTTACTTTTTAAAGAACTGGCAGGATAGAGGCACGAGCTTTTGAGCACTACAAAATTTTGTAGAAAGCCAACTGCTTGATTAACCACTTCTCCTGCCATTTCTTTTAAGCTGCTGTTATGGGCAGATCTAACATTTTTTAATTTAAAGATCCATCCTTAACTCTAGCTATGTAATAAGCTACATACCCAGAACCTGAATTACAGTTAATACTTACGTCTAGTTTTGGATTTACACTAGAGGCAGTATAGCTCAATACATTTTTGGAGTCAGTTTGATTGGCAGCATCTTCAGATGAAGAACCAATTTCACAAAAGCAGTTATTGTCTACATACAAACTTGTTAATGGACATTCAACCCCAAAATTAGCTTTGTAAGCTCCTGAATTTCCAGAGTATGTAAATCCGTATTGAGTTCCAACTAATGCAGCATCTCTTTTGTCTGTTTGCACTAAGCCACAATAAACATATCTACCAGCGCCAGGTATTGGCTGAGGTATATCTATAGCTGCACTAATAAAAGGAGTATGACCAATTGGCTTACCATGTACATTGTAATCATCAACCCAATTTAATTGATTATTTGTTTCATTTAACACTACAACAAAGCAACAAGCTGGTTTAAGCATGAAATAAATGATTGGTATAATGATAGCTATAATTGCAACAGCTATCAATGTCACTAATCCTGCAACTGTAACGGCTTCAACACCTGCTGCAACCGCTAATGTAGCAACCATACCTCCCACAATACCCTCACCAAATGCTGCACCTGCAATTGTTCCGATGGCCGTAATTCCTCCACCCATTAAACTAGCTACAGTTTGACCAACGTTAAAACTTGGCTGAATTAGTTGTGCCGTATTTATCATTGCTGTAACGTAAACTTTGATATTATCCCCTTGTGCAGAAATCAAGTTATTATACTGTTGTGTAGTAAGTGCAATTGCAGGAAATCCAGTAGGATCATCTCCCTCTGCTAAAAAGGGTTTAGCTTTTTCAAAAGCGTCTGCTTTAATTTTTTCGTAAGTATCCGCTAGTTCTTGTTGTGTATTACAGGCCTCTAATTGCTTGAAATAATCAGGATAGGCATTACCAAAAGATGTTTTTAAATTTATTAATTCAGATTTTGTGAACATAAATATTGTTTTTGATTTACCTACTCATAAGGCTTTTCGATTACCGCCTCCAATTAAAGTTGCTGAACAGGAACAGTCCGTTTTTTAAGTGGTTTCTTCTCCACTTTTTTTGTTTTTAATTGTCACTTTGGGTAGTCAACCCTTTGGCTTTCGCAGACTATATTTCGTTTTAAACTTACCTATAACAATTTGCAGCTACAAGAAGTTGGGGATTTCAAATGGCTCTCTTGTTCGAAATGACTTTAAGTTCAATATTTGTATCATTGCTCTATGTTATAGAATCAAATTGTTTTTTTTTAATAAAAATCCGTCTAATGGAATTTGTAAATCTTTTGTCTGTTGGATATTTTCTATGTGGCGTAATGTTATTAAATATTAATGCTATTATAAATAGAATCATTGTACCTGTAAAAACAGGTGATAAAAGATAGAAATAGCCTAATGTTTTGATTTTTTCTGAACCAATTACAGCAATTAAAGCTGTTGCGCCACCAGGAGGATGAAGTGTTTTTGTAATTTGCATTGCAACAATTGATAGAGCAACAGCCAGAGGAGCTGTCAACCAAATAATGTCAGGCAATAATTTGTAAATTGTTACACCGATAAATGCAGATATTAGATGGCCGCCAATTAAGTTTCTTGGTTGAGCCAATGGACTTTGAATTGCTCCGTAAATAAGAACGCTTGATGCGCCAAATGAACCTATAAGAAATATATTTTCCTCCTTTGTCAATATATGATGTTGAAAGAATGCGATTAGTCCGATACCTATAAAAGCTCCAATAAAAGACCAAAAGTGTTCCTTGTAGTCAACTAATGTTTCTTTATATATAACATATCGCGAAACCCTTAAACCTCGTTTTATTGTCTTTTTAACCACCCTTGTCTTTTTTACAATTACTCTTTTTGTTGACGTACTTATTATATCGCAGGATTGGTCTTATGTGTCACCCGCAACGCTTGCCGTCTGTGTTATTAAACTTATGGCTGTTGCAAACTTAGAAGATGATTATTTTGGTTTGACCATAATTCGAATAAATTCCAGCTAGCTCAAAATGGCTGTTGGGGTTGTACTTTAATTAAATTGCTTTTTTATACTCCAAAAAAGTTTCTGAAAACTGTCCTGATTTTTCAAAGCTACTAAAGGAATATAATTCATTTAGACCGAAAGAAGTTTTAATTTCAAGTTTTCCATAACCAACAATTGGTATTTCATAATTGCCTTTGAATCTTTTGTCTGGTGATCCATTCTTATTTACTTTCGCCCAAGTTTTATCAATTATTTTTGTGTCTGAAGGAATTTTTTCTTCTTCTAAAAATCTTTGTTGTGAAAAAGTTAATTCTAAATCTTTAATATCAATTAGTGCAAATTTATTATCGCTTGTAGTGAAAATTATGAATGCAGGATAAATGTATAAATCTCCTCCGTTTTTATTTTCAAAATGAAATGCTGGATAAGTTGATTTTATAATATCAATATTATCGAATTTAAATTTAACAGGTTTACGAGTTACAACACTTGATGCAGCACTTCTTGTAGTTTTCATATCCTGTTGTATGCTCGAAGTAATGTCCCAAATTACTTCTGTTGTTAAGAGTTCATTATAAGAGTTTAATAAACCATTGTATTTTTCTTCAAAAGATTTGTCAAATTCTACGTCAATATTTATAAAACTATTTTCTAATTGATTTTCTAAATCACGCAAATATTCCTCTTTATCGAGAACTTTATTCTTAAAGGCTTTAACGAACAGTCCGACAACAAAAATGAATGCTACTATACGTATGGTTTTTGCAGATTTAATTTCCTTTTTCGTTTGTATAATTTCTTGATTAAGTTCAATTCGGTCTTTATAAACCTCTTCAAGTGTTTCTTTTAGCTCAATAAGATTTGCGCTTGTTAATTTATCAGTTTCTGCACTTTTAATTTCACCAACAATTTCTTGCGTACTATTACTTTTATGTTCAATATTTTCTGAAGAATCTGTGAAATTTGAATTCTGTTTTGTTCCTATTTTTTTTCGGTCATACAAACCTGTTCCGGGAATTCCAGTGTTTAAATAACTTCCTTTTTTTGTGAAGTTTACACTTGCTCCATTTACACCAAGTGTTGAACTTATTCCCGATTTTGAAAGATTTAAATGAAATCCTGGGAATACTTTTACTCTTTTTCTAAATCTCATATTTTAGTATGTTTTTCTGTTTTTTTAGCATTGCCCATAACGTTCTCGCCCTACAAGCAGTTTGAGAATAAGGAAGCAAAATCTTCGGATGAGCACAAATTTATCGGATACAAGACCAACTTTAAATTAAGCCCAAAACCCGCCATTTTTGCAAACTGCTGTTAGCAACAGTTATTATTCTTCAACAATTAAGTAGATTAAGAAAAATTCCGAAATTTTATATTTTTCATACCATTTTTCAACATCAATATTCCCTTTTGACACTTCACAATATCCTAAATTGCCTTTATCTGGATTGTCATTTGGCGGTGTAATTAAAGCAATTTGTATTTCTTTTCCAATTTCAAAATTAATCTTTTCATAACCTCCATTTACTTCTCTAAGTAACATTGTACCATCTTTAAATTTTTTATTAACTTCAAAAATTTGTTTATTAAAAAATGCAGGAAAGAAAAAAGCAATCTTTTCATTGTTTAGAATCTGTTGGGTTATTAAAGAAAATTTAAAATCTTTATTAATCGTAGGTAATCCTTCTCCTTTAGTGTTAATGACAATTTTTTCTATTTCAATTTCCCCGTTTTTATATTTACGTAGAGTAATTTTAAAATTTTTTCCAATTAATTTTTCTGAATTTGTAAAACTAAAATCGAGTTTCTCAATTCCAAGAAAATTTTCCATTACATATTCACGATTATCTTCAGAATAATCAAATTTGGAAATCATTTGTGTTTTTTCTTCTTGACTATAAGTTGTTATAAAAGTAAGAATTAAAGTTATTAATAATAGTTTCTTCATTTACGTATTTTTTATAATTGTTGCTAACGTTATGCCACTTAGCTATGTTGCGAACTTCGTGACCGATTATTTTCCGCTAAAGAAATATAATCTTGCGAAACGTAAACATGAATTTACCGTAAAACTCGCAATATTGCTAAATGGCTGTTGGCAGTTCGGCTTTTTATTTAATTTGCTTTATTTCAATAGGTGCTGGTAATGAAATAATCACTTTTTGTAAATATGGTAAAGCATTTTTATCTCTTTCCGAAAAATACTTTGGTGCACGTTCTTTAATCCATATATCATAAAAATGTTTTCTAAAGTCAGCTAATAAAGTATTTGGATATAATTTTACATTTGGGATTACTCGTCCGTCTGGATATGTATGAGTATAAGTAGGGAAGTCATTAGGTTCTAATCCTTTTTCTTTTCTTATCCATCCTGCAAACATACGTCCTTGAGAGATGTCTGGAACAAGTTTATCTGGCAATTCATAACCTATATCTTCCAACGGAGCTATTAAATTAAAAATTATTTCGTTAAAAACAGAAAAATGAGTGTGTGGAATTTCGCTTCGGTTTATTAAATATCTTTGGATATGATAAGGTAATTTCGATTTGTTTGGAATGTTTCCATTCATCCATTCGAAAACCCACTTTGAAACTAAAACTGCAAATTTAGGAGAAGCCCATTGCGCCAAATTTATAGCAACTTGCGGATGAACCCAAGTTCCTTGAAAAGAAGGTATTCCTCCTTTAATTTGTTGGACAAGTTCCGATATGGGAATTCCCATATCGGCAGAAAGGGCATCTAAAAATTCAATAGTGTTTTTTAGTCTTGAATAATCTGCAAAGTTTTTGTTAGCAGCTTTACAAATATCTGTTGCGTTAATGTAACCATCAGTTATTCTTTGAACTACAGGTATATGCTCTAGTTCTCTGTTAATAAAAGGAATTTCTAATTGTTTAGACATATTTTATGTATTTACGATTTTTTAAGCTGACTGCCAACGTTCACGCCTTAACTAGTTTGCAGGCTTTGGATACGATTACCTTCGCTGTAACGAATATACAATTTAAAATGGAAGTTTTACAAAATTTACAAATTGGTTAAAACCTTTTGTAAGTGGGTAGTAATAGCCATAAAAATACCTCCAGCTTCCTTTTGTTGGTTTATATTTTATTTTAAAACAGAAATTATTTAACAATATATTAATTGATTCACACCTAACATGTAACATAATATGTTACTTTGAACTTATAATTATTTATATTTGTTTCATAATGTTACCAAAATAAAAATAATAACTTATGAATGATCAAATAATTGGATCTAGAATATTAAAGACAGAGCTTATTAAATGGGGGAAACTCCAATTTCTTCAACAAGAAAATTTTAAAGAATGGGTAAACAATGGATCCGAAAAACTGATCGAATCTATTATTAAATACCAATTTATAGATCCCTTTAAAGTCTGGCATCATCAGGGTGTGAACTATTGTTTGGATGGTAGGCATAGGTATTTAGATTTAAACTTTGTTTCACAAATGGCGGGTCATCAAGTTCCAGAAGAATTGCCGGCCACTTTTATTGATTGTGCAAACATGAAAGAAGCTGCGGAACTGGTTTTAGTTTACTCGAGTGCTTATGCTAAAATCACACAACAAGGATTGCTAGATTTCGTTCAAAATTTTGATTTAGATTTTCCAGACTTACAAGGTTTGATGAACATACCGGATTTTGATAATATTGCCTTTGAGGGTCTAATGAACAATACCGGGTCCACAAATCAACCGATAGTACCTTCATCACTAAAGGATAGTTTTATTTTTCCTCCATTTTCAATACTAGACACTCGCTCTGGAGTATGGCAAGAACGCAAACGTAAATGGATTGCTTTGGGCTTTAATTCTCAAGAGACTAGAGAAGATGTAGAATTGATTGCAAAAAGTGGCCAGTCAACGGCTATTTACGAACTAAGAAATAAAATGCGGGAATCATTAGGACGTGAGCCATCATGGGATGAAATTATTGATTATGCAAAACAAAAAGGGATGCACGTGTATGAAGGTGCGAGTATTTTTGATCCAGTTCTTTGTGAATTATCCTACCGCTGGTTTTGTCCCAAAGGAGGCAGGATTTTAGATCCGTTTGCTGGTGGTTCGGTTCGTGGAGTTGTGGCAGGAATTTTAGGCTATCCTTACGATGGAATTGATTTAAGGCTAGCTCAAGTAGAAGCGAATAGAAAACAAGCTGCATTATTAAACTTAGAAGATGTTACTTGGCACGCCGGAGACAGTAATGAGTTTTTAGATGAGGTAGAATTTAAAGATGTGGACTTCCTCTATAGTTGCCCACCTTATGCCGACCTTGAAAAATACAGTGATGATCCAAAGGACTTATCTAATATGGACTATGCAGACTTCAAAGAGGTATATTTTTCAATCATTAAGAAATCAGTTGCGCAATTAAAAGAAGATCGTTTTGCGTGTTTTGTAGTTGGCGATGTTCGCGACAAAAAAGGATTCTATTACAACTTTGTTAGTGATACTATTCAGGCCTTTAAAGATGCTGGGATGGAATATTATAACGAAATCATTTTAGTAAACGTGGTTGGGTCACTGGCAGTACGTGTTAGGCGTCAATTCAATGGAGGTCGTAAAATAGGTAAGATGCATCAAAATGTTTTAGTCTTCTATAAAGGAGACCCAAAAAAAATAAAGCAAAATTACCCGGAATTAAACTTAGGTGAAGACTTGGAAGAGTTGAATAATCAACCCAATATTGCTCTGTAATAATAAAACAGACAAGAAATGTATTTACTAGAGAACATAAAAAAAGGAGCAGATTTCACGTATACAATCGAAGATAGAGGGCAAATAATAGAAGTAAAAACAAAAGTTTTTGCAATCATAGGTAACAAGGTTTTATTATTAGATGGCCATGAGGTTTATGCTTTTTAGAATGACAATAAATTGATTTTTTTATAACGGTGGCTTCGGTCACCGTATAGGTTTGATTTTAGTTTTGTTTATTTTTGAGCCATTAAAAATAAAACTAAGTGTATAAATGGCTAAAAGTAACTATCAAATATTAATAGAAATGAGAGAGTCTATAGTAGCCTATCTAGAAGAAGAAAAAGTAATCAACGAAAAAGCTTTGGCAGCCTATGATCCAAAACCAATTGCAGAGCAAGATCAAGAGATACGTTTGTTAAGAGAAAAAGAAGCCATTAAGCTTAGAGATAGAATAACGGAACTGAGTCGACACATTGCTGTAATTAAAAGGATGTATCCAACAAACCCATAAGTCATGCCGGGAATAAAATCAACAAAATTAGAAACAGAAAAAAGAGTTTTCACTATTCAGGGGTGGATTATTAATGGTATTCAGGATTATTTGATTTTAAAAAATATAGAGCAAGAATGGGGTGTAGGTAGGAGACAGTCTAAAAATTTACTTCAAAAAGCGTATAAGATCTGGCATGAAGATCAAGAGGCGACCATTGAACAAAAGAGAGCGCTTAGAATTGCTGAGTTAAAACAGAATATACGATCTATGAAAGATCAGTTCAAAGGCACTCCACAGGGCATGACGGCTGTAAACCAAATTCAAAAAGAAATTAATAAGTTAGAGGGTCTTTATCCAGTACATCGAGTTATGCTTCAGGGAGATAAAAATAATCCAGTGGCACTAGTTGATGTTTCAGACCCAATTAGCCGTGATAAAAGAATAGCAGAATTAGTTGCAAAAGCGACAAAGTAAAGGCGTGTGTTTTTTTTAACCACAATGTAACATATTATGTTACATTAATGCTTATATTTGAAATCAAATTAAATCATTTAGCCATGAAATAATATTAATAAACTTTAGCTCAAAAGCCAGTCAGTAAACGATTGGCTTTTTAAGTAGGCCATTGATTCCAGACATAAATGGGGAATTCCTTTCGTTATCAGAGAAGCCGTTTCCTTTAGGTTAAAAGTGAAAGAGTGATCAGGGGATTTCGTCTAATGGCAAGACGGTAGCTGGCCACTATTAAAACAGTTCGATTCTGTTATTCTCCACAATATAAAAAGTCATTCACCCCGATAAGTCGGGACATAGAACCATTCGGGTTGGAAAGGCTCGTTAAATCATTCTGTGATACGTGGATTATTGGTCTGGCTCGTAGACAATCTGAATCGTTTAGCGTTGAGATAAGTGAGTGTTTACAATTTTCATAAGCTTACTCTATAAAAAATCAGATGTGAATGACTTTTTTTAATTTTTGAATAACCCAGTAAAATCAGTACTTAACTTAATACACCAGCCCGAGACCAAATCAAAAGATGGATATAAAATTAAAAATTCAAGAAACTCCAACATTCAAGAAACTAATAAAGAATACGCCTTTTTTAAAGGGAATTCTTTTAAAAAACACTACAACTGATAGTATTGAAAGAATTATCTATCAAATTCAGAAATTTGGTGAAGAGTATGTTGTAGATAAAAACTATATGGATAGAGAGCTTCATATTGCCAAAGAAATCATTAAAGATTTAACAGAGTAATTATGAAAATAGAGATAGAAAACGGACGTGTTTTTATTAAAGGAAAAGAAACAACAGATCCGGTTCTTATTGGATATGCTGTATTAGACTATGCTGAAGAGTTAAATACAAATATGTTTGAGAATAAAAACAACGTTCAAATACGTTCAAAAACTGATCAAACAAGAGCTTTGCAAAAGAAATCTAGGGGATTTAAAACTAAATAATTTGCTTACAGAAGCCGAAATTCTAGAACTAGATACTCTTTTGAAAGAAAGAGATATTGATATTTTACGTAATAAGCTTAATGACGAAACTACAGAGCAAAACCCAAATTTCAAGCTATTACAAAAAGCTATTAAAGAACAAAAGTACGAAGAAGTAAACGGTCAAATAGATCTTGTTTCGGGTTATCGCGGTGCTGGGTTAGAAGGTTCTTCCCGTTCTGGTAAAACATGGTCCGGTGTAGATATTATTATTTGGCTTTGCTTATTCTACGAAACCAACGGATGCACAATCAACATTTATCGCCAAACATACAATGAATTCAAAACCACCTTATACGATGATTTCAAGCGTAGGTTAGATGATTTTGGGCTGCCTAATAAATTCCATGATGCCGAAGAAGTCAAAACATTTAAAATAGGTAAATCAAAAATATATTTTATTGGTGATGGTAAGCATGGGGGAGGTTGTGACTATGCTTTTTTTAATGAAGTAATGTTTATTAAAAAATCGGTATTTGACCAGGTAAAAATGCGCTGCCGTAAGTTTTGGTGGGCGGATTATAATCCATCATTTACAGATCATTGGTTTTTCGATAATGCTTTAGGCCGTCCAGACGTTGCTTTCCTAAGAACAACATTTCACGATAACAAATTCATATCACCACAAGAGCGCCATGAGATTACAATAACGGAACCATGGAAGCCTGGTTCTTATATTGTGAAAGACAATGTGATCATGTGTTACAATAAAGACACTAAGAAAGTCGAAGAAATAAGTAAAACTAATCAGCCTCCACCGCATCCAACCAATATTACTAACGGAACAGCCGATGAGGATTACTGGAAAATTTACGGGCTTGGTTTACGTGGTGCAATGAAAGGTTTAATATTTCCTCATGTATTTTGGATTGATTCATTCCCTGAAGATAAAGCGCCAATTTATCCTAATGACTTTGGGTTTACAACAGATCCAAACACCCTTGTTAGATATGCAGAGGATGAGCATAATATTTGGATTGAGCCTTTGTCTTATGAGCCAATAGAAACTCCACCAGCATTGGCAGAGTTACTTATTAGCTTAGGTATTGACAAAACAAAAGACATTATCCCATGTGATTCAGCGGATAAGTACACTGGTGAGAACAAAGGAACCGTGGAAATGGTTCGAGGTTTAAAGAACGAGGGATTTGTCCGTGCTTATAAAATAAGTAAAACCAAATCGGTTATGTTTTGGCTTACTTCTATGAAGAAAAAGAAAATACATATCGTTAAAAATCACTTGTATAAGCAAGCATTAAAGGAGCAGCAAAACTATAAAATGAAGGAGATTGCTGGACTTCAAATCAATCAACCTATTGATAAATGGAACCACATTTGGGATGCTGCTCGTTATGGCCACATCGCTCATAATAGCCAAGGAGTTACCGTTTTTGCAATAACACCAGAAGAAAGTAGAAAATTAAATTATTAATAAAAACACCATGGAAGAAATAATCGAACTATTAAAATCCGACCCACAAAAGGCGATTGAGACAATAAAAGCCAAAAGCATCAAGAAAGCGTCTGATATTGAAAACTATATTAAAGAATACAAAGACTTTGATCGCAGCCAAAGAGATCAACAAATTGAAGTGATTCAAAAAGATAAACCTTTAGAAGGTGGCACGGTTTCTAGAATGGTTAAAATTTACATTAACCACGCCCAGAATATTGCGGAAACATTGGCTGCATTTGTTATTGGAAAACCCATTACCTTAATTCCGTCAGAGGATAATGATTTATCTAAACTGGTTAAGCAAATTTGGCGCGTGAACCGCATTGATTCTAAATTGCTGGAAGCAACTATTGTCAAGTTTTCTCAAACACAGGTGGCAATGCAGTTTTATATTGTGGATGCCGGAGAGACTTCACTCTTAAACAAAGTTTTGGAGTTTATGAAATTGAAAAAACAAGCCAAAGAAATCAAAGCTAAAGTTTTAGACAATACCAAAGGCATTATGACGCCTTACTTTGATAGTTCTGGAGATATGAAGCTCTTCATGTGGGAATATAAATCCAAAGAAGGCGATAAAGAAGTAGCCAATGTGCAAATTTGGAACGAGACAAATATGATTCATTTGAAAGATTTAGCACAGTTTGCAAATCTACCTCATGGATTTGATAGAATCCCCATAGTGTATGATAGTCAAGACGAGCCAATTTGGTACACCGTAAAATCACCAATTGACAGACACGAAGTAGCCATGTCAAAACTAGGCGATGCCAATGACTACTCAGGACACCCGATTTTAGTTACCGAGGGGCAAGTAAATGGAATGCCAACAAAAGAAGAAAGTGGAAAACATTTTAACGTCCCAATTACATTAGGCGGTGACGATGGTAAAACTGTTATCAAAGGAGGGGTTAGTTTTCTTGAAGCAACAACGGCACCTGAAAGCAACAGGTTGGAACTAGACAAGCTGGAGGATATTATCGCTTACGGTTCCGGAGTTCCTAATTTGTCATTAGACAAATTGAAAGCTTTGGGTAATGTGGCCGAAAAAACAGTAAAACTGATGTTTATTGCAACCGACATAAAAGCAGCTTTAAAACAGTCAGCTGCACGTACATTCATCGAAAGATGTGTTAATGTGATTCTATCTGGAGTAACTAAAACTACCAATATCGGAACGGCCACAATTGGTAAATCACTCTATTATGATATTCAATTCAATTCCATTTTACCGTCTGATATTTCAGAAACAGTTACTTACCTGAAATCAGCTGTAGAAGGTAAATTTGTCAGCAAAAAAACGGCTATCGGATTAATCGACTTAGTTGATGATCAAGAGGGAGAGATCAAGCAAATTGAGTTGGAAAATAAAGTTACGGAAGTGATACCTCCAGCTTTGTAATTGATTAAGTTAAAAATATTTTACTTATGAGTGAGATAAATTGCATACCATTCGATGCGGTTTATTTAATAGTATAATTTTTATTAAGTCTTAATAAAAATGTAACATAATATGTTACATTTGTTGACTAATAACAATCAACAATTTAAACATTTTATCATGGCAGTAAAACCAGAAATTATTAAGGCACGACTTAAGGCATTATTTCCTAAGGCGAACTTAAGTCAAAAAAGGCTAGACGTTTACACGGCTAAACTTGCACCAAAGCCAGCTGATGATGCTGATGAAGCGACTATTGATGCTATTATTAACGATTACAATGATGTAATTGATTTTGTAGCGGTAGCTCAAGAGGACGATAGAACAAGAACTCTTGAAGCGGACAAAAAGAAAGCCGAAGAATTAGCAGCAAAAAAAGGCGGTAAAAAAGAAGAGGACGAGGAAGAAGAAGTTAAAATCGATGATGATGCTCCAGCTTGGGCGAAAGCGTTACTAAAGTCAAACGAAAAACTAACTTCTGATTTGGAATCAATCAAATCTGGGAATGTGCTTGAAACTAAAAAACAAACGGCCTCGCAGTTGTTTGGTAAATCCGAAGTTCTAAAAGGGATGAAACCTGAATTAAAAGACCGCTGGATTAACCGTGTAGATGTTAACTCTGATACTCCATTCGAGGATCAAATCAAAGAATTAGAATCGGAATACTCGGAATTAGTACAAGTAAATGCGGATAGTAATGTTTATGGAGGTCCAGCTGGTTTTGGACTTAGTAAATCAGAGCCTACATTGGAAGATATAAAGGCGATTTACGAAGGATAATTTAATAATCTAAAAGGAAGAAGCAATGGCTACATTGGATTTAAGTACAACAGAACAAGAGTTTGAAGGCGGTTATGATGCTGCCATCAAACACTACATTCACGGTAAAGAGGGAGGTTTAGTGTTAGACACTACAGGTTTTCCTGATGATGTTATCTTTAAAGGTCACGGAATTATAAATGATGGGACTGCAGAAGCTCCAATTTATAAGCCGCAGCCAATTGATGGCTCGCTTCATGAAAAGTTAGTAGGCGTTGTGCGCTCGAACACTAAAAAATCAAAACCTTCAACGGGGATGATGACACAAGGAACTATTAACAGTAATGCAACTAAATACCCGTTTAATGCAAATTCAATCGCTGCATTAAAACTTTTAGGCATTCATAACCAAGTAGACTAAAATGGCAAAGTCAATTTTTCAAGATTTAGTAAGTAAATATTTTCCAACAACGGCAAAATACTTTTACGATAAGGTAAATGGTTCTAAAGAAGAGCCTAAATACCTTCACGACGAAATGTTAGATGAGGAGTTCTCAGACGACATGACATACGCTTCTATAAGCGGAAACTTTACAAGAGTTACGGCTGACGTTGTTTCTTTTGATTCTCCAGCTCCAATTAAAACCAGAGGCTCGTTAAAAATGGCTTCTGGAGATATTCCAAAAATGGCTATTAAGTATGTTTTGGATGAAAAACAAATGAACACTTTGATTAATCTATCCAATAGAAAAGACAGAGTTAAAGAACTTATCAAAAAGATTTTCAATGATACAGAATCAGTGATTTATGGTATCAAAGAAAAAATCGAACAGGCTCATTTATTAGGTTTCTCTGGAGGTATTACTTTGATCGAAGACGCTTTAAATGTCGGCACAGGAATCCGCATAAATTATAATATTCCAAAAGACAATCAATTTGGAACATCTGTAAAATGGAGCGATGCTAATTCAAAACCAATTGACGACATAAACAGGATTTTAGAAGCAGCAAAAAGTACAGGGCAAACTCCTAATACTATTTGGATGGATAGTAAGATTGCAAGAAATATTTTGAACAACGATCAAGTAAAACAGATGTTCGCATTTAGTTTGAATTTTGTTGGGACAAATGTACCTTCTTTAAGCACTACTCAGTTAGCAGATGTTTTTAGCAGAAACTTAAATCTAACCTTAAGAATTATTGATAGAACTTTTTTCCATGAAAAAGACGGTAAAAGAACTTCATCTCAAGGATGGACGCCTAACATGGTAGTATTTTCAACTGGAACAAAAGTCGGTGCTTTAGTGTACAGTAAACTTGCAGAATCTACATTTAAACAGCCTCAAGTGGTTTATGCGGAGCCTAATAATTACATCTTGGTTAAAAAAGATGGAACAACTGATCCCGTAAGTGAAAGAACAGCTGGGGAAGCTCTTGTTATTCCGGTATTGCAGAATGTAGAATCTCTGTTTTATTTGAATACAGAGGAAGATACAGCTTCTAAAGATACACAAACAGAGGGTGACGCTGTTTACTTATACAAAACAGTTTCTTATACAAAACCGTCTGTTATTTCTGCAATAAACTCGGCCTATGAAGCTAATAAAGCTAAATCTACTAACCTAGATGCTACATTAGCGAAGTACATTGATGAAATGTCAGAAGAGCAAGTGTTAATTTTCGAAGGTAATATAACACCATCAGTATAATATGTACAGCGAACAAAGCATAGAAGTAATTTCTAAACGCATTGGTTGGGGTAAACCACAAGTAGATGGCTTCACTATTAATTTAGTAGAAGCCATCGAAAATGGCACAAGCAAACGCAATTTTCAGTCGTTTCACCAATTAGTGACTATAGAGAATGTTTTGGCTGCTGTTCCTGATCCAAATATACTTGATGAAGAATTCAATGCTAAACTAGCCGAAATAAGAGACAATGCTACTAGGGCAGTGTTGACGTTGGTTATTGATCTGAATCCAAACAGTGATTTGGAAACAGATTATTCAAATAGTATTATTACTAATTCTGTATTGTTTGACGATGCTGTAGGTTATAAAGTAGCCATGAGCGTTTTAGAGCTTTTTATTTCAACCGAAAGGAAGAATTTTAGCGAAAGATCCGCTCAAATGGCTATTTCTGCATTAAAATTAGAGATAGAAGGATGGAAAAATGAATTAGGTATTACAGTAGCTAACGGGTTAGGGCAAAAACTCAATAAAGCGGTCAAAATGGCTTCAAATAGATTGTTCCCAACAAATCCAACCGTTAATAACGGTAAAACTTGGTAAAAATGAACTACAACAACTATCCAAAAACAGGTATTGACAACAAAATAAAGATCATGCAAGATGTGCTATTTCAACATTTAGGTTTTGAAAATGTTGATTTTTATGGTAGAGTTCAAAAAATAGTAAATAAGGAAGGCAAAGGACTCTCTCCCCAGATTAGCATATCCAATACCGAAAGAAAAGAAGTCCTCTATGATGATAGAAATGCACCAGGTGGGAGTATCTTTTTTGTAGATAATGATGAACACACTACAACAGATGGTGATCGCTTTTTTGCGAAAGTAAAGGTGGTTTTTATGCTCAATTTGAATAAAGTTGCATCTATTAAAAACTATAGATCCGATTCTGAAATTCAACAGAATGCAATAGATCTGCTCAAAAAACTAAAAGCAATTGAGATAACAGCAATTGAAAAAGGAATTGAAAATGTGCTTTCGGATTTCAATACCGATCAAATCAAAGAGTATGACATACAACCGTATCATACTTTTTCAATAAATGGTAATCTATATTATTAATTTAAAAATTAAAATTATGCCAATATTAGTAGAATCAAACAATGCTACAAATACCGCTAGAAATACAGGAGCCAATAGGCAAGTCCTCGAAGGTCCGGTAGTAAAGTATGCTATAGCAACTACCGAGCAAGAATTTGCGACAACAACAGCTGCTAAAGCGTTAGAATCCTGGAAAACGGACGTGCTATTAAAAAAAATAATTCCATTCTATGATTTGGAAGAACTAGCAGTTGCCGATACAGCGGATAGTTATTATGAGGGTAATACCAAATACAAAACGGCAAACGGGAAGAAAATCAGAACATTTAACATGATGATCGGATTGCCATCTCATAATGCAGTGGCCTCATATGATGGAAAAAAAATGCGTCTTTATGAATTTACAGACAAACAAGAAATTAAGGCAATCTCCAATGATGGCGTTAAAGTTAAAGGCCAAATGGTAACCATTGAAGTTGGTAAACGTGTGGATGCTATGAAGGATAAACCACCTTATACTCCAGTAACTTTAACCTACGAAGACTATCGAGAATTTGAAAATGATGGCCATATTTTGCGACCAGATTGGTCTCCAACAGTAGAGGTTAAAGGCATAATAGATGCAATAATTGAACTGGTTTCACAATCTGCAACTTCAGTTAAGTTCAAAGTGTTAGAAAACGACACAAAAGATCCTATCACGTCATTAAAAAATGATGACATAAGTTACACTACAACAGATGGAGCGGCTATTACTCACTCATTTATTGTAGCAGATGCCAATGGAGTATATGAATTAACGGGTACTGATTTTCCCACAAAAGGCATTCTAAATGGTACAGGCGTGCTTGCCAAAGTAGAAGATTCTTATGAAATTATAGCTGAAGCAATAATGCATTAATTTCATCTTAATATCATGGAAAAAAGAAGCTATAACGGAATTACTTTCCGAGAAAACTACGACAGCACATTTGAAGTGTTCAAGGCAGAATTTGAAAATACACATGTATTTAAGAAGTTCCCAGAGAAGGAAAGATTGGTAAAACTAAAAGAAGCATTTAAAGTGGCTACATCTGGCGTTTTAGATATCAAAGTAAAGGATGCCAAAGTAGTTACTAAAGAAAAATAGAATTCTAATCTTATTGTAAAAGAGGCTAAAATCACATGATGGTTTAGCCTCTTTTTTTATAAAAGTTAAATCAAAAATCATGAAAGGACAAATAAAAAGAAGCGATATAATTGATGTAAGAAAAGAGAAAACTTATAAAACAGTTGCCAAAATAGCGCCTTATGTATTTAAGTTTTTAAGGTTGTTTGTTGGAGAAGAAATAGCATCGCAGTTATACATGAAAACTTTGATTTTTTTCTTGCTTAGAAATGTTAAGTAAATATGGCAAACTTCCACCAACATATAGCAATAGCAAAACAATTGAAACCAGAAACGATTTCAAGAGATCTTTTTAAATTCATCAGGAGTATAGAGAAGCAATTTTTAGACAAAAACAAAGAACAATTGTTTGAAAAAAGCCAAGATATCTACGGACAAGCAGTTGGTTTTTACTCCTATGCGACCGAACAGATTACCAAAGGAAAAAAGAAACAAGGCGAACCTTTCGATGCCAAAGATACCGGTGATTTATTCACTAAAATGTATATGCAGGAAGTATCTGGAGTAATTCGTTTTGGTTCAAAATCGCCCCACTATGCTGAGATACTAAAATCAAAAAGCTGGTTATCAAAAGATATTTTAGGACTTACGGATGAAAGTCTTTCGGAATTAATTGAAAACGAATTAAAGCCTTTCATCATTAGTTATTATCGTTTAAAATTAAGGATATGACATACCAAACACTAGAGACCATACCATACAAGATAGTTCTAAAAATAGTCCATGATCCCGTTTTAAATCTTCATCTACTTACCGATGAAGAAAATCCAGATTTAGAAAAACTAGAACTTATTTGGGCTTCTATTTTTGAAGAACTAATTGTTTTGAATACTAGCAGTACTTCGGACGAAATACTAAAAATAGAATGCGAAATTTCAGCATTAAACTGCAAACATGATCTTATTCAATTAGCAATTGTGGCCTTAGAATTTGATTATGATGAAGAATTAGCAAACATTTTACGAACATACGGATATAAGATCACTGCCGAGAATTACTATTCGGATTTAGAGATGGTAAGGCGGGAGAGTCAAGCTATTCTAACTAGCGTTAAAAAGTATCAAAGCAAACTACCAAAACAAGATGAAAATCAAAGTTTGAACAAAATAAATATTGACGAGGTTCTTGCTTTCTATTGTACAATACTTGGGGGATTAGATTTTGACTACAACACAGTTACGTATACTAAGGTTATGGCATTACAAAAACAGGTTTCCGAAAAAATTAAGGCAATTGAAAAAAGTAACCCGAAAAAATAAGCTATGGCAAAAGATGGAATAATTACTCGAAGAGATATAATTGAGGACCAAGCAATGACCATTGGTTCTGAATATGCTAAAAATATGCAACCGGCTATTGAAGCCAATAAACAATTGGTGGCATCATTGAAAGAAATGGCACCATTAGTAAATGCTTTTAGGAAAACAGACAGCCAACAGGCTTATATTGCATTAAAACAGCAAGAAAATTTAACCACTCTTAAAGCAATTAATGCTAATAAATTACTGGAATCTTCGGAAGCAGCTTTAGAGAAGAAAATAAAGCAAAACACAGTTGTTTGGAGAGAGCAAGATCAGGCAGAGAAAGCGTTGATTTCTACCAAAAGAAAAAATGAATTAGCTACTGAGGGAACGAATAAAGCATTAGCGAAAGAGCGTGTTTTATTATCTGAAACAAATAAAGAAATAAAATTACAAGCCAGAGAGAATTTGGGATTAGTAGGCGCTTACGAAAAATTGAATCGTGCCCGAACAGAAGCCCAAAAAAGGCTGGCAGATCTTCTTTCTGCTGAAGTAAAAAATAATGCTGAAATAAAAATTGCTCAAAGAGAGTATCAAATACTTGATGTAAGAGTAAAAGCCGTTGATGCAGCAACCAAAAACTATAGTAAAAATATAGGGAATTACGGTTCGGCATTTGAAGGACTAAACAGTACTTTGAAGGACTTGATATCGACTTTTGGTTTGCTTACTGGTGTCGCGTTGTTTGGCACCATAATGAAAGATATCTTTAGCACTATTAAAGATTTTGACCGCCAGTTAATTGCCGTTGGAAAAACAACTAATATTTCAGGCGAAGATTTAAAACAATTTGGTCGTGAAGTTGTTGATTTAGGGAGTGATTTAGATGGGATTTCAATAAATGGTTTATTGCGTTCTGCTGAGGTTGCTGGAACATTAGGAGTAAAAGGAACAGATAATATTTTGAAATTCTCCACTGCCATCGAGAAACTAAAATTAACCTCTGATATTATTTCAGATGAACAGGTGCAAAATTTTGCAAAATTTATAGAAGTTTCCTCGGATAGTTTTGAGAATGCAGATCGTTTAGCATCAGTTATTACAGAGCTTGGAAATAATATGGCTACTACTGAAGCACAAGTCTTAGGGAATGCTTCCGAAATTCAAAAAGGTATTGCGGTTTATGAAACCTCTGCCCAAGGTGTTTTGGGATTGGGTGCTGCAACATCTGCATTAGGTTCTGAGGCTGAAAGCTCCAGAAGCGCCATTCAATCTACCTTTGCAATTTTAAACAAAGCAACGTCCACAGGTGCCAATTTAGAAAAAGTTTTAAAGTTGACCGGACTTACTCAAAAAGAATTATCAGAGCAGTTTAATAAAGACGCAACCGGTGTATTTCAAAAGTTTGTAAAAGGATTGAGCTCCGCAAAAGATGAAGGCCAAAATCTATCCTTGGTATTAGAAGATTTGGGTATTACAGAAAAAAGAGCATTCACCGTGGTAGGTTCTTTGGCTGCTAACTATAGTGTGCTTGAAAACGCAATGAACTTAGCCAATGCAGAATATGTAAATAACATTGCTCTAAATAAGGAAGTGGAAGCCGCTTCGCAAAGTATTGCATCGATTATTGGAGATATCAAAGATGAATTTGAAGCCTATGTTTTAGCCACAAATGATGCGAACAACGGTACTGAGATAATCACAAAAACGCTAAAATTCTTTAGGGATAATCTAAAAGATATCATTAGCGGATTTTTAAAATATGGATCCGTTATTGTTACTTTTCTAGCAATCCAAAAATTACTTAATTTCCTGTCATTGACATATAATGCCATTAAAGTCGCTGGCGTTGCTGCTCAAATTTCATTCACAACTGCTACCGGTTTAGGTACTGCAGCTATGAAAGCGCAAGCATTGGCAGCGCAAGAAGCCACAGTAGCTCAGGAAGGATTAAACATTGCAACCAAAGCAACACCATGGGGGATCATTCTTGCAGCCTTGACCGCTGTTGTAGTTGCTTACATGGTGTTTAATGATGAACTTTCAAACAATGAAAAATTATTACTTATAATCAAGAATCAAACAAAAACGCTTCAAGACACCGAAGCAAATTATAATAAAAAAAACGATGAATATACCGCTAAAAGATTTAAACAAATAGAGGAGGAAATAAAATTACGCCGTGCTAAAGGCGAAGATTCAAAAAAACTAGACGAGGAAGAGATTTTACTAAAAAAGGAAGTATTACAGACTAATTTAGACACCTATGGAAATCTGAAAAAACAAGAACTTGATAGAACAAGAAATCAAATAGAGCAAAGTGAAGCGAGAATAGTACAATTGACCAAAGAAAACGCTGTACTAGCAAAAAGCGGTTATAGAGTAAGCAAGCAAGGGAATACAAGTGAGGAAATAAGCGCTTTGATTGAGAATGAAAAAGAAAAATTAAAAGTCACTAAAAACGCCTTATTTCAAAATTCAAAAATAACGATCCAAGAGCAAAAAAGACGTCAAGCATTGTTGGATGATCTTGATAAAGATCGAGCTGTTAAAGAAGCTGCCTTTCAAAATGAAGAAAATAAAAAAGCAATTGCAGTTAGACAAAAAAGACTAAAAGAGGCTTATGACTTAGAGAAAAAAGCACAAGACGACTTATTTAAACTTAGACAATTTCGTTTACAATTAGCGATGGAAATGGATGATGAGATATTAAAAAATGATAAAACTACATTAGATAATCGCTTAGACGCATTGAATGAATTTGAGCAATTATTTTCATCTAAAACCAAAGAATCTGCCGAATTTGAACTTCAACAATTGGGAGTTTACAATGAAAAAACAGGGAAATTAGTTCGCGAGTTATCTAATAACGAAATACAAATACTATTAGATGAAGGTACGATTAAGAAAAGATTGACATCGGAACAATTACTAATACTAGAGAAATACCAAAATGAACAAACAAAATTAAAACAAAAAGGAGTAGAGGAACGTCAAAAGATTATCGATAGTCAAGTTGATTTAATTACTAAAGATTCTAACTCAAAAATTCAAGGACAAGATACCGAGTTAAGCAAGGCTTTGGAAGCTGAGAACATCAAGTTCAAAGCGATAACTGAAGGGCAAAAAAACATAAAGGATGCAACTGAAGAACACGAGCGTCAAATATTAGCTATAAAAGAACTTTACGCTAAAAAAGGATTGCAAGCACAGATCGATGCTATTCAGACATTGTTGGACCATCAAGATGTATTGCCAGAATCGGAAAGAATTTCAGCAGATAAAAGAGCCAAAATTGAAAATGATTTAGCTAAGTATAAACTGCAGTTATCTGAGATTGGAATTTCAGATTTTACAGCAATGGCTGAGAAAAGAGTAGAGCTTGAAAAAGAGGCAGTAGAAACTATTAAAGAACTTTCAACAGCTTTAAAAGATACCTTAGTTGATTTGACCAATACTATTTTTGATGCCAGAATTCAAAACATAGATAATGAAATATCCGCTTCTAATGATTATTACGACAAGCAAATTGAACTCGCTGGTAATGATGAAAGACAAAAAGTATTATTAGAAAAAGAGCGAGCCAAAAAAGAGAAAGAACTTCAAAAAGAAAAGAAAAAAGAACAAATAAAGCAGGCAGTATTCAACAAAGCATTAGCTATAGCTGAGGCTGGTTTTAATACCGCAAAAGCAGTGACGGCAGCATTATCTGCGGGTCCCGGAATAGGACTGGTATTAGCTGTACTTACAGCAGGAGTAGCAGCGGCTCAACTTGCAGCAATAATAGCCACTCCAATACCTAAATATAAGGATGGTCGTAAAGGAGGTCCTGCTGAGTTCGCTGAGGTTGGTGATGGTGGCGTTTCCGAGATTATTTCACGCCCTGATGGTTCAGGAGCCAGAAAAACACCAAACAAGCCTACCCTTACATTTCTTGAAAAAGACGATGTTGTTCATAAGTCAGAAGCAGAATATAATAAATTTATGAGACAAAAAATCCTCAATGGTTTTTTTAAAGAAAAAGAACTTTCTAATACTTTCCATATCATAGGAGGATACAATGATGATTCGGAGCTCATAAACGAAATGAAACTAACCAGGGAGGCAATTAAAAAACAAAAGACAACATTTAACGTAATCAATAAAATTGATTTAGGTTATGAAAATTACAGAAATTCTAATATAAACTGGAAAAACTAATGGGGACAATCAACCACGGATATATTGATAGAGTAAAATACATCCTAGAATGCGAGAAATTAAATAGTTCAATGCTCATTACGGAGCCTATCGGATGGAACGAAGACAATAAGGAATTTGCTAGAAATGGGGAATATGATGGTATTGTTGCAAAATTTTCTAACTCATTAAAGTTTGTTGGTAATGGAGCGGATTATATCCAACTTGCTTATGAGCTTCATGATGTAATGGCTAATATCAAACTCACAAAATATGAAAAACATCCTAAAACAGATAAATGGATAAAGATTTATTGGGGTTATTTAGATCTAATGACCAGAAAAGTAGAAAGAAATCAAGTATCTGTTAAGTTCAACTCTGGAGGCCTACAAGAAGATTTAAAATCTAGAGAAGATGCAAGTTTTGAAATGGATAGAACAACAACAATTGACGGAATATCCATAAAAAGTATAGAGGAGCAAGAGGTTTATATTAGCGGAAGAAGAATTTTTTTAAAATCAAAATGGGATGCTAAAAATATTGAAAATAATGCAATTTTGTCTGTTTCTTCTAAAGATGGAAATACACGTAATCAAACACACGGTATTCCGTTTAGTTATATTTCGCAATCCCATGAGCAAGGTCAAAATGTATTACCTGAATCCATAGGTACGGAAGATGTTGGAACCGCTGGAATGATGTTTTTAGCAAATTTTGATAGAACTAGGGAAATTATAATCAAAGGATCTGGAATCTCCTTTAAAGCAGCTATTCTAAAAAGTGACTGGGAGTTAGCTTTTTTTACAGTACGATTAACCACCTATGCTAATGGGGGAAGTTACAACGCTAAGTCCAGCACCATACTATTTCATGCCGGTGTGGGGTCTGCTACTATTCCAGATTTATGGGATATCAATAATCAAACAATTACTATTCCAGACTTTAACATACCTATTACAGTTAATGAGGGCGAAAGTGTTGCGATGGAGTTTTATATAAAAGCAAATTTAAAGGATCTTAGGTACAAGACAGCTACATTTAAAATTGCAATTACTAATATTAAGGGTAGTTTTTTGGCTGAAGAAGATTCTAGTTTTGATGCTTCAACAGCAAAATGTTATTTGGTTCATGATGTTTTAGATCATTTGGCCAGTATATGCTCTAATAGTAAAAAGGTTTTTTATTCAGATTATTTTGGTAGAAAGGACTTAGGATATGAGGTAAATGGATTTGGAGCATTCATTGGATTAACCCATGGCTTTGCTTTGCGAGGATTTAATAAATTACCTATACCGGATCCGGATAACGGTATTGAAAATTTATACAAACCGATGACAACATCACTTAGAGATGCATTTACATCCTTAAAAAGTGTGTTTAATATTGGGGTAGGTATTGAGGAAATAAACGGAAAAGAACGTATACGAGTTGAGGATATGAGTTTCTTTTACAATAATAATGTAACAGTAAAACTTCCAAATCAAGTAAAAAAAATAACCAGAAGTACCGCATCAGACTATTACTGGCCATCCATAGAAATTGGATATGAAAAGGGTGGCGAAAATGAGGAAGCACAAGGTTTGGACGAACCTAACGGGAGGTCTAATTTTACCACTTTTATTAATAAAGGAAAAAACAGCTATTCTCAGCTATCTAAATACATAGGTGGGATGTACCCAAAAGAATTCACCAGAAGGAAGCCAAGAAAAAAATACCCAACGGAAGATACAAAGTACGATAACGATATCTTTCTTTTGGATCTAAAACGAGCTACAAGTGGTTTGTTTGAAGAAAGAAAATGGCAGGATGATTTTTCTAAACAGCCAACGGGTATTTTTTCACCAGAAACGGCAACAAATTTGAGGTTATCGCCTGTAAATATGCTACTAAGACATGGCTGGCTAATTGCTACCGCTTTAACAAAATTTGCAACTGAAAAAATTAGATACAGTTCTTCAACAGCCAATAGTCAATTAAAAACGCAGTTAAAAACCCAATCTGAGTATTCAGAAAATGGAGATATCTTTAACTCTGAACTCACAAAACCAAGGTTTGTTCCAGAATGGATTGAATTTGAACATGAATGTACCTTTGATTTAATGCAACTTATTCAAAGTAGTACTTTAATCAACGGAAAATTGGTTCAAAATTTCTACGGAACATTTGAATTTATTAATGAAAAAAATCAGACCGAAAAGGGTTTTTTATTCAATTTAAAACCCAATGAAGGAAAATGGAAATTATTAAAAGCAAATAGATAGCATTATGGCATATTCTAAAATAACAATAGATTTTACAAGCCCAATTATAGCTGGCACTTTTTTAAACCTTACTGAGAGTAATTATGGAATTTCATTATTTGAGATCTTTAAAAATGCAAGAATCTCAAGAGGGAGTGTAGCAATTCCAGAAGGTGTTCCAGAAGATTATAATCATCCAGAGATT
Organism: Flavobacterium crassostreae; assembly: GCF_001831475.1. Taxonomy (NCBI): domain Bacteria; kingdom Pseudomonadati; phylum Bacteroidota; class Flavobacteriia; order Flavobacteriales; family Flavobacteriaceae; genus Flavobacterium; species Flavobacterium crassostreae. Next base: position 2,949,823 of record NZ_CP017688.1, on the reverse strand, counting down.
TATTATAAACTACTTGCTAGCTCCTACCGTAATGCTTTCAATTTAGATTATAACACTTCCAATTTATTTACAGTTGAAATAAATGGATCTGGAATTGCAGGAAGGGTGACCATACTGGCTAATTATGAAAATGCAAATTTTATATTAAGTGGGACAGACTCTGGTGCAATTATTTCTATAGTTAACCAACAGTTCACACCTCCATTTATTCATACTATCACTTCTTTTTCAGAAGCAACAGAGGATAAATCAAAAAAAATAAAAATTACACAAGCTACTTCAGAATTAGCGGTCAGTATAAGTTCGCCATTTAATTTGCTGAACAACACCAGTAATCCTTTTAGTTTTGAGTGGCAAAGAGGGCAAGTCATCAATTTAACCGTAAAGAATGCTGCCGGATTGGAGGCGACAAATTTAATTACATTGCCAGACGTTCTGAGTGCGGATAATTTTTCAATAAAAATAAACAATAGTCCCAATGGAGCTACGGCTATAGTAAATAACGCATTCACGACAGGATTAACTCTTGCCTATTCCTTAAACGGTACTGACTTTCAACACGCAAATGTATTTAGCGGCTTAGATGTTGGTAATTACACTCTCTATGTTCTGGATCAATATGGGGGAGCTTTTTCAAAATCATTTTCAGTGGACCAAAATGGGGTGTATGTACCTTTTTTTTACATTTCAAAAAGTAACTCCATTCGTTTTGCTAAAAGAGTTAAATGGAGTGATACTTTTAACTATAAAACAGATGAAAATACTTTGGGATCCGAAGTGGATGTTAAAGTAGCTTATTCTGGTTGTCAAAATTTTAAATCAGACACTATTATCACAACACAATTTAAATCGAACTATGCTACTAATACGGTTAATATCATAAAATCAGATAAAACAAAAATTTCTGTTCCGGTAGTAAAAAAAACAAATAATATTGGAATTAAAGATAAGCGAGATGCTATTAAATTTAATTTAGGCGGTACTAATACTGGAGTGTATTTCTTAGCAGGAAATAGATACGACTATGCTACTAATGCAGTTATTGATTCTTATGCACTTAATGGATTGCTTCCTGAGTGGGCAATAATTGGCAATTACATAAATCTAGAAAATGCGTGGTACTTAATTGACAACATTTTTTACGATGATGATAAAAATGCGGATGTATTGGTGATATCCAATACCTATTCCGGAATAGATGTCGGAGTGATGGTAAGTTCTATATACAATGATTTTAATTACGAAGTTTATGAATTTACAATTGACTTGAGTAATTATTTAAATCAGACCCTTCAAATTGAAATTGAAAATACAGACAATCGTTTCGATTCCCTAAAACATATTAGTGAGAGATTGATCATTGCCAAAAATTTTCTAAAAAATCTAGAAATAAATTATTGGAACCATGATAACACGGATATTTTTTATGCCACAGGTATCCGTCATTTAATGAATGTTGAAGTTACCAAACAAGCAGGAGTTAGCCAAGAAGAGAGTGAAGTTTATAAAACAGATACAAATGCTGTTCTGTTAAGTGCACAATCCTATGAGGCAGATAAATTTACTTTTGAACCACTCAGCAAAGAGATATGGAGAAAATTAATGATTGCATTATCCCATAAAATGGTATATATCAATGGAACTCAATATGTAAAAAGTGGTGATTTTGAAACTGAAGGACCTTTAAACGACTCAAATCTATATGTACTTAGTGCAATAATGGTCAAAGCAGGAGCGGTATATAGTACCAGTAGCGAAATGGATGAGATGTTGAATGATCAAGTAATAGAAATTCCAGGCTTAATTCAGACCGAAATAGGTTTCTTGAAGTATTGATATATATGTATTCTGTAATACTATTTTTAGTTAATAAAAAAACCCGCTAATCAATTAGTGGGTTTTGTTTTTTTTAGCTCTAGTATTTTCTTCTTCGTGGTATCGTCAATAATGTGAATATGTTGATGGGCTTGTTTATTATCATGTAGATGATAATGCACGGATTTATCTATAAAAGTGAATTGATCCTTTTTGCTTTTACCAAACAAAGCTACGCCTATGGCTTTAAATACAAGCCAGCATCCACCAACACAAATAATAAATAAAAAGAATATTTCCATCAAATCAAAATTACAAATTAATACAATGGCATTAGTTTAAATTTTTAATGAAGTTAATTAATTCTTTTATTCTTATTTAGTCTAAATAAGAATAAGTAAAATTTCACTACATTTGTTTAATAAAAAAATAATCAAATGGCTGATACTAAGCAATATTTAGTGTATGTAAAAAAAATAAACGAGACCCTAAATAAATGGTCCGCTAACGCTAAAAAAACAGAAGAACTTCCTGAGATGGTGAAAGCTAATCCGGAAGCATTATTGATAGCTTCTGAATTAGAATCGGGAATTTGGACTTCTAAAAAAATAGAAATAAAAAAAATAATTGAAGAGGCGTCTGATTTTGGTCAAAACAATAATGTTAGAGAGGTTATACTGGGTGTGATTGATAAAAATCAAGACTTGAATTACCTCTTGGATACTAATGGAATTACAGTATCAAAAAACGAGATAGTTATACTTACAGCTTTAGCAACTGTCGACTCAACTTTGATTCAACACCAATATTTATGGAAGCTCGGAAAAGGTGCTTTTAATCCGATAGGTTCCTCTAATATTAATGATAAGTTGATAGCATTACAGCCTAGATTTATTAGCGAATTAACGGCTAATGAACTTACATCTTCCCCAGGTGCTGTTGTTTATGATTTAGGGGCAATCAATACGTCTATATTAGAGACAATTAATAATATTACACCAGCAAAAAAATTTACGGATCAAGAAAAAATATATTATATAAGATGCGAAATAAACGGGGTTAATCTTTTATACAATTTTATAGGCATAAATGGCAACTATGGCTCTGGAGAATTACAAATGATAATTGATGACTTGGTTTTGATTTATTCTAGTGCCAATACTGATTTGTTTTCTTTCAAACAAGATAAGAATCAAAAAAACCAACCCAATGGCTACGTTGGTTTAGAATCCGACACCAAAATAGCGGCCGTATATCTAAACATCATAAACAACCTAACTCAAGGAGGAGCCGCTGCCATGCTATCTGCCGAAATGGGAAAGCAGTTAGGCTTGCAATTAGATGCTATCCGAAGCATTCTATTTAGTGACAACATTAATTTGGACACCATACAAGAGATTGTAGACGTTTTAGAAAACGTACAGACCTACATAGATAATGTATTAGTTAATGACTTAACCACAGGAGGCGTAACCAAGGCATTAACCGCCGAAATGGGAAAGCAATTAAAAAATTTGTTAGACAACAAAGCCAATCAAGATGGTACAGGAGCTATGGGTACTTGGGGCATTGATATTACAGGAAGTGCGAAAAATCTAAAACCTTTTGCCGTTGACTCTTGGAAATCTTCTTCTCTACCAATGGACTTTGCAGATGGTGTTTCTTGCAGTTTTGTTTCTAGAAAGGAAGGATTTCCACATTTTGGAAGCGTGGTAAATGTAAAAACGATAGCCGCAGGAGGTGGCTCATTGCAGCTGTATGTGCCGTATAGTAGTCAATTGGGTGGCGATAATTTAAAAGTTCGTTTTGGAAATTACGGTGTTAACAATGGAAACTCTTGGACAGCTTGGAAAACATTAGCCAATCTCTCAGATATTCCAGACAACCGTGTACTAGCACAACTATACACTAATGTAAGCACAACGGATACTGTTTTTACCACGCTTTTCTCGTACACAATGCCCGCAAATACTTTGGCTAAAGATGGTGATTTTTTAAAAATCACGGTTAATGCCATTGCTAGTTTAAACAACTCGGATACCTCCATGGAGTTGTCCCTTGGCGGAGTTGTTATGCATCAATTTCTTAATAATTCTATTTTCGTTTATACCTATACAATTATTAGAAATTCGAGCACTACAGTTGCTGTGTTTTTTAATAATTCACCTCTTGGCACACTTGCACTACCAAATGGATTTTCAATAAACCATCTGCTGAATATCAACTTTAAAACCATGCCTGGAACTACCCTTACTTTAAGATATGTTTTGGTAGAAAAAAAGGCGGGAGCGTAATTCAACAACAAAAAACAATATGAAGACATTTTTATTATACCTACTAACGGCAACTTTTTTATTTTTTGCACCAATCACGGGATTATTAATAGCTGTTGGTGCTGCAATAGCCTTAGATACTTGTTTTGGAATATATAGAGCCATAATGGTAAAGGGTTGGAAATATGTTACCAGTAGAAAGCTAAGTGAAATTATATCCAAAATGCTTCTTTATGAGCTATGTATCATTTTGCTTTATGTGATAGATTTCTTCATTCTTTCTGAAATATTTGAAAAATGGTTTTCAATTTCCTTTTTCGCCACCAAAGTATGCGCAATCCTTTTGATATTCATCGAGGGGGTTTCAATAAAAGAAAACTATGAAAAAGCTACAGGAAAAGATGTTTGGGCTATGATTAAAAAAGCCTTAAAAAGAGCTAATGAAATTAAAGACAGCATAACTGATTTAAAAAACAATACCGATGATAACGACAAAACAAGCTATTAATGAGTTTGGAAAGCCAAACCAACAAGGCAGTTATTTAACTACAATAGAATTGCCTTATCCTATGCGTTTAGCTTGGGACAAAAAGACTAAGGTTACTAAAATGAGGTGCCATAAATTAGTTGCCGAAAACTTTAAAAATGTTTTTAAAGACCTTTTAGATCATTACGGACTACCCAAAATACAAGAGTTAGGGATTGATTTATTTGGAGGTTGTTTCAACTTTAGAGCCATGCGTGGAGGTTCAGATTATAGCCGTCATTCATGGGGAATTGCCATTGATTTAGACCCAGAAAGAAACTTATTGCACGAGACATCTAGCACAGCTCGTTTTGCAAGACCCGAATACAAGCCAATGATTGATACTTTCTATAGATATGGATTTATTTCATTAGGAGTAGAGAAAAATTATGATTGGATGCACTTTGAAATTAAATAAATGTAAAATAGGGAGATTTACATAAAACCTCCCTAAATCTATCAATTTAAAAAAATACAGTTATGCAAATCAATTTATCAAAAATAAAGCCAGTAGCAAGTAAGTTGTTCCTTTACTTAGGATGGATATTGTTGCTTGTGGTGTTATGGTTTAAAGGTTGTTCAAAATCCGATAACGGAACACAAAATGTAAAAGTAGAAGTTCCCGAAGTAGTTGGAAAATTTCAGCCAAAAAAGCCAGAGCAGATTGTAATTCAAAAATCAGTTGTAAAGGAATACTTAACAACTGAAAATCCCATTAATGAAAAATTGGTTGCCGAGAATGATAAGTTAAAAAACGATTTTGCAAAAGAAACAGATTCTTTAAAGAAACAAATTCTGTTTTCAAAAATAGCGCAGCTCAATAAATTTTCTACTGATTTCGAAGACGAAAACGTTTCACTAAACATCAACGGAATAGTACAAGGAGAGGTCAAAGAAATTACTCCAAGCTACACTATCAAGAAAAAAACTATTCATGTTCCCGTAAAACAAAAAGAAACAGTATTAAGGCTACTAGTCGGTGGAGCATTTGGAGCAAATAAAGAATTCAATCAAGTGGCCTATCAATTTGATCTTAGTGTCCAAAATAGAAAAGGGGATATTATATCAGCTGAGTACTTAAATATAAGTGGTCAAGCTTTTGGAATGTTTAGCTTAAAGAAATCAATACTCAACATTAAGAGATAGTTTTTTGTTTTTTTAGTAATTAGAGCAGCTCTTAAACGAGTTGCTTTTTTATGATTTTTCTTTAAAATAATTTTATTTCTTTGCAACTAACATTTTGTGTCTGTATTACTGTAGAGGCAAAAAAAAATAGATTTAATAATGAAATCATACGGATTTAAAAATATTTGCGATGTTGATGTGTTTGATTATCTAAATTTAAAAGAAAATCCAAAATACATTGATATTGATAAAAATAATAAAGGCTATCATTTTGGAATCAATCTAAATGACAATCCATTGAAGGGATTCGTAAAAGTAAATTCTATTCAAGAGATTGAATTTGAACTAAGGAAGCATGATTTTATTTATAGAAAGAATACCAGTAAAATATTGAAATACATTCAAACACAATTATATCCATAAAAAAGCTATCTATAGATAGCCTTTAAAATAATTTATATAAAATAGATATAGATATCTTCATCTTTGCTTTTTTCGCCTTTCTGATTTCCAATTTTCATTATAATACTTATCAGATGCATAATTTTGACATCGCTCCGCTGAGACAAAAATTAAAGCTGATATAACAAATTATGATATTGGTATAATTGTGAAAATTAAGCAGTGATTACGTTGATCCTAATGTTTTTTAAAGCTTCGTTTTTCCTGCTATTCCTACCGACTAAATAAACTTTTTCAGTAACATCAGTTTCGTGACTTGCCATTCCTTTAGATAACATAGAACTCTCGCTAGTGGCTTTGTCAAGTTCATCCAAAAATAAGTGTTTTAAAGCATAAAAGTCTGCTGTTATGTTATATTTATCCTTTACAAGTCTTTTCCATCGCTTAGTTATTTGATATGGCTGTGTGGGAGTCACTGACGGTTGTAAGTTTCTTGTGAATAAATAATCTTCTTCCGTTTTGCATTCTTGAACAATTTCGGTCCAAAATTTTAGAGCATTTGGTAAAATAACTTTTATGACTTCTCTGTAGCTATTTCCTTTTTTAATAGTAATTCTATATTCTCTTTTCTCCAGGTACACGTCTTTTTTTTGAACCCTAAATAATTCTGCACTTCTCGCGCCAGAATGAAAAAATATCTGTCCATATCTATAAAATGTGTAATAATCTGTTTTTAAAATAGAAAAAATTTTATTGAGTTCATCAACTTCTAATGTTTCACGAATTTTTTTTACCGTTTTTTTCTTCCTAATATCTTTTATCGGATTATGAAAAACCATTCTTTTTTCCACCAAATCAGATAGCACAATAGATAAATGTGTCAGAAATTTATTATATTCATTTGGGGTAAGGTTGAGGTAGTCAAGTAAATCGCGAACATGGCCAGAATGAACTTCACTAATTGAGAAATCTATCCTTTGTTGCTCAGCCGATTTTTTAACCTTAGCAATGATTCTGCGGAGTTCTTTTATTACTCCATCTGAAACGGATAGCTTTAAGTAGGCTATTTCTAAAGCTTCAATAAAGTTTAATTTTGGGTGTAAGACTCCATTTATTGGTATTGCTTCCGGAATCATGTACTTTTTTGTAATTGGATTCCAACCTTTGTCTTCAAATAATTTAGGTATTTCTGTTAACAATACTTGAATTGCAGCTTTTCTCTCCTCTAAAGTTCTAAATTTGTTTAGTTTTTTTCTAAAAGGAAAGCCTTTAGGATATTTTTCAAGGAATAGAGGGTCAATAAATTTACATTCTACATACCAGTTAAGTTCTAGACTTTTCTTTGAAGTTAATGTTTTCCAATTTTTAGGATGTACCCATATTTCTGTGTATGAGCAGTCGAATAGTAGTGATTTTGCCATTTTTGTGTAATTACTGGGGTTGCCGTAAGGGTTGCCGTTTTAGTAATTACTAGCCGTAAGAAGTTTAATTAAAAAGTCTGAAACCCTTGTTGGGAGTGGGTTTCAGACTTTATTTTTTTTGTAGCGAGAACGAGATTTGAACTCGTGACCTCAGGGTTATGAATCCTGCGCTCTAACCAACTGAGCTACCTCGCCAAAGGGCATTGGATATTTATCCTTGAATGCGGGTGCAAAGATATAAATAATATTAGAATTCACAAGCATTTTTTAAATAAAAAAATAAATTTAAAAATGTTTTTTTTTAGGACATATATTCTATATATTCGAAAAAAATTAAATGTAGCTCATGGATCAGAAAAAACGTTACGAAATAGAGTTTCCTATAAATTCCTCTCCGCAATTACTTTACCAATATATTTCTACGCCTTCAGGATTATCGGAGTGGTTTGCAGATAATGTTAATTCACGTGGTGAATTTTTTACCTTTATTTGGGACGGTTCTGAAGAAAAAGCTCGTTTGGCTTCTAAAAAAGCTGGCGAAAAAGTAAAATTTAAATGGGTAGATGATCAAAATAAAGATACGGAGTATTATTTTGAAATTCATATTCTAGTAGATGAGCTTACTAAAGATGTGTCTATAATGGTTGTTGATTTTGCAGAACAGACCGAAATTAACGAAGCTAAATTATTATGGGAAAATCAAATTTCAGATTTAAAACATCTGATAGGATCGGTATAGTAAAATTGTATTTTAAAACTTATATTTGCCCTGAACTAAATTCAGGGTTTTTTTATGATTAATTTTAACGGGAATATCGTAGGTAATAACAGTAATGTACTCACAAACAATCGTGCTTTTTTGTATGGAGATGCTATTTTTGAAACAGTGAAAATAGTAAACTCTAAGATTTTATTTTTAGAAGACCACTATTTTAGATTAATGGCCTCTATGCGTGTCGTACGAATGGAAATTCCGATGCATTTTACAATGGAGTTTTTTGAAGAGCAAATTATCTCTTTGGCCACGGCAAATAATCTCGGAACTACATCCAGAGCCAGGATTACGGTTTTTAGAAACGATGGCGGATATTATCTTCCGGAAACCAATGAGGTTTCGTATTTAATTCATGCCACTGCGCTAAATGAGGCTGCTTATAGTATAGCAAAAGACGTTTATGAGGCAGACTTGTATAAAGATTTTTATATAACCAAGCAGTTGCTTTCTTCTATCAAATCTACTAATAGATTGCTACATACTACCGCTAGTATCTATGCGCATGAAAATGGCTTGGATAATTGTTTGTTATTGAATGATTCTAAAAATGTTGTAGAAGCAACACAGGGTAATATTTTTATGGTATCGGGCAATAAATTAATAACTCCAGCTATTTCTGAAGGTTGTTTGAATGGGGTTATGAGAAGAAAAATTTTAGAACTAGCCCGAAAAATGGATAACTTGGTAGTTCTGGAAGAAACCATATCTCCTTTTGATCTACAAAAAGCAGATGAGTTATTCGTGACCAATGTAATAAAAGGAGTACAGCCAATTACAAAATACAGAAAAAAGATATTTGGAACCGCGTTTTCCGAACAAATTTTAAAATTGTTGAACGCCAGTATCGCCTAATTTTTGTGATAGAATTATTTTGGCCAAGTTAATTTAAATAGGGATTCTCTGGAGCATTAGACCATATTAGGTATTCGCCACCAAGTTCTATTATTTGTTCTTTCCAGAAATGGGTTGTTGCTTTGCCTATTATTTTGTTTTTATAAATATTAGGCGCCACTATCCAGGAGTTCGCATTCATTTCGGTTTCTAATTGGTTTTCTCCCCAACCGGTATATCCCAAAAAAAACCGAATGTTGTCTTTTTTAATGATGCTGTTGTTTAAAAGCTCTTTGGTAGACTCAAAATCACCACCCCAGTAAATTCCGTTAGAAATTTCAATACTATTTGGGATTAAGTTAGGCACATTGTGTATAAAATAAAGATTGTCTTGTTCTACAGGGCCGCCATTATAAATTTTAAATTTTGCAGTAATTTCTGGCACCAAATCATTAATGCAATATTTTAATGGTTTGTTGATAATAAATCCCACAGAACCATCTTTGGTATGCTCTGCCAATAGAATAACAGATCTATTAAAGGATGTGTCTCCAATTATAGAAGGCTCAGAAATAAGTAGTTGTCCTTTTATTAGGGTTTCAGAAATCATACTTTTGGCAAAATTTTTTATTAAAACTAATATTTTTTTTCACAAAAACCAATTTTAACGAGTTATATCCACAAAAAAACCCTCTATTGAGGGTTTTTTATATATTATTAGGCTCTGAACTATACTTAGTTTACAGCACCTTCTAATTCTGCACCAGCTTTGAATTTTACTACATTTTTTGCTGCAATTTGAATGGTTTTACCAGTTTGTGGGTTTCTTCCATCTCTAGCCGCTCTAGCAGATACAGACCAAGATCCAAAACCTACAAGAGATATTTTTTCTCCTTTTTTCAAAGTTCCAGCTACGTTTCCTAAAAAGGATTCAAGCGCTAATTTAGCAGCCGCTTTAGTAATTCCTGCGTCTACAGCGATAGCATCGATTAATTCTGATTTGTTCATAATAAATAGTTTATTAATTGTTGGTTAAAAAAAATGTCAGTAACAAATTTAGTGGTAAATATAAACCACACAAGTATTTTGTGATATTTTAATATTTTTTGTTGATAACTTAATTTAATTGTTAACAAAAGATTATTTTTTTTATTGTTTTTGCACAATATCGTATTTTATTGGTATTATATTACCATTAAATTTTTCGAAAAAACCATCCCATTTAAAAACTCGGGAGTTGTCATTCTTTTCTTTCCCGGAAATTGCAAGCTATTTATTTGGATATAACCATCCGAAACGGCTATTTTGATTTCTTTTTTGTTACAAACAACACTTCCTATGGCAAGGTGGTGCTTTTCTTCTATAATTTTGGATTCATAGATTTTGACACTCCATTTTTCTTCTTTATCCAAAAAGTAACACCACGAGGCAGGGTAGGGACTTAATCCTCGGATCAAGTTATGGATTTCTGTGGCGGATTTGCCCCAGTCAATCTTGCAATTTTCTTTGTTTAACTTATAGGCCGTTTGGATTTCGGCGGTATCTTGTTGCACCGTTGTTTGCACCGTATTGGTAGCAATTAGCGCTAGAGTATTCTTTACGGTATCACAACCCAATGCAAGAAGACGGTCGTGGAGTTGGCCTGCGTTTTCGTTGGGATCAATAGCGGTTTGATCTCGCAGAATAATGGCACCGGTGTCAATTTTATCGTCTATAAAAAAAGTGGTAACTCCAGTTTGTGTTTCGCCATTTATTATAGCCCAGTTAATAGGAGCAGCGCCCCGGTAGTTAGGAAGTAAAGAAGCGTGTAGATTAAAGGTGCCAAATTGGGGCAAATCCCATACTGCTTTTGGCAGCATTCTAAAGGCTACTACTATTTGCAAATTGGCTTGCAGGGCTTTTAATTCTTCTAAGAAAGAAGGGTCTTTTAGGTTGGTGGGCTGCAATAAATTTAGGTTATTGGCAAGCGCATACTCTTTGACGGCAGAGTGTTTTATTTTTTGACCCCGACCAGCAGGCTTATCTGCTGCAGTAATTACGCCTACTACTTGATAGTTGTTTTTGAGTATACTCTCTAGGATACCTACCGCAAATTCGGGGGTTCCCATAAATACAATTCGTAATTTTTCCATTATATTTTTAAGGTGTATTTATTGTTAGGTGTTAAATGTATTTTTTGTTCGTGCAAGAGATTTTGAATGGCAAAGATAGTGTCGTTGGTGCTACAATTGGTTTTGGATTGAATTTCTCTAGAATTTAAATCGGTACTTTTCAATAAAGTAATGATTTTTTTTGAGAGTAATTCTGGATGCAATTTAGGTTGTTTTTTAGCAATACAATAGGAGCAAATACCACAATCTGAGGGTGTTTTTTCTCCAAAATACTCGAGTATAAAGTTGCTTTTGCAGCTAGTATTTTGGGTAACGTATTGAATAACAGCTTTAAATTGGAGGTGTTTCAATTGGTTTTGGTTTTCTAAACGTTTTGCCACTTTGCTAATGGTGCGCTCGTCTTCTCTAATTTCATTAAAGGTCAGTAAGCTGTCTTTGTTTTTGGCGTTGTAAGAAACGATTTCTTTTTCTTTTAGCTTATGCAAAAGAGCCAGAATTTGATTCTCAGGACGGTTTGTTTTTTTGGCAATAAATTGGAGATTGCATACTGTTGGCACTTCGTAAATGCCAGGATAGGTACGTAGTAGGCTGTAAATTATTTCTGCATCATTAGGGTTTAGGCTGGTGTAACGCAATAATTCTTTAGAAGAGATTAAAAACTGCAAACTTATTTTTTGCGAAAATTCTTGAGAAAGAGTAAGTATTCCCTGACGGTCTAAAAATTGAAAAGCAGCATAGGTTTTTAATAACGGAAAACCATATTTAGTACAAAACTGATTGAGGTTAAAGGCAAATTGTTCTTGTATGCCTTCGCCATAGGCAATCTGCAAGTGGTTGCATAGTTTTTTATAAAGGGTATTTAGAAATTTTTTATCAGACAGAACGTGCAAAAATTGATTTTCGGCTTGTGCACTATCTCCAGGACTGGTCAATAAAACCGCAAAGGCCTTTTGTTCATTTCGTCCGGCTCTACCGGCTTCTTGGTAGTAGTTTTCTAAATTTTCGGGCAGTTGTACATGGATAACTGTTTTAACATTGGCTTTGTCAATTCCCATTCCAAAAGCATTGGTGGCTACAATAACTTGCGCCTTATCTTGGATCCAAAGTGCCATGTTTTTTTCTTTTTCGTTAGCGTCAAGACCACCGTGATAATAAGTAGCTTTAAACCCTGCGGCCTGCAATTGGGTGGCAATGCTAACGCAGGATTTTCGGTTGCGTACATAAATAATGGAAGGCTCTGGATTTTTTTTTAAAATTTGCTCTATTTTAAAGAGTTTGTCTTCTACTTCAAAAACCATATATGCTAGATTTGCTCTATAAAAAGATTGTTGAAAAACCCGTGGATTTTCCAGACCCAACTCTTCCATAATTGCTGCCTTTGCTCTAGGAGTTGCACTGGCGGTCAAGGCCAAAAAAGGGGTTTTAGGAAAATGGGTTTTGAGAACGGCAATTTTTAGGTAAGCAGGTCTAAAGTCATGCCCCCATTGGGATACGCAATGGGCTTCATCTATGGCAATGAGATTTATAGGCAAGTTTTTTAGGCGTTCCAAAATCCAATCAGACTGTAATCTTTCTGGAGATAGGTACAAAAATTTGTAATTTCCAAATTTACAATTGTCTAAAAGAGTCGTCATTTGGTCGGATTTTATGCCGCCCGTCAATGCCATGGCTTTGATGTTTAGTGTATTTAAATTAGCTACTTGATCCTTCATAAGTGCCACTAATGGCGATAAAACCAAACAGATGCCTTCTTGGAGTAGCGCAGGAACCTGAAAACACACTGATTTTCCGCCGCCAGTAGGCAGCAACGCAAAGGTATCTTGGCCGCTCATAACGGCTTCAATGATTTCTTCTTGAAGGGGTCTAAACGCCTGGTGTTTCCAGTATTTTTGAAGTATTTTTAGAGCCTCAGACATTCTTTTTTTTTGGTTTTAATTACAAATCGGATGCTAATAAAAATCCAATCCATACAAAATAGCAGCACAGGTTTTAGTCCTAAATTCGGTCTAATATAAAAAGTATTCGGTTGTCTACCGTGTCTTTGGGTACTTCAAGGAGTTGGTAGCCGTAGGTTTGGTAGGTAGTTATAAGGTGTTCTTGAATTTGTAAGGCTTGTTGAAAATTTTCGTAACGCGCTTGATCTTGCACATAAATTTCTGGCCAAGGCGGAAGAATAAACACTTTAGAATACCGAAACTCTTTGCAGAGACTGTCAAATTCTTTGGGGTAATCGGTACCAATATAGTTTAGGTAGGCCAGTACATCGGGGAGTCCGCGGTCCATAAAAACCATAGAATGGGGTTCTTTTTGAGCATCCAAAAATTGTTTTTTACGACCCTCTAATAACAACTCGCTAAACAACAAAGGTTGTTCCAAAAAGAGCTGTTCTACACCTTGTTTTTGTGCCTCAAGGGTAACTTCTCTCGAAATTTCGGGATAACAACAATATCCTTGTGCCACTAATGCGGCAATTAAGGTGCTTTTGCCTGTTCCGGGTCCGCCGATAAGAATAACGATTTCTTTTGACACTTTTATCTAAATAAGGTACAAACTTACTTAAACTTATCCAAAACAAGAAAAAACAAGACTTTAAAAAAGTATTTGGACTAAAAATACCTATTTCAAAATTCATATTTTGCTTTTGAAACTGTATCTTTGCTTTAATTTTTTATAAAAAATGGATAAGAAAACAGAAGAGTTTTACGTTAGATTAAAAGCAGAGTTAGAGAGAAACAACGATTGGCCTGCTTTGTATTTATACAAATTCATAGTTCCCTCTGTGGGAGATAATGTTGCACGCGTGGAGCAAGCCTTTGATTGTATGGGAGCGGTTATAAAAACTACCAAATCCAAAACAGGCAAATTTACCAGTCTTTCTGTAGATGTACGCATGAAAGATCCTCAAGAGGTTATTGACAAATACCTAGAGGTTGCAACCATTGAAGGAATTGTTTCGTTATAATTTGAAATAAAACCGTTATAGTAGGTTGGTTGTTCCAAAAATAGTACTACCATTTATTGCTCCAAAATAAAATGCAAACCATGAATTCAAAATACACCAAAGAAAATGCAAATGATGTGGTCCATCATCTGGAATACAATGCCGAAAGATCGCATTTGATTATTCCGGAATACGGCCGCCATTTGCAAAAATTAATAGACCAAGCCACCGCCATAGAAGATGATGAGCAGCGCAATAAAGCAGCCAAATACATCATTCAGGTAATGGGGAGCTTGAACCCGCATTTAAGAGATGTATTGGATTTTCAGCACAAATTATGGGACCAATTGTTTATTATGTCTGATTTTAAATTAGATGTAGTATCTCCATATCCTATCCCTTCTCGCGAAGTCTTGCAGCTAAAGCCAGACGTATTGCAGTATCCTCAAAATTATCCTAAATACCGGTATTATGGCAACAACATAAAATACATGATTGATGTTGCTAATAAATGGGAAGAAGGAGAGATGAAAGAAGCTTTGGTTGTGGTTATTGCAAACCACATGAAAAAATCGTATTTGAGTTGGAACAAAGACACCGTAAAAGACGATGTTATTTTTGAACACCTATACGAATTGTCAGATGGCAAACTGAACCTGCTACATAGTTCCGAAGAGTTATTGAACACCACAGATTTATTGCGTACCAATAAAAGAATATCCAATAAAATAACCCCAGCGAGCCAACCCAAAATTCAGAGCAACAGAAACACTAAATTGGTCAAGCCAAAATATAAAAAATAAAACTAGTTTTTTGGATTTTAGACTAGTTAATACAATTGGTTACCCCAAAAAAAACAAGAAAACAGGTATATTTTAGACCTAAATAATTTATAACTACAAAGAATATATGGGAATTTTCAAAATAGAAGGAGGGATTCGTCTAAAAGGAGAAATAACTCCACAAGGCGCAAAAAACGAAGCGTTACAAATATTGTGTGCGGTACTTTTGACCTCAGAGCAGGTGTTAATCAATAATATACCCGATATTATTGATATCAATAAACTAATTGTATTGTTAGGGAATTTAGGAGTCAAAATAGAAAAAAAAGGCCCTGGATCCTACCTATTTCAGGCAGATAATATCGCTATTGATTATTTAGAAACCGAAGCCTTTAAGAAAGAAGGAGGGGCATTACGTGGTTCCATAATGATTGTAGGACCACTACTTGCTCGTTTTGGAAAAGGATACATACCCAAACCCGGAGGAGACAAAATAGGACGAAGACGTTTGGATACCCATTTTGAAGGATTTATAAACCTTGGGGCAAAATTTAGGTACAATAGAGAAGACCATTTTTATGGCGTAGAAGCCCCGGATGGTTTGCAAGGAGCTTCGATGCTACTTGACGAAGCTTCAGTAACCGGAACAGCCAATATTGTTATGGCAGCCGTGTTAGCCAAAGGAACCACTACCGTTTATAACGCTGCCTGTGAGCCCTATTTGCAACAACTATGCAAAATGCTAAACGCAATGGGAGCAAATATAACTGGAGTAGGATCCAATTTGCTAACCATCACAGGTGTAGCGAGTCTTGGTGGTTGTGAGCACCGGGTTTTGCCAGATATGATTGAAATAGGAAGCTGGATAGGACTAGCAGCCATGACCCAAAGCGAAATTACCGTCAAAAACGTTAGCTGGGATAACTTAGGCCAAATCCCCAATGTTTTTAGAAAACTAGGAATCACCCTAGAGCGCAGAGGAGATGATATTTACATACCTTCACACCAAGACGGATACAAACTAAAAACAGATATTGATGGTTCCATTTTGACCATTGCAGATGCTCCGTGGCCTGGATTCACGCCGGATTTACTAAGCATTGTCTTAGTGGTAGCTACACAAGCACAAGGCGATGTTTTGATACATCAAAAAATGTTTGAAAGCAGGTTGTTTTTTGTAGACAAACTAATTGATATGGGAGCCAAAATAATGCTATGTGATCCGCATAGAGCAGTGGTTATGGGGCATGATTTTCAGTCTCAATTAAAAGCCACCACCATGTCTTCGCCAGATATACGTGCTGGAATCTCGTTATTAATTGCAGCGCTTTCCGCAAAAGGAACCAGTATCATTCAAAATATAGAACAAATTGACCGTGGATACGAAAGAATTGACGAAAGATTGCGAGCCATAGGCGCCAACATCATTCGAGAATAGCGTATCGATACTATATATCCAATATCGTTTAAACATTCTTTTTTTATTCCAACCAAAAGCAATGTTTAAACGATTTTTTAATTTACTACCTCCATGTCTGCAGAAAAAACAGCAATACAAACAACCTATTTTAGTATTTTAAGCAACAGCGCTCTAGCTATTATAAAAGGATTTGCGGGTTTTTTTGGCAATTCTTACGCCTTAATTGCAGATGCTATCGAGTCTACCACCGATATTTTTGCGTCCCTATTGGTTTTGTTCGGAATTAAATATTCAAGCAGACCAGCAGACAAAAACCATCCCTACGGGCACGGAAGAGCAGAACCATTAATTACCTTTTTGGTGGTTGGTTTTTTGATTGCATCGGCATTACTTATTGCTTATAAGAGCATTCTCAATATTCAAATTCCGCATGATTTGCCCAAACCATGGACCTTACTAGTTCTAGGAGGCATTATCCTCTGGAAAGAATATTCCTTTAGGTTAGTAATCCAAAAAAGCATACAAACCAACAGTTCTTCTTTGCGAGCAGATGCCTGGCACCATCGTAGTGACGCAATTACCTCAGTAGCCGCATTTATTGGCATTAGTCTGGCATTGTATTTAGGCAAAGGTTACGAAGCTGCCGATGATTGGGCAGCGCTATTGGCTTCTTTTTTTATTTTGTATAATAGTTACCAGATATTTAGACCCGCTTTGGCCGAAGTCATGGACGAGCACCTATATGATGATTTAATTGCAGAGATACGCAAGGTTTCTGTAACCGTGATGGGAATTGTAGCCACCGAAAAATGTTTTATCCGAAAGGCAGGCATGAAATACCACGTAGATTTGCATGCAATAGTAGATGGAACCATTACAGTCAAACAAGGCCATGATTTAGCCCACCAACTAAAAGATACTTTACGAGAACAAATGCCTCAATTGGGACATGTTTTAATACATATAGAGCCAAGCCCATAGGGACAGCATACCCATTAGGACGGGTTGCTTAAATAACAAAAGATTGCACCGCTAATTCATAGCTCTTTAATCCAAATCCCAATATTACTCCTTTTGCATTTCCAGAAATATACGATTGGTGTCTAAAGGTTTCTCGGGCATATGTGTTAGAAATATGTACCTCAATCACTGGTGTAGTAATGGCTTTAATGGCATCTCCTATAGCTACCGAAGTATGGGTGTAGGCACCTGCGTTCAAAATGATACCATCATAAGAAAATCCTAATTCTTGAATTTTACCAATTAATTCGCCCTCAATATTGCTCTGAAAATAAGTAAATGCAATAGAAGGAAAACGATTGGTAAGCGAACTAAAATAATCTTCAAACGTAAGGCTACCATAGATTTCGGGCTCTCTTTTGCCTAATAAATTTAAATTAGGGCCATTGATAATGCAAATTTTCATAAGTTTTATTTTTTGTAAAAATAAATAAATCATTCCAATTAAAATGATTTCTAAAACTGAAGTTGTACTAAATCTAAAATAAAACATCTTAGTTGTTACCTACTACAGAACGTATTTTGGGACTGAATTAATTTAGGTACCAAAAAAAATCCCGTTTTGAGATTCTCAAAACGGGATTACTTATTCTTATGGTTAAGTATTAAAATTGGTATCCAATTCTAACACCACCAAATACATTAGTGGCTAAATTAGAACCTTTATTACCAGGAACGGTAATTGTAGGTTGGCCTGTAGTGGTAGTTTCTTTGTCTTTTAAGGTATTAGACATAAAGCTTAATCCAGCTTCAACACCTAAATATACTTTTTTTACAATGTAATAATCTGCACCAGTAAATAAGCCAACTCCAAATCCAGAACTTTTTTGCTCTGTTTTTGTAGTTGTATTATTGTATTTACCTTCCTCAGATTCATTACCCATTTTGATCAATAAATCTGCTCCAGCATACGTAGATAATCTATCTGATCCAGCAAAATGTTTCTCAATACCTAATTTGATTGTATTTGAAGAACTTTTAGTTGTAGCTGTTGCTACCACAGGAGTTGTCATCTCAACTTCTGACGTTTCGCTATTTAACCCAAGACCAACTCTAAGAGCCATATCTTCTTTTAAAAAATATCTAAATTTTAAACCTCCACCATTAAGGTTGAAATTAGCATTGTTTAAACCTCCGGTTAAATTTACCTCAGTGGTAATTGTTCCAACTGTTGGCTTGTAAGAAGAGTTATCCTCTTGTGCATTTGCTGCTTGAAAAGCAAAAAAACCTACTGCAATTAAAAAAACTTTTTTCATCGAATTATTAAATTTATAGTTAATTATTTTTTTTGCTTAGTGCAAAAAACTTACGCAAATGTATTAAAAAAACTACATAACCATTCTTTTTTTTGATTTTCATAACAATTTTTGCTTTTTTTTATGTTTTTTTTAATATAAATGCTTGATATACAACATGTAGGGTTATGACTACTTATTTTTAGTTTCCCTAAAGTTGATAAAGTACAAAACAGTACCTCCAAACAGTAAAAATTTAATGGTCTAAAAAAAGAATCCAGCAGATAGTTGTACTGTTGCGCTTTTAATATCTGAATTTTTAGACGGATCCGTAACACCCATAACATAACGTCCTTGAACAAAAACACTTTTGGTAAGCTGTACACCTAACCCTGCTGCTGCTGCAAATTCAAAGGTGTTGTAATCTTCTAGATCAAAATTATTTTTTTGGCTTACTAAAAAATGTGCTTGCGGACCGGCTTCTAAAATGAATACGTTACCGATAGTTAGTTGTGCCAATAACGGAATGGAAAGGTATCCAAGTTCATTTTTAAATTGGGTAGCTGCATTTTTGTAACTCGCGCCTTCGGTAGTATAAATTAATTCGGGTTGTACCGCAAATTTGTCTGTAAGCTTAACTCGAGCAACAATTCCGGCATGATAACTGCCTATTGCAGCGGTTTGGTAATTTTGTTTGTCAATAGTAACTTCTGCTGCTGTTGCATTGGCATAATTAACTCCAGCTTTTAGACCAAATTTTACTAATTGTGCCTGTGTATTAAACACCAAAGCAACTATTGCAATGCTTGTTATTCCTGTTTTTTTCATTTTTTTTTCTTTTTTTGAATACTAAATTTTATCAAGACGCAATTTAATCTAAAGAAATAAATTGAATAGAAAGAAATAGTTATGATTTTAAAATATTTGTAAGTTATTTACTGTTAAAATATTTATTTATTACATCACTAAATGTAGTGATTTTTAAAATTTCTATTTAGCTGTTTTTGAATGTTTTATGTTTAAAAAAGCGATTTTTAAGTAAAAAAAGAGCTGCTTTTTATCCGTGATTTAAGTGTTTTTTAAAAGAGATATAGATACATTCGCACTTCAAATTATAAATAAAAATAAAAATGAAAAAAATTATTTTAACAGTTGCTGCTGTATTTGCTTTTGGAATTGCTAATGCACAAGAAGGGCAATTTAAAATTGGAGCTCATGTTGGCTTGCCAATGGGCGATATTAAAGACGCTTTTTCTTTAAATGTAGGAGCAGATGTTGCTTATTTATGGGAAATTGATGAGCAATTTAAAGTAGGTGCAACTACTGGTTATACTACATTTTTAGGAAAAACATCTACTACGGATTTAGGTCCATTTGGTAGTATTGAAGTTAAAACGGATCCAATTGGTTTTCTACCATTAGCCGGTACTGCTCAATATACTATTGCAGAAGATTTTTTCATAGGTGCTGATTTAGGATATGCAATCTATGTTGGTAAAGGAACTAGCGATGGTGGTGTTTATTACCAACCAAAATTTGGTTACCAAACGGATAAATTTGAAGTTTTTGCAGGTTATAAAGGAATTTCTCGTGATGGAGGATCTATTTCTTCACTTAATTTAGGTTTTAATTATAAATTATAATTTTAGTCTTAATTCATTTTATATAAAACCTCCTAATCGGGAGGTTTTTTTATGGATATAAAATCCGTTACTTTGTGTCATGAATTGGGATTTTTATATAAAAAGCTATCAGTCGTATCTAAAAATAGAACGCGGACTCTCTAAAAATACAGTTGAGAACTACTCCTTTGATCTGGAGCGGTTGTGTTTGTTTTTGGAACAAAATGCTATTTCGGTTTCTCCGGTTCAAATCACCCAAGAAACGCTGCAACAGTTCCTTTATGCTCTTTCGTCCCAAGTCCATCCACGCTCTCAAGCAAGAATGATTTCGGGTCTAAAGAGTTTTTTTAATTATTTAATTTTTGAAGAGTATAGAACAGACCATCCTCTAGAACTTATTGAAACACCTAGAATAGGCCGAAAATTGCCCGATACCTTAGCTCTAGATGAAATTGATGCCTTAATTGCAGCTATAGATTTAGCAACCGACCAAGGAGAGCGCAACCGTGCCATGTTAGAGGTTTTGTATGGTTGTGGTTTGCGGGTTTCAGAACTAATTACGCTCAAAATATCGGATTTGTTTTTTGACGAAGGTTTTATAAAAGTAACCGGAAAAGGAAATAAAGAACGCTTTGTACCCATAGCAGAATTAGCTCAAAAATACATTGCTTATTATAAAAAAGGAGTTAGACAGCAGCTGCATATCCAGAAAGGTTTTGAGGATACCTTATTTTTAAACCGACGTGGAGGGCAACTCAGCAGAGCAATGATTTTTACTATTATAAAAGATTTAAGTCTAAAAACAGGCCTAACCAAAAAAATAAGCCCACATACCTTTAGGCACTCTTTTGCTACGCATTTATTAGAAAATGGGGCAGACCTGCGCTCAATACAATTGATGCTAGGGCATGAGTCGATCACTACTACAGAAATTTATGTGCATTTAGACAGAACGTTTTTGGCTAAGGTGGTGCAAGAGTTTCATCCCAGAAAAAGCTAGACTGTGGCAAACCAAAAAAAAGCATTTCAGGATTTACTGAAATGCTTTTTGTGCTTATTTACTTATTTACTTATTTTATGGAGATACTTTTTGCGCTTATTTGGCAATATTTACGGCTCTAGTTTCTCGGATAACGGTAACTTTTACTTGACCTGGATAAGTCATTTCTGTTTGTATTTTTTGCGAAATTTCAAAAGATAGGTTTACTGCATTTTCGTCAGAAACTTTTTCGCTCTCTACAATTACACGCAATTCTCTACCTGCTTGAATGGCATAGGCATTTTTTACTCCCGTAAATCCGTATGCAACTTCTTCTAGATCTTTTAATCGTTGGATGTACGAATCTAAAACTTGACGTCTTGCTCCTGGTCTTGCTCCAGATATGGCATCACATACTTGAATAATAGGAGATAGTAAGGATTTCATTTCTATCTCGTCATGATGCGCTCCAATGGCGTTGCAAACCTCTTCTTTTTCGCCATATTTTTCTGCCCATTGCATTCCTAATAAAGCATGTGGTAGGTCACTCTCTGCATCCGGAACTTTTCCGATATCGTGCAATAGACCCGCTCTTTTGGCTAATTTTACATTTAAACCAAGTTCGGCGGCCATAATCCCACAAAGTTTAGAAACTTCGCGAGAGTGTTGCAGTAAATTTTGTCCGTAGGAAGAACGGTATTTCATGCGTCCAACAACTTTGATTAATTCAGGGTGCAAACCATGAAT
Source organism: Flavobacterium crassostreae (assembly GCF_001831475.1). Lineage (NCBI taxonomy): Bacteria > Pseudomonadati > Bacteroidota > Flavobacteriia > Flavobacteriales > Flavobacteriaceae > Flavobacterium > Flavobacterium crassostreae. The sequence goes on along the minus strand of NZ_CP017688.1, from coordinate 2,927,798 downwards.
CCCTAAATCAATAACGGTGCGTTTTCCTACTTCAATGATCTCGTCATCAATTTGTTTGGTTGTTTTTGCAACAACTTCTTCAATTCTTGCAGGATGTATACGTCCGTCTGTAACTAGTTTGTGTAATGCTAAACGGGCTATTTCTCTACGTACTGGGTCAAAACAAGATAGTATAATTGCCTCAGGGGTATCGTCTACAATTATTTCAACTCCTGTAGCAGCCTCCAGTGCACGGATGTTTCTACCTTCTCTACCAATAATTCTACCTTTAACATCATCGGATTCAATATTGAAAACAGAAACGCAGTTTTCTACGGCTTCTTCGGTTCCTACTCTTTGAATGGTGTTGATGATTATTTTTTTGGCCTCTTGTTGTGCGGTTAATTTGGCCTCTTCAATGGTGTCCTGAATATGAGACATTGCCTTTGATTTGGCTTCTGCTTTCAATCCGTCTACTAATTGGTTTTTAGCTTCTTCTGCAGAAAGCCCTGAAATTACTTCTAATTGTTGTAATTGGCTTTTGTGCAACTTGTCTACTTCGGCTTGTCTTTTGTCTAGAATATCAATTTTAGAATTGTATTCGTTGGTTTTTTGGATAAAGTCCTCGTTTACCTTTTTGGATTTGGATAATTCGTTAGAAATTTGCGATTCTTTATCTCTGGTTCTTTTTTCTACTTCGGCAACTTTTTTATCTCTAGATAAGATAACTTGTTCGTGCTCTGATTTAAGTTCTATAAATTTTTCTTTGGCTTGCAGAATTTTATCTTTTTTGATATTCTCGGCTTCTACTTTAGCGTCTTTTAATATAGAGGAGGCTTCTTTTTTGGCATTTTTAATTAAATTAGAGATGTTGCTTTTTTCAATTATTTTTGCAATTCCAAATCCAACTACTATACCTATAATTCCTGAAATGATTGTTACTATGTCCATGTTTGTTTAAAATTTATATATAAAAAAAGCCTACATTAGTGGTATTGTATAAACTCGAAAAGACAAGTTTTGAGCTAACTCACTGTTCAAGTTTCCTCGCCGGAGCGTGGCATGCTTTAGTAGTGATGATTCGCTCATTCTAAAATGTTAGTGTTGAGTTTACCAATTGGGAACTAATGTAGGCAGTATCTTAGTTTCTGTAAAGAACGTTTAATTGTTGAGATGTTGGTCTAATAGAACGTTTAAATTTTTAATTCTTTCAATAGTTTCTTCGCCATTGATTGCATTATCGATATGTTTTTGTTCTACTTGAGATGCAAACTGTAAGGCACACATGGCCAAAACATCTTGTTTGTCTCGTACGGCATAATTTTCTTCAAATTGCTTAATCATAAGATCAATTTTTTTAGAAGCACTTCTAAGTCCTTCTTCTTGAGCAGGATCTACCGTTAGCGGGTAGACTCTGTCAGCAATTGATATTTTTATTTTAAGCTTTTCATCCATGTTTATTAATCTGAAAGTTGTGCTATACAGTAATCAATGTCACGAATTAATGAATTTATTTTTAGCTTTGTATCTCTTTTATTATTGTCACTGCCTAGTAATGTGCTGGCAATTTGGAGCGATTCATATTGCTTTTTTAAGGCTTCAATCTCATGTGACTGAGATTGTATGGTTTGTGCAGATTTGGATACTTTACTCTCTAACTCTTGATTGTTTTTTTCTAAACTTTCAAGTTTTAAAATCAGTTTTTTAATTTTGTTTTCGAGAGTATCAATTATTTCTGCAATTACACTCATTGTTATTTCCGATTCATTACTTAATATTACAAATTTAGTATTAGTTTTTATTATTACAATATTTTATTCGTTTTTTTATTTTAAAAAAAGCAAACTCTTGTTTTGTAATTGTTTACAAAAAGTCTTTTTTTATAAAATTTAACGAATTACTTTTTTTACCTTAGCAAAAATGAATAAGATGAGATTTTTACCTTTTTTTATACTGCTTTTTAGTGGTTGTATTGCGCAAACCAATTATCCCAAAGATTATTTTAGGCTTCCTTTAGATATTCCGACCCAACTTTCTGGAAACTTTGGAGAACTCAGACCCAATCACTTTCATGCTGGTTGGGATTTTAAAACCCAACAAAGACAAGGCTTAGACGTACATGCAGTGGCGGATGGTTATGTGTCTAGAATTAAGATGTCTCCTTACGGCTACGGCAAAGCAATTTATATAACACATCCTAACGGATTTACCTCTGTGTATGGACATTTAAAATCAGCCAATGGCGCAATCCAAGATTACATACAAAAAGCCTATTATAGAGAACAGGCTTTTGAAATAGAACTGTTTTTAAAACCAGACGAATTGCCGGTGCAAAAAGGACAGGTTATTGCCTTTTCGGGAAATTCTGGTTCTTCGCAAGGCCCGCATTTGCATTTTGAATTTAGAGATAGCAAGACCGAGAAGATCATCAATCCGCTATTATTTGGATATGATACCAGTATTAAAGACAGCAAAAAACCATTTATATCGGGCTTATATGTTTATCCTTTAGAGGCTAATACGGTAGTGAATCAATCCAAAAGACCATTGCTTTTAAGTGTTTCTTTACAAAAAGACGGGACTTATTTAGCTTCTAGTGTTAAGGCAAATGGAAAAATTGGTTTTGGAATCACCACCGTAGATTATGATAGTGTTTCGTACAACAAAAACGGTGCTTATAAGGTACAAACCTATTGGAACGGCAATCCTAGTTTTGGCTATCAATTGGATACCTATGGTTTTGACGAAATGCGTTACATTAATGCGTTGCTGGATTATCCTAGATACAAACAAACCAACCAACGGGTACAAAAGTTGTTTATGAAAACCCCGTATCCTCTTAGTTTTATTGCAACAGATGCAACCAATGGGATAATAGATGTAGTGCCTAATTTGGCCTCTGTGTACCGTATTGAGGTTTCGGATTTTTTTAATAATGTCAAAATCATCACTGTTCCAATAACCTATGATGGGGCAGATCCGGTGGTCAATACCCTTGCGGTGCACTCGGATTATTATGTAAAAGTGGCTAGGGATAATCTCTTTACTAAACAAAATATAGCGGTATTTTTTCCAGCAGGGACTTTTTATGATGATTTTGAAATGGATTTTGACGTCAAAGATAGCACTTTGTATTTGCATAACGATTCGGTTCCGGTGCATTCAAACTTTACGATATCCATCACAGATTCGACCTATACAGAAGCTCAGAAAGAAAAAGTGTTTATAGCAGACATAGATAGCAGAGGCAGGGTTGGGTATAATTATACTTGGTCCAAAGGAAATGTGTTTTCGGCCAAGGTGCGATCCCTTGGTACTTATAAATTAGTTACCGACACCAAACCACCCTCTATAACCATTGCAAATTCTATTGCAGGAAAATGGATTAGCAAACAAAAAACGCTGCGATTTTCTGTAAGTGATAGTGGTTCTGGTATTAAATCGTATGCGGGTTATTTAAATGGCAATTGGATTTTGTTGGAGTACGATTATAAATCCCGAACCCTTACTCATAACTTCAGTGATGGTATTGTTGCAGAGGGAGCCAATGATTTAAAAGTAATAGTCACGGATAATGTAGGAAATTCAAGTACCTTTGAGACGCGTTTTTTTAGAAGTCAACAATACTAATAGTTAAAAATCTTGATAACCAATAAATTTGTTTTTGTTTTAGTCTTTTTTTGGACCGTGTTGTCTTCTGTTGCGCAATCTGCAAGAGTAAAAGGACTTGTTTTAGATAATAATAATCTTCCAATAAGTAACGTTAATGTTTCTGGAGCTGGGGTGGTTACACAAACCAATAGCAACGGTTTTTATAGTTTGTTGGTGCCCTCGGAGCAACAAATAACATTGGTATTTACCCATGTTTCTTTAAAAAAGGCCACTGTTTCGATGGCTTTAAAAAATAACGAAGTCTATGAGTTTCATTTGGTAATGAATGCCAGAGAGGAACAAATGGGGGCGGTAGTGATTACTTCTAACAACAAAAAAAACACCACCGGAATAACGAGTATTTCGCCCGAGATGATTCGAAAAATCCCAGGAGCAAATGCAGGTATTGAAAACATACTAAAAACCCTAGCAGGAGTCAACTCTAATAACGAATTGAGTACCCAATACGCAGTTCGGGGTGGTAATTATGACGAAAATTTAGTGTATGTAAACGAAATTGAAGTGTACCGTCCCTTTTTGATTCGTTCCGGCCAACAAGAAGGGTTGAGTTTTACCAATACCGATCTGGTCCAAAATGTAGATTTTTCTGCAGGAGGATTTCAAGCAAAATTTGGAGACAAGCTTGCTTCTGTTTTGGATATTACCTACAGAACACCGACTAAATTTGCATCCAGTATGGAGCTTAGTTTTTTGGGCGGAAGTTTGGCTCTAGATGCGGTTTCCAAAAATAATAAATGGGCAGCAGTCACTGGAGTGCGTTATAGAAACAACAGTTTGTTGGTTAAAAGTCAAGACACACAGACAAACTATACTCCCTCTTTTGTAGACCTGCAAACCCATATAAATTATCAAGCTTCGGTTAAATGGAATTGGAGTTTTGTGGGCAATATTTCGCAAAATAATTACAATTACAAACCCTTAACCAAGCAAACCAAGTTTGGGACCATTAGCAATCCTATAGCGCTTTTGGTATATTATCAGGGGCAAGAAAAGGATCAGTACAGTACCTATTTTGGGGCATTAAAAACTACTTTTAAACCTACAGAAACCCTTACGCTAAAATGGATAAGTTCTCTTTTTCATACCCAAGAGCAAGAGCATTTTGATATATTGGCGCAATACCAATTGGGAGAAATAGACACCAATATAGGTTCAGAAACTTTTGGGAATGTTAATTTTTCAAGAGGTGTAGGCTCTCAATTAAACCATGCACGCAATGATTTGGATGCCTTAATTGCTAATATAGAGCTTAAAGGTTTTTTGGATTACCAAAGCCATACCTTAGAATGGGGCGCAAAATACACCCATGAATCCATTAGAGATCGAGTGGTAGAGTGGGAGGTCATAGATTCGGCTGGATTTTCCATAAACCCAGTGCGTTTGGACTTAATCAAAAAAGACGAGCCATATGCGGTTTATTCTGGGCCATTAGCTCCATATCAAAGTCTACGGGCACAAAACGCGACTTCCATCCATCGGTTTTCAGGATATTTGCAGTGGAGTAAAAAAGGAATGCTAAACCGCCATGCAATTTGGTACAATGCAGGTGTGCGGATGCAAGATTGGCAACTAGCCGCAACAACGGATGGCACTAATGTAAATCAGTTTGTAATTAGCCCAAGAGCACAATTTGCTATAAAACCAAACTGGGAACAAGATATGGTATTTAAGATTTCGGGCGGAATGTACCACCAGCCGCCATTTTATAGAGAACTTCGTGCTGCAGATGGTGTAGTAAGACCCAATGTTAAGGCGCAACAGGCGCTACATGTTGTTTTGAGTAATGACTATAGTTTTACTATGTGGTCCCGTCCTTTTAAATTTATAACTGAGTTGTATTATAAAAATATTACTAATGTAAATACGTATACCATTGATAATGTTAGGATACGTTATGCAGCAACCAATAATGCCAAAGCCTATGTGCAAGGGATAGATCTACGCTGGAATGGAGAGTTTGTGCCAGGTTCGGAGTCTTGGTTTAGCTTTGGTTATCTCAAAACAGAAGAGAATACTAACAACAGAGGTTATATTGCTAGACCAACCGACCAACGTTTAAAATTTGGGGTTTTATTCCAGGATTATATGCCCAATATACCGACCGTTAAGTTGCATTTAAATTTGGTTTACAATACAGGTTTGCCAGGCGGTTCTCCTGCCTACGCGGATCCTTATTTATACCAAAACAGATTAAATGATTACCGACGAGTAGATATAGGTTTTTCCAAAGTATTTATAGATGGAAACCACCTCAAACCACAAAACAGATTTTTTAAAAACTGTAAAGAATTAACCCTAGGATTTGAGATTTTCAATTTATTTAATAACCAAAACGCCATTACCAATACCTTTGTGCGAGACGTATATTCTAAGAACGAATATGCCATTCCAAACTACATGACAACACGGGTTTTTAATCTCAAATTAAATGTAAGATTGTAGCTATTTGGGGTATAATAGCCTAAATCCAAAAGCATATAATTCGCTATAAATTGCGATTAAATAAGGTGTTGGTTTTTAAAAATGATTACATTTGGTGTATCTTTAATATTACCACATTATGAAAATAGTATCTATCGCATTATTAAGTATTTCTATGTTTTTTTTGGCAAGTTGTAAGCAAGAAGCCGAAAAACCTAAAGTGATATACGATGCAGCAAACAAAACAAAAGCAGCAGTCAAAGTAGATTCTGCCCAAGTTGCAATTGCAGATTTACCTATCCAAATGGAAGGGACAGACTATTTGATCCACCCAGTGGCAGACCTAAGAGTTTACGAAAGAGGAACAAAATCAAGATACGGATCTTCGAGTGTTATTGATTTGAGTTTTACTATTTCTAACTTTGGAGAAAACGAAATTACCGGATATTTACAAAATTTAAAATTCCAGAAGACCAACTCCGATTCTATACGTCCCTTGACCAACAAACCTGCTTTGATACAAACCGCCACCTACTTAAAAACGGTAGCCGATAGAACCAAAAAACAAATAATGGTCTACACCATGTATGATGTAGATACTAATAAAGACGGAAAATTAGACTCCAGCGATATTAAATCCTTGTATTTAAGCGAAATTAGTGGCGCTCGTTTTACAAAAGTGTCTACTAATTTTCAGGAGCTAATAGATTGGAGTTTGATAGAGTCTAAAAACAGATTGTATTTTAGAACCGTAGAAGACACCAATAAAAATGGTCAATTTGACAAAAATGATGTTTTGCATTACAATTATATTGACTTATCTAACACCACTTGGGAGGTAGTAACGTATAATCCAATTTAGAGGTTAGACATATTCTAGAAATAAGAAACGTAACCAGAATAAAATTTATTGAACAGGATTTTTGGCTTTAATTGGATTAGTCTTTTTCGATTCTTTTTAGTTTGATAAATAGGTACTTGACTAGAATTATTTTGCTATTTGAGAGTCGGACAAAAATAAACTAAAAACCGCTCGTCAACCAGCCTTTTGAGCTAGCTAAAATTTAGTATAATTATCGTTTTGTATCCCGTTTTAGTTACTTCAAAAGTAGAAAGCTTATCTAATTGGCAAACTCTCCAAGCGTCAAAAGCTCGACCTAATAGTTTACTGCAGAATAAGAAAAAATATATGATGACTAAAATAGTACAATTCCTTTTATTTATGCCGTTTTTTTCTTTCGGTCAAGAAAAAAGTGAAACTAAATCGGAATACCCAAATTATGTTGGGGACATCGCATTTAATTCAAAAACGGACGACACAGAATTTGAGTTATGTAATTCAAAACGCATTTTTCAATACTTTAACAATTCTATGGGTTTAGAATACGAAGGAGAAAAATTGGCGATTGAAAAAGAGTTTGCTGAAAAATATAAATCAGAAAACATTAAAAATGAAACTGGGTTAATCCGAATTAATTTTGTAGTTAACTGTAAAGGAAAAACAGACCGATTTCGTTTGATTTCAATGAATCAAAACTATGAAGAAAAAGTTTTTGACAAATCCATAACAGAACAACTTATGGATATTACCAAAACCTTAAAAGGCTGGAAAAAGAAAAAACGCAGAGGACAAGAAATAGATTATTATCAATATTTGATTTTTAAAATAGAAAATGGCCAATTAAAAGAAATACTACCTTGAAAAATTTCAGTTACATACTTTTATTTCTACCAATTTGGATGTATTCACAACCAAATTGTAATGCTTATCTGTATAAAGGGGATACGTTACAATACAAAGCGTGTATTGAAGCCGAAAAAATAGAAAAACTATATCAATTTCAAAGAGAATTTCAAGAAACGCTGGATAATGCTATTACAATTTGTCCAGATTTTGCGTATGCTTATAGAGAGAAAGCAACTGCATATCTCAAAAGCGGCGATTTTTTAACCTGGAAAAAATTAATTGACAAAGCGGTTGATTTAGATTTCAGTTTTAATTTAGGTTATCGGGCTTGGTGTCGTTACCAATTTTTTCGAGATTATATAGGAGCTATTAAAGATATTGAAAAACTCGATAGTTTAGTAAACTATAATATTGGATATTGCATTAATGGCGATTATCATTTAAATATAACCAAAGCAATTTGTTATAGTGCCATAAATCAAAAACAAAAAGCAATTAAAATATTTAAGGACCAATTGAATACCAAAAATTATTCCGCTGGTTTATATGATTATTACCAATTAGGAGTAACTTATTATGAAGTAAACGATTTAAAAAACGCATTAAAATGTTTTAACAAACAAACTGAAATTAACGAATTTGCGGATAACGAATATTATAAATGTAAGATCTATAAATTTCAAAAAAACGAATCCGAATATACTAGATATAAAGAAAAAGCTTTGAAATTGTACGCAGAAAACAAAAAAATGTTTGATATATATACCAGACATTCCAACAGTGTTTATTATCAAACAATTAAAGACGAATAAAAAACTGCTCCCAAATAACCGTTTTAAAAAACACTTGGGGTATTTTTAAATCAAAATGGCGCTTTCTAGATCGGATTTGTCAATCTCAAAGTCAAATCCAAGCTCTTTCACCAGTGCAATAACTAGGTTTTTGTACCAATTTTCTGATTTTGGATGGATGTAGATTTTTTCAATAAGCAGGTTAATATCTACGTTAATTTTTAACCCATCATTTAGAGTAATATTATTTTGTTTTACGTCGGTGATAATTCGCACTTCCTTTTCGTATTGAAAACTTTTACGCTTAAACAAAAAAGGAAAAAATAAATCATCAAACGGAATGTACTCCTTTTTATAATCAATGTAATTAACCTCGCCAATATATTGTGCGTAATTAGTCTCCGGATTTAGTGCTTTTTGCAAACGGCTAATGGTGGACTGAATGGCCAAACCCTCACTGTTTTGTGTAAAAATTTGCCACATAGCAAAAGATTCGTACTCATTGAGGTGCCAACTGCTAATGGCTACCTTTTCGCGATGGGTTTTATAATAATTTAAAAAATCGGGGTTGTTGGCAGAGAGTTTTTTAATCTCCTCGTAGGTAGGCTCGCTAAAGGTGCCTTCGTATTGGTCTTCAAATTTATCGGATCTAGACATAAATAATTTTTTAGACATCAATAAGTCTAAAAATTTGGATAGATCCAGATACTTCCAAACAATGGTATCTGGATCTTCAGGAAGTTTAATATCAGGATTCTGAAGATACATTTTTTAGAATTTTAAGTAGATATACTAGTTTTTTGAATACGCTAAAGACAACAAAAATAGCATGTCCAGATTATTATTCAAAAGATTGTAAGGTAACTAATTTGTTATAGGTTCCATTTTGTGCAATTAATTGCTCGTGGGTGCCTTGTTCTACAATTTTTCCTTTTTGCATAACTACAATAACGTCGGCCTTTTGGATGGTAGACAAACGGTGTGCAATCACAATGGAGGTTCTGTTTTGCATCATGTTCTCTAGGGCAACTTGTACAAATTTTTCGCTCTCTGTATCTAAGGCAGAGGTAGCCTCATCCAAAATCATAATAGGTGGGTTTTTTAAAACCGCCCTAGCAATAGACAAGCGTTGTTTTTGGCCTCCAGATAATTTGTTACCGCTGTCACCAATATTGGTGTAAATCCCTTTAGGCAAATCGGTTACAAATTCGTATGCATTAGCAATTTTTAGTGCTTCTATAACTTCGGCATCTGTAGCGTCTAATTTTCCTAGGGCTATATTGGCTTTGATGGTATCGTTAAATAAAATACTATCTTGGGTAACCAGTCCCATCAATGCTCGTAAAGAGTGTAAATCCAGATCCTTAATATTGGTGTCATCAATGGATATTTCTCCCTGATTGACATCATAAAAACGGGTTAATAAATTAGCAATAGTACTTTTTCCGCTTCCGGATTGTCCTACAAGGGCTACGGTTTGTCCTTTTTTTACTTCCAAAGAAAAGTCTTTCAAAACATTTTCGTCTTCATACCTAAAGTTAATATTTTTTATGGCAATAACAGACTCAAAATTGGTTTTTTGGAGTGCGTTTTTTTTGGAAGTTATGGGGTTTTGTTGGTCCAAAATTTCTAAAACACGTTCTGCTGCTGCATTTCCTCTCTTAATACTATACGAAGCCTTTGAGATCGCTTTTGCAGGAGTCAAGATGTTGTAAGCCAGTCCCATGTAGGCAATAAACGAAGCGCCGTTTAAGGTTTTTTCTATCAAAACCATACTCCCGCCATACCATAATAATATGGCAATAACCATGATACCCATAAATTCACTCATAGGAGAGGCAAGATTCTGTCTGTTGCCAATGCTATTGGATAGTTTAAAAAACCGATTTGTTGATTCCGTAAAAATGCCGTTAAAATACTGCTCTGCATTGTACCCTTTGACCACCTTCAGGCCTCCAAGGGTTTCTTCAATGGTGGATAGAAAAACACCCTGTTCTTCTTGAGCCTTAGTAGATTGTCTTTTTAATTGTTTTCCGATGAGCGAAATGACATAGCCCGAAACCGGAATAAAAATAAATACAAATAACGTTAGTTTAGGGCTTATGGTGAGCATCATGATTATAGTAAACACAATGGTTAGTGGCTCTTTTACGGCTAGTTCTAAGATGGATAAAAAAGACGCTTGTACCTCATTGACATCTCCAGAAATTCGGGCAATAACATCTCCTTTTCTTTTCTCAGAAAAAAACGCCAAAGGCAACTCTATCGTTTTTTTGTACATCGCATTACGCATGTCTCTCAAAATACCATTTCTCAAAAAAGTAATAAAAAACAACGCCAAATAATCACTTACATTTTTTAACAAAAAGATAGAGATTATCACCGTAACCATAATAGATAGCGTATAACCCACTCCGAGCGTATCGGTAGTATGGGTGATAAAATAGCTTAAATACGCTTCTGCAAAGTCTTTCAATTCCCAGATTCCTTGGTAGGTCGGTCGGATGGTATTTCTTTTGGCTTGGTCAAACAACACCTGCATCATAGGGATTAACGCCATAAAAGAAAGCGTGCTAAAAAGCGCATACAATATATTAAAAAAGATATTTAGATATGCGTACTTTTTGTACGGAAGGATAAAAGAAAATATTCGTTTAAAATTATTCATTAAAATAAGTAAAGTTAAGACTCGTTATGTTGGTAACAACAAACGAGTCTACTAATTGATATTCAGTATTAAAACCAAGTTAACTCAATTGCATAGAAACAATGATGTTTTTTATTTTTTGGTCTAACTCCTCTTGCGCAGCGTCAAAATCTTTCACAGACTCTAGTGGGGTATTCACACTGATATAGAATTTTATTTTTGGTTCCGTTCCGCTTGGTCTCACACAAATCTTAGAGCCATCTTCGGTATAATAAATCAACACATTAGATTTTGGAATAGCCATCTCTGTTACAGACCCATCAAGTAAATTTTTAGCCCTTGCAGATTGGTAGTCCTCCACCATAATCACCCTTTGGTTATTGATTTCCTTTAGCGGATTTTCGCGCAAATCCACCATCATTTGATTAATTTGGTGCACGCCCTCAATGCCTTTTTTGGTCAAAGAAACCAAATACTCTTTATAAAAACCATGATCCACATAAAGTTTTAGCAACTCTTGGTATACAGAACTTCCATTTGCTTTGGCCTGAGCCGCAATTTCGCACACCAACAAGGTAGCCGCAACAGCATCTTTATCTCGCACGGCATCCCCAACCATGTAGCCAAAACTCTCTTCGCCACCACCAATAAATTCCAATTCCGGAAAATCCTTAATCATCTTGGCAATCCACTTAAATCCCGTCAGACCTACCTTACATTCTACGCCATAATTGGTAGCCAACTCCATCATCATAGGAGTAGAAACAATGGTAGAACCAACAAATTGCTTGCCATTAATTTTGCCCGCTTTTTTCCATTGCTCCAACAAAAAAGCAGTCATCAAAATCATGGTTTGGTTGCCGTTCAATAAGATCATTTGTCCTTCATTATCTCTAACAGCAACCCCTAAACGGTCACAATCCGGATCCGTACCCACCACAATATCGGCATTTTTTTCGGCCGCCAAGGCCAAAGCCATCGTCAAGGCTTCGGGTTCTTCTGGATTAGGAGATTTTACCGTAGGAAAATTACCATCTGGCACCGCTTGTTCTGCAACAACATGTACGTTAGTATATCCAGCCTGTGCCAACGTATCCGGAATTACGGTGATAGAAGTACCGTGCAAAGACGTAAAAACAACATTTAAATTGTTTTTAGCCTCTTGCGGGGTCGCAAAACTAGCATTAGCAATAGATGATTTTATAAAAGCCGCATCCAGCTCCGTATCTATATAATGTATTAAATCCTCCTTAGCTTCCAATTTAATTTGGCTGTAATCCACCTTTTCAATAGCAGCAATAATAGCCTCATCCTCTGGAGGAACAATCTGTCCGCCATCCTGCCAATATACCTTATACCCATTATATTCTGGTGGATTATGCGAAGCAGTCAGAACAATCCCACAATGGCATTCTAAATGCTTTACCGCAAAAGACAATTCTGGAGTCGGTCTGAGCTCCGAAAACAAATACACCTCAATACCATTTGCAGACAAAACCGCCGCAACCGTTTTGGCCAACGTATCACTATCCTTGCGGCAATCATAAGCAATAGCCGCCTTTAGAGGTTGGTCAACAAAACAAGTATGCAAATAATTGGCCAATCCCTGGGTGCTTTTGCCCAGAGTATACTTGTTAATTCGGTTATTACCCACGCCCATAATCCCACGCATACCGCCGGTTCCAAAAGCCAAGTTTTTATAAAAACTCTCCTCCAACTCCTTAGGAGACCAAGCAAGCATCTCTCTAACCGCATTTTGCGTAGCCGTATCAAACGTTGGCGTTAACCATTCATTTACCGCCTCTAAAATATTTGGCTTTATATCCATTTTATATTTTTTTAGTATTTAAAACAAACCTTTACTATTTTTTTTAAGGAGCTATTTCCTGCTATCCGTTACAATCTACCTCGCCGAACCCCGGCTCAGTAGGATTTTCACTACTATCAGGGCTAGATTACAAATTAAGTTTAGTGGCAATTTTATACCTTTTTTCGTTGCTTTTGGTTCGCAAAATAATTTCGCCCAAAAAACCCGCCAAAAACAATTGCGTACCTAAAACCATGGTAGTCAATGCAATATAAAACCATGGGTTATCCGTAACCAAACTATAGCGCATATGGTTATACAAATGGTACAACTTTAAAACACCAATATATCCAGCCAACAAAAAACCAATAACAAACATCAACGATCCCATGGCACCAAATAAATGCATGGGTCTTTTTCCAAATCGGGACAAAAACCAAATCGTGATCAAATCCAAAAAACCGTTAACAAAGCGTTCCATACCAAACTTTGTTTGTCCGTATTTTCGGGCCTGATGCTGCACAATTTTTTCGCCAATTTTATTAAAACCAGCATTTTTTGCCAACACCGGAATATAGCGGTGCATCTCCCCAGAAACCTCCACATTTTTGACTACAATATTTTTGTATGCCTTGAGACCACAATTAAAATCATTTAGTTGCACCCCAGAGGTTTTACGAGCCGCCCAGTTAAATAATTTAGAAGGCAAGTTTTTTGCCACCACAGAGTCATAACGTTTCTTTTTCCAGCCCGAAACCAAATCATAATTCTGATTTACAATCATTTCATAAAGACCAGGTATTTCCTCAGGGCTATCTTGCAAATCTGCATCCATCGTAATGATAACTTCGCCCTTGGCTTTAGCAAAACCAGCGTGTAACGCCTGCGATTTACCAAAATTCCGCATAAAACGAATGCCTTTAACATTGGGATTTTCGGAAGCAAATTGGCTAATTAGTGACCAAGAAGTATCCGTGCTACCATCATCCAAAAAGAGAATTTCGTAGCTATAATTGTTGTCCTGCATCACTTTAAGGATCCAAGTGTATAATTCTGGTAAAGATTCCTCCTCGTTCAATAGGGGGATTAATAGGGATAAATTCATTTATTTTAGGATTCTCTTGATAGTGATTTGCTTTTAAAGAAAGCAGCCAAAATTAAACCAAACAAAGCACTAAAAAGAATGCTAAACACAGATCCTTTAAGTAATTCTGGTATCGAAAATTGATCGTTCTCTTTAAGTTTTGTAATAGCCTCATTGATAGCAGTAGTAGGCGTATTGAATTTTTGTAGCGTAGCAATCAGGTATTTAAGGGTGTTCTCTTTAATTATTTCTTTGGCAGCAGGATCAATAAAATTAAATAAAATAATATTGAATGCCACCGAAATCAGAATTCCAATCACAGCCGAAATAAAATAAGTCGTAAAAGCATCTTTAAAAGAAAACAGTCCATTTAAGTCTTTTTTGGTCTTAATCAATAAAATAATTCCAACAACTAAATACACAGCAATACTCGCAAAACCAATCCATGTAGAGGTAAATAGTTTTAGATCTACTACATATATAAAGGTAGTAATAAGTACCGAAAGCACACCAGTTATAATACCAAAACTCACACCGTTTTTCTTAACAATTTCATTTACCATAATACCTATTGATTTTTAGATTAATGCACAAATATAGTAATTCCCGATATATTCCGGAGCAAAAAATAGTTTTACTATTTTATAAAAAAAAGCAGTCAACGAATTGTTTATTGAAAAAAAGTTGTAAATTTGCAAATTCAAAATAATAGCATAAACCAAAAAGTTATAAGGAATTTATACCTTTCCTGTCAAAAGGAACGCTTCAAAAGGAATTATAGCCAAACAAATAAAAAAAATACAAGATGAAAACAGGTGTACACCCAGAGAATTACAGATTAGTTGCTTTTAAAGACATGTCTAACGAAGATGTTTTTATTACTAAATCTACAGCAGAAACTAAAGAAACTATTGTACACGAAGGTGTAGAGTATCCAGTTGTAAAAATGGAGATTTCTAGAACTTCGCACCCTTTTTACACCGGTAAAAACAAACTTATTGATACTGCAGGACGTATTGACAAGTTCAAAACTAAATACGCTAAACACGTTAAATAATTGTAACGAGTTTTTTATTATACTAAAGCCTTCCGTAATCGGGAGGCTTTTTTGTTTTTATCTACTCCAAAACTTTGTAACTTTGACACTGCACAAAAAAGCACCAACAACAGGCCAGAGTCTGTGTTGGATAAAAATTTAATACTAAAACCTATGAATTACATACTCTTTGATGGTCCCTCTAGAGACGCCTTATTGCCTTTTACTTTTACCCGACCGGTTGCAGATATTTTAATTGGGATACTGACAATTCGTCAAAAATGGGAAATGTATCTAGGTTCTACCACCACTACGCTAACCCAAGAATATCTATCCGACAAATACCCAATGGTGGAGCTAGAGCAAAACGTGATGATTAATGCTTCATTTTTGCCTACACCCTCTCTGGTGGATTTAATCTGTAATCTAAAAGACAAACAAGCTGTTTTTAAGGGAGAAGAAGTAGTGGCTTTTTTTTCTAACGAAGAGCAAGAAGAAATTGATTTTGAGGATTACGAAATTCTGGAATACCACGATACTTGTTTGACTGTTACTGCTACATGGGATATTTTTTCAAAAAACGATGCAGCCATTAGAGAAGATTTTGAACTCTTGACCCAAGACAGAACATCCCAGCCCATACCCAAAAACGTTCAAGTAATTGCTCCAGAAAATATTTTTATAGAAGAAGGAGCAAAACTAGCCTTTGTAACCCTAAATGCGTCAACCGGACCTATATATATAGGTAAAAATGCCGAAATAATGGAAGGTTCTGTAATTCGTGGTCCTTTTGCACTTTGCGAAGGCGGTGTCGTTAAATTGGCTACCAAAATTTATGGCGCCACCACTGTGGGACCTAATTCTAAAGTAGGAGGAGAGCTAAACAACTCGGTCTTGTTTTCTAATTCCAACAAAGGGCACGATGGTTTTTTAGGAAACGCTGTTCTGGGAGAGTGGTGCAATATTGGTGCGGATAGTAATAATTCTAATTTAAAAAACAATTACGAAGAAGTAAAATTATGGAGCTACCAAACCGAAGGCTTTGCTAAAACAGGGCTGCAATTTTGTGGTTTGATGATGGGAGATCACAGCAAGTGCGGTATCAACACCATGTTTAACACCGGTACAGTAGTGGGAGTTAGTGCTAATATTTTTGGCAGTGGTTTTCCTCGCAATTTTGTGCCTAGTTTTTCTTGGGGCGGTGCTTCAGGCTTTTCGACCTATATTACCAAAAAAGCTTTTGAGACTGCCAGGATAGTTATGAGCCGAAGAAATGTGGTCTTTGATGCGCAAGAAGCAGCCATTTTAGAACATGTTTTTGAAGAGACTAAAAAATGGCGCAAAGAATAGCGTTTGCATTTAATTGCATACCAACCCAATCTAAATGCCACATTGTTTTCATGTGGCATTTTTGGTAGTGTATTGTAGGGATTGGTTGTTTTGATAGAGATTAATTTGTTTTTTATCTTAAAAAAGTAAAAGTAACGTACTAATTTGGTTTTTTTGGAGGAGTTGTTTGAGGGTCTGTTTTTGGCTTCTAATCGTTATTAGGCGCTATTGGGTTAGTTTTTTTGCTAAATTTAGTATATTTTTATAAAAAAAAGTCTTTAAAACGCCGTTTTTAGTGCTTTAATGATAATTACTAATTTAAAATTAATTTATGGAAAAGGTTATTGAAATGTTAAATGCTGTTGTTTGGAGTAATGCTTTAATAATTTTATGTTTGGGCACAGGGCTTTATTTTTCTATAAAAACCCGTTTTTTACAAGTACGGCATATCAAAGAAATGTTTCGATTGTTATTTGATGGCAAAAGCTCGGAGTCAGGAGTTTCTTCTTTTCAAGCCTTATCCATGTCTTTGGCAGGAAGAGTAGGTACCGGAAACATAGCTGGAGTAGCTACAGCCATTGCTTTTGGGGGTCCAGGAGCTATGTTTTGGATGTGGATGGTAGCATTTTTGGGAGCTAGTACTGCATTTGTAGAAGCAACATTAGCACAAATTTATAAAGAAAAACATTTAGGACAATTTAGAGGAGGCCCTGCATTTTATATAGAAAGAGGTTTAGGCATAAAATGGTTTGGTATTTTGTTTGCGGTAGTTTCTGTAATTTCGGCTGGTTTATTGCTGCCGGGAGTTCAAGCAAATTCAGTAGCAGACGGGATCCAAAATGCTTTTCAAATTGATGGGTGGATTTCTGGAGCTGTGGTTGCTGTTATTTTTGGAGCCATTGTATTTGGAGGCGTAAAACGAATTGCCAAATTCACGGAATTTATAGTACCTATAATGGCTATTGGCTATATTTTGATAGTTTTAATAATCATTGCAATAGATATAGACCAGCTGCCTGGGGTGATTTCTTTAGTTTTTAAAAGCGCCTTTAACCTCCAAGCCGGATTTGGTGCTGTTTTTGGTTTGGCTATACAGTGGGGAGTAAAAAGAGGTATTTATTCTAATGAAGCAGGTCAGGGTACTGCACCACATATTGCTGCTGCTGCCAATGTTTCGCATCCAACTAAACAAGGTTTGGTACAATCTTTTTCGGTATATATTGATACCTTATTGGTGTGTTCTGCCACTGGATTTATGTTGTTGATTACTGGCAAATATAATGTACAAAATCCTGCATTTGGTTCTGGAGGCACAGAGTTTTTATACCATGGAGCACAAAACGTTTCGGTAGGCCCTGGCTTTACTCAAAGTGCGATGGATAGTGTTCTGCCTGGATTTGGCTCTTACTTTGTGGCTATTGCATTATTTTTCTTTGCTTTCACCACTATTCTGGCGTATTATTATATTGCCGAAACCAATATTTCGTATTTGACCCGAAATCTAAAATCACCCGTTTATACTCATTTATTAAAAATAATCATGATGCTAGTGATTATGTATGGCTCTATCAATCAAGCCAAATTAGCATGGGATATTGGCGATTTAGGAGTGGGTCTAATGGCTTGGTTTAATATTATTGCAATCCTTTTATTACAAAAACCAGCATTATTGGCTTTGAAAGATTATGAAAAACAACGAAAAGAGGGCAAAGATCCCGTTTTTAATCCAGAAGACATAGGAGTTTCCAATGCACATATTTGGCATACAATCCACAAAAACAAATAAGCACGCCACTAAGCGGATGCATAAAAGCTTCTGGAGACTATTCAAAATGTTTCTAGAAGCTTTTGTTTTTTGTATTTACAACTTAGTTATTTAGGTTACCTTTGCACCTTGAAAAAATAAAAAATAACGCCATTGGTAAGTTATCTATAAAATAAATTTACAAATCCCATAATACAGCAATACTACAATGATTACAGTTAACGATATTTCGGTACAGTTTGGTGGTACTACACTTTTTAGCGAGGTTTCTTTTGCGATAAATGAAAATGATAAAATTGCCTTAATGGGCAAAAATGGTGCTGGAAAATCAACACTTTTAAAAATTATTGCAGGGCAAAGCAAGCCATCCACCGGAAATGTTTCTGCTCCCAAAGATGCGGTAGTGGCTTATTTGCCGCAGCATTTATTAACCACTGATGGAGCCACCGTTATGGAAGAAGCCTCTAAGGCTTTTGGCGAAATTTTCAGTATGAAAGCAGAGATAGATCAAATCAATGAGCAGCTAACCATCCGTACAGACTATGAGAGCGATGCGTATATGAAGTTGATTGAAAGGGTTTCGGACCTAAGTGAAAAATTTTATGCCATTGAGGAAGTAAATTATGAAGCCGAAGTAGAAAAAATATTGACTGGCTTGGGGTTTGAAAGAGAGGATTTTTCAAGACAAACGTCTGAATTTTCAGGAGGATGGAGAATGCGTATTGAGTTAGCAAAAATACTTTTGCAAAAGCCAGATTTGATTTTGTTAGACGAACCTACCAACCACATGGATATAGAAAGTATTCAGTGGCTAGAAGATTTTTTAATTAATCAAGCCAAAGCAGTTGTCGTGATTTCGCACGATAGAGCCTTTGTAGATACCATTACCAATCGTACCATTGAGGTTACAATGGGACGTATTTATGATTATAAGGCCAAATATTCGCATTATTTAGAACTCCGTAAAGACCGTCGTATACACCAACAAAAAGCCTATGATGAGCAACAAAAAATGATTGCAGATAATAGAACTTTTATTGATCGTTTTAAAGGAACATTCTCTAAAACAGATGCCGTACAATCTCGTGTAAAAATGCTTGAAAAACTAGTTATTGTTCAGGTAGACGAAGTAGACAATTCTGCATTAAAATTAAAATTTCCGCCTGCCGCTCGTTCTGGGCAATATCCAGTGATTGTAAAAGATTTAAGAAAATCCTATGGAGACCATGTGGTTTTTAAAGATGCCAATTTGGTCATTGAAAGAGGACAAAAAGTAGCTTTTGTTGGAAAAAACGGTGAAGGTAAATCTACCATGATCAAAGCCATAATGAACGAAATTGGTATTGATAGCGGTAGTTTAGAAATAGGACATAACTCCCAAATAGGATATTTTGCACAAAATCAAGCAGCCCTTTTGGATGAGAATGCCACCATTTTTGAAACCATTGATGCTATTGCGGTAGGGGATGTGCGTACTCAGATAAAAAATATCTTGGGTGCTTTTATGTTTCATGGAGACGACATTACCAAAAAAGTTAAAGTGCTTTCGGGTGGCGAAAAAACCCGTTTGGCGATGATTAAATTGCTGTTAGAACCCGTAAATTTATTAATTCTGGATGAGCCATCTAATCATTTAGACATGAAAACCAAGGATATTATCAAAGAAGCCCTACGGGATTTTGAAGGAACGCTAATTTTAGTTTCGCACGATAGAGATTTTCTCGATGGATTGGCTACCAAGGTTTTTGAATTTGGAAACAAAAGAGTAGTGGAGCATTTTGAAGACATTGCTGGATTTTTGGCCAAAAAGAAAATGGAAAATATGCGAGAAATAGAAAAATAACATCGCACAATTAGATCTACTTATAATGGCTAGTTTTATTAGATTTAAAGTCTTACTGATGTTAGGGGGTTTTAGTAATCCGTTTACTAAAAACCCCTAACTTGTTTTACCTGTTTTTGGGCGCATTTTTTTTACGATACTTTTCAGCTTTAGAGTCCACAATGCTTGCTTATACCAATTGCAAGAATTAGTCTTTAGAAATAAAGTTGTGTTGGTTTTTATTTAGCTATAGTTTTCTCTTCTTCTTTGTCATCTATTACTGTGTTTTCTTCTTTTGTTAGGTTGTTTTTAGAAGGAAATGTATAGTTTATTGAAAAACCAATTCTTCTTGAGTCGTATTTATTTTGGTATTTGATATTTGTTTCCAGTGCATCAAAACGCGGAATATTTGTATTAAAAATATCATTTGTATAAATAGAAATAGACAAATTATTTAAACATAATTTTTTAGAGAATGTTATATCTACGTGCTCTTCGAATGGTTTTCTAGTAATAAAATAATAATAGTTTCCGCCAGTTGTAGCGGTGATGTAATTTACGGTAAAATTTATTTTTTTGGGTAGAATTATTTGCAATTACACTTAAAATTGCTAAATATTTTATTATTTGGTACTTTGACCAGTTTCTATTCTTCCCTTTTCAGATTCAGTTTTTTCAGTGTCTTTGGATTTATTATTGCCAAATTGTTTGGTAATACTAACTGATATCCCTCTAAAATCTCGTTGGTTATTGGTTCCAAAAGCGCCTATACAATTAGTTCGATTTGCAACTCTTAAAATTCTACGGAATAATTGTAGTCTACTTTTTCCTCTATGCGAATTATTGTTGTTTTCAAATTCATTATTTATGTAGGACAATATCCCGTCATTATTTTTTTGTGTAAAAAGTTTGTTAAAAAATCTAAAATAGTATTTGTCAATTTCCTAATTCTAATTGATTTTTTACTAAGTTGAAATAATCTGCTTTATTTTGTACTAGTTGCTCATGATTTCCGATTTCTGAAATTTCTCCATTTTTAAGTACAATAATTTGGTCTGCATTTTTTACTGTACTTAAACGATGTGCAATAATTAATACTGTTTTACCTTTGAAAAATTGCTGTAAATTATTGTGAATTGTTTTTTCATTTTCTGCATCTAATGCAGATGTAGCTTCGTCAAAAAATAGATATTGTGGATTTTTATATACTGCTCTTGCAATAAGTATTCTTTGTTTTTGTCCTCCTGATATGCCTGAGCCGTCTGCGCCGATTTGTGTGTTAAGTTTTAAGGGTAAGTCTTCAATAAATTCTTTTATATTTGCTACTTTAATTGCATATTCTAATTTATCTATGTCAATATTTTCAAAGCCTACGGTTATATTATTTGCAATACTATCATTAAATATAAAGCCATCTTGCATTACAACGCCACAATTTTCTCGCCAATTGTATGAAGTTACATTTTCAATATTAATGTTATCTAAAAATATTGTTCCTGCGTTTGGAGTATAAAATTTCATTATCATTTTTAATAAAGTAGTTTTTCCACTACCGCTTGTGCCAACTATAGCTGTAATATTATTTTTAGGAATAATCAAATTAAGATTTTTCAAAACATAATTTGGGTTGCCTGTATAATTGAAAGTTATATTGTTTAATATTATGTTTTTGTTTTTTATATCAATACTTTTTTGTTTTAAATATTCATCTTCATTAATTTTTGAATGGATTTCATTTAATCTTTCTAAACTAATTTTTGTATCCTGTGCGGTACGAACGAACGCAACTAACTGAAAAAGTGGTGCGTTAAGTTGTCCTACTATATATTGTATTGAAAGCATTATACCTAAAGTTAATTCGCCTTTGATTACTAGTGTAGCCGAAAAGAAAGTAATAATTATATCTTTTAATTGACTAATAAAACTAGATCCAACTAATTGCCATTGTTCTATGTTTAAAAGTTTTAATTTAATTTTATAAAGTTTCTCTTGAATTTCTTCCCAACCTTTTCTTTTTTGATTTTCTGCATTGTTAATTTTAATTTCTTGCATACCTGTAATTAATTCAAGTATTTTAGATTGTTCTTCTGATGTATGAGAAAATCTTTCATAATCAAGTAGTTTTCTTTTTTTAAGAAAAAAGAATAACCAACTTAAATATAAAATGCTACCTGAAAAAAAGATAAGAAAAATAATAAAATTGTAGTAAATTAATATTCCACCAAATATAAAGAATTGAATCAATGAAAAAAACGTATTTAATGAATTTCCTGTCAAAAATTGTTCGATACGTGAATTGTCTCTAATTCGTTGCATTATGTCACCTGTAAGTCGGGAATCGAAAAAACTAATTGGTAATTTCATTAATTTTATAAAAAAATCTGAAACTATAGTTATGTTAATGCGTGTACTTAAATGTAATAGAATTCTTGATCTCAGTATTTGAGCGGTTGTTAAACCGATAAAAATCATTAATTGAGCTAGTAGAATTAAATTTATATAATTTAAGTTTTTAGGTTCTATTCCTTTATCTACGATATTTTTAGTTAGAAATGGAAAAAAAATTAGGAGTCCATTTTCGATTGTAAGAAATAGAATTAAAAAAAGAACTAATTTTTTATGTTTTAATAGATATTTTTTTAAAAATTTTAACGGATTAAATTTTTCATCTTCTTTGTCGTATGCTGCACTACTAAAATTTTCTGTTGGTTCAAAAAAAACAGCAAGCCCTTCTTCTGTTTCATCATTAGCATCAACGACATTTATCCATTTTTTGATAAAATAGTTTTTTTGATATTTAATTTTTCCAATAGCTGGGTCTGCAATATAAATATTATTTTTTTTGATTTTGTGAACTATAACATAATGATAGCGGTCCCATAAAATAATACAGGGTAAAGGAGCTTCTAATAGAGTGTTAAAATTTATTTTTGTTGCAAATGTATTAAGATTTAGTTTTTCGGATGCTTCGATAATACCTAGCATACTACTACCTTCTCTTGTAGTTGAACACAAACCTCTAATGTAATTTATTGAAATGGACTTACCGTAAAATTCGGCAATGATTTTAAGACAAGTAGGTCCACAATCCTTACCCTCTAATTGTTTATAATATGGAAATGATTTAAACATTTTATTTTTTTAAGCTTTCTAACTCGTTACTAATGTCTTGTATGTAAATTTCATCAAATACTTCATAATAGTTATCTCTATTTTTTCTGCCAACTTTGATTAATTGATATGCTTTTTCAAGATTAATTAATGCTTGTTTAGGTTGTTGCATTTTTTTTAGAAGCATCGCTTTGTAATAATAATTATCGGATACTTCGACAATTTTATTGGCAATGTCATAGCAATTTAGAGCTTTTTTAAATTTTTTAACCTTTTCGTAACATCTTCCTTTATATAACTGTAATTCAAATGGGTAGTTCAATTTAGCTCCCCTTTTATCGGAAGTACTTTGGCTTAAATTAAATTCAATTATAGATTTTTTATAATTTCCTAATTTCATTTCTGCAATGCCTTTTAAGAAATGAATATCGTCACCATTTGCAACATCTGAAAATGTTGGGGTTAAATTATCATATAAATTAAAATGCTCTAAAGCTCTTTTGTAGTCGTGGTAAAAAAACAATAAAACCCACCCGTAGTAACCGTGTGATGTAGAGTCTAAAACGCAAGCTTTGTCTAATTTCTCTATTGCTTGTACAAAAAAACCGTTTTTAGTGTTTTGTACGGATGAGTGCCGAATGTCTTCAGGGGTCACATCTTTCATGTTTTTCAATCCAAATTGCATCAATTCTTCGCCTCTTTCATTTTGTCCATAATAACAATTTCTATATCCTATTTCAAATATTTTTCTAGGAGTAGTAATGTCAAGAGTATCGTTATTTCTTTTTTTTAAGTCCTCCAAATATAATTTTGTTTCTGTTTTAAATTCTTGAGAATATATAAAGTTGGAAAGCAAAAAAAAGCAAATACAATTATATAGTTTCATAATCTATTATTTGAGTAAAATTTCTGTTAGGCTGCCATTTTTAATTTTAAAAATGAAATATTTATGAAAATTCTGTATTTTTTGATTTTCATTGATGGATTGCCAAATTTTTAATTCCTGTGTAAGTTTCAATAACTTTTCTTTTATTGCATCGTTTATTGTACAATATTTATAATCATAATCGAATGTATCAATTGAATAATTACCAGTTTCGCCTTTGCAATTAACACTAAAAACAATATGAATCATTCCTGTATTATTAGCTGTATTTTTGTAATCTATGTCATTATAATTAGATTTAAAATGGTTTTTAACTAAGTAAAAATCGGGAGTGTAGGAAAGCCTATTGTTATAGTAAGGATAGAATACTCCATCTCCGCAGGGTTTGAAATTTTTTACTACTTGTGCTTTTGTATAAAGAGTACTAAATAAAAAAAATACTATTTGAATTGTTTTATAGGTCATATGTAGGGTTGTCATTTAAGAAAATAGTTAAATCAAAATTATAGGTCTGATTTTTAAAACTTAAATGTTCAAATTTCATATAATATTTATTAAACATTTTCGCATACTTATTCTTTATTATATTTAAAATTTTTTGCCCATCGTTTGAAAAAATTAAACTTTCAGTAGTGCTTTTTTTTATAGATAGGGTTATTTTATCAAACATTTTTCGATCTTGCTTCGTGTTTCCTATCAAATTCAGATCATAATAGCATCTGTAAATATATAATAAAATCCTTCCTATAGCTTCTGTCTCTTGTTGTTTATCAAAAACATTAGCATCAATACATTTATCTAAACACAAAAAACTAGTATAGTATGTAAATAGAGCCTGAAACCAGATATCAACATTTCTATTATCATTATTATTTTTTATGTTAATTGAATAATCCTGTATTAATGTTGTTTGATCATCTATTTGAAATAGTTTCTTTTTGTCAAAAAACATAGTATGCATTAAAACATGTCCAGTTTGATGTGCAATATCATCAACAAAAAAAACTTCGTCATAATTGATTTGATAAGCATTAAAAAAAGAAATTCCAAGGGCTCTTCTATGTGCAAATGAATTTATATAATTTGGATTGGCACAAAATATTACAGACTTTTTAGCATAATTATTTATTAGAAAAAAATGGTCTGGAACATATTTTTTAATTAACAAATATGCTTTTGTGAGATTCTCAATTTGTTTTTTTGTAATCTCTTCAATTTCAACTTCATTTCCGTCATAAAATGTTTCTAATAGGTCTATAGGATATTTTAATATTTCTATATTAGTATCTTTAATTTTATAAATTTTTTCAATACCCATGTCTTCCTTAGAAAATTCTATTGTTTCATCAGTTTTAGAGATCCATCCAATGTTTGAAATATAGGTTTTTTTATGTTTATCTAATTGAATTTTTATTTTTTTATTTTTTTTAAAGCCTTGCAATAAAATTGCATTTAGTATATTCTTATTTAGGCTAATATTTTCAGGATTATTATAATATGCAAAAAGTAATGGATCGGAATAAATATCCTGATTCTCAAAATCAATCAAATCAAAAATATTCTCATATTGTTTGTATAAAAGAAATTTGATAGTATTACTCCAAAATTCTCTTCCTTCATTACAAAGTCTCTCTAATATTTTCGTACTCATTATTTAGTTTTAATTTTAAAAGAGGTCTTAAAATAAGACCTCTTTAACTTTCTATTTTACGTTAGCATCTTTCATCAGGATGACATTCTTTATCAGAAGAAGAACCACCTATTCCTCCAGCAATAACTTTTACTAATTTACTGGCTTCAATTGATTGAGCTTTCTTTTTGAAATCTTCGAAATTTAATTTATTCATGATAATTGGTATAATTTTTTTACCTACTCTTTAGTTTTTCGGTTTCCACTTTCCACTTTTTTAAGTTTAAAATTCGTCAATCTTAAACTTGACTTCTATTGCAATATATAATCTAGCATCTCTAGCGCATTTGCAACTACACTTAAAATTGCTAAATATTTTATTATTTGGTACTTTGACCAGTTTCTATTCTTCCCTTTTCAGATTCAGTTTTTTCAGTGTCTTTGGATTTATTATTGCCAAATTGTTTGGTAATACTAACTGATATCCCTCTAAAATCTCTTTGTTTATTGGTTCCAAAAGCGCCTATTGGGCTATAAAATGTTGTTCGCCATTTATAAATATTAAACGGATCGTTTACGTTTATTTTAATTTTAATATTTTGTTTTTCAAATTTTTTATTGAGGTTAAATGCTGTTCTATATGAGGGGTCGTTAATTGTGAAATTAGCATAGTTTGATGGAGAAACAAAAGATAAGTAAGCATCTAAGTTCAAACTTGTTTTTAGTATGTCTTTATAATTGAATGAAAGTTTTAGTCGATAAAAATCACCCCCATTTAGTTTAATATTATTTTGTTTTTCAATTTCAGAATTGTCAAAAACTGAAACCCCTGTGCTAATATTTAAATTAATTTTATTTTTGAATAATGCTTGCGAAACATTAATGCCTAAATAATATTCGTGCATAAACCCATTTAAATTTATTGGTTTTGTAATAAACGTACTTCCTTCTTGATATATACTATTATTTATAAAATTTGAGGTTTTTTGATAATATGAAATAAATGAATATGCCTTCTTGTAAATATATGTTAATTTATAATTTTCGGTATCTTCAACTTTTAAATAAGTATTACCTACACTTAAATTATTTATATTAATATAATTTATAAAAGGATTCATTTCATTTGGAAAAGGTCTTAAAATTGATTTTTTATAACTTATGGTGAGGTTATTTTTAGTATTTATTTTGTAATTTAAATTTACATATGGTAACCAATTAGTATAATTATGATTGTTATTTATCTGATCTGATTCTTGTAGTGTATTAGTATTCGTGTTTTCAATTCTTAATCCCAATTTTAAATTTATTTTGTTTAAATATTGCTTATTGATGT
Source organism: Flavobacterium crassostreae (assembly GCF_001831475.1). NCBI lineage: Bacteria > Pseudomonadati > Bacteroidota > Flavobacteriia > Flavobacteriales > Flavobacteriaceae > Flavobacterium > Flavobacterium crassostreae. The sequence goes on along the minus strand of NZ_CP017688.1, from coordinate 2,900,795 downwards.
TAAAATATATAGCATTTATATTTTCATTATAGTTGAATTTATTAGTAGTTGCTAAATCAATAATAAATTGATTGCCATTCCAGTTGTTAAAAATATATGGGTTTTTTATCGCTAAAAAATTTATTTTGCTCCCAATTTCAAGATTATAGCCTGTTTTTGCAATTGGTTGCGCATAATCTATCTTAAAAGCATAATTATTTTTTGTTTCTTCGGTCTTTATTAAATTCGCATAAGTCCATTGGTTTTGGTTTTCAGATAAATATGTGTTTAAAACATTGTTTTTATTTATGCTGTAATAAGTCCAATCAAAATTCAAGTCTAAACTTTTTTCTGTTCTCTCCTCATTTAGTTTATAAAATAAATTGCCCGAAACCATTTTGCCTATCTCATCATTGTTATTATTTGATAGGTATTTGTTATTTTCGGTATTGTCATTTAAAATTGTATAATTGTCATTAAAAATATGATTGTTTTCTTTTGCATAATGTAATTCAAAAACACCACCTATTAAATTTTTTTCATTTAATTCATAATCCAAAGCTGTTGTTCCGCCTAAATGAAAATCTTTTGTATTTTTTTCTGAATCGATTATTTGTTTAGAATTATCGCTATACATTTTATTTATATTATAATCATATACCAAAGTATTGTCTTTACCTATATACAATGTTGTACTTTGTGAAAATTTATTTTTGTGATAATTTAGATAACCACTTTTACTGGTACTATTCATTCTTTTTTGTTTGTTGGTAAGTGAAATACTACCTTTCCAACCGTCTGTTTCTAATCTTTTTAAAATTAAATTGATAACTCCTCCGTCTGTTGCATCGTATTTAGCGGATGGAGTTGTTATGATTTCAATTTTAACTATATTGTCCGCAGGCATATTTTTTAGATAATCTAATAAATCTTTTCCTGTAAGAACTGATTTTCTGCTATTTATATATACTGCCGCTTTTTGAAATCCCATAATATTAATTCCACTTGTTTCATCTACATTTAATAGAGGCGTTTGTTCTAGGACATTTAAAACATTGTTTCCGTCAACAAGAGAAGAATTTTCTACATTAAAAATAAATTTATCTGATTTCGCTTCTAATGTTGGTTTTTTAGTACCATGAATTACAACTTCTTTTAGTTGTTTTTCTGCAATTACTTTAAGGCTATCTTGTATTATTAACTGAGAATAAATTTTGATATTTGGTAAAAAAAAAATTAAAAATAATGTTAGTAAGTATGCTTTTGTCATTGTTTTTTTAGATTGATCGTTTTTTTTATTTTTCACACTTAATATATTTTGTATAGTTTAGCTTAAAACCGTCACAATAATGCTTATAAATTTAAGAAGTTGTGCGTTTATGTTTGATACATTTTGCTCTATTATTTAGAGTTTGTAAAACTACATGTATCTATCAAAAACTTAATTAACAAAAGTTAATTAAGTTTTTAAATATAAAAGAATAATTCAGCAACTTTTACGTATAAAAAAAGTATTTTTAGCAGCCAATTTAAAGCAATGCTGTCCTTGTAAATTGGAATTAATTATTAGTACTGATTATGAGTAAAATAGCCGTTTATTTTATGCCTGGCTTAGCGGCAAGTTCTGCAATTTTTGAACGAATTGCACTTCCGGAAGATATTTTCGAAATTCATTTGTTAGAGTGGGAAATACCTCAAAAACAAGAGTCTCTATCTGCTTATGCCCAACGAATTGCCCTGAAAATAACCCAACCCAATCCGGTTTTAATAGGGGTTTCTTTTGGAGGGATAATGGTGCAAGAAATAGCCAAATACCTAACCGTGGCAAAAGTGATTATTATTTCGAGCGTCAAAAGCAATTTAGAGTTTCCTAGAAGGATGAAAATTGCCAAAACCACCAAAGCCTATAAGCTCTTGCCAATGCGATTGCTTTTGAATGTAGAGAATTTGGCGCGGTTTTCTTTTGGAGACACAGTCCGTAAAAGGTTGCAGTTGTATGAAAAGTTTTTGTCTGTTCGGGATCTTGGATATTTAGAATGGGCAGTGCAACAAGTAATCTTGTGGGATAGAACCACCGTAGATACTAACGTAATTCATATCCATGGAGATAAAGACGATGTTTTTCCTATAAAATATATTTCGGACTGCATTGTGGTTGCGGGCGGCACGCATGTTCTAATTTTAAACAAATACAGGTGGCTAAACACCCATTTGCCAGCGATTATTTTGGGTACTTATCAGCCAACACCTAGGCGCTAAAAAGCCTCTTTTGGGCAAATTTATACCACCCACAAAAAAAGCCGTTTCTTTAGCAGAAACGGCCTTAGGTATTTTAGGTAAAGTAGTTTACATCTTCTTCATTTGCTCTTTCATCATGGCCACTTGCTCTTTTAGCATGCCTTGTTTGTCTAATTTTTTGGCTTGGTTTAAGAGGTTGGTAGCCTCTAGTTTGCGTCTTCTAGACATGGCAACACCAGCCAAGTTTAATTTGGCTACAGCCAAATCCATATCCATGGATAATCCAAGTTCGATGGCTTTTTTAAAATATTTTTCGGCTTGATTAATATTGGTTTGCGAAAGCATAATACCGTGTAGGTAATTAAAATATCCTTGTTGTTTTTGTACTAAGGCAGTTTCTGGATTTTTAATGTACGAAAGCCATTTTTGTGCAGCTGGAAAATCTTGTTTTCGTAATTTTAGGAAAGCCAATAAGATAAATTCGTTTTTAAAATAAAGAAAAACAGGAATTGCTGTAAGGAGTAACAGAAAAATTCCGTTGCCAATATTGTTTTCTGTAAATTGCCAAATGCTAGTAATTGTTATAAGTCCAGCGATAATAAGTTTGATATTCTTGTGAAACATAGTGTGTAAATATTTAAGATTGCAAAGATAGTAAAAGGAATTAAAAAATATTTTTATAAAACTGCTTGCCAGAAAAAAAACTCTTTGTATATTTGCACTCGGTTTTAGAATAATAGGAATTCTAAACGGAGTAGACATATAAATAAGATTTAAAGATACAAAGCAATGAGCAAAAGAACATTTCAACCATCGAAAAGAAAAAGAAGAAATAAGCACGGATTTATGGACAGAATGGCTTCTGCGAATGGAAGAAAAGTGCTTGCTAGAAGAAGAGCTAAAGGAAGACATAAATTGACTGTTTCTTGTGACCCAAGACACAAAAAATAATGTTTGTATAAACATAAATAAGGCGTTACTTTTTTTAGTACCGCCTTTTTTTATACCTTGTCGTTAAAATATTATTTTTTTTATAAAGCAAACTCGATTTTTATGCTAAATAAACAAACAGCGCTCGATTTTAAACCATATATTTAAAGCGTCTTCGAGAAAAAGTAAAAAAACAAACTATACTATAATTACAACAAAATGCCAAAAGACACATCCATAAAATCCGTTTTAATAATAGGTTCCGGTCCTATCGTTATTGGTCAAGCTTGCGAATTTGATTATGCAGGTTCTCAATCTGCACGCTCCATTGGTGAAGAAGGGATAGAAGTTATTTTGATAAATTCAAACCCCGCAACAATTATGACGGACCCATCAATGGCCGATCATATTTATTTAAAACCGTTAACCACAAAATCAATCATTGAAATCTTAAAGGCACATCCTCAAATTGATGCTGTTTTGCCTACCATGGGAGGACAAACGGCACTTAACTTGTGTCTTGAGGCCGAAGATAAAGGGATTTGGGCTGATTTTGGAGTAAAATTAATTGGAGTAGATGTTAACGCCATAAACATAACCGAAGATAGAGAGCAATTCAAACAGCTCTTGAAAAAAATAGGCGTACCTGCTGCGCCTGCTGAAATCTGTACTTCTTATCTTAGAGGTAAAGAAATAGCACAAGAATATGGTTTTCCTTTAGTAATCCGTCCTTCTTTTACCCTAGGAGGAACCGGAGCGGCAATTGTGTACAAAAAAGAAGATTTTGACGAGCTTTTGACCAGAGGTTTAGAGGCTTCTCCGATTCATGAAGTCTTAATTGATAAGGCCTTGATGGGGTGGAAAGAATATGAATTAGAATTATTGAGAGATAAAAATGATAATGTAGTTATTATTTGTTCTATCGAAAACATGGATCCAATGGGGATACATACTGGAGATTCTATCACGGTGGCACCAGCAATGACCTTGTCAGACACGACTTTTCAAAGAATGCGTGATTATGCTATCCTGATGATGCGAAGCATTGGTAACTTTGCAGGAGGCTGTAATGTGCAATTTGCAGTTTCGCCTGATGATAAAGAAGATATCGTAGCCATTGAGATCAACCCTCGTGTATCTAGATCTTCTGCATTGGCTTCCAAAGCAACAGGGTATCCTATTGCCAAAATAGCTTCTAAACTTGCCCTTGGTTACACCTTGGATGAATTACAAAATCAAATTACAAAATCTACCTCGGCCTTGTTTGAGCCAACTTTAGATTATGTAATTGTAAAAATTCCTCGTTGGAACTTTGATAAATTTGAAGGTGCAGACCGTACTTTAGGACTTCAAATGAAATCTGTAGGAGAAGTTATGGGTATTGGACGTTCATTTCAAGAGGCACTACACAAGGCTACGCAATCGTTAGAGATTAAAAGAAATGGTTTGGGTGCCGATGGAAAAGGATACACCAATTACGAACAAATTATTGACAAACTAACTCACGCAAGTTGGGATCGTGTTTTTGTAATTTATGATGCCATTGCCATGGGAATTCCATTGAGCCGTATCCATGAAATTACCAAAATAGATATGTGGTTCTTAAAACAATACGAAGAACTATACACCCTTGAAAAAGAAATTTCGAGCTATACTGTAGCTAATTTACCCAAAGAACTTTTGCTAGAAGCCAAACAAAAAGGTTTTGCAGACAGACAAATAGCACACATGATGGGATGTCTAGAAAGTGAGGTACACGCCAAACGTATGGATCTAGATATAAACCGTGTGTTTAAATTGGTGGATACATGTGCGGCAGAATTTAAAGCCAAAACACCCTATTACTACTCTACCTTTGAGGCCGAGATAGAAAAACCAGACGGAACCCGTTACGTAGACAACGAAAGTATTGTTACAGACAAAAAGAAAATTATTGTTCTTGGATCTGGACCAAATAGAATAGGTCAAGGAATAGAATTTGATTATTCTTGTGTACATGGTGTATTGGCAGCCAAAGAATGTGGTTACGAAACCATAATGATTAACTGTAATCCAGAAACGGTTTCGACAGATTTTGATACGGCAGATAAGTTGTATTTTGAGCCAGTATTTTGGGAGCACATCTATGATATTATTCAGCACGAAAAACCCGAAGGTGTTATTGTGCAACTAGGTGGGCAAACGGCGCTTAAATTAGCCGAAAAATTATCTAAATACGGAATAAAAATTATAGGAACCAGTTTTGATGCCCTAGATTTAGCCGAAGATAGAGGACGTTTCTCTAATCTGTTGACAGAATTAGACATTCCTTTTCCTAAATTTGGAATTGCCGAAACCGCAGACGAAGCTGCAGCCTTGGCAGATACCCTAGATTTTCCGTTATTAATCCGTCCTTCATATGTATTAGGAGGTCAAGGAATGAAAATTGTAATCAACAAGCAAGAGCTAGAAGAACACGTCGTAAATTTATTAAAAACCATTCCTGGTAATAAATTACTTTTAGACCACTACCTAGATGGAGCTATTGAGGCTGAGGCCGATGCAATTTGCGATGGAGAAAATGTATATATCATAGGGATCATGGAGCATATAGAACCATGTGGAGTGCATTCTGGAGACAGTAATGCTACACTACCTCCTTTTAACTTAGGAGAGTTTGTAATGCAACAAATTAAAGACCATACCAAAAAAATAGCACTAGGATTAAGCACTGTAGGTTTGATCAACATTCAGTTTGCCATTAAAGACGATATAGTTTATATTATTGAAGCCAACCCTAGAGCATCCCGTACAGTACCATTTATAGCTAAAGCCTACGGCGAGCCGTATGTAAATTATGCCACAAAGGTAATGTTAGGGCATAATAAAGTAACCGACTTTACTTTTAACCCACAGTTAAAAGGGTATGCTATCAAGCAACCGGTTTTCTCTTTCAGTAAGTTTCATAATGTAAACAAAGCCTTAGGGCCTGAGATGAAATCAACAGGAGAGAGTATCTTGTTTATTGATGATTTAAAAGACGACCAATTTTATGAATTGTATTCTAGAAGAAAAATGTATTTAAGCAAATAATCTTAAATCCAGATATCCAAAAAGCCCCATCTTTTAAGAATGGGGCTTTTTTTGTACGCTTTATTTTAAAATTAATCCAACACCCAATGGGTTTTTTATCTATTTCTTGAATAGCTGTTGGAATAAAACAACCACAAATAGAGCTATAATTCCAGCTACTAAACCGATCGTAAATTCTTTTAAAATAGCAGGCCACTGTACCAAAACACCATGTAAAGGCTCTATATTATGCACAAAAATCCCTCCAGAAACCAATAATAAGGCTATCGTTCCTACAAAAGCCAATGTTTTAATAACCTTTGGTAGGGCTTGTATCAAAACATTTCCAATAAATTGTGCCACGCTATTGCTTCTTTTTTTTCTTAAAGCAATACCAAAATCATCCATCCTAACAATAAGTGCTACCACTCCATAAACTCCCACGGTTGCTAGTATGGCAATAAAGGTAACAACGAGTATTTGGTTTAAAATAGGTTGGCCCAAAACAGTACCTATGGCTATGATTACAATTTCGATAGATAGGATGAAATCCGTAACGATGGCGGATTTTATTTTATCCTTCTCTAACAACAAAACTTGTTCGGGAGTTAGGGTTTCTGTAAGCACCGTTTTTTCGGAATGCTGATGCGGTACTACGTATTCGTATATTTTTTCGGCTCCCTCATAGGCTAAATATAAGGCTCCCAACACCAAAATAATAGTAATTGCAACGGGCACAAATGCACTCAACAAGAAGGCAAATGGCAAAATCAATAGTTTGTTTAGTAAAGAGCCTTTAGTAATTGCCCACAAAACAGGAATCTCTCTGGAGGAAACAAATCCCGAAGCTTTTTCGGCATTTACTGCTAAATCATCGCCTAATATTCCGGCAGTTTTTTTGGTTGCTACTTTACTCATCAAGGCAACATCATCCATGAGTGCTGCAATATCATCAAATAAGGCAAAAAATCCTGAAGCCATATACTTTGTTTATTGGTGGTTTTGTGATCAAAATAATACTTAAAATACAACAATCCACTTAGGATCGTAGATAACGTTTCAATTCTAAAAGCGGGGAGGTTTTTTAAGGGTTTTGTTGCCTAACAAAGCATTTCCATTTTTAGTTTTATTTATATATTAAAATCTCCTAGTTATTTTGTGGGTATTTAGGTTCAAATATAAGTAATTTTCTCAAAGTTTGTTCTCTCATTTTTAAAGTTATAATTCAATTTTAGCGCTTATTTTTTAAAAAAAAAACAACAAGAGCAAGTACAGGGTATTATTCGTGTTTTGTAACTTTTAAAGCTCTTTTTTGTTTAATTTTGGCCATTATAAATAAAAAAATGAAATTTTCAGACCCAATAAATCAAAAAGTCAAAGCAGACCAAAATTCTGGTTTTGGTACCAATTCAAATAGTTATGGTGGCCGTTTTATAAATAAAGACGGAAAAGCAAATGTAGAAAAAGTTGGAATGCCTATCTTTGGGGGTATAAGTTGGTACCACACAATGATTGAAATGAGTACTTGGAAATTCATGACTATCATTTTGTTGTTTTACATAGGGATTAATTTTGTTTTTGCCTCTATTTATTACCTTATTGGCGTAGACCATTTAGACGGAATTATAAGCACAGATAGTCCGTTAATCCAATTTGGACAAGCCTATTTTTTTAGTGCTCAGACTTTTACCACCGTTGGTTACGGACACATCAGTCCTACTGGTTTTTTGACCAGCGCCTTGTCTGCTGCCGAAGCCCTGATGGGTTTGCTGAGTTTTGCAATTGCTACTGGTTTATTTTTTGGTCGTTTTAGCAAACCAACCGCTTTTTTAAAATTTTCGGATAACGCCATTATTGCTCCCTACAAAGATGGAAAAGCTTTTATGGTACGTTTGTCTCCTTTTAAAAACACTAATTTTACAGATGCAGAGGCACAAATGACCCTAGGAATGCGTATAGAAGAAAACGGTATTTTGGTCAATAAATTTTACCAACTAGAGTTAGAATTAGAAAAAATTAGTGCCCTAACCTTGAGTTGGACCCTGGTTCATCCTATTACAGAAAACAGCCCATTATGTTCCTTTTCTAAAAAAGATTATAAAGAGACCCATGGAGAGGTTTTGGTTTTTATAAAAACATTTGACGATATGTTTAGCGCCACCGTAGCAACCAGATCCTCATATACTTTTGATGAGGTGGTCTATGGAGCAAAATTTGTACCCATGTACACAAGGAGTACCGATAACTCCAAAACCATACTAAATCTAGACAAACTCAGCCAATTGGAAACAGTCGTTTTGAAATAAGTTACTTATTTTGGATCCTTTTGCGATTTGCTAATGAATTTTTTGTTACATTTGTTTATCAAATATTGAAAAACAATGAACAATATAAAAAATGTTTTTAGCATCAAAGATCTTGAAAATCTTTCGGGGATCAAGGCACATACCATACGCATTTGGGAAAAAAGATACAACGTATTGGAACCCATGCGTACGGATACCAATATCAGATTGTATGATTTGGCAAGCTTACAAAAACTTTTGAATATTACTTTATTGCATGAATATGGCTATAAAATTTCTAAAATAGCAGCCTATTCCGAAGAAGAAATACCGGCATTAGTAAAACAAATAACCTCTTCCAAAAATGCCAAAAATCATGCAATAAGCGCCTTTAAAATGGCCATGATGAACTTTGATCAAGCCCTTTTTTTTAACACCTATAATTGGCTTATAGCAGATAAGAGTTTCAAAGAAATTTTTCACGAAGTCTTTATCCCATTAATGAATGATTTGGGTGTTTTGTGGCAAACAGACACCATATCTCCGGCGCATGAACACTTTATGAGCAACTTGATCAAACAAAAATTAGTAGTAAATATTGCTGCTTTACAAGAGCAAACACCCACCAAAACAGACAAAGTTTTTGTGCTATCATTGCCTATGAACGAAATACATGCACTGGGACTAATGTATATAAATTACGAAATTTTGCTACAAGGTTATCCAGCAATTTATTTAGGAGAAAGCATGCCAATAATTAATCTTAAAGATTTAAAAAAACATTTTGCACCCATAATATTTGTATCTTATCTTACGGTGCAGCCAGATCGGAATGCTATAGACCATTATATTGACCAAATGACAGAGCAATTGGTGGACCAAAACACCAATTTATGGTTTATAGGCCGTATGATAGAGTTTATAAGTCCAGAAAAAGCACACCCACAAATACAGCTTTTTGATTCTATTTCAGAATTAGTAGCTAAATTAAATTAGTATTGTTTAAACATTATGTATATTTGCTAAACAAATGAAAAAGAAAATTACAATAATCGGTTCTGGATTCTCTGCCTTAGCAGCTTCGTGTTATTTAGCACAAAGCGGGCACGAAGTATCTGTGTATGAAAAAAACGCTTCAATAGGCGGACGTGCAAGACAGCTAAAAAGCAATGGCTTTACCTTTGATATGGGGCCAAGTTGGTACTGGATGCCGGATGTTTTTGAACGTTTTTTTGCAGATTTTGGCAAAAAAACAACCGATTATTATGAGCTAATTAAACTCTCTCCAGCATACAGAGTATACTACGGGATAGATGATTTTATAGCCATAGCAGACAATCTACCAGCAATTGTAGCCACTTTTGAGGAAATAGAAAAAGGAAGCGGTCAAATTTTGCAGGATTTTATGACCGAAGCACAAAGCAACTATGCTATTGCCATCAAAGAGTTGGTGTACCGTCCGGGCGTATCGCCTTTAGAATTGGTAACCGTAGCAACGGCCAAAAAAGTAGGGCAATTTTTTAGCACAATAAGTAGAGATGTACGTAAAAAATTTAAAAACGAACGATTAATTCAAATTCTAGAATTTCCGGTTTTGTTCCTGGGTGCAAAACCCTCAGATACCCCATCTTTTTATAGTTTTATGAATTATGCTGATTTTGGTCTTGGCACCTGGCACCCCAAAACAGGAATGTTTGATGTAGTAAACGCCATCGAAAGTCTAGCACGAGAGCTAGGGGTTCGTTTTTATACCAATTCGCCCATCGAAAAAATAATTGTCCAAAATAAAACCGCCAAAGCAATAGTTGTTCACGGAACCCGCATCGACTCGGACCTAGTAGTGAGCGGAGCAGACTACCAACATACCGAAACCTTATTAGATCCAGAATACCGAGTTTATTCCAAGGACTATTGGGAAAGCCGTGTATTTGCACCTTCGTCCTTATTGTTTTATGTAGGTTTTAATAAAAAAATACCAAACATCTCCCATCATGCGTTGTTTTTTGATGTAGATTTTAAACAACATGCCAAAGATATTTATGACCAACCACAGTGGCCCAAAGAGCCTTTGTTTTATGCTAATTTTCCGTCATTAACAGATCCAACCGCTGCGCCAGCGGGCATGGAGTCTGGATTTTTTTTAGTGCCTTTAGCTCCCGGAATTGAGGACACTGAGGCCTTAAGAGAAGAATATTTTAACAAAATAATGCATCGTTTTGAGACCCTAACCAACCAAAGTGTACAAAATAACATTATATTTAAACATTCCTTTTGCAAAAATGATTTTGTAGAACAATACAATTCCTACAAAGGCAACGCCTACGGCATGGCCAATACCTTATTGCAAACCGCATTTTTAAGACCAAAGCTAAAAAGCAAAAAAGTCAAAAATTTATTTTTCACCGGACAACTAACCGTTCCAGGACCCGGAGTGCCACCAGCATTAATTTCTGGAAAATTAGTATCACAGTTAATAGAAAAGCAATTTAAAGAATCCTAATTATGAAGCAATTATTTGATGATGTCTCCTTCCAATGCAGCAAGCTAGTCACCAAAAGCTACAGTACTTCATTCTCATCTGCAGTCTACATGCTTTCACCAAGCATCCGAGAGGCCATTTATGCCATTTACGGGTTTGTACGTTTTGCCGACGAAATTGTGGACAGTTTTCAGGGATACAATCCAGAACAATTAATTCAAGATTTCGAAAAAGAATATTACAAAGCCTTCCAATCCGGAATAAGCCTAAACCCAATTTTAAACGCCTTTCAGCACACCGTCAAAGAATACGCCATTTCAGACCAACTAATTCAGGCGTTTTTGCAGAGCATGAAACAAGATCTAACCAAGACAGAATATGCCAGTAAAGAAGAATACAATGCCTACATATACGGCTCAGCAGACGTAGTCGGGCTGATGTGTCTTCAGGTTTTTGTAAAAGGAAACACCACCAAATACGAGCAACTAAAAGCCCAAGCCATGCGATTGGGATCTGCGTTCCAAAAAGTAAATTTTTTGAGAGATCTAAAAGACGATAATCTAGTCTTGAACCGAAATTATTTTCCGGGAGTAGATCTAAATTCCTTTAACGAAAAAGCAAAAGCGCAGATTATTGCCGAAATTGAAGACGATTTCAAAGAGGCCTACGAAGGCATAAAAAAACTACCCATAGAAGCCAAATTTGGCGTTTATACCGCTTACGTTTACTACAAAAAACTATTAAAAAAACTCGCCAACACCCCAAGCCACCAAATTGGCACCACCCGCATACGCGTATCCAATTACACCAAAGCAGGCCTACTAGCCCAATCCTTTGTGACCTACAAATTACGAATGGTCTAGTGCTACAGCAGCCGCAGAACAAATTCAGAAAAACATAAAAACCACCACAATGCTCTATTTTTTAATTTTCCTTAGCGTCTTCCTAATCATGGAATGTGTAACCTGGCTAACCCACAAATACATCATGCACGGACTCATGTGGTACTTTCACGCAGACCACCACCAGCCCAAATACGCCAACGTTTTTGAACGAAACGACATCTTCTTTGTCATTTTTGCCATCCCAAGCATCGTGCTTTTTTACTACGGTGTTGCGGGCGGCATCAACCATTTGTTTTTTATCGGTTTAGGGATTACTGCCTACGGTATCTGCTATTTTTTGATCCATGACGTACTAATACACCAACGTTTCAAATGGTTCAAAAACACCAATAACAGCTACCTAAAAGGCCTACGCAAAGCCCACAAAGTACACCACAAACACCTAGGCAAAGAACACGGCGAATGTTTCGGAATGCTCTTTGTGCCCTTCAAATATTACAAAATGTAACCTCATTTGGGCGTGACCCGCAAAAAAAATGCGGGTCGGGCTATACGTTCCCGCTTTTTTGCGCAAAAGCCTTGGGTTGCACCCAAGACAATTGCCCAAAAAGAGCGCCACTACTATCCCTCACGCAATCCCATTTTAGAGATCCGATCCAACTTTAAATACCAACCCCACACCATGAAACTCTACAAAAAAGAATCCGTACAATACGTAAGCGCAAGTCTAGACGAATGTTGGGCATTTTTCTCGAGTCCCAAAAACCTCCAAAAACTAACTCCCAACTCCATGGGATTTAAGATCACGGACTACGATGGCAAAAGCATGTACCAGGGACAAATTATCCAATACAAAATTTCGCCCCTAGCGGGTTTAAAACTATCTTGGACCACAGAGATCACCACCGTCCGAGACAACCACTATTTTATAGACGAGCAACGTTTTGGACCCTACACATTCTGGCACCACAAACATTTTTTTGAAGCCACAGACCAAGGCGTAAAAATGACAGACATAGTACATTATGCCTTGCCCTTTGGAATCCTAGGACGCATCCTCAACACCCTGATTGTAAAAAGAAAACTAACCCAAATTTTTGCACACCGCGAAAAAATGGTAGACCAACTCTTTAACTCCAAATAATGAACAAGCAAACCGTAACTATTTTTTGGTTTCGTCGGGATTTACGTCTAGAAGACAATGTAGGTTTGTTTCAGGCCTTGCAGTCTGGTTTTCCGGTACTGCCCGTGTTTATATTTGATGACGCCATTTTAGATAGTTTGCCCAATACCGACCCTAGAGTAGGTTTTATACACCAATCCTTAGCTGCTATTGCGACACAATTGCAACAAATTGGTAGTTCTTTGTGGATCCAAAAAGGAAATACAGCTGTAGTTTGGCAACAACTAATCAACGAGTTTGATGTTAACCAAGTTTTTTATAACAAAGATTACGAACCCTATGCCATAGCCCGAGACAAAACAATTAATAGTCTATTAGCTGCCAATGCTGCTGCTGTACATGCCTGCAAAGACCAAGTGATTTTTGAAGAATCAGAAATCACAAAAGCCGATGGTTTGCCCTATACGGTCTATACCCCATACAAAAATAAATGGTTAGAAAAATTCCACAGCAACGCTCCTATAACCCAATACGATTGTGCGGCACATTTTTCCAATTTTTATAAAAGTACTTTTCAATTTCCAAATTTGGAGCAAATAGGTTTTGTAAAAAGTGGCATTCAAGTAAAACCACATAACCTTACTAAAATTGCCAATTACCACCAAACTCGTGATTTTCCGGCAATGGATACCACCTCGTATTTGTCGCCTCATTTGCGTTTTGGAACCGTGAGTGTGCGTAAATTAGTCCATTGGGCTGCCCAAAAAAATGCCGTTTTTTTGAGCGAATTGATTTGGAGAGAGTTTTTTATGCAGATTTTGTATCATTTTCCAAGAGTGCTGACCAACAATTTTAAAACTGCTTACGATGGTATTGCATGGCGCAATAAGGAGGAAGATTTTAAACGTTGGTGTACGGGTACTACGGGATATCCTATGGTAGATGCGGGCATGCGCCAACTCAATCAAACGGGCTATATGCACAACCGAGTGCGTATGGTGGTGGCGAGTTTTTTGTGCAAACACTTGCTCATACAGTGGCAATGGGGCGAGGCCTATTTTGCCGAAAAACTATTGGATTACGAGCTTTCTTCTAATGTTGGAAACTGGCAATGGGCAGCCGGAACGGGTTGTGATGCGGCACCCTATTTTAGGGTATTTAATCCAGAAATTCAATTAAAAAAGTTTGACCCAGAGGGTATTTATGTTCATAGATGGATTCCGGAATTGGATTTAGAATATGGGCAGCCTATGGTAGCACACGCTATGGCCAGAGACAGAGCCATTGCAACCTATAAAGCCGGAATCGTGAAGTGATTTAAATAGGGATTATTTTTTGTAGAACCATTAAGAGATTAAGAAAACGTAGCAGTACTGCTAATGAAATCCAATCGTTTAATGGTTTTGTTTTTGTTAACGGATTTTTGTTTTGGAAACAAAATGGCTTTTGGTGCACCAAATACCTAGCCCAGATAGCAGCGGCATCCTTTTCTTTTTTTTCTTTCAAAAAAAAGAAAAGATAGAGCGGATAGCTGGATAAAGCTCCAACAAAACTAACGTTTCGCTGCTTTTTGTCAGTTGCGAACTTCGGAACTGATTATTTTCTGTTAAAGATAAAATTTCTTGCGAAATGTAAACGTGAACCTACCACAAAATTCGCAATTGCGAGAAACGGCTGTTAGCGGATGCCCTTATTTTTTTCGTCAAGTTGTTCGTTTAACATTTCAAATTTACCAATAATTTCGTTTAATTTAGATTGTAGTTTTTTAATTTGTTTTGGTCTTAAATAAAACCAATTAAATAGAATCCAAATTGAAGTAATCCCATAAGCAAATATTCCCCAAAAAGCTGTCATTAGTTGTGTGTATTCGTACATATACAAGCCAATTCCTGTTGAAAGCAAAACAAAATATAAATTCAACATTGTAGTTTGCATAAATTGTTGTTTTGCTTTAATGGCTATTAAGTTTTTCAAGTATTCACTATTATTTTGTGTGTTAGTTGCTTTTCTGAAAAGTGCAAAACTTTGGTTGTATGCGATTACAAAAATTACCATTGCCAAAATAGTTAATATAATACCTATTTTTGTTGTAATCATTTGTGGTTGATAGTACATCCAAATGAAAATAATAAATAAAGAGGTTATAATTAGTAAAAGGTTTGTTATGATTAATCTTTTTAAATTGGATTTTTTGAATGTATTTATTTTCGACAACAATTCTTCTTTGTTAGGCTCTCCTGTTTTTTGCTTTGCCCACAATTCGTTAAAATTTATATTACTGTTCATTTTCTTTAAATTTTTGAGTTAATTTTTCTTTTATTCTATGAATTTTCACTCTTATGTTGACTTCTGAAAGTCCAACAATACTGGCTATTTCGGATTGTTTTATGTTTTCTAATTCTAGTGAAATAATGATACGGTCTGTTTCTGGCAATTCCGAAATACACTTATATAAAAATTGAATTTGAGGTTCAATATTTTCTTCTTTTTCTTGTTTTAAATTGATTGGCAATTCTGCTTTTAGGAAACGGTTTTGTTTTTCAATTTGTCGTAAGCAGTTATTAGAAGCAATTCTAAAAATCCAAGTACTAATGTTGGCTTCGTTTCTAAATTTTGGTAGTTGTTGCCAAACGATAATAAATGTTTCCTGTGCTATATCTTGTGCAAGGTCGTAGTCATTTATGTAACCCATACACAAACGAAATATTTTTTGCCAATACGCTTTATAGATATCTTCAAATACCATCTTATTTCGTTGTTATGAAATTATTCAACTGGCTAAAATACCATTCTTTGTCGTCATACATTATAAAATGCAGTCCTTTGTTGGAATATTGCAAGTTGGCTGTTTTTAAGTTTTTATATTGCTCTTCTATGGCAGGTTTTACATTTTTAAAATATTCTTCCAATAAAACCAAAGTAGGGCATTTAATATTTTGAATCTTTTCTCTCAAATCTGTGTTTGAAAAATCACAGTACATTTCAGCAAAAGTTTTCCTGTCTGATTTCATACTCCAACTTACGACCAATTCTCTTTTTGAGGTATCTGCAACAAGTCGTTGAATTGACATTTTTTGCATTTGGTAAAATTGCTCATTCGTTGCTGAACTTATCTGATTTAACATTGCTGAACAGTCTTGTTTCTCTACTGTTTTGAAAGTTGGATTCATCAAGGCAGGCAAACAAGGAAGTGCATCTACAATAATAATTTTTTCAATGAGTTCTGGATAATCTGACGCAAGTGCCAAAGCTAAACCACCACCCATACTGTGTCCAATAATAATTGGCTTGTCAATTTTATTTTCTTTTATGTAATTGGCAATGCTGGTTTCCCAATTTTTAAAAGTTGCATTAGGTTGCGGTTTTACATCAGCAAAACCTGCCATTGTCAAAGTGAAACAAGTAAAATCCTTCTCATATTTGGATTTTGTTTCATTCCAAACTTCGCCAGAACAGGAGAATCCTGGAATGAAAATGATCGATTTACTACCTTGTCCGCTTTTTGTTACTTCAAAGGAATTTGTTTTGGTTTGTCCAAAACTAGTTACGCATAAACCGATAAATAAGAATAATAGGATTTCAATTTTTAATTTGTTCATTTTATTTATTTTTTAATTTGTTCGTCTTTTAGATACGGGATTGTCTAAAATGTTACAAAACTTTAAAAAATAATTTTAAAATGTTTGAAAGTGTAATTTTGGCGAGTGGTCTCAAAGGGTTTTCGCTAACCTATTAATTTGCGTAACATCCCGTTGAATATAAAGCCGTGGAAGGGCCAAACGGCATACCAATAGGCTTTGCCCCAAAAACCTCGAGGCGCAAAGGTGGCGCATTGGTAGAGGGTGTTTTCGATAATTTTGAATTCTAACCAGGCTTTTCCTGGTAGTTTCATCTCGGCAAATAAAAGGAGTTTTCCTTCGTGTTTGTTGGCATATAGCACGCGCCAAAAATCTAGGGCATCTCCGGGGTATAGGGCATTTTTGTTTGTTCGGCCTCTTCGGGAGCCTACGCCGCCAAATAATTTGTCTATAAATCCTCTGAGATCCCAGAGCCAATCGGCATAATACCATCCTGTTTCGCCTCCAATGGACCAGATTTGGTTAATGGTAAAATTTCGGTCTAGGATTTCTTTTTGTCTTAGATCTACAAAACAATTGGTTGTTGGAACGTTGCGATAGGCCGAAATATTGGTTTTAAAACGGCCGCTGACCAAGGAGTCTTTCCAGCTAGAAACTACCGTATTGGACGCTACTTTGCGCAGGGCTTTGGATAATGCAACGGTGTAGGGCATGGGTTGGAGTTGCAGTATGTTATTGATGCGGGTATCTTTGCAAACGACCTCTACTTTCATGCTGCTTACTAATGCGCTGGCTAGTTTGTAGGAAGTGGAGGTTACAAAATAGAGCCAGTAGGAGGAGAGTTTTGGGGTCATTATTGGAACGGTGATGATCCAGCGTTTTAGGTTTTTTGCTTTGGCAAAAGCGAGCAACATTTGTTTGTAGGTCAAAATATCGGGACCTCCGATGTCAAAATTTTGGTTGTAAACCACGGGATTTAGTAAGGATTTGGTTAAAAAATCCAATACATCTTGGATGGCTATGGGTTGGCATTTGGTATTGAGCCACTTTGGGGTGATCATTAGGGGAAGTTTTTGGACTAGATCTCTAATGATTTCAAAGGAAGCGCTACCAGAGCCCACAATAATTCCTGCTCGTAAAGTGGTGAGAGAAAAAGTTCCTAAACTGAGGATGTTTTCGACATTTTTGCGTGATGATAAATGTTTAGACAGCGATTCGTCATTGACAATGCCACTCAAGTAAATCACTTGTTTGGCTTGTGTTTGGTTAATTTGGGTTACAAAATTCTGTGCTGAAATTGCTTCTAGTTCGTCATATTTGTCTGAAGAACTCGACATGGAATGAATGAGGTAGTAGGCGGCATCTATATTGGTTGGTATGGCTTCTAAAGTTTCTTTTTTTAGAAAATCAACTTCGATCACGTCAATTTTATCTTGGAATTCTAGCGGAACAAAAAACCGGTTTATATCTCTTACGCAACACACTACATGATGCCCTTGTGCTATCAAAAGGGGTAAAAGTCTTTTGCCGATGTAGCCTGTTGCGCCTGTTAAGAGAATTTTCATGGGTGGGTTTTTAGGGGTTGGTTTAACTCAGTTTGTTCGAAATAAGACTGATAAATTCTTTTCTGGTTTTGTTTTTTTCAAATGCTCCTGTAAAAGAGGAGGTGGTTGTAAAGGAGTTTTGTTTTTCAATCCCGCGCATTTGCATGCACATGTGTTGTGCTTCAATTACTACGGCTACTCCTAGGGGTTCTAAGGCTTCTTGTATGCAGTCTTTGATTTGGTCGGTCAATCGTTCTTGCACTTGCATTCTGCGGGCATAGGCATCTACAATTCGGGGTATTTTGCTCAAACCTACAATTTTTCCGTTTGGAATGTAGGCTATGTGTGCTTTTCCAAAAAAAGGTAGCATATGGTGTTCGCACATCGAATATACTTCAATATTTTTTACCACAATCATTTGGCTGTGGTCTTCGGTAAATAAGGCAGATTTTAATATCTCTAACGGATCAATGGCGTAACCGTGTGTCAAAAATTGCATTGCCTTGGCGGCTCTTTCTGGTGTTTTTTCGAGTCCTTCTCTAGTTACGTCTTCGCCCAAACCAGCAATTATTGTTTTGTAATTTTGTGCTAAATCGGTTGTTTTTTCAGTGCTATAGATTTCTTTTCTTTCGTAATTTTTCATGGGTTTAATTGGATGCTTGGTTATTGCAATGTATGGGTTTATATTTTAAAAGTAACAATTCCGTAGTCCATTTCAAAAATCTGTCCTGAGATTGATTTGGCTTTGTCCGAAATTAAAAAGGCAGCCATTTCGGCTACTTCTTCGGGTTGTAGATAGCCTTTCATTGGATGGCGTTCTACCATGTTTTGTTTCATGCGGTCGTTGCGCAAAATTCCTGCTGCAAGTGTTGTTTGCGTAATGGTGGGAGCTATGGCGTTGATGCGTACTACAGATGCTAACTCGGCTCCTAGTGATTTAACTAATCCTTCTACGCCCGCTTTTGCAGTAGCGATACTGGCGTGAAATGGCATTCCTAGCTTTGCAGCAACGGTGCTAAACAATAGCATAGAAGGATTGGTTCCTTTTTTTAAAAGCGGTAAATATTTCTGAATAACCTGGACCGCTCCAATTACATTGATTTCAAAATCATTTCTAAAATCTTCGATACTCAAACTGCCTATGGGTTTTAAGTTGATGGATCCAGGGCAGTAAATCAAGCTGTCTATGGCATCCAAGTCTGGCAACGCATCGGCTAACACATCCATAGAGTAATGCACCAAATTAGGATGCGTAAAGTCGGGAGCGTTGCGGCTAATGTTGTATACTTTATTTTGTTCTACTTGTTGCATTAAAATAGCATTTCCTATCCCTTTGCTTCCGCCTATGAGGAGTATGTTTTTCATGGTTTGCTTATCTTTTTGAAATTTTATTGTTGCTAATTTGTTTTTGTCGGCTGCATTTAAAACGGCCTTTTTCAAAACTACGTAGTTTTTCGTGTTTGGTTTTTCGGCCCTGAACTCGGGCTCGCCACATTCTAAAACTGGATGGTTTCATTTCGGAGCGCATAAGGTCTATCACTTCGGACTCTTTTAGACCAAACTGTCTTTGGATTGCTTCAAATGTGGTGCGATCTTCCCAAGCCATCTCTAGGATTCTATCTTTATCCAGGGCATCAAGTTCTCTTTGCATTATTGGTATTTTTGATATTGGTTAACCACAATGGTTGCTTTTAAATCAAACAGTAAATTATACAGCCCAAAGAAGGTTCTATTCATGTAAATGAAATGTTTGGAACCCCGGTTGCCGTTCATTTTTCGTAGGTTGGTGTCTTTGGAGAAGCGTTCGCCTAATTGGGCAATGTTGCCAAAAAATTCTTCGTCAGAAAAATCAAAAGTTTCAGACTGAAATGGTTTGGTAAACAACGATAATAAGTCATAGAACATTTCTGTGAAATAGGTTTTTTCTTCTTCCGAATCATCCGCTCGTATTATTTCAAGTTCGAACAATTTAGCACTAAATGATGCAGGATTAGTGATCACTTTTTTGTCGATAAGCTCAAAATATGGGACATAAAATTCCTCTGGAATGGTTTTCATACAACCAAAATCAAGTGCAACCAATTCGTTTTTGGCATTAACCAAAAAGTTTCCTGGATGTGGATCGGCATGTACTTTTTTTAGAATATGAATTTGGTACATATAAAAATCCCACAATGCTTGTCCAAGTTTATTGGCAATCTCGGGGTTGGAGTTCTTAAATTGGGACAAATGCACGCCTGTCATCCAATCCATGGTGATTATTTTTTCGGACGAAAATTCAGGATAATAATTAGGAAACGTTAGGTTGTCTATTTTTTGACACGCAGCAACCACTTCTTGGCTTTGCTGTAGTTCTAATAGGTAATTGGTCTCTTCAATTAATTTATCTTCAACTTCTTTGAAATATTTATCGGAGTCATTTCCTTGCAGGTTGAACATTCTAATTGCAATAGGTTTTACCAAAGCCAAATCCGAAGAAATGCTATTGGCAACTCCAGGATATTGGATTTTTACGGCTAGTTTTTTGCCGTTTTTTTCTGCCATGTGTACCTGGCCAATACTAGCAGCATTTACAGATGTTGCATTGAATTGGTCAAATACTTCGTAGGGTGTTTTGCCCAAATTGGACTGAAAGGTTTTTAAAACCAAGGGAGGAGATAGCGGTGGAACCGAAAATTGGGACAAAGAAAATTTTTCAACATACGCCTGCGGCAAAAAACTTTTGTCCATGCTGAGCATTTGCGCCACCTTGAGGGCACTTCCTTTAAGGCTTTTTAGTCCGTCATAGATATCTTCGGCATTATCTTGGTTTAATTTGTCACGAGTAAGATCACTATTGACCATTTTTTCGCCATAATATTTTAGGTAGTTTACCCCAACCTTAGCACCAGTTTGCACCAGTTTGGTTGCTCGTTCTATTTTGGAAGTCGGAATGTAGTCTATCGTTTTCATTATTTTTTTTGTATTTTTTCTTTAAACATAAATTTGCCAAAATCAATCAGGCTGTCTATAGGAGCAACTTGCATTAATTCAAAACTCAATTTGACCGATTTTTCAATATAAATATCGGTTTTTTCAAAATTTGCAGAGGCATCTTCTAGCCAAAATTTGAGAGCCATTAGAAGCTGTATCCAAGCACTTTCTTGCAAGGCTTTTTGTTGTATTTTTTGCAGTTTTTCTTGTTTGATTCTTTGGTCGTCTGGAATTATATCTGCTACATAATCCAAAAAAGCAGTACGCAAAGCAGAGAGTTGGATCCAATCTTTAAGATGGTTTTTAGAACTATTCAAACTTTGGGTAACATAACTTCTATTGGCTTTTAGTAATTCAAAAAAAGTAAAATAAAAGCTGAGCATTTTATTTTTTAGGTCATAATCTGCGTAGTTGGGATCTTGTTGCAGTAAGGCAACGGTTTTATCCAAAAATAGTTTGTAAATTTCTTTCTCCATACTCTCTAAGGTGCCAAAGTAAGCATAGAAATCCGCTTCTGTAAAATGGTGTTGCTTGCAGAACAAATAAACGGATTTGGGTTTTTCATTATGTTCCAAGGTATATTCCATATACAAGGAAATTAGTTTTTCTTTTGATAATTGGGAGTTTTTAGGAGCCATTGCAAGTGTTTTTTAGAATGAGAGTATAAAGATACAAAATTGTTTAACAAAAATACATTAATGTTAAACAAAAAATACAGTATATTTGTTCTAGTTTAAATAATAAAGGTATGAAAAAGAATGTTTTGATAACTGGAGGGACTGGTTTTGTAGGTAAAAATTTAACTAAATTGCTCTTGAGTAAAGGATTTACGGTTGCTATTTTGAGTAGAAGCAAGCGTCCAGATACCGAGAATGTTTTTTACTACACTTGGGACATAGAAAAACAAACCATTGAAGAAGATGCGGTTTTGAAAGCAGATTATATAATCCATCTTGCCGGAGAAAATATAGCAGCCAAGCGCTGGACCACAAAACGAAAAAAAGCCATTATAGCCAGTAGAGAACATTCCATACGCTTGTTGTATTCTGTTTTGGCAACTACGGATAAAAAGCCCGAAGCCTTTATATCTGCCTCTGCAATTGGGATTTATGGTGCGTATAACGGTCAAGAAATATGCCTTGAGACTACTGCTGCTGCAAATGATTTTTTGGGCAAAACTTGTCAAATCTGGGAATCTTCGGTAGCTACTATAGCTGCTCTAGGAATTCGTACGGTGGCTATCCGTACAGGTTTGGTATTGGGCAAAGATGCTGGTTTGCTACAGCAATTAAAGCCAGTTTTTAAATACCGACTGGGTGCTGCTCTGGGCACTGGAGAGCAATACATGCCTTGGGTGCATATAGATGATTTGTGTAATGCGTATTATGTAGCAATTATAAACCAAGCCATGCATGGCCCATATAATGTAGCTGTAACAGACCATACCACCAACAAAATATTCTCTAAAACACTAGCCAGTGCATATGGATATAAACTTTGGTTGCCTAACATTCCGTCTTTTTTGTTGGCACTTGCAATGGGACAAATGGCTGTTATTGTATTAAAGGGTAGGCGGGTATCTTCTGCTAAAATTCAAAAGACCGGATTTGAATTTAAATGGGATTCTTTAAAGCAGGCCTTGCAACAATGTATTTAAAAATCCGGTTATTCTAAATTTACGACTACAGATACCTGAACTTTTTTGGCTATTTTGTTTCGTACTATATACGGAATTGTGATAGCAAAGGAATCGGTATCTACTATAAAATCAGAAATTATACGGATTCCGGTTTCGGATTTTTGGATAGCAGCCGGAACCCGGATAGCTTTGGATTTGCCATGAATGTAGAGCGTGCCGTTTAAATAATGTGTTTTGGGAGTTGTAGCAAGGTTTTTTAAATCAAATTTTTCAATAATGCCTTTAAAGATCGCTTTAGGATACCGATGGCTTTCTATATAATTAGCATTGAAATGTTCTTTCATTAGGCTTCTCTTAAACTGAAAATCGGTGATGTAAACCACAAATGTAATGTGACTTTTTGTGGCGTTCAAATCACAGCTTACTTGGTTGTTTTGGGCAGCAACGGCTTCAAATAACGGCACGGAGGCTTCAAAATGT
Source organism: Flavobacterium crassostreae (assembly GCF_001831475.1). Classification (NCBI taxonomy): domain Bacteria; kingdom Pseudomonadati; phylum Bacteroidota; class Flavobacteriia; order Flavobacteriales; family Flavobacteriaceae; genus Flavobacterium; species Flavobacterium crassostreae. The sequence continues at coordinate 2,877,651 of NZ_CP017688.1, read as the reverse complement.
ACCAGTCCATTAGAGGTGGTATATTTTTGTTGGCCCAAACTTATATGAGCTAAAAACAGAAAAAATAGAAGCAGCAATTTTTTCATGACTTTGGTGGTAGTGTTCTCTTATAAGTTACAAAAAAAATAGTTTTTTTCGGTTCTTTTTTTAATTTAATTTTAAGAAAAAGCGTACAAAATAGATTCTGTACGCTTTTTCTTTTTTGGTATACTTAAAAATTAATCTAAAGCCACTTGCACATTGTATTTTTGCAGGCTTGCTAAGGTTTCGGTAGCACTATAGTTAAAATTTTCTTCATGACGGTCTTGTTCTTTCTTTAGCGCTATTTGCTTTAAGCAGTTACAAAAACGACGTACTTCTTCTAAATTAGAGAGTATCAGTCCGGGTACTCTTGCATTGGTGCCGTCTTTGTCTTTAGATACCATGGTAAAGTAAGAGGAGTTACAATGTTTGATCTTGCCGGTTTGTATGTTTTCAGACTCCACACGAATGCCAATAATCATAGAGCTTTTTCCGACATAATTAACGCTGGCTTTCATGGTTACTAGTTCTCCTACTTCGATAGGGTTCAAAAAATTCACGGTATCTACCGAGGCAGTTACACAGTAGTTGCCACTAAATTTAGAAGCGCAAGCAAAAGCAATTTGATCCAGTAAAGATAAAATATAACCTCCATGAATTTTGCCGCTAAAATTGGTGTGCGATGGGAGCATTAACTCCGAGATGCTTATGTTGGAACTGGCAACGGTTTTAAAAGGATTGCTCATTTTTTGCTCATGTTTATTTTAATTTAAAAGGCGAGTTTTCTTTGTGTACTTCTGTAATATAGTATTTGGTGTCTCCCCACCACGGAAAGGTTTTGTATCGTTCAATGTAGGTTAGTTTTATATACTGTCCTTCCATTTCTTTAAGATCTTCAATTACTTTTTTGTCTTTATCTAAAACAGAAAAAGAAAAAATTTGGGATCCCGAAAGACCTTGACTAATTTCTCCTTCCCAGGTTTTAAAAAGCATTCCTTTATGGCTAATTTTTATCAAATGTCCAGATCGTACTCCTTCACTATATGTGGCGTAGTAGATAAAGCTAAAATAACTCACTACAGAGAGGATAGTTAGGGCTACCATAATGGTAAAAAATTTTTTCATTTTGTTTGTTGTTTAAAATTGGTTTTTATTTTTGTTCGGCTCTTTGTACTATAGTTTCGGGCAATGCTTTTTTTGCTTTGGCTCCCATTTTTTTTAATTTTTCGACACTTACAATTAGGTTGCCTTTTCCTTGAGTGAGTTTATTCATGGCGGCATGGTATTCTGTTTTGCTTTCGTCTATTTTTTTGCCTATTTTGATTAAATCGGTCACAAATCCTTCAAATTTATCATACAAAGCTCCAGCTTGGCGTGCTATTTCAAAAGCATTTTCTTGTTGTTTTTGATTGGCCCACATACTATCAATGGTGCGTAAAGTGGCTAGCAAAGTGGCTGGAGTAACAATGATAATATTTTTTTCAAAAGCCTTATTGTATAAGCCAATATCTTGGTTTAATGCTAGGGCAAAGGCAGGTTCAATTGGGATAAAAAGCAAGACAAAATCTGGACTCTCAATGGGGTACACCTCCGAGTAGTTTTTGGCGCCTAATTGCTCCACATGGCGTTTTATAGAGAGCAAATGTTCTTTCAGATAAACCGCTTTTGCTTCTTCTTGTTCTTCATTACAGTATTTTTCGTAGGCAGTCAAAGAGACCTTAGAGTCCACAATCATTTTTTTGCCATCGGGTAGGTTTATTACTACATCAGGAATTACTTTATGGCCCTCTGCATTAGTGAAATTTTGTTGTATTTGGTATTCTCGTCCTTTTTCTAAGCCCGATTTTTCTAAAACCCGCTCTAACACTAACTCGCCCCAATTACCTTGTGTTTTGCTATCGCCTTTTAATGCTTTGGTTAAATTGACGGTCTCCTTACTCATTTGAATATTCATGTCGCGCAAGCCAATAATTTGTTGGCGTAAGGCAGCATGATAATCAATACTTTCTTTGTGGGTATCGGCTACTTTTTTTTCAAATAATTGTATTTTATCTTGCAACGGATACAAGATGTTTTGCATGTTTTCTTTATTTTGTGCTGTAAATTTACTGGATTTTTCTTCTAATATCTTATTTGCGAGGTTTTCAAACTCTTTAGTGAATTTTTGTTGTAAATTTTCTACTTCGTTGCGTTGTTCTTTATTGCGTTCCCAGAGGTTTTCAAAATCTGCTTCTTTTTTTGAAAGTTGTATAGCCAGACTATCTTTTTGGTCTCTTAGGGTTTCTTTTTCTAAAAGGGCGGTGGCTATTTTTTTTTCTAAAGCTATTTTTTCGTGTTTCCAATGCTCTTTCAATTGGTCTAGTTGGAGTGTTAAAGCAAGTGATTTCTGTTCTAAACTTATTTTTGTAGTCTGAAAATGGGCAGAAAAAAGAAGTTTTCCTATAAAAATACCTATTGCAAGTGCAATACTAAAAAGAATCAAAAAGGAGGACAACATGCTAGACATGGTATTTTTATTTTGGGATAAAAATAAGGATAATAAAATTATTTAGAATAGCAATTAGATCAAAAAATATCCGCCTAATAGGTGTTGTCACCAAAATAATAAAATAAGCCAGTAGCTTTTTTATTTAAAAAGTTACTGGCTTTGAACCATTGTTGCTATTCTCTTTGGATATTTATTTGTCTTCATTGCGATTCATGTTGCCACGGTCGGTGTGGTTGTCAGGATGCGAATTTGGATATCTTTTGGCGGTAATGTCGGAGTTTAAATCTTTATTCTCAACCGTTATCATGGCTTCTTTTTCGGTGGTTACTCCACGATTCAAATTTTCATTATCGGCCTCTTTTTCTTTTTTTTCGGGTACAATAGCAGCAATTTCTTGGTTGTTTCTTGCTCTTTGTACTAGGGTTTGTTGACCATCTTTATCTACTTCAATTTCTAAAGGCATTGTATCGGAGGGCGATTTGTTTTCTTTTTCGGAGCATTTTTTACTAAAATCTTCGTTGTTAGGCTTTTTGTTTAGATTTTTCTTTTCCATGTTGGTGTGTTTTTTAAATTAAAATGTAGTTAGGTGCTATTCTAGGGATCTGTTAGTGATTTAAAGAGCGATACAGAATGTGGATAAACACCTTAAGCAAGGTTAATAATACTATTTTTGGAATAAAAAGCCACATCATTTAACATTGCTTTTAGATTTTGGATACGTAGGTCAATCTTATTTTGATGCTATTTAAACAACGTTATCTTTGTGGTTTTAAAATATAATCGAAGTCCGATATGCAACATGCGCATTTTATTATTCATAAGCCTTATGGTTATTTAAGTCAGTTTGTTTATGCGCTAAAACGCAAAAAAAAACTGCTAGGAGAATTGTATGATTTTCCGGAAGGAACCATGGCAATAGGGCGGCTAGACGAAGATTCTGAAGGCTTGCTGCTCTTGACCACAGATGGCAAAATGAGCCAACTTATTCGTTCTAAAAAAGTAGAAAAAGAATACTATGTACAAGTAGATGGAATGATTACTCAAGAGGCAATAGACCAACTAAAAGCAGGGGTAACCATAGGTTATAATGGCACCAAATACCTAACCCAAAAATGCCAAGCCCAATTGCTCCCAACAACGCCAGATTTAGGGCTTAGAGCCAAAAAAATAAGAGACCCTCGTCATGGGCCAACCTCTTGGGCCTCTATCACCGTTAAGGAAGGCAAGTTTAGACAAGTACGAAAAATGACTGCAGCAGTGGGTTTTCCGACACTACGATTGGTTCGGGTTAGAATAGGCAACATACATTTAAATACTTTAGAAGCCGGTGGAGTTATAGCAGTTGCAACGCTTCAAATGCCGGATAATGAATACTAAATTAATACCATAAGCATGTTAAATATAGTTTTAGTGGAACCCGAAATCCCTAATAATACCGGGAATATTGGTCGTTTGTGTGTTGGTACACAAAGCAAGTTGCATTTAATTCATCCGTTTGGATTTGTGATTAATGACAAAAATTTAAAACGTTCTGGATTAGATTATTGGGTGCATCTTGATGTGACAGAATATGCCAATCTAGCAGATTGGAAGGCACAGATACCAGATACTTCAAGAGTTTTTTTGATGAGTTCTCATGCCAAAAAATCCTATTTAGACATTGCATTTCAGGACGGAGATTGGCTTGTTTTTGGAAAAGAAAGTTGTGGACTCTCCGAGGCAGTTTTAGAACAATTTCAAACCCATTTAAAAATACCTATGGCCACCAACATCCGGAGTTTTAATATCGCCAATGCGGTAGCTTTTGTAATTGGAGAGGCCAAACGCCAAATAGGCTGGTAATCTTTAATGAAACATGGTTTGAGCTAACAAAATGGGTTTTGGTGTTATGATTTGTGGTTTAGGATAGTTTGCAGCGTGCTTTTATTGGATGATAAAAGCCCCTTTGTTAGAGTCAAACCAAATGCTTTCGTCATTAAATAATGCCTTAAAATTGCCGTTAGCAATACAATTGCAAGGGCTGTCTTGGACTACATTTTCGGGCGTCATGATGATTATTTGGTCACTCAATTGGATGGCCATATCTATATCATGGGTAGAAAATAAAATACATTTTTGGGTTTCGGTTGTAAGCTTTTTTAAGAGTTTAAAAAGAGCAACTTTATGCAATAAATCCAAATGTGTAGTAGGTTCGTCCAATAGTATAAGTGGGGTGTCTTGAGCCAATGCACGAGCAACGAGCACTTTTTGTAATTGCCCATCGCTTATTTCGTAATGCTTTTGGAGCGCCAAATCCGAAATTTGTGTAAGCTCCATGGCAGTAGTTATTTTGGCCATATCTGTAGGGCTTAGTCTGCCAATCCAATTGGTGTAAGGTTGCCTGCCTAGGGCAATTAGTTCAAAAACGGTTAGGTTGCTAGGCGGTAGTTTTTCGGTGAGTACTACACTCAAATTTTGGGCTAAGGCTAAGGGGCTGTAATCGGTTATTTTTTTGCCATCTAACCAAACACTGCCTTCTAGAGGTTTTTGAATGCCAGTAATGGTACGCAACAAGGTAGATTTGCCTACGCCGTTAGCCCCCACTAAGGCAATTAATTTTCCTTTTTCAAAATTTAGATTCAGGTTTTTTGCAACAACCGTAGTTTGGTTTTTGGTCTTGTAACCAATGGTTAACTCTTTGGTTTTTAGAATAGTAGAGCTCATAGCGTTTGTTTTTTTATTTCTATAAAAAAGAAAAGAAGTATACCTTATCCCATCATTTTCTTTTTCCGAACCAATAACCAAATAACTATTGGTGCTCCAAGCAACGAAGTTACGGCATTTATAGGTAAAATTAGGTCCAAACCAGGTAGTTGAGAGGCAAGATCACACACTAGCATTATTGTGGCTCCTAACAAAAGTGTACTCCAGTACAAAACCAAATGGTTGCTAGTTTGAAAAATAAGTTTTGCAATATGCGGCACAGCCAAACCAATAAATGCAATAGGGCCTGCGTAGGCAGTGATGCTTCCGGCCAAAATACTGGTAGCAAGAATAATTAAAAATCTTGTTTTTTTGAAATTAAGCCCCAAACTCCGAGCATAATTCTCTCCAAGTAACAAGGCATTTAATGGTTTTATACTCAACAAGCTTATGCCTAGTCCTGCCAAAACCGCCACAGACAATACGCCAATAGAAGTCCAGGACAAATTACCTAAGGTTCCCATGGACCAAAAGGTAAATTTTTGTAATTGTTCGGCGGTGCTAAAATACGTTAGTGTACCAACAACAGCACTAGTAAAACTACCAAACATAAGCCCCACAATTAATATAGCCATAGTATCTCGTAGGCGGTGCGAAACTACTAAAACAGCCAATAATACCATAGCACTTCCGGTGGTGGATGCCAAAATAATTCCGTACGAAGATCTAAATAAATCTCCGATACCAGCAGGCATAAAGGCAGTGCCTAAAATAACAAAGGCCACTCCCAGACTTGCGCCAGAACTTAGCCCCAAAACATACGGTCCCGCAAGAGGATTCCGGAACAAGGTTTGCATTAACAAACCACTTACAGAAAGTCCCATGCCTACCAAAACGGCTGTTATTGCTTTGGGCAAACGGTAGTGAATGAGGATATACTCCCAGGTGGATTTGCTAGCCTGACCGGTGGTTAAGCTTTTGAATACCTCTTGGAACGGAATGGCTATAGATCCAAAACTAATGTTTGCAAAAAATAAAACCACTAAGGCTATACTAAGTACTGAGAATAAAATAAAATTTCGTTTGTGGCTTGTCAAGATACATGGGATATAAGAGCACTAACCCTATGGTGTGTAGTTAGTTTTTGGTTAAATAAATTGTTTTGATTGGGCATGTGGGACGCAATGGTTTTTAATTTAATTTTTGTGCAAAAGCAAAGGTGTAATTGGGAACTAGTTCCGGATGAAAAATCTTGATATAATCTTTTAAAACTAAATCGGGTCTGCTGGGTGCTAATTCATAGTAGACCGTGCCGCCTGTAGCACCAATTTTACCTTCAAAGGTGTACACTTGTTTGGTTCTGAAGGCATTAAATTGACTATAATGTGGGTTGGTGTTTGCTAATTCAGTAACCGTACGGTATGGACCAGTGGCAATCCAATACGTGGCATTTTTGGCTTTGTCTAAAACGCGTTCTAGTGGCAACCCAATACTGCCTGTGCCACCAACATCAGACCATAAATAATTTGCCTTAGCATCTTTTATAAATTGCGCTACCCAGCTATTTGCTTTGGCAACATACCATTGGTCTTGGTACATAGCACCATATAACACCGTTGCAGTAGGTTTTTTGGTGGCAACCAAAGCTAGCGCATCGGTATAATTTTTTACGATTTTGTCAAACTGTATCTTTGCTTCTTTTTCTTTGCCAAAAAGCGCACCATAGAGTTTAATCCATTCTGCTTTTCCTAATGGAGATTGTTCCATCCAGTCTGCTTGTAGGAGTACCTTTAGACCACTTTTTTCTAGATTGTCTATCATGGGGTTGGTATTGTCTATACCAAAAGTAACAATAAGCTCTGGGTTTAAATCAATTAATAGTTCGATGTTTAATTGTTCGTTTTGGCCTACATTTTTAACCACTCCTTTGTCTATTAATTTTCTTGTTTCTTTGGAAGAAATATAATCCGTATGCGGAAAACCTACCAAACGTTTTGCTACACCAAGTATTTCTAAATACGGTATACTTGTGGTTGAGGTCACTACAACAGACTCTAGCGGAACCCCAATAGAAGGATATTGAAGCAAACTATCCGGAACCACTCCGTTTTTTTCTTTTAAGACATATGTATAGTTTTTTTGCGCATTAGGCCAAGGATTAAGCACTTTTATCCGAGTATACCCTTTGTGTTTATAAATAGCCAAACTACGAGCATATTGGACTTCATTGGTAGCTGTTGTAACGGATTTGGTATCTGGAGATTCTTCTTTTTTGCAACTAATGCAACTAAACAAGGCAACTAAACAAAGCGTTTTTAAGAAAGAAAGTTTCATGAATCTATTTTAAGATAGAGACAAAGGTAAAAGAAAATATAAAAAATCTTGTTTATTTTTAATCCTAAAAAATACAACAAACCTTATCTTTACCGCGTATGGGTTTTTAAAAAAAATAAAAGCACTAACATAACACCATACCCTAACCTAACAATCAGCACCATGATATACTTAATTACTGGCGGGGAGCGTTCCGGAAAAAGCAGCTATGCCGAGAGTCTAGCCCAACAACTCTCCGATACGCCAATGTATGTAGCTACGGCCCGAAAATGGGATGCAGATTTTCAAAACAGAATTGCACGCCATCAAAAAGACCGAGACAAGCACTGGATAAATATAGAAAAAGAAAAATATTGGAGCGAAATTGATTTTGTAGAAAAAGTTGCCGTAATAGACTGTGTTACATTATGGTTAACCAATTTTTTTGTAGATACCAACCATGACGTATCCTTGTGTTTAGAACAAGCCAAAGCAGAATTTGCCAAAATAGCAGCCCAACCCAATGCAACCATTATTATCGTTACCAATGAGATAGGAATGGGAGTACATGCCGCCACACCCATGGGACGAAAATTTACAGAACTACAAGGATGGATGAACCAATATTTGGCACAAAACGCCCATAAAGTAGTGGTAATGATTTCTGGAATTCCGCTAACCATAAAAGGATGAGTAGGCATTTTATGACCTCGTGGAGTGGCGGAAAAGACTGTTGTTATGCTATGATGTTAGCAATAAACCAAGGTTGGGTTCCCAAAGTACTACTCAATATGATGCACGAAAACGGCAAAAGATCCCGTTCTCATGGTTTGCCTTTATCCATTTTGAAGCAACAAGCTCAAAGAATGCAACTACCATTAGTAGCCATAGCAGCCACTTGGCAAGATTATGAACAAAAATTTATCCATACCCTACAAGATCTAAAAACCCAATACCATCTAGATGCCGCTGTTTTTGGAGATATCGATTTGCAAGCCCATAAAGATTGGGAAGATATGGTTTGTAAAGCCGCAAGGATACAATCTATTTTACCTTTGTGGCAACAAGACAGAATAGATTTAGTACACCAAATGATACAAAATGATATCCAGACCAGAATTGTTTCCTGCAATACCTACATGGGAGAAGGATATTTAGGAAAACTTTTGACCAAAGATTTAGCAACCGAATTAAAACAAAAAGGGATTGATCCTTGTGGAGAGAACGGAGAGTTTCATACCTTGGTGGTAAATTGCCCGCTTTTTTCGCAGCCCATTATCCTACCAGAGTTTTCGGTTGCTACCCATAATGATTACTGCTTTGTGGTTTGGCCCGAAGAGACAGAGCAACTTGCCCAACCCTAAAATGCAAAACAAAATGACCTACTTAGATGAAATCCTAAAATCCCGTAGGGATACCCGACACTTTACCAAAGATCCCGTTCCTGAAGAGGTTATTCAAAAAGCATTGCAAGCAGGACATTGGGCCCCCTCAGTAGGTTTGACAGATGCTACCAAATACTACTTGATAAAATCCGATTCTATCAAAAAAGCAGTTAAAAAATTGTTTGTAGATTTTGACCAAAAAGCAGCAAATCAAACCGATAATGAGTCCCAAAAAAAAGCATACAAAGCCTTAAAACTAGAAGCCATAGAAGAAGCGCCACTAGGCTTAGTGATTGGTTATGATCGGTCTGTTTTGAACCATTTTACAATAGGTACAGTGGGCAGCAACGAAGCAATAAAGTTTAGTTCCGTTTGTGCAGCTCAAAATATTTGGTTGTCTTTGACAGAGCAAGGCTATTCTATGGGGTGGATTTCGATACTAAATTACCACCAATTTAAGCAACTACTCGGATTGCCAGATCATATAGAGCCATTGGGGTACTTTTGCGTAGGCAAGCCAGCAACCAATTATGGCAACCAACCCATGCTACAACAATTAAATTGGAAACAAAAAACAACAGCCCCTTTTGTGCAAGAAATAAATTTTGCAAACCCGATTAATACCGCTACAGCAAAAGAGCCCGCAAACCGTACAACCAATTCGCAAACCAATTGTAATACCGCTATTTCAGTTGCCTTAAAAGCAAAAATAGACCACAAAACCAAGCCTAAAGGTTCTTTGGGTTTTTTGGAAGACATAGCGCTACAAATTGGACAAATTTTTCAGACCACAACCCCGGAGATAAAAAAGCCACATTTGATAGTTTTTGCAGCAGATCATGGCATTGCAGAGCATGGCGTAAGCACCTATTCGCAAGACGTAACCCAACAAATGTTGACAAATTTTCTGGCAGGTGGAGCAGCCATTAATGTGTTTTGCAACCAACATAACATCCAACTATTGGTGGTAGATGCGGGAGTAAATTATGATTTTGGAGCCAATTCTAATTTGATTTCGGCCAAAATAGCCAAAGGTACCCAATCTTTTTTGCATGGCCCAGCAATGAGTGGTACAGAATTGGATTTGTGTTTTGCCAAAGGAGCCGCAATTGTAGCCGATGTAGCCAAAACAGAAAGCAACTGCATTTGTTTTGGAGAAATGGGCATAGGCAACACCTCCACCGCTTCGGTATTGATGCACATACTAACAAAAATTCCGATTAAGGAATGCGTAGGCAAAGGCACAGGAGCTAGTTCAGAGCAGTTAGAGCATAAAATTGCAATTTTAGAAACAGCAGTCCAAAACTATAACAAAACCGATATTTTGGAGCAACAACTTGCCTATTTTGGCGGGTTTGAAATTTTTCAGATAGCAGGCGCAATGCTAGAAGCCTACCGGCATAACATGCTTATTGTGGTAGATGGATTTATTTGTACCGTTGCCTATTTAATAGCTCTAAAACAAAACCCTTTACTCAAAAAAAATGCCCTATTTAGCCACGAATCTGCAGAGCAAGCACACAAAAAACTCTTAGATTATCTAGACGCAAGGGCTATATTGCAATTGGATTTACGCTTAGGCGAAGGTACTGGTTGTGCAATTGCTTTTCCAATTATAGAATCTGCGTTGGCTTTTTTGAATAAAATGGCCACTTTTGAAAGCGCTAATGTAAACTCTAAATAAAGCCTAAATAAAGCCTAATAAACGCAAAACTATATATCATACAAGCTAATCTCTATCTCTATTTTAACACTATCATGAAAAAACAAGTACATCTATTTTTTACAGCACTGCTATTTTATACCCGAATTCCGTGTCCTAAAAACATAGATCATAATCCGGAATATTTAAACCAAGCTACGCGTTATTTTCCTTTAATTGGTTGGATAGTTGGAGCAGTGGCCTTTGGAGTATTTGTTTGGAGTAATTATCTAACCACCCCCGAAATAGCAGTGGTTGTATCGATGGTTATTTCGGTTTTGGTTACGGGAGCTTTTCATGAAGATGGTTTTGCGGATGTTTGTGATGGTTTTGGCGGCGGATGGACCAAAGAAAAAATCCTTTTGATTATGAAAGATAGCGCCATAGGAGCCTATGGTGCCATTGGGGTGGTTTTGTTATTATTGCTAAAATTTATGGCACTTATTGCTTTGGTAAAAGCCACATTCTTGCTTAGCACAACACCATATTTATTTTGTTTTGGATGGTTTGTCACGGCACATTCTTTGAGTCGTTTGGCAGCAATATCTATTATTTTTACCGAAGAATATTCTCGCGAAGATGCCAGTAGCAAGAGCAAGCCTATTGCCCAAAGTTTTACATGGGTAGAAGTTCTAGGAGCATTCTTCTTTGGATTACTACCTCTTTTGGCTTTGGCTTATTTGCAATGGCAAGTACTATTGGTTTTGCTACCTGTTTTTGGAACTAGATTTTTGATGGCTCGATATTTTAAAAAATGGATTTCGGGATATACCGGAGATTGTTTGGGAGCAACCCAACAAGTTTGTGAGGTGGTTTATTATATAACGATGGTTGTTTTATGGAAGTTTATTTAGTGCGGCATACCCAAACGGTTTGCAAAAAAGAAATTTGTTACGGACAATCCGATGTTGGTTTATTAGCCCCTTATTTGCCTATTTTTGAAGAGATCAAAGCGCAAATTCCGGTAGGAGCAACGGTGTATTCTAGCCCGTTATCTCGGTGCGTTTATTTGGCCAAATATCTATCGGAATCTCCCATTTTGGACCACCGTTTGCTAGAAATGAATTTTGGAGATTGGGAGTTGCAACCCTGGAACGCCATTGCACCTGAGGAGTTGCAGCCCTGGATGGATGATTTTGTAAACATACAGGTGCCTAACGGAGAATCTTTTGTAGAACTGTACCAAAGAGTAGATGATTTTTTTAAAAAAGAACTCCTTTCAAACCCTTCGGGCCCGGTGGTATTAGTAACGCATGCTGGAGTAATCCGAAGTATTTTATGTAAAATAAGCTCTTTGGCCTTAAAAGATGCTTTTCAAAACAAAGTAGATTTTGGTGCGGTTATCCAAATTAAAATCGGGTAGATCCTAACAAAATACCACATTAAGGTTACGTAATACTTTTGTTGAACTTGCTTTGTAGCCCAATTAAGCAGTATCTTTGCCGCCGTATTGAGGTTGTGTTTTTAATTTTTTATAAACACATTAAAAGGGAATCAGGTGCCCTCTAACACCCATGCTTTTACATTTGTATAAAAGTATTGGATACGAGCAGTCCTGAGCTGTACCCGCAACTGTAAGCTATAAAGCTTGTTGTTAACTACAAAGCCACTGAGAGGATTTTATTTAGTCCCTTGGGAAGGTAAACAACAAGACGCAAGCCAGGAGACCTGCCTAGTATGCTGAGTATCAAACTTTCGGGAAAAAAAGTTTGGGTATGGGTCACGCTATGCTTTTCTCCCTAATTTTTTAAATTTTATAGTATTAAAATGAACAAAAAAATCCTTCGCATTAGTGCGATTGCATTGTTGTTTGCCATGCATGGTATGGCGCAAGAACAAAAACCAAATCCGTTAGAAGAAGTAGTAATTTTAGACTCAAAATTTGCTTTACCAAAAGAAAAATCTGGTAAAGTAATTGTGAGCATTACTGCTGCAGATTTAAAGAAAAAGCAAGGCCAATCTTTAGCAAGTATATTGAGTACTGTTGCTGGAGTAGAAATTAACGGAAACCAAAGCCGTAATGGTAAAGATCTAGGGGTTTATTTACGTGGCGGTAGAGGACATCAGGTTTTGATTTTGATCGATGGTGTTCCAGTTACAGATGCCTCGGGTATTAATTTGTCGTATGATTTGCGCTTGCTACCTGTAGAACAGATTGAAAGCATCGAAATCATGAAAGGAGCCGCAAGCACCTTATACGGTTCTGGCGCCGCTACAGGAGTAATTAGTATTACTCTAAAAAAAGCAACCAATCAAAAAATTGCCGCAAATGTGCACATGGATATGGGGACACAAATGGTAGCCAAACAAAAGGATTATAGCGTTAATGATTTTAACCAAGGTTTTGGTTTGCATGGCAAGATTCAAAAAATAAATTATTTTGCCTCGTTAAATAGTACCGAAACCACAGGTATATCCGAAGCAAAACCACGCCTTAACCAAACTCCTTTTGAAGAAGATCGTTTTTCGAGGGTCAACTCTTTAGTAAAGGTAGGTTTTGTACCGAACCAAAAACTAAGTTTTGATTTTTTTGCCAATTATGACAAAATGAAAAATGAATTTGACTCCGGATCCTTTGCAGATAACCCAAATAATTTTGGCACCTCAGAACAATATAGAGTAGGAGTAACCCCAAAGTACCGATACAATAAAGGAGAATTGGTTTTGCAAACGAGTGCCAATTTAATGGATCGATCCCTATTTAATTTTGGAAGCTTTTCTTACTACAGATCCAGAAGCGTCAATGCAGATGCCTTCAATAAATACAAAATCAACAATCAGGTCGTTGTGATTACTGGAGCGCAATTTCAGTTTCATGAAATGTCCAACAAAAGTGATTATAGTGTTATTCCAACAGAATTGGCAAAATTTAATATGATAGACCCTTATGCAACGGGAGTTTATAATTCGGATTTTGGATTTAATCTAAATGCAGGAACACGTTTAAATGTGCACAGCAAATATGGAACTAATTTAGTGTTTAATGTAAATCCATCCTACAGCCTGGGTAGCCTACCACTTAAGGTGCTAGCGTCGTATAGCACGGCTTTTGTGGCGCCAAGTTTGTACCAATTGTATTCTTCTTACGGAGATCTAGACTTGTCTCCAGAAGAAGACGCTACGGTCGAATTGGGTTTTGAGGCTAGTTTTTTAGATAAAAAAGCCACCCTGTCTTCTGTTGCTTTTTTGAGAGAAGAAACCAATGCCATTGGTTTTGACCTAATGACCTACAAGTATTTTAATGTTGCAGGAATAAATAAAGCAAGAGGCGTAGAGACTATGATTAGCTACGCATGGAGTGATAGAGCAACTATTCATGCCAACTATACTTTTACGGAATTAGAAAAGCAATCTAGAATTTTAAACCCGAAACACAAAGCGAACTTAGAGTTGGCTTTTCAGGCTAGCTCGCGTTTAAATTTGGCTGCAAGTTACCAATTTGTTTCGGATCGTTATTTAGAGTATACCACTTATCCCGCACCAGCATATGCTCCGGTGTTGAATACTGCAATACTGGAGGATTATCAATTGGTTAACATGAACCTTCGGTACGAATTGATTAAAAACAGAATGCATGTTTTTGCAGCAGCAAATAATATTTTAGATAAAGATTTTGTAGAATCTAGAGGTTTTAGTACAAGAGGAAGAAATATCAAAGCCGGTTTGACTATTTTATTATAAAAATTAAAAGCGGTGTTTGGGAACTACAAACCCGAAACACCAGTATCCAAAGGCCGTCTTAATTATAAGACGGCTTTTTTTGTAGTCATTTCGGATGCTTAATCCAAGGCCTTCAAAATACCTTCTGGAGCTTCTTCCAGATACATGGTGTTGGGCTCTGGAGGTGTTTTATTTTCGTAAAACGGGACTAATGTTGGCTCTACAATAAGGTGTTTTGCCATGGGGTTAACCCCAGTAATTTTTGCAATAGCGGCACCTAATAAAGGTTCTGTGTCTGTTCCTAAAACCCCTAAGTTAGATACTTTTTCAAGCAGCAAAAAATCAGGTTCAATCCCTTTGGTATAGTTGCCTTGGCCAGTAGCGTTGACCATTTTTAGAACAATGGGTTGCATGGCATAACGGTGTTTTGGGTTTCGGTTTTTTTTGCCAAAAGTAGGGGAGTCGTATAGAGTTACCGAACCTACGTTTTTGCCCGTAGTCACATCTCCTATCTGAATAACGTTGAGGTATGGTTTTAATCCATTAATGATTAATTCACTAGCAGATGCGGTATTTTTGGAGGTTAAAATGTAAATTTGGTTGAGATTTAAGCTATGGATGGCTTGGTTATCTATTTTGTCTGTAAAATTATTTTGGAGTGCTCGAGGATTATTGGATTCAAAATAGCTATTAATTTTTGGGTTCCACTGCTGTTTTGCAAAAATTTTGCCGGTATACTGCCCCGTTAGCATGCTAGCCAATCGGGTAGCGGTGTTTATAGATCCTCCAGCATTGTATCGGAGATCCAAAACAAAATCGGTTATTTTTTGATTCTTAAAAGTGGCAAATATTTCATTTAAAGCCGTATCGTATGCGCTATAAAATCCGTTGTACATTACATAGGCAATTTGATGGTCTGCCTTAGAGATTATTTTATGAATAAATATCGGATCTTCGGATAGAACCGTTTTGGTCAATGCAATAGATTCTGTGCCAGGAATAATGATGCCATTCTGATAGGTAGCAAGATTTATGCTATAATTTTCCTTAGCGAGCAACGATCGGTAGTTGCTCAGCGTTAGTTGGCTGCCGTCTATGCCATAAAACAACATACCACGTTGCACCTTGTTGGCTGCCGCACTAGAGTTGGGGATTACATACCTAACGTAGCCAATCAACTCTTGAGTACTGCCAGGCTTGTAGGCCAGAGCATATTTTAAGCCGTTGTTTTTGGTTGTTCCTTCTAATGTACCTTCTAGGGCTAAATAATCATCCACAATCCAGCTAAAACGATCTATAGATTTATCCATCAATAAGGCATTGAATACGTCTTTTGGAGCCGAAAATCCGGTCAGAAAATGGTTTAAATCCTGCTGATTTACAAAGCGTTTATCGGCTAGATTTACTACCTCTGGTTGCCATAAATAATACAAGTTGAGCCCTTTCCATACAAAATCTTGAACCACTAAATTGTCTGTAGTAGGTACGTCATCCATATCTTGACAACTCAGAAAAAGGCTGCTACAACAAAATACTACTAGTGCAAATACCAAGGTTGTTCTCATGTTTTGTAAATTTTGATAAACCATACAAACGTAAAAATACTACCTTTTGTTTCAATAATTTTAGATTTATAAAAATTTAATGTGGACTCCAATACTAAAATAGCCAGTAAGTTAGCAGTTTTGTAACTAAATGTCTCCAGTGATTTGGTTTGGGTTTTGTTGTTAAAAGAGTATAAAATAACCCAATGAGGCCTTGATTTAAAATAAAACAATATATTTAGTGCGTCTAAAGTATGGATATTGGCACAAAATATGCAGTATACATATATAGGTGGATTTGAAATTTAATTTAAAATAATAGATAAAAAACATAAAAATGAAAAAAGCAATACTTAGCCTGGTGGTACTTTTGTTTACAAATGCTTTATTGGCTCAAACTAGCTTTGATAAATTTAGCAACCACGAAGAGGTAACCACAATTATAGTCAATAAAAAAATGTTGGAACTAATGAGTAAAGTTAGTGTCGATGCTTCAGACCAAGAAACACAAAGGTATATGAGCTTGATAAAAAAATTAGACAATCTAAAAGTTTTTTCGACCGCCAGTACTAAGATTTCTATGGATATGAAAGCAGCGGCTACTGCTTATGCCAAAACGGCCGGTTTAGAAGAGCTAGTGCGTATTCAAGAAAATGGCAAAAATATTTGGATTGCTACCAAACCCGCAAACGATAGTATTAATATCAAAGAGCTGCTATTGTTTATGGAAAGCACCAATTCAGAAAATCAAACCATTCTGATGAGCATGCTTGGTACTTTTGATTTGAATGAAATTGCCATACTTACCGATAAAATGCATCTTCCTGGCGGTTCGGATATAAAAAAGGCAACCAAAGTTCAAAGAAATTAACCCAATACCCATTTTTTAAAACGTATATTTTGTAAGTTTATTCTTGTTTTTATAAAAACTAGTTATTGATTTTAAAATAATTTTAAGTTATTAGTGTTAATAATCAGCAGGTTGGTTTTTTTTAGATTTTTTAACAGATAAAAACACAAAAAAGTACTTGTGTAATCCTTTCTTCTGTTGTATCTTTGCACCGCAATATAGCAGTGGGTCTGGTAGTTCAGTTGGTTAGAATACCTGCCTGTCACGCAGGGGGTCGCGGGTTCGAGTCCCGTCCAGACCGCTAAATATTGAGAAAGCCTTTCAGAAATGAAAGGCTTTTTTTGTCCCTATAAAGTATTAAAGAAAGTTGTGTTGTTTACGTTACGACGGATCAAGACATAAATCTGTGGAGTAGCAAAAATTAAGCATAAATAGGGATCAATCCCAAAACCTGTGGAGCGACAAGAATTAGGCATAAATAGTAGTTAGCCTAAAAAGAAAGAATTCTACATTTCGAACACCTCTAAACTGAGATCTAAAAGCTTTTATTTTGGCGTTAAAGGATTCTGCTGATGCATTAGTACTTCTGTTATCAAAATAGTTTAATATGCTTTGATAATGATTCATTATCGATCTTGAGATTGTATTGAAAGACTTAAAACCAGATTGATTTACTTTTTCATGCCATTTAGCTAGTCTGGCAAAACCAATGATTTTATCCGTTGTGTTTTCAAAAATGTTCCGTAATTCTTGAGATAGATTGTAAGCTTCTTTAGATCAATCCTAAAACCTGTGGAGAGATATAAATAAAGACTTCTATTTTGTACAAAAGAGTTGGTGGATCTGTAGTTAATTCTTAAAGTATTCACTACATGATTAACATTTGGATATAAACTTCAGGACAAATATAGTTTAGAAATAAGGCGTCAAATGAACCGAAATATTTTGAAAGAGTATGTTTCTATTCGTCGAGATTACAAAACCTTATCTGTGATTTTTGAGTACACCTTATTTTAAAATAAAAGTAACGGTTACCTCCTGATTTTGTTTTTCTACTTAAATAGCTGTTATATTTGTAAGAAAAAAAAATGAATTGGTTACTTTTAATTATTGCAGGATTATTTGAGGTGCTTTTTGCCTTTTGTTTAGGTAAAGCCAAGGAAACAACTGGAACCGAATCTAATGCATGGTATTTGGGTTTTTTGTTATCCTTAATAATGAGTATGTCACTGCTAATTAAAGCAGCCCAAAGCTTACCCTTGGGTACTGCATACGTAGTCTGGACAGGGATTGGAGCTGTTGGCACGGTGCTGGTAGGAATATTATTTTTTAAAGATCCAGTAACTCTCTGGAGATTGTTTTTTTTAACCACATTAATTGGGTCTATTATTGGTCTTAAAACGTTGGGAAACTAGCGTTTTAAAAAAATATATAAATGAATAACAAAATAGCAAAGGTTGTTGCTAAAAAAAAATAAAACTATGAAGAAAAAGAAGGTAATAGTAGATTTTGCATTTACAATATTAGCTGCCGTCCTTTTGATATTCTTATCGGAGTTTCGATGGATAGAAAAGTATGTTGGGCTAGCGCTTATTCCGATACTTATTGCTTATTATTTTGGACAATTTGTGGAGCGTAAAACAAGGATTAAATAAGGTGTACAACCCAAAATATTAAACCGTCCGGATGGCTTTTAAGTTAACCATACAAAGTACAAACCAAGAAGTTATTTGTTAGATTTATCAAAAAAAAACAGCCTTAACAATAGGTGTTAAGGCTGTTATCCCTAGTTTTGATTGCGGTTACAAATTTGCATTATAAATAACAACTAAATTACAAATGCTTGAGACCAGGTCTCTGTTTTGTGGATTCAAAAATGTGACACAACAATCTATTTTACTTTTAAAAACTAGTATTTTTAAAAACAAGTTTGCGTTTTGTACACCTATTTAATAACCAACTTAAATAATCGATGGGTCTGTTTTTAATTTTGCAAACAAGTACAATCAAAAGTAACCTTAACTTGGTTTTTATTCTATTAATTTAGTTGAATGGTTCTTTTTCCAAAGACTAGCTGCAGATAACTGTAGGTAAATAGCACTAAAGCAACCGTTTTAAGTATTTATAATTATTTGGTTGTTATGTAACAAAAGTTACTGTAGGTAGCTTCTTTATGCTGTAATTTTGTTTTAAATACGAATACCAATACTATAAGTGGTAAGCAAAAAATTAAAAAAACAAACAACATGAAAAAAGTAGAAGAATTAATACAGCAAAATTCCGGCACCATTATAGATGTGCGTTCTTATGGAGAGTTTATGGCAGGTAGCGTAGCGGGAGCTATAAATATTGCCTTAAATGAAATTCCAGAAAGACTTGAAGAGTTAAAAAACCTCCCTTCGCCTCTAATTTTATGTTGCGCCTCTGGCAACAGAAGTGGTCAAGCAGAGCATTTTTTGTCCGAACAAGGTGTTGCGTGTTATAATGGCGGATCTTGGTTAGAATTAAACTATTATAAATCTCAAAACATACTATAAAATGTGGACACGTATAAAAAAATTATTAGGATGGACTCCAGCGGTAGATTATGTAGATTTACTTCAAAAAGGGGCTGTTATTATTGATGTTAGAACTGCTTCAGAATTCCAACAAGGCCATATAAAACAAGCAATCAATATGCCTCTGAATGGACTCAATCTATCCATATCAAAAATTAAAAAAGATACCATAATAATCACCTGTTGTGCTTCCGGAATGCGTAGTGCTGCAGCCAAAAATACCTTAAAATCAATTGGATTTACTACCGTGTATAATGGCGGAGGTTGGAGTAGTTTACAAAACAAAATATCTCATTAAAAGGTATTTTTACACAAACTAATTAAATTAAACATTTTGAATTTTAGACATTTTCTCCTGTTTTCTAAAGCTTTTGGTGATTTAAGGATTAAATTATAATCCAAAACACAGCTTAAAACCGCACACCAAGCCATTAGAACAAAATCAAAAATCCCTTGTCTTGCGCCAAAATAAAAATTACCTTTGCGTTAGTTTAACTTTTACACAAAAAATGAAGCCTAACACACAACAATTAAACGATTTAACTATCCAAGTAAGAAGAGATATTCTTCGAATGGTACACGCCGTAAACTCTGGGCATCCTGGAGGTTCATTAGGATGTACAGAATTTCTAGTTGCCTTATACCAAAACCTCATGGAACGCAAAGAAGGTTTTGATATGGACGGAATTGGCGAAGATCTTTTCTTTTTATCCAATGGACATATCTCTCCCGTATTTTACAGCATTTTGGCCAGAAGCGGTTATTTTCCGGTTGCTGAGTTAGCTACATTCCGATTGATCAATTCTAGATTGCAAGGACATCCAACAACCCATGACAATTTGCCAGGAGTGCGTATAGCATCCGGTTCTTTAGGTCAAGGTTTGTCTGTAGGGATTGGTGCTGCACAAGCAAAAAAATTAAATAAAGACAACCACTTAATCTACACTCTTCATGGAGATGGTGAATTGCAAGAAGGGCAAAACTGGGAAGCAATTATGTATGCTTCGGCCAAAAAAGTAGACAATCTTATTGCAACAATTGACCTTAACGGAAAACAAATTGACGGTACCACCGATGAAGTTTTGGCCATGGGAAGCATTAAGGCAAAATTTGAAGCCTTTGATTGGGATGTTGTAGAGATAACCAAAGGAAATGATATCACTGCTATTATTGTAGGGATGAATGAAGCGAAGTCTAGAACCGGAAAAGGAAAACCAGTTTGTGTATTATTACATACCGAAATGGGTAATGGAGTAGACTTTATGATGCACACCCATGCTTGGCACGGAAAAGCACCCAATGATGCCCAACTAGAACTTGCATTTGCGCAAAACCCAGAAACCTTAGGAGATTACTAATAATTTTAAATTTTGAATTGTACGTTTTGAATTGCCACTCAAAATATTTCAATTATTAATTTTTAAATTTTTGAATTTAAAAAAATGAAAAAATACACAAATACAGGAAGTAAAGATACCCGTTCAGGTTTTGGAGCGGGAATGACAGAATTAGGTCAAAAAAATGAGAATGTAGTTGCGCTATGTGCCGATTTAATTGGGTCTTTAAAATTTGATGATTTTAAAAAAAACCATCCAGAACGTTTTTTTCAAATCGGAATTGCCGAAGCCAACATGATCGGAATTGCTGCTGGATTAACCATTGGTGGTAAAATTCCTTTTACAGGAACTTTTGCTAACTTTTCTACCGGAAGAGTATACGACCAAATTCGTCAATCGGTAGCCTATTCAGACAAAAATGTAAAAATATGCGCTTCGCATGCTGGATTAACTCTAGGAGAAGATGGTGCAACACACCAAATTTTGGAAGATATTGGATTAATGAAAATGCTGCCTGGCATGACCGTAATCAATACTTGTGATTACAACCAAACAAAAGCGGCTACCCTTGCGTTAGCAGACCACCATGGTCCAGCATATTTGCGTTTTGGACGTCCAGTAGTGCCTAATTTTATGCCAGCAGACCAACCTTTTGAAATTGGAAAAGCAATTCTACTTAATGAAGGTACCGATGTAACTATTGTTGCAACAGGACACTTGGTTTGGGAGGCACTTATAGCTGCCGAAGCATTAGAAGCCAAAGGAATATCTGCAGAGGTAATTAATATTCATACTATCAAGCCTCTTGATGAAGCTGCTATATTAAAATCTTTGGCCAAAACCAAATGTATAGTTACTGCCGAAGAACACAATATTTTGGGAGGTCTAGGAGAGAGTGTTTCTAGAGTATTGGCTCTAAACAACCCATCACCACAAGAATTTGTTGCCGTTAATGATAGCTTTGGAGAATCTGGAACACCGGAGCAATTAATGGATAAATACAAATTGAACAACCAAGCAATTGTAGAAGCCGTAGAAAAAGTGCTTACTCGAAAATAGTTTAGATAATACAAAATAAAAGCCGTTATCTTATATAAGATAACGGCTTTTGTATATAAAAAAAGTGCTCTTTTTTGAAAATAGTATCTACTTTATCTACAATAAAAAAGTCTCTTTTCAAGAAAAGAAAAGAGACTTTTTACTACCAAATATTTTAGAAAGATGTTTAGTTTTATGGGTGCTCATTTTTGTTTAAATAATCTGTTCCTGCAGCTATTTCTGCCTTAGTGGTAAATCCATCTCCATCATCATCAATGTCTTTATAATTAGGAATACCATCCCCATCGGTATCATCTGCATTTACGGATGGCGTTGTAGGGTGTAGAAACGTATTTCTAAAATCGTAAGCATACTTATCTTTATTTATATCTTCCAAATAGTTTAAAACACCATCTCCGTCACTATCAAAACGTAGTATTTCGTGTAGTTTAAAACTAAAAACTAAAGGAGCGTAGGAAGGAATGCCTTCTGTACCTGTAGCATAATATCCTAAGCCAGAAGGAATAAAAAGGACTCCTGCGCCAAAATCAGTATACGTAATTTTGCCATTATCGGGGTTGGAAGTGTAATTACCCGTTTTAAACTGTGGAAAAATTTCGCTCCAACCAGTAATGGTAGCGTTTAAAGAAAGGAACGTTTCTGGAAACTTAATTTCCTCAAAAAAGGTGGCCGTCAAGTTAGTCACTCCCGCAGTGGTCACCTGTTGTAAGTACTCGCCCTTGTAAGCTGCCAAAACACCATCTGTATTAGTAGGAGATTCGCCAACACCTTCTCTTAAAACTAAATAATATACCTTATAATCTACTGCATGCAAACGTACTATTCTGTTTTTTAGTTGGTATATTTTCTGATCCCAAATAGATATTTGAGATCCTCCTTCTGGAATTTTGCTTATAGTAGCATCAAAATCAGCAGATACGGTTATGTAGTATGTTTTTAAATATTGTTCGATATCATTTAAATCCGTTGGATATTGCACGCTATATGCTCTTGGAGGAGTAACGGGTATTGGATCTTCATTTTTTGAACATGAAAATAAAGACAATGTTGTAATTGATAAAATAAAATAATACTTAAATTTGTTCATTATAGCTGATTTTTAAGTGCGCAAGATACAATATTGATTTATTTTTGTAAACTATTTAACTCTGATTTTAAAATTTTTATGAGAATTGATAAATTTTTATGGTGTGTTCGGTATTACAAAACCAGAAACATGGTCACAGAAGCCTGCAAGAAGAATCATGTTACGGTAAATGGGTTGGTTGCAAAGCCTTCCAAGGAGGTTTTTCCTACGGATAAAATCACTTTTAGGAAAGACCAAATCACTCAAATAATAACCGTGTTGGATATCCCCGAAAATCGTGTTGGAGCCAAACTAGTAGATATCTATAGGCGCAATGATACTCCTGCGGATGTGTACCAACATTTAGAGCTACTTAAGCTCTCTAAGAACCATTACAGAAAAAACGGCACCGGAAGGCCTACCAAAAAAGACCGAAGAGATATTGATGGTTTTGGCAACGAAACAACACCCGACCAAGAAGATATAGAATAGAATTTAGTAAGTAAATTTATATATAAAAAAAATAAAATGAGCAAGAATATTATTTTAACACACCAAGAAATAGAGCATAAAATCACCCGAATTGCCTATCAAATTTTTGAAACTTTTGTAGACGAAAAAGAAGTTGTTCTTGCTGGAATAACTCAAAATGGATTTGTCTTTGCTCAAAAAATAGCCGCAGAATTAAAGAGAATATCTCCCTTAGAGGTTGTATTGTGTGAGGTACATATTAATAAAGTGCATCCAGAACAACCTATAACTACCTCTGTAAATAAAGAACAATATGTCCATAAGGGTTTAATACTTATTGATGATGTGCTAAACTCTGGCACTACTTTGATTTATACTGTGCGTCATTTTTTAGAAGTGCCTCTAAAAAAATTTAAAACAGCTGTTCTTGTAGATCGTAACCACAAGAAATATCCTGTTAAAGCTGATTTTAAAGGCATATCTCTCTCTACCTCTTTATTAGAGCACGTGCAGGTTGTGTTTGATGATAACCAGCAAAACTATGCTTATTTAAGCTAATACTGCCTCTATATCCAATACGGTTTGCTCAACTGATTTTTCATCAACTGAGACAATATGTTTAGCTTGATTATAAAAATAGCTTCTTTCAAAAAGATGCGTTGCAATAAACTCCTTCATTTGCTCCTGATCCATATGTGCAATAAGGGGTCTTTTGCTTTTATTGGTAAAGAGTCTTTCAAATAACGTTGCTATAGAAGCTTTTAAATAGACAGATTCTACATGTTCTGCTTTTAAGAGCTCGTGATTGTTAGCATAGCATGGCGTACCACCTCCTAGGCCAATAATTATAGTTTGATCTAGCGCTAATAATGCTATTAAAGCCTCGTGCTCCATCTTTCTGAATTGGATTTCACCAAGCTCTTCAAAAATGGTTTGTATGGACATTTTTGATTTTTCAATAATATAGTCGTCTAAATCTACAAAGGGTAGTTGTAGTTTTTTGGATAAGGTTTTTGCTATGGTTGACTTGCCACAGCCCATATATCCTAATAGTATGATTTTCTTCATGTAATAAATACTTACAAATTAAGGTGTTATGATTAAATAATAAAAAAAGACAAATTTAATGCAAAAAACTTTGGAAAACATCAAATAAAGTCCTTATATTTGCACCCGCATTCAAGCGAATAAATAAGACTCGATAGCTCAGTTGGTAGAGCACATCACTTTTAATGATGGGGTCCTGGGTTCGAGCCCCAGTCGGGTCACAATTAAAGTGATCAACACTTATTAATCCTTGAAGCATAGACTCGATAGCTCAGTTGGTAGAGCACATCACTTTTAATGATGGGGTCCTGGGTTCGAGCCCCAGTCGGGTCACAAAAGGTCGAGTAAAATTTACTTGACCTTTTTATTTAAGGCCACGTGGAGAAACGGTAGACTTGCCATCTTGAGGGGGTGGTGCTCGTAAGGGCGTGTGGGTTCAAATCCCACCGTGGTCACAATACAATTTAAGTAGCCGTTTTGCTTTAAAATAATTAAAACCTCAATGTTAAAGTTAAAATAAATTGACTCGATAGCTCAGTTGGTAGAGCACATCACTTTTAATGATGGGGTCCTGGGTTCGAGCCCCAGTCGGGTCACAATTAATTTGATTTATATTTTTTAGTATTCAAATTAATAATTACATTTGCACTCGCAATCCATAATGGATTGCGCTTTATTGGAGAAATGGCAGAGCGGTCGAATGCGGCAGTCTTGAAAACTGTTGACTGTAACAGGTCCGGGGGTTCGAATCCCTCTTTCTCCGCCAGTAGAAGTTTCAAAAGAAACTTTAAATATCAAAACCCTTTAAATACTAGTATTTAAAGGGTTTTTTCTTTTTTACAATATGTCAAAAAACACATATTAGAGCAAAGCATGGTACACTTTTTAGTACACTTTTATTTTTTTGATTTTTGCGTCAAAAAAAAGTGTACTAAATTGAAAGAATTCCCCGGGAATTCCCTGTAAACAGAGGTGTCCTTCAAAATTTTTAAATCAATTTGTTTATTAATTTAAAAACTAGAAAACATGTTAAAAGTAATTTTTTACCTTAAATCCGAAAAAGTAGATAAAAACGGAGAATGCTCCATATTTGCGCGCATTACCTACAAAACCAACAGAGTTTCTCTCAGCACAGGAAAAACTATTTCCAAAGAAAGATGGATTTACACCAACAACCTCAGGAATCTACTGCGACTCGAAAAAGAAAAGATCCTTAAAAATTATCTTGAATTATATCGCCTTAATGTCGAGAAAAAATTTAACCACCTTTTCAACATTGATCCCGAGGTATCTTTAGAAATGCTTAAAGCCGAACTTACAGGAAAATCTAAAATCCAAACAAGTAAAACAACAATCAATGAAGTTGTGCAACGGCATAACAAATTCTTCAAAAGAAAAGTGGACGCAGGTGAAAGGTCAGCTGCATCTCTTCAGAAGTACAAACGAAGTGGTGAGCTTTTGACTGCGTTTATGAAAAAACATTATACCGTAGAAGATATGCCGGTCAGCGAAATTTCAAATTCTTTCGTTTATAATCTTGAAGAATACTTAAAGTACGAGAGTTCATTTAAGGGGCAGGTCGGAATAAAAAACAACTCTGTGGTTAAATATATGAAAATGTACAAAACAGCCTGCAACTATTGTATACGGATGGATTTGTTTGTCCGCAATCCCTTTGATGCCTACGACGGAAAATTAAGCGTAAAGGACGCGGTATTTCTAACCCAACAGGAACTTAAACTTATTGAAGAAAAGCCAATCTTTATGGAGCGCCTACAGAAAGTCAGGGACATATTTCTTTTTTGCTGCTACACAGGATACGCACCAGTGGATGCTTTGAACCTGACCCCTGCAAATCTCTTCGAAGACAATGACGCTAACCTTTGGATAATGACAAATAGGACAAAAACTGCGATTAGGGAAAATGTACCCGTGCTTCCTCCTGCCATGGCTGTGATCGAAAAATATAAAAATAAACAGACAGGGTTGCTTCCGCAGATTTCAAATCAAAAGATGAATGCTTACTTAAAGGAGATTGCGGATATATGCGAGATCAATAAACATCTGACTTGGTATGTTTCAAGACATACCTTTGCTACTACTGTCACTCTAGGAAATGGCGTGCGTCTCGAACATGTCTCTGCAATGATGGGTCATACAAATATTAAGCAGACACAGCACTATGCTAAAGTTTTAGATGTTAATATAATGGAAGATATGGAGAAACTGAAACTAAAGTACAAGTGAAATTCTTTTAAAAAAAAAGGCTCCAAATTTGGAGCCTTTACTTTGACATTGTTGTGACTAAATTCACTTTTGTTAGCCATTATTTTCGTCAAGAATTTTATCTATTTTTGCTGCATCGTACAGAAATATATCCCCCAGTTTAGTAAATGGGAGTATTCCTGTCTGTCTGTATTTTATAATAGTATTGCTAGACAATCCAAATATCTTTTTTAAATCTTCATTTCTGTAATATACAGGTGGTACCCCGCCTTTACCCAATCCGCTGATTTTTGAATCAATTGTTTCCAGTCTCACCAGTACAGGCTCTATTATCTGTTTTACTCTCATTACAAAAGAGAGTTTTCTTTCTTTTTTTGTCATCACCAAATATTTAAATTTTGATACTAAACTATTTTTACAATCTCTTACCAGCTTTGAAGCCTTCTTTTTCTATCCTGCATTTTTGTAATGAGTTCTTCTAAAAATGTAATCTGCTTCCCTTTATACGTATAACCTTTACATTCGGAGAACTGTCTGCTGATCGACTTAATTTTCGACTGTCCCCCATCATCGCCGGCATATGTGAAATTATTTTCGAGGAATAGCTGAAACTTACTTCTATTATTTTTTTCATCTGCATTATCAAAAAACAATAGACCTTCATCCATTAAGATATAAAAGAGCTGAGCAAAGTCAATTTTACTGTAACAGGATTTACATTTTTCTTTTGTAAAAACAGATTGCACTTTGTTGTCCGTGTCAGTTTCGCTGACTAGGTTTTCTAATAATCGTAACCTTTCATCATATTTCAATATAACATTATAGAACTCTATTTGCTTACTCCTTTTCATTGCTTCTAAAATTTAGTCATCATTCTTTAAATATGAACTGTATCGTTTCTTTGTATTCCTTGTCAGTGCATACAAAGAATTTCTACATTAATGCAAAATAGCATTGATGTAATTAAGACTCCAATCTCATTACAGTAGTAAAGCGAATTTAAAAAGTAAAAGTATATCTCAGCTTTTTATTGTTTTCAAAGGAACATAATGACTTTATTTGGCATTGTTAGAAAATATAAAACATTGGCAGTTCCTATTTCTTCAGGTGCTTTTCTTCAAATTCCTCAGTAAGTGATATGATTTTTTGGGATAAAACGGCAAATTCTGAGGTCTTTTTTTCCAGATTGTACAGATATGCCGAAGCTTTATTTTCAGAAAATTTTTGATATAAAATCTTTACCACCTGATTGTAATTTACCTCGAGCGCTCTAAACTGGCTGTAGAAAGAAGTCAGGCGCATATAATAATCCATTGTTGCTTTATCAATCTTGACTGTTTTTATCCCTTTTTGAAAAACACACGCTGTAATAAAGTGCGCCATTACAATATGTACACTTGTTGATGTTCCAATAAACGAATTTCAACTAATTAAAGTTTGAGAGACGGAATAATTAGAGATTCTCTTAGCCTCCCATACATTTTGTTTGTGAATTATAGTCTGCACCTGTAAATGGTTTGGAGGTTAATGGCAAAAACTTTTTTAAATAGTTAGCTGATGATTTTTACTTCTGCGTCCATTGTTGTGTATTGGTTTTTCTGTTTTATAAAATTACATAATATGTAATCAAATTTTATTTTTTTAGTTGTTTTATTCTTGATGTCTATTGTATGGGAAATAATTTTCTAGGATTTTTTTCTGAATATTTTAAAATGAGTTGCATTATGTATTGGTTGCTTTTGTATAGAGTAACGGTATTTTTTAATTCTGAAGGATCAGTTATTGCTTCATCTGTTGAAAAATATCCCATTCCGTAGAAATGTCCGTTTTCTACCCAAATACAGCTGCGTTCGTCTTCGGTTCTGCCTTTTTCTATTATTCCAAAGGTTTGTTTGTTGCTTTTTAAAAAGTCAATAGCATTTTCTACTTTTTCATTGTGATTTTCTACATCGGGTAAATTCAAAACATTTGGGTCTTTTACTATTCCTACTGATCCTACTGAAGTAGTTGTATCGTATTTGCAAAAACGGTAATCGATTTCAAATTGTCTTGCCAAGCTTTGTAGTAGATTAATACCTTCATACAAACTGCTAAAATGCTCGAGGTTCTCTTGAAACTTTGTTACTTTTCCGATACCTAGATATTTATACCCATTGCGTGCTTCGTATTGGTATAAACCGTATTTAGGTTCGTACTTTTTTAATGCTCTATTGTAGGCTGGCCAAAGCTTTTTGATTTCGGTGCATTCTAGTATTAATGCCATCAGTTCCGTGGCACAGACTTCAAACGAAATTGCGTGTATGTCCCTTAAAAAGTTTTGCCTTTGGGCATTTACACTGTGCCCTGTGAAATGGGTTGTTACTCTCTTTTTTATGTTAATGGCTTTGCCTACATATATTACTTTCTTGAATTCGTTGTAGAAGTAATATACTCCTGGTTTATCGGGTAAGTTGTTAAAATCATCAGGATGGAGATTTGGAGGTAGTCGTTGATCTTGTGCTGTTTTCTTAATCATTTGGTCTATTACTTTATCTTCATCCGATTCAAGTAAAAGTTCAAACAGTATAGTTGTGGCATCTGCATCGCCACCTGCACGGTGACGGTTTTCTAATGGAATGTCTAATGATTTGCACAGTCTACCCAGACTGTAGGACGCAAGTCCTGGTTTAATTTTTCTAGCTGCTCTGACGGTACATAGTTTTTTAGCGGTCCATTTAAAACCTGACGCTTCTAATTCGTGACGAACAAAGGAATAATCAAAATTTACATTGTGTGCTACAAAAATTCGGTCTGTGAGTAATTCTAAAACTCTTTCGGAAATAGCATCAAAAAGTGGTGCATTTTTGACCATTTCATTGTTGATGCCTGTTAGGGCAAAAATGGGAATTGGTATTTCTTTTTGGGGATTCACGAGTGTTTCGAAACGTTCTATAATTTCTGTTCCATTGTGAATGATTATTGCAATTTCGGTAATGCGGCTGCCACGAGCGTTTCCGCCTGTTGTTTCAATATCTACGATTGCGTATTCCATCTTTTTCATCTTACTCCTTTATACTTTCTGTTGATTCTTTTAAATAATTCTGAATTATTCTTGCATTCGAAAACGAGGTAAATTAATTTGATGTTCTTCCGGATAAGGATCGCGTTGCGTATTACTTACATCTTCCTTAATTTGATTTTGTGTATTGATCTTTAGCATCCATATATCGTGGTTCAGGTACAAATGGCATCTTTGCCATTTTAGTTATTGTCACTGTTGGAAAATGATAATCTACCTCAACAGTACCTAATAAAAGATAACATCCACCACCTAGAAAGGGAAATTCTAATAGATTATCGGGGAAATGTACGGTATCGAAATAAATAAATTATATTTTCATAGTATTTTTTTTACTTTAAACAATAATTTATTAAATTCTATGTTAGATAAAATATAAATCATTAAAAATCAATGTTTTATTAAATATTATATATTGAGTTTGTTCATAAATTTTAACGTAAATATTTTAAAGCAGTTACTCTTCCATTTTTTATTCATTTATTATAATGTTTTTCGTTGGAGCAGTTTAATTGTTTTTTGATATAAAAAAAATAAAATATAATGAATATTTGTTTAAATAATATACTTGATGAAATTAAGGAGTATGAGATGAAAGTTACTTCGGAAACAAGTAATATAATTGATGAATCCTCACGAATAATTATATACTTAACGCAATTGTTAGCTACAGTTAAAAAGCAAATTGTAGAAAAAGGTTTTAAAGATGAATCTGAAGAGATTGACTTTTTTAGAAATATAAAACCTCAAATATTAGGAAAGCTAATTTATTACAATAAGTTATTTAGGATTGAAACATCCTGTCCTGTTAATAATGGACAAATGTACCATACATTTTTTTCAAATGAATTAGAAGAACTAAAACAAGAATATAAAGATCATATCTGCAATTCAGATTTTTATAGGTACTATAGGTCAAGAAGAATAGATAGAGATAAAGAATATTTTATGTTAGGTAAAATAAATTATCATACTGGACTTAACAGTTTTGTTTTTGAAATAGATTCTAGTTTTTCTACTTACTATGATTATAAAATAGCTAAAATAATAGCTAATGAATTACTTTATACTTATTTATTAAGCAAAGTAAATCTTGATCAAAAAACAGATTTCATATTACAAAATCCAGAATCTGTAAAAGATTTTTTTTGGACAGGTTCTAAAAATGCGCTGATAGAACTAATTTATGCTTTACATGTGTCAGGAGCGATTTCAAATGGAAAAATTGGCATTCGAAAAATCAGCTTAGTTTTTCATCATTTATTTCGTATTCCTTTAGGAGACATTCATCATGCCTTTCACAGAATGAAAGATAGGGCTGGATCTAGAACTATGTTTTTAGACCAGCTTAAAGTAACTATGGAAGAATACATGGATAAAGATTTATAATCATCTTATCTCTTATTTACTTACAAACAGCGTTTTTACTACGCTGTTTTTTTATGCCCATAAATGCCAATTGGTAAATATGGAATCTTCTCGTGTATTTCTTGTTCAACAACCAAAATAACAACTACATCTCAAGTTAATCCTATATCGAAAAAAATAAAAATAATCATTTTCAATTGGTAAGACTTGGCAGACAATTATTGCGCTACTTCTCAAATTTGCACAGCTTACAATAAGCAAATCGAAAAAAATATAAACATAAAGTATAGTCTTATGAATATTGATAGAATGGAATTTGTAGCATGGATGGAGCGTATCATGGATCGCTTTGATATCTTGAATGAACATATAAATGATGTTCAAAAACAACGAAATACTATTGACGGAGAAGAATTACTAGATAATCAAGATCTTCTTCAGATGCTAAAAATTAGCAGTCGATCGCTTCAGCGTTATCGTTCAGTAGGCAAACTACCGTATTATACGATAAGCGGAAAACTCTATTACAAGTTGTCTGATGTGCATCAGTTTATAAGGGAGAGTTTTAATAGTCCCATAAAGAAATTGAACGCAAATAAATGACAAACACTGCCTTTGAATACACCTGTGAGCAATGTAGTGAATGCCTATTTTACATTTGGGATCGAACTTTAAATTTTTTGGATTATGAATGACGAAACAATAAATAAACAGGAACTGCCCGAACAATTATCGGATATATTATTGGTGTTGGATAAAGAAAAAATGAAAATTCAAGCCGTAAAGAGTATTGACGAAAACGGGAAAATGAAAACCATTAACCCCACCAAGAAGAACCAAAGCGAATTTATGCGGGTGGACAAACAAGGTGATTTGATTTCTAACTTCTTCTCCAATTTTTACAGACAACTGAAAGACCCTACCAAATTTACATTCTTTCAAGTACCAGCCGACAAAGCCTTAGAAAAAGCAAAAGAACTTCAGAAGCAGGTAGATCATCCTACACCAGAGGGCGAAAAAAAAATGAAAAAAGATGAGGTAACAGTTAATCCTGAACATAAACAAATAAATCAAAACAATATGGAAGCAACACAAAAAGCAACGGAAAATAACGAATACCGTTACAAGCCTGAACAGATTGATTGGGAAACAATGAACAATCTTGGATTAGGCAAAGAACGTCTGGAAAAAATGAACTTATTAGAACCTTTATTGAAAGGTTTTAAAACCAATGAACTTGTACCTGTAAGTCTTAACCTCGGCACTGCCGTTACCCGAATGGATGCCCGACTTTCTTTGCAACAAAATGACGAAGGTAAGGTAGTGGTCGCCATTCACGGCATCCGTAAAGAGCCGAATTTAAATTTTGAATTTTTCGGACACAAGTTTACTGATGAAGACAAGAAAAACTTGCTTGATTCAGGAAATATGGGGCGTATGGTCGATTTGAAAAATTCCAAAACAGGCGAAACCATTCCGTCAATTATCAGCGTGGATAGGTTAACGAATGAATTGATTGCACTGAAAACAGAATTCATAAAAATACCTGATGAAATAAAAAACGTAAAACTGAATGATGAGCAAAAGCAAACTTTAATGGAAGGCAAACCGCTTCATTTAGAGGGAATGATTTCCAAAAAAGGAACTGAGTTTGAAGCAACGGTACAATTCAATGCAGACAAACGTTATGTAGAATTTCTGTTCGATAGAGGCAATACTAATCAGCAAACACAAAGCAACGGACAAAACAATCAGCAAAATAACTCGCAAGAAGTTCCGAGAACTTTTAGAGGTAAGGAATTGGATAATGAGCAATACGATAAATTCAAAGCTGGTCAGACTATTTACATCAATGGTTTGACAGATAAGCAAGGTAAGCCGTATCAAGGTTATATCACGTTGAATAAGGACACCAATAAAACCGATTTTTCTTTTCAAAATCCCGATAAGCTTAAAGAACAAGCGAAACCTACTGAAGCTCATAAAACGCAAACTGCGGTTAATTCGGATGGTAAAACTAATGAAGCAACAAAGAATATCAAGGAGCCTTTACAACCGAAACAACAAACTCCAAAAGATAAAAATCAGCAAGAGCAACAGGAAAAACCTCAAGCGCCTGCTAAATCTAAAGGTAGAAAAATGTAGTGAATTATGAAATGCTTTAGGGTATTCCATATCACAAATGAAAACAATAAAAATATTCATATGAAAGCAATAATTGCAGAAAAATCAAGCGTAGCAAGAGAAATAGCCTGCTTGTTGGGTGCTTCCGAAAAAAAGGATGGCTATCTGACAGGCAACGGCTATTGTGTTACTTGGGCATTTGGACACCTAGTCGGATTAGGAATGCCAGAAGATTACGGAATATCAGGTTTTCAGAAAACCTCGCTTCCGATACTTCCCAACCCATTTTTATTAACCGTTCGTAAAGTGAAAAAGGACAAAAATTATGTAGCTGATACAGGTGCATTAAAGCAATTAAAAGTAATTGAGCAAGTATTTAATCAATGTGATAGCATAATTGTAGCTACTGATGCAGGTCGTGAAGGCGAACTCATCTTTCGATATATTTATGAATACCTTAAATGCAGTAAGCCTTTTGAGAGATTATGGATAAGTTCACTTACTGAAAAGGCGATTAAACAAGGCTTTGATAACCTGAAAAACGGAAAGGAATTTAACGGATTATACCAATCTGCAAAAGGCAGAAGCCAAGCCGATTGGCTTGTAGGAATTAATGCTACGCAGGCATTAAGCATAGCTGCTGGAAATGGAATTTATTCGCTCGGAAGAGTACAAACACCAACGCTTGCCTTGATTTGCAAACGTTATCTAGACAACAAAAACTTCTCAATAAAGAAATATTATCAGATACAATTGTTACACCATAAGGAAATGATTGCATTTAAAAGCCTTTCTACAACCAAATGGGATGATAAAAAGCAGGCAGATGATGCATTGAGAACTATCGAAAGAAACGGAAATACTGCAACAGTTACATCCGTAGAAATCAAAAGCGTTACTGAACAACCACCTTTATTGTTTGACCTTACAGGACTACAAAAGGAAGCTAACAAAAAGTTCAACCTTTCTGCCGAAGAAACGCTGAATATTGCCCAAAGTTTGTACGAAAAAAAGTTTATCACTTACCCACGTACCGGAAGTAAATATATTCCTGAAGATATATGGACTGAAATTCCAAATCTCGTTAGAGCTTTGCAGGACAAAGAAACCTGTAAGCAAGCCGTATCAAAAATGAAATGGGGACGTTTTAATAAACGCATCGTGAACGACTTGCGTGTTACCGACCATCACGGATTATTAATTACAGATAAAATCCCCTCCGCATTATCTGTTAAAGAAAATGCTGTTTATGATATGATTGCCTTTCGATTACTTGAAGCTCTTTCACAATCTTGTATCAAAGAGATAACCAATGTCGAATTACAGGTATTGCATTGCGATTTTATCGTAAAAGGCTCTAAAGTTATAGAAGCTGGCTGGCGTTCTATTAAAGGTAGTTTTTCCGATAATGATACTGAAACTTTACAGGATTTGCCCGAACTTAAAAAAGGCGACGAACTCAAAATCAAGGAGGCCACCGTTTTGGAAAAGGAAACCAAACCGCCTGTGCTTTATACCGAAGCAGGGCTTTTGTCAGCTATGGAAAGTGCCGGAAAGAAAATAGAAAATGAAAAGGAACGTAAAGCCCTTCAAAATATCGGTATTGGTACTCCGGCTACAAGGGCTTCAATTATTGAAACATTGTTTACTCGCAATTATATCGAACGGGAAAAGAAGTCTTTAATCCCAACCGAAAAAGGATTGCAGGTTTATGAGCTAGTTAAAGACCGCAAAATTGCAGATGTGGCAATGACGGCCGAATGGGAATTGGCATTGCAGAAAATTGAAAACAACGAAGCGGATGCAAGGGCTTTTCAAAAGGAAATGGAAACGTATGCAAAATCTATTACAAATGAATTGTTACAAACCAATATTATCCACGAAAACCTGCCCCAACTTATTTGCCCAAAATGTAAAACCCAGCAACTGATTATTAGAGATAAAATAGTTAAATGCTCTGATGAAGTTTGTAACTGGTTACAGTTCCGCAATGTTTGTGGCCTACAGATCAGCATTGCTGATATTGAAAGCCTAGTCAAGAAAGGCAAAACGGCTCTGCTTAAAGGGATGAAAAGTAAAGCTGGAAAGAAATTCGATGCCTATATCGTATTAAATGATAAGGCTGAAAGTTCCTTTGAATTTGAGAAAAAAAAAATTCTATAAAAAGTAATGGAAAGTAAAGCTATCATTAGTCGGCAGGAAATTGAAAATCAGATTTATACCGTAAGAGATCAACAAGTTATGCTAGATAGCGACTTGGCAAAGATTTATCAGGTGGAAACAAAGAACCTCAATAAAGCCGTAAAAAGAAATACTGAACGATTTCCTACTTCTTTTTGCTTTCAACTGAATGCAAAGGAAGTTGAAAACTTGAGGTTCCAAATTGGAACCTCAAGTTTAAATTACGGCGGAAGACGTTATTTGCCCTACGCTTTTACCGAACAAGGCATTGCAATGCTTTCTGCTGTACTTCGTTCAGAAATTGCCATAAAAGTCAGTATTGAAATTATAAACGCTTTCGCAGAAATGCGTAGAATGCTCATCAGTAATGCTTCGCTTTTTCATCGTTTGGATAAGATTGAACTCAAACAATTAGAAGCCGACCAGAATTTTGAAGAAATTTTTAAAGCATTGGAAACCGACAAACTACATAGCGAAAAAGGTGTTTTCTATAATGGACAAATTTTTGATGCTTATACTTTTGTGTCCGATATTATCCGAAATGCCAAAAGTTCTGTTATCCTGCTTGATAATTATGTGGATGATACAGTTCTTACTTTGTTGGGCAAACGGAATACTAATGTAACTGCAATGATTTATACCAAAACTATCAGCAATCTGCTACGATTGGATTTGCAACGGTACAACAGCCAATACCCTCCAATTGAGATCGAGCTTTTTTCCGATGCTCACGACCGCTTTTTGATTATTGACGATACAGAACTTTACCATATTGGAGCATCACTCAAAGACATGGGTAAAAAATGGTTCGCCTTTTCGAGAATGGATATTGAACTAGGCAGAATGTTCCAAATTTTAAAAAACAAACCCTTCTGAAACTTCAGAAGGGTTTGTTGTATTTGAATAATTTAAATTCAGACCAAAACTAAGTTTTCTTTTCATAAGATAAGGAATGAATAGCCATAAAAGTGCACAAGAATACAGTAGGTAAACAAGAAATGAATTTGTTTCAGGAACTGACAACTCGGTAATTTCTGAAAGCCGTGGAAAAAAGTCCATTTTTCGTTATTTGTATTTGTGTAAGTCGAAGAATGCCAATGTTAGAAAGTAAGGGGTTTTAATAGTGCGGAATGATACGCTTGTTGGAATAATGAGCCAAAGAATAACCCAAAAAAATCCTAATGCAAAAATAAACACTGGGAGAAGTCCCAGCATTATATAACCAGATACAAGTACTGAAAATGTAAAGAGAAATGCAAAAATAATAGTGGATGTTGATTTACGCATTTGGTTTAATTTACTTAAAATTTCATTCTCTGAATTCTAATTGCATTCAAAATTGCCAACAATGCCACACCTACATCTGCAAAAACGGCTTCCCACATTGTGGCTAAACCTCCTGCTCCGAGTACCAAAACAATAGCTTTTACTGCAAATGCTAAACCAATGTTTTGATAGACAATTTGTTTGGTTTTTTTTCCGATATTTATTGCTGTAAAAATCTTCGTAGGCTGGTCGTTTTGAATTACAATATCTGCCGTTTCAATAGTGGCATCGCTTCCTAAACCACCCATTGCAATTCCAGCATCGGCAAGGGCAACTACTGGCGCATCATTTACACCATCTCCAACAAAGGCAATTTTTAAGTTTTGAGATTTCAATTCCTCGACTTTTTCGACTTTATTTTCAGGTAATAAATCACCATAAGCTTGATCTATATTTAACTCTTTGGCAACAGCATCAACAACAGCTTGTTTATCTCCCGAAAGCATTACTGTTTTTACATTTATTTTGTGCAAACTTTCAATAGCTTGTTTGGCATCTTCTTTGATTTCGTCAGCAATTAGAAAGTAACCTACATACTTTTGATTGATGGCAATTACTATAATTGTAAATGGTGTGTTGTCTATTTCTGTATCGTAACTGATATTGAATTTCTTCATCAGTTTTACATTTCCTGCCAAGATTTCGTTACCATCTACTTTTCCTTTTAATCCGTGTCCTGGAATTTCTTCTACATCAATAACGGTTGCATTTTTTTCTGACCCTTTGGCATATTCGATAATAGCAGTTCCTACTGGATGCGTGGATTTGGTTTCTAATGCGGCAGTATATTTTACTAAATCGGCATCAGAAATACCTACGGCAACAACTTTTTGGACTTTAAATACGCCTTTGGTCAATGTTCCTGTTTTGTCCATAACGACCACTTGGATAGATGCCATTATATCGAGAAAATTAGATCCTTTCACCAAAATACCATTCTTACTTGCTGCGCCAATTCCACCAAAATACCCCAATGGAATTGAAATTACTAAAGCACAAGGACAAGAAATAACCAAGAAAACTAATGCTCTATACAACCAATCATTGAAAATGTAGTTTTCCACAAAAAGCATTGGAATTAAACAGATCCCGATTGCTAGAAACACTACAATTGGAGTATAAATTTTAGCAAACTTTCGGATGAATAGTTCTGTTGGCGCTTTTTTAGCCGTAGCGTCCTGAACCATTTGTAATATTTTGGACAATTTACTATCAGTGAAAGCTGTAGTCACTTCGACAAGTACAACTTTGTTTAGGTTAATCATACCTGCCAGTACAATTTCTCCTTTCTGTTTGGTATCCGGTTTACTTTCTCCTGTTAATGCTGCTGTATTTAAAGAAGCGTTGTCTGAAAGTAATTTTCCGTCTAAAGCTAATTTCTCCCCTGGGCGTAATTGAATGATTTCTCCAATAGTGATTTCTGAGGCTTTTTTATCAATGGTATTTCCATCTTCGATTACTGTAGCAGTATCAGGTCTTTGGTCTAATAATGATTTAATGTTTCTTTTTGCGCGCTGTACTGCCAACGACTGGAATATTTCGCCAATTGCATAAAATAACATTACAGCGACCCCTTCGGGATATTCGCCAATGGCAAAAGCTCCAATAGTGGCTATTCCCATTAATAGAAATTCTGAAAAAATATCGCCTTTACGTATGCTTTCAAAAGCTTCTTTTAGCACTGGAAGTCCTACTGGCACATAAGCTATAACATACCAAACTATTCTGACCCAACCTTTAAACCAATTTTGGTTAAAATAATTATCTAATCCAATTGCCAACAATAATAAGACAAAACTTATTATTGCTGGTAGAAATAATTGGAATGTAGATTTTTCTTTTATTGAATGGTCATGATCATGTCCATCATCGTCTGAATGTTGTTGTTCTGCTTTATTGATTTTTTTTTCTATTCTACAGCATTCTGAATCATCTTGTGTTTTGTCAGTATTTTTCATAATTTATATGGTTTACATGGTTTTTAATGTTCGTGTTCTCCACCGCCTTTCATAGCAGAAAGTAAATAAAAAGCTCCTTTTGTCACAATTTTTGCATTGGCAGGAATTGCTTCAACAAATTTTACTTCGGTGTACCCTAAATCGGTTGTGCCAGGCATTACTTCTATTGCTTTGAAATGTACTTCGTTATGTCCTTCTTCCTCGCCAACAGCTTCGTCAGTATGTGCTTCTCCTTTTTTTTGTTGGTGAGTTTCTGTATTTTCCTTAGTCGCTTTTTCTTCGTGTTCTTCTTGAATATAGACAAAATATTTATCTCCATTTTTTACTACAGCTTCTTTGGGTAGAGCAGGAACGGTGGTATTTTTAATATTGATATTAGCAGAAACATACATTCCTGAAATTAAATCTTTAGAATCTGCTGGATTGATTTTGGCGTGAACAGCTACGGTTTTGCTTTCGTTTGAAAAGGATTTATTGATACCAAATATTATTCCTTTTATAGCCTTGTTTCCTTGGTTTGTTAAAACAAAATCTACCGTTTGCCCCACTGATATAGAACCTAAGTCTTTTTCATACACATTTAAATCCAAGTGCATCTGACTATTATCAACTACTTCAAAAAGTGTTATTCCCGTTTCTGCAAAAGCTCCTTTAGCAATACTTATTTTTCCAACATAACCTGATATTGGCGAAATTATTGGCACCAAACTTGAGCCGTTTGTACTCATATTCAAAGCTTGTAATTTACTCTTCGACGCTTTTGCTCTCGCTTTTTCAACATCCAGTTTTGCTTTGACTTCTTGAAGCACTTTTCTAGGATTTACATTTTCATCGCTTAATGTTTTTTGACGATTGTATTCTAATTGTAGGTATTCAATATTAGCAATAGCTGAATTATAATCTTCTTGCATTTCGACAACTTCTAAATTTTGAATAGTTGCCAATACTTTTCCTTTGTTTACAAATGTACCTTCCAAAACCAAAATATCTTTAACTGTTCCACCAATTAAGGTAGAAATATTAGCCATATTTTGTGGAGGAACTGTTGTGTATCCATTGGCCTTTATCACTAAATTAAGATTCCTATTTTCTAAAACTCCTGTTTCAATACCAACTGTTTTGAATTGTACAGCGGTTAATGCTACTTCGTTTTCTGATTTTTCTTCTTCGTGATTTTCTTCTTCTGTTTTCTTTTCGCCACAAGAGGTGAGAAGTAGTAAGAATAAAGTATTAAGTATTAATAAAATTTTGAATTTTGATTTTATATTTTTCATTTTGAGAAATTTTAGTTGTTAGAAATGGATGGAAATTGCATTTGTATTGCACTTTGATTGTAAGCGTTGACTGCTTCGATATTTTGTTTTTTAATGTCAATAGCTTGATTTAGAAAACTAATATAGGACCAATAACTCATATCACCATTTGCATAACTTTTTTGAGCTGTTGAGATTATCTGTTCGGCATATTTTAAGCCTTCATTTTCAAAATACAGAGTTGCTTTTTCTTGCTTTGCAAATTGATTTACCAATTCTTCCTTTTGCAATTTTAAAGTCAATTTTGTTTTATCGAATTCTAATTGCGATTGCGACATACTTATTTCAGATGCTTTTGCACGAGCTGTATTTGCTCCACTAAACAAAGGCAGTTGTAAACCAACCGTAAATCCTTGAAAATAGGATTCTTTGTTTAATGTTTGGCCAAAGTAACCCAAGCCTAATTTTGGTGCTCTCATTTTTTTGAACGCATTTGATTCTTTTTCAAAAACGGTGGCTTGCTGCGTATAATAATCACTTAACAGTGTTTCTACTTTGTTTTCATTTAAAGTTGATGGATTAGCATATTTTAAGGGAGTTGTACTCTCCGGAAGTATGTCTTCATTTGTCTGAATAAAATATTGCAACTGTTTTTGATAAATTACTAAATCAAATTGAATTTGAGCTTTTAAGGTTTCGATTTCCTTTATTTTAGCTTTAGCACTTATGACTTCTATATTCCCACTTTCTCCAGTTTGGAATCGAAGTTCCGCATTTTTGAGAAATTTTGAATAAACATCATATAGTTCGTCATTTAACTTTTGAATAGAGATACCATATAAATATTGATAATATGCAATTGTTACTGCTTTTTCTATTTCATATTCAGATAATGCTTTTCGTTTTTCGGCTAATTTTGCTAATTCTTCTTGAAGTTGTCTGTTTGCTTTTGTGCTTCCACCAATAGGGAAGTATTGTTGAATACTTACATTATTGTCATAGTCTATGCCATTGTATTGTCCACCCATATATTCAATTTGCAATGGATCGGCTTGAAAGGCTGTTTTTTTAAGGACAGTTTGTTTTTCAATTTCCTTATCAGCAATTTTCAAATCAATATTATTATTTTTTGCCATATCGATGGCTTTTTGTAGTGTAATGGGTTGACCACTTTGAGCAAAAGAAAAACTACTAATTAATAAAACAATCACGGTAACTATTGGTGTTGTCATTTTTTTTCTTCTTCTAATTCCTTTTTCAAAGAGTAAATATAAAATTGGCAAAACGATTAATGTTAATAATGTAGCCGATAATAATCCCCCAATAACAACCGTTGCCAATGGTTTTTGAACTTCAGCTCCACCGCTTGTTGATAATGCCATTGGCATAAATCCTAAAGAGGCTACAGCGGCTGTCATTAAAACAGGTCGTAAACGTGTTTTTGTCCCCATTAATACTCTTTGTAATGGATCAGTTATACCTTCAGTTTTAAGTTGATTGAAATAGGAAATCAATACAATTCCGTTCAATACAGCAATACCAAACAAGGCAATAAACCCAATACCTGCTGATATACTAAAAGGCATTCCTCTTAGCCAAAGAGCAAAAACTCCTCCAATTGCAGATAGTGGAATAGCAGTGAATATTAGTCCTGCTTGCTTCATACTTTTGAAAGTAAAAAACAGCAAAACCATTATCAAGAGTAACGCAGCAGGTACAGCAATTGAAAGTCTCTTACTAGCTTCAATTAAGTTTTCAAATTGACCTCCATAGGTAATATAATACCCTGCTGGTAGTTTGAAATTCTTGTCTAATTTTAGTTGAATTTCCTCAACCACACTTTTTATATCTCTACCACGTACATTTAACCCAATAGTAATTCGACGCTTACCGTTTTCACGCGAAACCTGAACAGGACCCTGTTCATAAGAGACTGTTGCGACTTGTGAAAGTGGTACTTGTTGCCCATTTGGTAATGGTATAAATAAATCACTAACATCAGTAATATCCGATCTGTTTGCTGAATCCATTCTTACAACAACGTCAAATCGTTTGCTCTCTTCGTAAATCTTACCAGCACTTTCTCCGGCAAAAGAGGAACGAATGATTTGGTTTATATCCGTTATGTTTAAACCATACAAGGCTATTTTACTGTAATCATATTTTACTGTTATTTGTGGTAGGCCTGTTACCTTATCGGCCTTTAAGTCACCAATCCCTTCTATATTATTGACTGTAGCAATCAATTCTTTAGCTTTAGTATCTAAAATTTCTAAATCGTCTCCAAAAATTTTAATGGCAATATCACTTCGGCTTCCCGTCATTAATTCATTAAAACGCATTTGAATGGGTTGTGAAATTTCAATATTTGCACCAGGAATGGCTTCCATTTCTTCTTTCATTGCATTGGCTAAATCTTCCCAATTATCATAATCACCAGTCCATTCGTCTTTGTCTTTAAGCACAATAATCAAATCGCCACTTTCTATCGGCATTGGATCGGTTGGGATTTCACCACTTCCAATTTTGGATACTATGGTTTTGATTTCGGGAAATTTTGCTTTTAGAATTTTTTCATATTCAGTAGTTGTTTTTACCATTTGCGAAAGCGAACTTCCTGTCATTATCGTTGCATTAATAGCTAAATCTCCTTCTTCAATTGTGGGAATAAATTCGCCACCCATATTTTGAAAAACTACTATTGCTAGTACAAATAATCCTAATGAAATAGCCAATACTGCTTTTTTGAAACGTAAGGCTTTTTCTAAAAAAGGAGTGTAAATTCCTTCCAACCAAGCCATCATTCGATCACTGAAATTCGGCTTATGTTCCGTGTTTTTTGATAAAAATAGTGCACTCATCATTGGTACATATGTCAATGACAAAATGAAAGCTCCTGTTATGGCAAAACCTACAGTCATTGCCATTGGACGGAACATTTTTCCTTCCGTTCCTACCAATGCAAGGATTGGTAAATACACAATTAAGATAATGATTTCTCCAAAGGCAGCACTGTTTCTGATTTTTGAAGCCGATTTGAAAACCTCGCTATCCATTTCGGATTGGGTTAAATCTTTTTGCCTTTTAAGTTTTTGCAGGTGGTGCATCGTGGCTTCGACAATAATTACTGCACCATCGACAATAATTCCAAAATCGATTGCTCCTAAACTCATTAAATTTCCGCTTACACCAAAATAATTCATTAGAATTACAGCAAAAAGCATAGACAATGGTATTACAGAAGCAACAATTAATCCCGCTCTAAGATTTCCTAAAAATAAAATCAATACAAAAATTACAATTAAGGCTCCTTCCAATAAATTTTTTGTAACCGTTCCTATTGCATTATCTACTAGTTTACCTCTATCGATAAAAGCTTCGGCAACGACACCTTCAGGAAGTGTTTTGTTGATTTGAGCCATTTTTTCTTTTACTCTATCGTTCACGGCTTTGGAATTTTCACCTTTAAGCATAAGTGCCATTCCGCAAACTATTTCGCCTTTACCATCTTTAGTAGCAGCTCCATAGCGTAGTGCAACGCCTTCTCTAACCTTGGCTACATTTCGCACTAAAATAGGAGCTCCATTTTTATTGGCAACAACGATGTTTTCTATATCTTTGATACCCGTTGCCATACCAACACCACGGATAAAATAGGCATATTGATCTTTTTCGATATAAGCACCACCTGTATTTTGATTGTTTTTTTGCAGTGCCTCAAAAATATCGGTAATGGTTATTCCTAAACTATTCAGTTTATTAGGATTAATGGCAACTTCATATTGTTTTAGTTTTCCTCCCCAGGTACTTACTTCTGCAACACCTTCAACACCTTGTAATTGTGGAATTATAATCCAATCTTGAATGGTTCGTAATTTTACTGCATCATATTTATCTTCGTAGCCTTTTT
This sequence comes from Flavobacterium crassostreae, assembly GCF_001831475.1. Lineage (NCBI taxonomy): Bacteria > Pseudomonadati > Bacteroidota > Flavobacteriia > Flavobacteriales > Flavobacteriaceae > Flavobacterium > Flavobacterium crassostreae. Next base: position 2,834,064 of record NZ_CP017688.1, on the reverse strand, counting down.
TGGCATATAAATCGTATTGATAAATTTCTCCAAGACCAGTAGATATTGGACCTAATTCTGGGGAACCTGCGTAGGAAGGAATGTTTTCTTCGGCTTGCTTTAAGCGCTGAAATATTTGCTCTCTAGCCCAATATATATCTACATCATCTTTGAATACTACTGTAACTACTGAAAGTCCAAAACGAGAGATACTACGTAATTCAATTACTTTCGGAATCGTTTTTACGGATTGCTCAAGTGGATAAGTAATTAATTGTTCTACTTCCTGACTTGCCAATGTTGGTGCAGTAGTAATGATTTGCACTTGATTATTAGTAACATCTGGCAAGGCATCCAGAGGTAAATTTTTAACAGAATAGCTTCCCCAAGCTATAAGCACAAGGGTGAATAAGAGTATAATGAACTTGTTCTTTATACTAAATTGTATGATTTTGTCTAACATTGAAAAATATTATAATGAATTAGAAATCAGCAAATAGAATATTTGCCATTATTTGTGAAAGGTCACAACTTTCTAACTCCGCAAAATTTGCAGAGTATCATTATACTATTTGAGGGGGTTGCCAAATACTTCCGAAGAAATTGGAAGCAAAAACGGATGTGTATGTAGGTAATTGTGTTTTAATACCTTCGAATGGTATTGGAAAGTCAATAATATTTGATTGAAAATAACTTACAACTTGTGAACCACAACAACTACAAATACAAAATGGAGAACATAAATCTTTTTCTTTATCGTGGGAATGATTATCGTGATTTGATTTAAGTTCCAATGTGGTGGTATGCGCCCAACTATTTACTTCCCTATCTGCGCAAGGCATACAGGAAAGTATTAGAAAAAGAATTGATAATATGGCGTTTGTAAATTTCACTGCTGTAAAAGTAGTTTTTTTTAAAAAATATTTCTTTTATTTTTTATTTTTTTTAACTAATTAAAATGGTTTTTATAATAGTGTAAAATTCTTGCAGCTATTCCTAATAGTAAGATTAAACAAACTAAAATTATCATTATAGTACGTAGGATAGTATAAACAGTAAGCGTTTTTTTTTGTTTAGATTTTGACATATAAATGAAAATATTTATTAATAATTTAAAATTAAGTATTGATTAACTCCATAACAGAGTAGTCATACTTTTTTAATTTTATAAAAATTCACATTTTATATTTGTGGAGGTTGCCATATACTTCCGTAGAAATAGAAAGTTAAAATAGTTTTGTATTCGGGTACTTTTTTGGCAATTATTTTTTTAATAGAAATAATTTTGTAATTATATATTGTATTAAAGACGAAACCTTGACAGCCACAACAGTTGCAAGTACAAAAAGGAGAACAAACATCTTTATGTGAGTGTTGGCTTGATTGACTACTAATTGTGACTTTACTGTTTGCAACAATTGTTTCCGCATCTGCACAAGGCATACTGGAAAGTATTAGAAAAAGAATTGATAATATGGCGTTTGTAAATTTCACTGCTGTAAAAGTAGTTTTTTTTAAAAAATATTTCTTTTATTTTTTTTAACTAATTTTAAAAAACAAATTATAGTGAAAATATTATTAGACAATATGCTCTTTTTTTTGAATATCATTTAAATAATGTGTATTTCTATATTTTAACATTTCTTAATCTTAAGGCATTTGCAATAACGGATACCGAACTAAAGCTCATTGCCAAAGCCGCAATCATTGGCGAGAGCAAAATTCCAAAGAAAGGAAATAGTATTCCAGCTGCAATTGGAATTCCTAATACATTATAAATGAAAGCAAAAAATAAATTTTGCTTGATGTTTTTCATAACAGCGTGGCTTAAATTCTTGGCTTTTACAATACCCTTTAAATCGCCTTTTACCAAAGTAATTTTAGCACTTTCAATAGCTACATCTGTTCCGGTTCCCATTGCAATTCCGATATCGGCTTGCGCTAAAGCTGGAGCATCATTAATACCATCACCTGCCATGGCAACTATTTTGCCTTGGGCTTGCAAATTTTTGATATATTCTAATTTATCTTGAGGCAAACAGCTTGCTTTAAAATCGGTTAGATTCAACTCAGAAGCCACAGCTCTGGCAGTGTTTTCGTTATCTCCAGTTAGCATCACAACTTCAACACCTTGACGTTTTAATTCATTAATAGCTTCCAAACTTGATTTTTTTATTGCGTCTGTAATGGTAATATAACCCACCGCTTTTTGATCAAAAGCAATATATGAAACTGTTTTACCTAATTTTTGTTCCGCAATTACTTCCTGTTCAATAGTCGAAAAATCTTGAATTCCTTCTTGCTCCAATAATTTTTTGTTACCTAAACTAATTTTTACCTTATCAATAAACCCAATTACTCCTTTCCCTGTGACTGAATCAAAATCGGCTACATTGAAAAAAGGTGCATTTTTAGATTTGGCAAAATTTACTACGGCTGTAGCCAATGGATGTTCGCTATTTTTATTTAATGAAGCTATTTTTCCTAAAACTTCATTTTCATTACCTTCTTTAACTACTATTTTTTCTACCGAGGGTTTTCCTTCCGTAATAGTTCCTGTTTTATCGGTTATTAAAACATCAATTTTATCCATTTTTTCAATGGCTTCTGCGTTTTTAATTAATACACCTGATTTTGCACCTTTACCCACTCCAACCATCACAGACATTGGTGTTGCTAATCCTAATGCGCATGGACAAGCAATTATTAAGACCGCAATGGCATTAATAAAGCCATAAACTAATTTTGGATCTGGCCCAAATAACCACCAAACAAAAAAGGTAATTACTGATATTAAAACTACAATGGGAACAAAATATTTTGAAATTTTATCTACTAGATTTTGAATTGGAGCTCGTGAGCGACTAGCATCTGAAACCATTTGAACAATTTGAGACAGTAAGGTTTCAGAGCCGACTTTTTCGGCAACCATTAAAAAAGATTTAGTTCCGTTTATGGTTCCAGAACTTACTTTATCGTCAATTCTTTTGTCTACTGGAATAGGTTCTCCAGTAATCATTGATTCATCAATGGTGCTGTTTCCTTCCGTAATGATTCCATCTACAGGAATTTTTTCTCCGGGTTTTACTCGAATAGAATCGCCCTTTTTTATATCATGAATTGAGATCACTTTTTCTTCACCATCAATGATTACTGTAGCTTGTGTTGGAGCTAATTTTAATAATTCTTTAATGGCTCCACTCGTTCTACTGTGTGCTTTTGCTTCTAATAATTGTCCTAATAATACCAATGTTAATACTACTGCAGTTGCTTCAAAATAAAGGTGCACAGTTCCACTAGATGTTTTGAATTGGGCAGGAAATATTTCAGGAAACAATAAACCAACAATACTAAAAATAAAAGCTACACCCGTCCCAATTCCGATCAAGGTGAACATGTTCAAATTCCAATTTATGATTGATTTCCATGCTCTTTCAAAAAACATCCAGCAGGCATAAAATACAATAGGGATGGTTAAAACAAATTGTACCCAATTCCATTTTTCTAAGTCCATAATTTTATATAATGGATTATTCGGAATCATATCAGACATAGTGATTATAAAAACAGGAATACTAAAAAGTAAGGCCACTTTCATTTTATGCCATAACTTTTGGTAGTTTTTGTCTTCTTCAGATTCAGTTGGTTCCATTGGCACTAAATCCATTCCGCAAATAGGACAAGAACCAGGTTCATCACGTATGATTTCAGGGTGCATAGGGCAAGTATATTGATGACTTTGATGCAAAACGGGTTGTTGGATTAAATCCATTCCGCACACCGGACAATCGCCTGCTTTGTCATAGACTTTCTCACCTTCGCAATGCATCGGGCAATAATATTTTCCGTTGCCATTTACTTTTTTAACTTCCACGGAAGTCGCATCCTTATCTTTTTTAGGGAGGTCATCAATATTGTGGATGGTGTAAGTATCTCCATCTTTTTTTAATGCTTCTTGGTATTTTTCGATGTGAAAATGTTCTTCGGTTTCGATGATTGCTTCTTCCTTTTCTAAATCGACAGTAACTTTTGAAACGCCGTCGATTTTTGAAAGTATTCCTTCAACGTGATTCTTACAACCCTTGCAAGACATTCCGTTTATGTGATAAGTATGTTTCATTTTTTAATTTTTATTTAAATATATTTTTTCTATTCTTTTTCGTTGTTTCGATTACTTAATTTCAAAAACCATTTTTCAATGATAAAAATAAGGACCATTAAAATACTTGATAATAGCACAACAAAAGGGTCTGAAGATAGTTTTACCCATATAAATGCTGTCAATACAGTTAAATCTAAAACAATTGCTAAAATGATAATTGAAACATTGGCATTTATTTCCTTTCTCAAATTTTTCAAAACGCCCCATTGTAGCATTATATCCATTGTTAAGTAAAAAATTGCACCCAATGAAGCAATACGACTCAGGTCAAAAAACGCAGTCAGTATAATTGCAATTACCACGGTATAAACTAACATATGCTTTTGCAATGAACCTGGCATTCCAAAATGTTTATGCGGAATAAGTTCTGCTTCAGTAAGCATAGCAGTCATTCTTGATACTGCAAATATACTGGCAATAACGCCAGAAATTGTTGCTACTATGGCGATACCCACTGTAAACCATAAACCATATTTTCCAAAGGTGGGTTTTGAGGCTTCTGCAAGGGAAAAATCTTTAGCTGTTATAATTTCGGGTATTGATAAATTTGAAGCAACTGCGAAAGCCACTAATAAATAGACCACGGTACAAATCAGGAGGGAAATCATAATGGCATATCCAACATTCTTTTTCGGATTTACAATCTCGCCGCCGCTGTTTGTAATGGTGGTAAATCCCTTGTAAGACAAAATTGTAAATGCCAAAGCGGCTATATAACTTTGTATTGAATAATTGTCAGATACCGCAGTGGGCAAAGTTTTGCTAAATGAAAATCCTACTGCCCACAATCCACCAATGGCAAAAATCGATAGACCACCTATTTTGATCACTGCCAAAATAAAGGAGGAACGTTCAATGGCTTTATTTCCAGAAATATTAACTAAAAAAGCAATTATTAATAATAAAACACCCAAAATGGGTGTCCAAATATTTTTATTACTGATATCAAATAGTTGTAAGGTGTAGGTACCAAATGTGCGTGCCACAAGGCTTTCGCCAATTATCATTGAAAAAGCCATTAAAAGCGATCCCGCTGCAGTGATGGTACTAAAACCGTAAGCCTTTTTGAGATACATTGCAATACCACCCGCTGATGGATAAGCATTAGACATCTTAATATACGCGTAAGCACTACATCCAGAAATTATTGCGCCAATGAGAAAAGCGTAAGGGAAAAGTTCGCCAGAAAGTGCTGCCACTTGTCCCAATAATGCAAAAATTCCTGCACCAATCATAACTCCAGTTCCTAACGAAACTGCTCCTGTTAATGTCAAACTGTTTTTCTTGTAATTACTCATTTAGTAAGTGACTTTTGCTGATTTTCTATAAAATCTTTTAGTAGATCTTTCAAACTCTCCAGCCAATCAGAAAATACTTTCGTGTCCAACTCTGGATTTTCACAACAGGGAATTGTTACTGGGTTTTCATTCAGATATTGGTACAATTCGGGATATTGTTGCTCTATTTTTAAAGTCAAATCATTGATCTCATTGTTGATTTTTTGTATTTCTTTCATAGGTGATTTATTAGCAAAGAGAAAATTGTATTTTTTATATAAAGTCAAAATAAGAATTACAAAATTTTATTAAACTTTATTCAACCCTGTCAAAATATAAGGTTGAATAAAGTTTTTTATTTAAAAAATTATTTACTTTTTCGATTCTGTTTTAAGACTACAAATACAAAAAGTATCACAACTACTATTGCAATCCACCTATACATTTGCATTCCCTAAACGAGTATTAATTCATACTCATATCTCCATTTATTCTGTGGTCATTCATAAAACTGGGTTTTTAGCGTTAAATCTTATTGAAGTTTTATCCAAACTAAAAATACTGAATTATTTTAGCAACACGATTTTTTTACGGGTTCTATTACTTTTTCAGAAGTGCTATTTGTAGAATTTTCTACTGATATACTATAATTTCCCGCTAATGATAATGCTTCTTGCAATTTTTCAATTGGAATATGTTTTTCCATTGTGACAGTTGCAACAGGCGGATTTAAAGTAACTGAGGCATCAATTCCATCAATAGTGTTTAATGCTTTTTCAACTGAGGTGCGACAACCGTTGCAACTCATTCCGGTAATTTGATAAGAATGTTTCATTTTTTATTTGTTTAAATTAACATACCAAATGTACAAATAGCATCAATTTAAGCAGTTGTACAATTGTGGTTAAGGTTTGTAAGTTTACGAATTGACATTTTGACTTAGGTTCCTAAATGCCAATTATAGTTTTTATCTTAGGAGAAAATAGAATATCAACGTATAAAAATCTTGTTGGATTTTTAAAAAAAAGGGAATAGGTTTATTTTAGAAAAATGAAAAACTGAAACCGCTCTGAGCGCCCATTAAGATGCTTCGGTAATACCTATAGATTTTGATCGTGTTAAATATGTATTTGACACTGTTGATTGCGCTAAGAAATAATATGCTATCCTACAATTGTGATTTTTGTCAAACAGAACTCGTTTCAAGTTCTAAAAATTACTGTTTACTGCGTTTCTGAGATTATGAAACGAAGTTCACCGAACATCTATTATAAGAGGCTAGATAAAAAGTGTAGTAAATAAATTTAGAATAACAGAAGTCCGCCCGTGAAGACTGCGTTTCATTTTATTATTTGTAGAAAGTATAGTAAAATTCACAAAGCGCCAATATCAGTTCTCTTTTTATCATTCAATAATTTGAATTGAGTAGGATTTAAACCAGTAGTTTTTTTGAATTGATTGCTTAAGTGCGCCACATCATTATAATTTAAATGAATCGCAATTTCGCCCAGCGTCATCTCATTATAAATTAGTAATTCTTTTGCACGTTCAATTTTTTGAGCAATAAAAAAGTGTTCAATCGTTACTCCTTCTTTTTCTGAAAACAGCTTGCTTAAAATACTGTAATCTTGACGTAACTCCTCAGCCAAATAGTTTGAAAAGTTAATTTTGATCGGTTCTTTTTTATAGTATACCAAATCAATTAATAAATTTTTTACCCTTTCAATAGTCTTATCTTCTTTATCAACTAACAATTCAAAACCAAGTTCATTCAGGTTTTTTGATAGTATTAGCATTTGACTTTTGTTTAAATCAGTTGCTATTTCTACTTCTCCTAATTTCATTGCAATAATTGGAACACCCATTTTTTCTAATGCCACTTTTACAGCAGTTTCGCAACGCGGACAAACCATATTTTTTATAAATAATTTCACTTGATTATTTTTTGTTTTGAAAAGGAATCGTCGTTTCGTTCACTTGAAAGTTCAATGAACATTATTGTTTTTTTACTTTCCAATTTGAAATTGATTGCTATAAAGATACCTAACAGGTTGTCTAAACCTGTTAGGATTTCAAATTAAAATTTCCGCAAAATTATTTGCCAAGATATTCTTGACAAGCATCAGCACATTTTTTACATGCTTCAGCACAATCTTTACAATGTTGGTGTTCGTGTTTCGCACATTCATCTGCACATTGTTGACAGATTTTTAGACATGCTTCTACTAGCGATTTTACATCTTCATAATTCGAAGCAAGCAATTTTGCTGTGGTAGCACAAATTTCGGCGCAAGCCTTATCATTTCGGATACAGTTGACCATCATTTTTACGTTGTCTTCATCAAGACAAGCATCTGCGCAATAATTGCAGTGTGTAACACAATTATTTAAGGCTTCAATTAATTTTGTATTTTTCATGATTTTTATATTTAGAATTAATACTATTTACATTTTAAAAACGGGCAGATAAACCAGCACCTGCACCATATCGGTTAGCATAACCAGCCGTCAAGGAAAAATTTCGAGATAAAAAATATTCGATACCTGCATTCCAAGTTGTTTCTCCTGAAAAATTTTCACCTACTGGTAAATTATTAGCCCAATCAAAATCAAATTGGTACTCATAACTGCCAAAAAGTGCTGTTTTTGGAAAAATCATAATAGAACGATTTAGACTGATTTGCGGTCTCAATTTACTATCAATTCGCACATCCAAATTAAAAAGATACGGTGTTAAATATCGGATTCCTACAATTGCTGTTGTTGTAATTTCATCTAAACTTTTATCGATTTCATTCTCAAAATTCACACCACCAAAAACCCTGAAATAATCATACAAATATCTTTCATAAGTTACTTCTGCTTCCATATTTTTATTCCATCCAAACTCAGCATTAACATTGAATTGATTTCGAATATCAGATGCAACAAAATTAAATGCTGTCATATTTAACGCGACATCTAACATAGACCAAGCATAAAACCGATCTGCTTCTTCGATAATATTTTTCTCGGGATAGTCTGCCATTCTAGGATCACGAGGTGTTTCATAACTGACCACGCGTGCCATACCACTCATCATGTGGTATAAAATATGGCAATGAAAAAACCAATCGCCATATTCATCGCCATCATTTCCGTGGAACTCTATCGTTACTTGTTGCATTGGCGGCACATTGACGGTATGTTTTAATGGAGAATATTCGCCATTTTTATTAATAACTCTAAAAAAATGTCCATGTAAATGCATGGGGTGGTGCATCATTGTTAAATTATTAAAAGTAATTCGAGTAACTTCATCTTTTTTAATGGCTATTTTGTCGGCTTCATTTAAAGGTACTCCATTTAAACTCCAAATGTAACGTTGCATGTTTCCAGTAAGATTTAGCAATATTTCTTTCACTGGAAGTTTTGAATCATATGAAGTGTTTTCAGGCGATTTCAGATAATCATAATTATATTCAGCAAACATATCCATATTCATATCGTCCATTTTCATTCCATCTTTTTTCATTTCATCTTTGCTAGAAGATGCGTCCATTTTTGAGTGGTCCATTTTCATCATCTCTTTATTTTCAGATGAATCTTTTTTCATATCCATTTTAGAATGATCCATTTTTACCATCTCTTTATTTTCAGATGAATTTTTATTCATATCCATTTTAGAGTGGTCCATTTTCATCGTCTCTTTATTTTCAGATGAATCCTTTTCCATATCCATTTTAGAATGATCCATTTTCATTCCGTATTTCTCTTTCATTTCATAGCGCTCGTCTTTTTTTGGATTAAATTTTAAGGCGGGCGCACCCATTTTCATATCCATTTTTACCATTTTCTTCATCATAGCAATTTTGTTTGGTTTGGGTAGCACTTCGGCTGGAAGTACAGTGCCATTTCCAAAATATGCAGTTGTTATCCCTGAACCGTCTTGCGCCATGGCTCTTAACTCAATTTTTCCATTTTGTGGTATTGTAACAATAAAATCGTAGGTTTCAGCAATAGCAATAAATGTTTTATTATGCGCAATTGGCACTACATCCATGCCATCGGCAGACACTAACATTGAAGTTTCACCACCAAAAGTCATCCAAAATTGCGAAGAGGCGGAACCATTTATAATGCGCAAACGCACTTTGTCGCCCGGTTTAAATTCAGGATATTCTGCGGATTGTTTTCCATTTGTTAAAAAAGCAGGATAATAAATATCGGCAATATCGGCACCTTCCATGCGTTGTTTAAAAAAATTAAGTTGCGCTCCAAAAGCGCCTTGTGCAATCACTTGATTAAGTGGTGTGGCCGTTCCTTTTTTCATTTGGTACCACTCGTTGCCCCTTTTTAGATTTCTCAAAACATTTATTGGTTTTTCATTGGTCCAATCAGACAGCATGATAACCAAGTCTTTATCATAATCTAAAGTTTTTACTTTAGGATTGATTATTATTGACCCAAAAACACCACTTTGCTCTTGAAGCATAGTGTGGGAATGATACCAATAGGTACCCGATTGCCGAATTGGAAATTCATATTTAAGCGTTTTTCCTGGTCGAATGGGTGGTGTGGACAAATAAGGAACACCATCAAAATAATTTGGCAGTAGAAATCCATGCCAGTGCACAGACGTTTCGACATCCATTTCGTTTTTTACATAAATAACCGCATAATCTCCTTCAGTAAATTCTAAAGTAGGACCTGGAATACTCCCGTTGACCGTCATTGCTGGAACTTCCTTTCCTGCTTTGTTTACCATTTCCTTTTTAATGGTCAAAGTGTATTCACGAACTGGCAAATTTTCTTTGTTTCCATCTCCAAATTGGGCAAAACCAATTTGACAACTTAGGAGTATTACAATAATATAATATAGCTTTTTTTTCATTTCAATTTTTTATAATTATTCTTCTCTTTCTAGCCCTAAAATGCAATTCAATTTTTGTTTTTATTAAAAATTAAAATTTTTATTTTTTGTTTTCTAATCGGTAAATCATTTCTTTCATTTGTGCAATTTCCTTCTCTTGAGCAACTATTATATCGTCTGCCAATTTTTTTACTTCTGGATCTTTAAAATCCACATTACTACTGGTCATAATTGCTGAAGAATGATGCGGAATCATTGCCTTCATATATTGCACATCATTTATTGGCGTTTGCGTTCTTAATAAATACAAGGTGCCGAAAAATGAAATAGTTGCAAAAGCGATAATTCCCATATTGATTTGACGATTGGGATACATTTTCCACATAAAAAGCAACATGTTAATAGCCATTATTGCAATCATTAAAGTAGTCATATAAAAGCGTGTTAAGCTATTATAAATATGGGCAAACTCGGCGACATTCAAAAACATGATTATATACATTATAACAAATGAAACTGCCATAATGATGGCAAATTTTACATAAGGATTTTTCTTTGTGTGGTTATTTTGATTTTCCATGATATAATTTTTTTGATTTTTTTTAAAATTAGCGTTATAGAAGTGAATTATGTTATAAGATTTTATGAAAATTTTATAACTTAATTTAAACTGGCTTTGAAATTTTTCCATAATGGAAACTTAAATTTCAGAATAGACACTCGTACTTTTTTCTACTTCAAATGCTCAAACTTTACTATTTGTTCCCTTTTTAAACATAGCAAATCAATAGGTTTATTCGTATTTTGTGTTTTTTTATCACAAGGAAGCTCTGGATATTGAGAAAATAAATGAACAACTTTGTTCGCTAAATGATTTGCCTTTGTCAGTACTAGCTGAAGTTACTTCAAAACCTAATGAAGTAACTTAACTAGGACTTTTCTAAACTATAAATGGAATGTTTTATAAAAATGTGAATCAATAATAAAAACCTTATTATTCCTTTTATGAATTAGATATCTAAATTCTTTACGTTAAACGAAAAGTTTAATTGTTAATTACCTTTTGCACTTTTCCACATTTAAGCATTTTACTACCATAATATGGATTTTTTACTTCGTTACTTGTACTTAACCAAGCACTCCCTTTATCGTACATTGGGCAAAACTGCTGGTACAACTTGTTTTTAGTTCCGGTGATAGCGACCATATCGGTAATATCAGTGCTTAGGGTTTTAAAGTGCTCGCGTTGATGATCAATAGGACTTTTTGAAATGTGTTCGGCATGTTCTGTAGCATCTTCTATAATTTCCACTAGCTCCTTTTGCTGTTTTTTGTTGTAATTGGTCACATCAAGAGCTTTTAAGGAAGCCATTAGTTTACTTCCAGACTGTGCCGCTTTTTTTGAATCATCGCCTACCAATGCGTCTTTTAGTATAAAATAATCAGCTAGAACTGCTTCTGCTTTAGTGTTATTCATCTTATCCATTTTCATGTTTCCATGGTCGTGGTTCATTTTTTCTTTTTCTTGTGCATTGGTTAAAGAAAATATAAACAGTAGCATAGCTGCTATACTCGTTTTTAAATTTTTCATTTTTTAATTATTTAAAATTATTTAAAAATTATTTTGCAATTCCGTTAAATATTGTATTATTTGTTCTTTTTCAGCATCAGAAAATATGGCATTTCTATGAATCATTGTGTACGATGTTAATGGCATTTTATTGCCTTTAATTTGACTAGTTATAGATTTTAATTTACTTTTTTTCCTTCTGTCAGAATAGGAACCCCACTCACTAAAGTTAAGTTCTGCTTTACCTTCATCAATATGACCTTCCAAAAATAATGCTACAGGTTGTATTTTGTTATACCATGGATAAGCAGTATTATTACTATGACAGTCATAACAGGAAACCTCTAATTTGTTTTTAATGTCTCCAGGTATATTGTTAACTATCATAAAATCAGATTTTGTCACAATATTGCTTTGATTGGATTTTGTGGGAATAAATTGAATTCCCACAAACACAACCAGTAAAATCAGTAAGATGATTTTAAAATTTTTCATTTAGTTAATTTTCTTTTTTACACTTCCACATGTTAACATCTTTGAACCAAAATAGGGGTTTTTAATTTCTTTCACTTCGCTTAACCAATTCGCCCCCTTATTGTTGTTAGCCATTGGGCAGTAATCTTGATAAATTACTTTAACTGTACCAAGTAGTGCTATTAAATCTGTGATGTCAGTACTTAATGCTTCAAAATGTTCTCTTTGATGGTCAATTGGACTTTTTACAATATGTGCTGCGTGTTCATTCGCACTTTCTTGAATTTCCATATATTCTTTATGCGCGTTTTCTGGTACTTTTGTCATATCAAACTTTGAAAATGCAGCTAAAAGGGCAGTTCCTCCTTTGGCCGTATTCTCTTTACTGTCTGTCACTAGACCATTTTTGATTTCAAAATAAGCGTTTAGTATCGCTGCGGTTTCTCCATTTTTATTGTTGCTTTGAGTAATTTCTCTTTCTGTGCTTTCGCTATTACTATGGTCATGTCCATCTTCCTGATTCATTTCTGAATGGTCATGACCTTTAACTGCTTCTAAATCCATTCCGCATTTGGAACATTTGTCTCCTTCTTTTCCTGTAATTTCTGGATGCATTGGACAAGCATACACAGTTTCGTGGTTCCCCATTTCATTATGCATTACATCTTTTTGTTCTTCTTGCTTGTTGTCTTTACAAGAGATAGTTAAGCTTAATAAAGCTATTACTGAAATTCCGATTACTTTTTTCATGATTTTAAAATTTATTTATTTATAGTTTCTTTTACTTCTCCACATTTTATCATTGCTTTACCAAAATAAGGGTTTAAAACTTTGGCATCTTTGCTTAACCAATAAGCCCCTTGATCATTAATAGCCATTGGACAAAATTGACTGTATAGCATTTGATCTAAAGGATTAAACGATTTTGACATTTTTATCATTACTTCAGAAATTGGAGCGAATAGCGTTCTTAATTCTTCGATATTTTTGGCATGGTCAATATATTGCACACTTTTATTTAAAGGATTTGCGTATGACATCCAAACTTTATGTGAATCTCCTTCGAATAGTTTCATGTCGATTTTGGATAAATCGTTTTTGAAATTTTCTGCTTTGCTTTTTGCAGTCGTAAAATCATCTTTAACCAAGGCATCTTTCATTTTAAAATAACTTGTAAATAATAGTTTTAAACTCGCTACTGCTTTGACGTTTCCAACCTCTTTGTTTTTATCTTCTTCATGTTCGTAGCTCATCATGCTCGGTTTTCCGGCTAATTGCGCTGCAGCATCTACGTTAAATGTACCGTTTTTAACAATTTCTTCGCCAACTTTCAAGCCGTCTACAATACTATAAGAATCGCCCAATAAAGGACCTAGGGTTACTTCTCTTAATTTAAAACTGAGGTTTTCATCATCAGGTGATTTTACATATACAATCGATCGTTTTCCTGTCCACATCACAGCGGTTTTGGGTATACTCAATGTGTTTTTATTTTTGCTGTGGGTTGATTTTATAGTACCCGTAACGAACATTTCAGGTTTTAATTTGCCACTTGCATTATTGACTTCTATTCTTGCAGTGGCAATACGGGTAGAAGGATTAATGAAAGGATCTATATAATTCACAGTACCTGAAAAAGTTTCTCCAGGAAAGGAGGCAATTGTATAGTCTATTTTGTTGCCAACTTTAACCCAATCAATATCAGTTTCATATACTTCAAAAAGTATCCAAACATTTGATAAATCTGCTACTTCATATAGAGTTTGACCTCTTTGTACGTAATCACCAAGTTCAACATTCTTTTTTATTATGTATCCAGAAACATCAGCTGTAATAGCAAAACTAGATTGGGTTTTACCTGACTTAATAATACTATTAATAGTGGCATCAGAAACTTTCCAGTTTTTAAGTTTCATCTTTACCGATTCAAACAACTGTGGCTGAATGTCTTTTATAGAATAGGCTTCAAGTAGTTCCTGCTGTGTGCTGGATAATTCGGGAGAATAAACATAGGCTACAACTTGTCCTTTTTTGACATATTCACCTGTAAACGTAACCATGATTTTTTCAATTCTTCCTGGAATATGTGAGGCTTGACCGTAGGATTTTTTTTCGTTTATTTCTACTTTTCCATTTAATGAAATTTCTTTGTCTCTTGAAGTATTTCCTACGATGTATGTAGAAACTCCCGCTATTATCATCGCCGACTCAGAAAGGCTTATAGCGTTTGGATCTATTTCTAGGTCATTAGACTCAAGTGGTATTAAATCCATACCACAGATTGGACATTGACCAGGTTCTGGCTGTCTGATTTGTGGATGCATAGAGCAAGTCCAAGTTTCTACTTTTTTATCTGTAGTCACTATTTGTGGATCTTTTTCGGTAGGACCTCCAAAAAAGAGAGCCCCTAAAATTAGTCCAACTACTAAGGCAGCGATTAAGCGTATCTTATTTTTTTTATTTGTGTTCATAAATTAATTTTTTAGTCCTATTGTTTAATTATTTCTAAAATTGCTTTGCTGTTAAGTAATTGAGTTCTGCTAATTTTGTGTAATAAGCACTTTGACTTGTTACTTTAAGTCTTTGATATTTTAGTAACTCTTGTTGCATTCTAAGTACTTCCTCAAAATCTTTATTGGCATTACTATAATAAGAGAAAAGTAGGTTCAAACTTTTTCCTAAAATGGTAACTTGCGTATCATACAATTTTAATAGGTCTTGTTGTTTCTCTAATTCAAATGCGATTTGGTAATAATTACCGTTGAGTTTATTTTGAGTTGCTTGCATTTGATATTCATAACTTTCCTGCATTAACTTGGATTCTTCGATAGCAGCATTGTATTTTTTCCTGAATATTGGCAAACTTAAAGAAACCATCGGCATAAAGGCATTTTTACCTGAATCGGGAGAATTATTCATACCCTCACCAACAAAAATATAATCTACACCAACGCCAATTTTAGGAAGCCCTTGTTTTCTTGCGGCGATAGTATTTGCTTCTGAAGCCTGTTTTTTTAATTCAATTTCTTGAAGCAATGGGTTGTTTGCGATAGAATCTCTGCTACTTGCAATTGCTACTTCTTCTACCAGAATCTCTTTTTCGATCGTAACTTTTTCATCATATTTCCTATTGAGAATACTGTTAAACCATGCTATTAAAGAAGTTTCTTTTTTATCAAGTATGCTCAAATTTGTTTGTGCATCTTTAATTAAAATATCCACACGAAGCACATCAACAACACTACCATTCCCATTGGCTAATTTTGCATTGGAAATATTGTAATAGGATTCTAAAATTTTGATATTATCCTCTTCAATGATTTTCATCTTTTTTACTTCATATATTGCATAATAAGCCGTAGCAACTTGTACGTTCAAAGCATTTTTACTGTTTAAGAAAGATTGGTATTTACTTTCGGCAAGTAAGGCTGCAACGTCTTTTTGTGCTTTTAAAGTACCAAACCAAGGGAACATTTGAGTAAGTGATAGTTTCATGTTTTGTGGTCCCAATCTTGTTTCAACTGGAGATACAAAGTATCCTACAGCAAAATTAGGGTCAGCCAAGGAACTAACTTGTGGCAACTTTTGTAAAGCAGCCTCGAACTCTTTGTGTTTTGACTTGAGTTCAGGATTGTTTTCGGCGGCTATTTTATAATAATCGTTTATTGATTGTGCCTTGAGACTGTAAACAGAAATCAATATCAATGTTATTAGAATTAGTTTACGCATTTTTATTATTTTTTTTAATTACACTTTCTCTCCAGTACGCCTGTAAAACAGGAACAATAAACATGGTCATAATTTGTATCGTCATACCACCAAAAGTAGGTATGGCCATCGGAATCATAATATCTGCTCCTTTACCAGTTGAGGTAAGCACTGGCAGTAAAGCAATAATGGCAACGGCAGCAGTCATCATTGCAGGTCTTACTCTTTTCTTTCCTGCTTCAACTACCGCTTCTCTAACTTCGGTTACTGTTTGAGGGTTTCTTTCTTCAAAAACTTGGTGAATATAAGTTCCCATAATTACGCCATCATCGGTAGCAATACCAAACAAAGCAATGAATCCGACCCAAACTGCAACACTAAGGTTTATGGGATGCAATTGAAACAAATCACGCATGTTTAAATCTGCAATGGAAAAATTCAAAAACCAATCTTGACCAAATAACCATATTAAAATAAAGCCACCAGCAAAAGCCACAAATACACCCGAGAAGTGGATGGAAGATGCAATTACAGTTTTAAACTGAAAATACAATAACAAGAAAATAACAATCAAACATAATGGTATTACGATGGCCAATCTTTTTATAGCTCTCACTTGATTTTCATAGTTTCCAGAAAACTTATAACTAATTCCTTGAGGGATTATTAATGCTCCTGAATCCACTTTATCTTGAATGGCTTTCTGTGCATTATTCACTACGTCAACTTCTGCATAACCGTCATTTTTATCAAAAAGAACAAAACCTACTAAAAAAGTATCTTCACTTTTTATGGCTTGAGGCCCTTTCGTATATTCAAAATCTACCATTTGCCCCAGAGGAATTTGGCTTCCTGTTGGTGTGGCAACTAAAATTTTAGCAATGGTCTCGGGACTGTCTCTTAATTCTCTCGGATAGCGAACTCTAATAGGGTATCGCTCACGTCCTTCGACAGTAGTAGATATTGTCATTCCACCAACTGCAGTTTCTATCGTTTGTTGAATGTCTTCTACATTTAAGCCATAACGCGAAATTTTTTCTCTATTAATTTTTATATTTAAGTATGGTTTACCTACAATTCTATCGGCAAAAACAGCCTCTTTTTTAACTGAAGGCACTTCTTTAAGAATACTTTCTAACTCTAATCCAAAATCACCGATTGTTTTTAAATCTGGACCAAAAACTTTTATACCCATTGGTGCACGCATTCCTGTTTGTAACATTACCAAACGCGTTTCAATAGGCTGTAATTTTGGAGCAGAGGTGACACCTGGTATTTTGGATGCTTTTATAATTTCATCCCAAATATCATTTGGAGATTTTATGTGATCACGCCAGTTTCTGTAAAACTCTCCGTTATCATCAAGTATTAAATCTTTTAGTTTAATTCCTTTTTTTAAGGCATCGGCATGGGTAAGAGTATCACCTTTAAGTGTAAAATATCGATTTTCACGGTCTACTTTAAAACGAAGTCGATGTCCTTTTTCTGATAAAATATATTCGGGTTTATAATTGATCGTATTTTCATACATTGAAATAGGAGCAGGATCAAGTGCACTTTCTACGCGTCCCAATTTACCCACTGCAACATCTACTTCGGGAATATGATTTAAAATCATATCAAGTTGACCAACTACTTTTCTGTTTTGTTCAATACCTGCATGTGGCATTGACGTAGGCATTAAAAGATAACTACCTTCATTAAGTGATGGCATGAATTCTGACCCAGTTCCAGGGAAGGCATGAGATGGAACAGACCATATTTTTGAACTTCTAATATCCCAACCTAATTTAGTAAAACCATTGGCTACAAAACCAAACGTTGAATTAAAGCCAATCCAAGCAAGTAACCCAAATAATAAAGTAACTAGCGGTAATAGCATGAATTTCCCCTTATTGGCCAAACACCAACGCAGTACTGCTTCATAATAATGGACAATAGTAAGTAAGGCTCCCAGAATTAATCCTAATAGTACAATTACAAATAAATAATTACCAATTACGCTAATTTGTGGGCCAAGTGGCATCCACTCAACTGTAAGAAAATAGGAAACAACAAGCAAAACTAATATAATATTAAAATGTTTGAGATAAACTTTGTACTTGGGTGGAATTTTATAATTGAATAAATCGTATAATCCGATTAAACAAAGAGATAAGGGAAATATTATTTTAAAATAAACACTTAATAAAATACCTACTGCAATAAGTACATAAGACCAAAATCTTTTGACTCTTTTTTTATCATAATCAATTCCGAAAACAAGATGTGCTAAAGCGGGTAATATAATTAGCCCAAGTATAAAAGCTCCCACAAGCGCAAATGTTTTGGTAAATGCTAATGGTCTAAAAAGTTTTCCTTCAGCAGATTCCATAGTAAATACTGGAATAAAACTGACAATAGTTGTGGCAAGTGCGGTAGTAATGGCAGATGCGACTTCTATTGTTGCTTCATAAATTACATTCATGAGTTGTTTGCCTTTTACTCCTGCATTTTCGGGTAAGTCAAGATGTCGAATAATATTTTCTGTAAAAACCACACCAATATCAACCATTACACCAATAGCGATAGCAATACCAGAAAGCGCTACGACATTGGCATCGACGCCAGTATAACGCATGATTATAAACGTCAACAGTACGCCAACGGGTAATAAACTTGATATTATTAAAGATGCTCTAAGGTTAAAAAGTAAAATTAAAACGACAATAACACTAATTAAAACTTCGTGTGAAAGTGCCATTTCTAGGGTTCCAATTGTTTCGTGTATTAATTGGGTACGATCGTAAAAGGGAACAATAGTCAACTGACTAACAACACCATTTGCAAGAGTTTTTTTAGGTAATCCTGATGAAATTGTTTTTATTTTGGCTTTTACTCCGTTTATTACCTCAAGCGGATTAGAACCGTAGCGCGCAATAATTACACCACCAACTGCTTCGGTACCACCTTTGTCTAAAGCACCTCTTCGAATTGCCGGTCCTAAACTGACAATACCAATATCTTTTATGCGAATGGGTACATTGTTTTGTACTGCAACTACGGCTAATTCGATATCAGATACATTTTTGATGTAACCAAGACCTCTAACTAAATACTCTGCTTGATTGATCTCTATGGTTTTAGCACCAACATCTTTGTTCGATTTTTGTACTGCCGACATCACCTTTGCAAGGGAAATATTGAATGCTTTCAAAGCATCTGGATTTACATCGATTTGATATTCTTTAACAAAACCACCAATGGATGCAACTTCTGAAACTCCTTTAACGGCATTTAGTCCATATTTTACATAAAAGTCTTGTGTTGAACGGATTTCGTCTAAATCCCAGCCACCTGTTGGGTTACCGTTTTTATCCCGACCTTCAATAGTATACCAATATACTTGACCCAATGCTGTTGCATCTGGACCTAAAGCAGGGTTTACATTTTCAGGTAGTAAATTTGAAGGTAGTGAATTTAGTTTCTCTAAAATTCTAGATCTAGACCAGTAAAACTCAACATCATCATCAAAAATGATGTAGATACTTGAGAAACCAAAAATAGAATTGCTCCTAATAGATTTAACGCCAGGGATTCCTAGTAAATAAGTCGTTAATGGATACGAGATTTGATCCTCAATGTCTTGAGGTGAACGACCAGGCCATTGTGTAAATACAATTTGTTGGTTTTCCCCAATATCAGGTATTGCATCAACGGCAACTGGGCTTGATGGAATAAATGGAACTTGCCAATCAAATGGAGATGTTGCTATTCCCCAAACAATAATAATGAAAAAAATAAGTCCTGTAACAAGTTTATTCTCAAGGAAATATTTAATGATTTTTTCTAACATAACCCATGTAATATTATATGGTTTTCTTTGAATACATTATTTAAAAAAAAGAATCAATCATACGATACTACATTATGCCATTTTGAATAGTGTAACTCGAAGAAAAAGAAATTCTAATTTTTGGAAATAAAATTTATTAGTGCAATTACATTGATAGAGGTTATCGATGTTTAATTGTAAATAAATTCAAGTTTGATAGTGAAGTAAAGCGTGATTGTATGACAAATTACCGATATCAATTACTAAAATAGTTTAGCAACTAATAAAAAAAGGAATGTAAATTGTTAGAGAATAGACGCACTTATGGCTATCAAAATTATGTTTAGCCTATTTTAGGAATAAGCCAAATCGAAGTAAAACCAGTAGAGATCTTGTTTTGTGAATAGAAAAAACTTTGTTTTTTCTCGAAGAAATCAATATTATTATTTTTACGGAACTCAATTTCTAAAAAAACAGCACTAAATTGACTAGCAGTAGTAGTAACACAATTTGTATGACCACATTTACCATTGCAATTCATTTTTTTTGACTGGCTATTTTTTTTACAACATTCCATCTTATCACTACTTGATGAAGTTTCTTTGTGACAAGCCGTTTTTTCTAAATGACTTTTACACGCAAAAGTACTATTTGGCATCAGTAAGAAGCCAAAAAGGACTAACGCTAGAATGTAAATGCTTTTCATTTAGACTATAATTTGAAACAAAAGTAGTTAAATTATATCTATTTTTTCTTAATCAATATAAAAAAAACAAATCAGTTGTGTTTTTTATTAAAAACTAGTGATAGGATTATAATCTGAAAAATTAACTCATTTATAGTATTATAACTTTTGTCTAACTATTTAGCAAGTCAAGCATTAGAGTCATTTTTCTTTCAGAACTGCTTTAATTCGATTCATTCAGTGCCTGATTAAATTTACAGTGTTAAATATAATGAATAACACAAGATAGAGAATTTAGAAATACTCATTATGGTATTGTGAGTTTTAAAAGGTCTTAAAAAAGAGGTTTTACTTTTTAGGTCAAACCCTACCTTTTAAAGCCAAACCCTACCACATCTTTAAATTCTTTCACTTCCTGCTCTAATTTTAAATTTCAAGAAAAATTTTAAACAAAATTATAGTATGGATACGCAACAGAAAGACCTATCGTATTTCAGGTTACGACTACAAGAATTATTAAACACCAGTTTCCCCGAAAAAGCAAACGATAAAAAATTCATCAATCAACGTTCCTCGTGGGCAAGCACTGCTTACGAGGGTGCTTTTCAATCTGGTAACGATATTGACAAATGTAACGAAATAGCCAATTATATTCTTTTCGATGGTTTACATTTTTCTAAGTTCGATACCGTGTTTCAGGTGGTTTGTAATGAGTTCGACACCATAATGGCAGATGAAGAATTGCGACCATTTGCTTTAAAAATGTTCCGTGTTTGTGAACCTATTTTCTCCAACTATGAACTAACTGATGACTTCGCTTATGGTTATGAGTATGACCAGCTCTACACCGAAATAACCGGAACCATCGCAATATGGATAGCGGAAAATGGGCTTCAGTAAAAAGCAACATCTCCAACAGAACATTGATGCCTTACGAATTGCTTTCAAAATTGAAAAGGAGAACCGACAAACTACCATAGGCGAAAGACTGCTAATGATGCAATACAGCGGATTTGGCGGTCTTAAATTCGTATTAAACCCCATAGAAAATGAAATAGACATCAATAATTGGCGAAAAACTGAACATGATTTATTTCCACTTACACAGGAGCTCCACCAACTATTAAGAGAAAATTCCGAAGACGAAAAGCAATACCGCAGGTATGTGGACAGTATGAAAAGTTCGGTGCTGACGGCTTTTTATACACCGCCACAGGTTATAGATGCAATTTCTTCAACATTGAGTGATAGCGGTTTGAACATTCAAAAATTCCTTGAACCTTCCGCAGGTATCGGCTCTTTCATACAATCCTTTTCCGAAAACCAGCAACCCAATGTAACGGCTTATGAAAAGGATTTGCTGACAGGCAAGATTTTAAAACAGCTTTATCCCGAAAGCAATATCCGTATAAGTGGTTTTGAGGAAATACCCAAAAAGGAACAAAACACTTATGATGTAATTGCAAGTAATATCCCTTTTGGCGATACTTCCATATTTGACCTTTCATATTCCCGAAGTAAGGACGAAGCAAAAATACAGGCATCCCGAAGCATCCACAATTATTTTTTTTTAAAAGGAACGGATATGCTCCGTGACGGTGGCTTGTTGGCATTTGTTACCTCGCAGGGTATTCTAAATAGCCCAAAAAACGAACCGATACGCAGGGCGTTGATGCAGAATAGTAATCTGGTTTCGGTTGTTAGATTGCCAAATAATCTGTTTACTGAATATGCAGGTACAGAAGTTGGAAGCGACCTGATTATCCTGCAAAAAAATACGGCAAAACAAAGTCTGACCGAAGTGGAAGAACTGTTTTGCCAAAGTAATACAACAGAATATAATACACCAAACAATGCTTTTTTTCAGGATAGCACAAGAATTGTTCATACCGATAGAAAATTAGACACCGACCCTTATGGAAAACCAGCCTTAATTTATACGCATAAAGATGGCGTTACCGGCATTACCAAAGACCTTAAAAAAATGCTTTCAGAAGATTTTGAAAATCATCTGAATTTGAGTTTATACAAAGGCGAGCCGAACATACAAATTCCAATTACAACAACTGTTACAGCTCCCATTGTAGAGCCTATAACGATTAAACCAACACCTGTAACCATTCAGGAAAATCCAAATGAATTAAAACAATTAAGCATTTTCGACTTGTTTGAAAATGTGGACGAACCAGTAGCGGTTATTGCTCCACCAAAAAAAGGTACTCAAACTCAAAGGCAAACTTCCACGAAGCGAAGAGCCAATATTGTTCGCCAAGCAGACTTGTTCAGTTCGGCGATACAGCCACCTTATATCCCTCCAATTTCAAATGGAAATACCAATGGAAATACTTCAGCTGTCAGCAAAAAAGAGGAAGTTATCGGCGACCTGTTTTCGGACTTAAACGGAAATGGTCAGGCTCAAAAGCAAACCGTTGTCAGTACCATTCCCGAACCTGCTCTATACAGCAAAGGATTACAATCATTTCATCGAAGTGATTGTCTTGTTATAGATAATGGTTGTGTTGGTCATTTGCAAGATGTTGATAAAAATGGAGCAACGGCAATGTTCCATCCCTTGCAATTACCATCATTGCAGAAAGTAAGAGCCGAAGCCTACATTTCAGTAAGAGATAGCTATCTCGATTTGTATCAAAAGGAAGCCGAAAAGCAAAACGAACATACAGTAGAAAGGGAAACGCTGAATAATTTGTATGATGTTTTTGTAAAAAGATATGGCAATTTGAACAGTGCCGAAAATATCAAATTGATTAAAACAGACAGTGCAGGGAAAGAAATTCCTTATCTGGAACGTGTAGTTGGTGGTGTGGTGCATAAGGCGGATATATTCAGTCGTCCCGTTACTTTTTCTACTACCACTTTAGCAACAGACAATCCTGATGAAGCTTTAGCATCATCACTGAACAAATACGGCAAGGTGGATTTGTATTATATGTCCGAAATCAGCAGTATGCCTGCCGATGCTTTGAAAGAGGCTCTACACGGTCGTATTTTCTATAATCCTCTACAAAAGGAATATGATATAGCCGAGCGATGGATTGCTGGAAATATAGTAGAGAAATCTGAAGAGGTCAAAGCCTATCTTGAAAGTAGTCCCGATGATGCAGAAGCCAAAGTAAGTCTTACGGTTTTGGAAGAAGCCAAACCAAGACGCATTGAGTTTGAAGAACTGGATTTCAATCTCGGCGAACGCTGGATACCCACAGGGATTTATGCCCGTTTTGCTTCGCACTTGTTTGATACGGAAGTCAATATCCATTATTCCGAAAGTTCGGATGATTTTTCGGTAAAGTGCAATCAAAAGAATGTGCATATATGGGATAAATATGCCGTAAAATCAGAGAGTAGAACCTTTGATGGGATTGCTTTGCTTAAACACGCACTCGTAAACACCACACCAGACATTACTAAAAAAATCAAGGTTGGTGACCAAGAAGTCAAGGTCAGGGATATGGAAGCCGTACAGATGGCGAACACCAAGATTGACGAAATCCGCACCGCCTTTACCGATTGGCTTCACGCTCAAAACGATGAATTTAAAAATAGGTTGACTGACCAATATAACAACACATTCAACTGTTTTGTACGACCGAATTATGATGGAAGCCATCAGGAATTTCCGGGTTTGGATAGAAAATCTTTAGGTATTGATGACTTGTATTCGAGCCAAAAAGATACTGTTTGGATGATAAAGCTTAACAACGGTGCAATTTGTGACCACGAAGTCGGTGCAGGGAAAACATTGGTAATGTGTACGGCTTCACAAGAAATGAAGCGTTTAGGTTTGGCACACAAACCGATGATTATCGGACTAAAAAGTAATGTTCACGAAATTGCAGAAGCTTACAGAACCGCCTATCCACACGCAAAAATTCTCTATCCTGGCAAAGAAGATTTTACGCCAAAAAAACGATTGCGAATTTTCGGGGATATCAAAAATAACGATTGGGATTGTGTGATATTAACCCACGACCAGTTCGGTATGATACCGCAATCGCCCGAAATGCAAAAGGAAATTCTCGAAAATGAATTAGACAGTGTAGAACGAAATCTCGATGCTCTAAAATCAGAAGGTAGCGAAGTTACCCGTGGAATGCTTGCTGGTGCTATCAAACGTAAAGAAAACCTTGAAGTAAAACTTAAAACCCTGCAACACGATATTGATAACCGAAAGGATGATATTGTGGACTTTAAAATGATGGGCATCGACCATCTATTTGTAGATGAAAGCCATCAGTTCAAAAATCTGATGTTCAACACACGGCACACAAGGGTTGCTGGATTGGGAAATGTAGATGGAAGCCAAAAAGCAATGAACCTGCTCTTTGCCATCCGAACCATTCAAGACAAAATACAAGCGGATATGGGTGCGACTTTCCTTTCGGGCACAACAATTAGTAACTCGCTTACGGAATTATACCTTTTATTCAAATACCTACGACCAAGAGCTTTAGAAAAACAAGGCATTAATTGTTTCGATGCTTGGTCGGCTATTTATGCTAGAAAAACTACGGATTACGAATTTTCTGTAGCCAACAATATCGTAGCAAAAGAACGTTTCCGCTACTTTATCAAAGTGCCTGAACTAGCACAGTTTTATTCTGAAATTACAGATTACAGAACAGCAAAAGATATTGGCATTGACCGCCCTGAAAAGAACGAAATACTGTATAACATTCCACCAACACCCGACCAGACAGCATTTATCCAAAATCTGATGGATTTTGCAAAATCGGGCAATGCTACTTTGTTGGGAAGAGCACCTTTATCGCAACGAGAAGAAAAAGCTAAAATGCTTATCGCTACCGACTATGCCCGAAAGATGTCTTTAGATATGCGAATGGTTGGTGGTAGATATGATGACCATCCTGACAATAAAGCATCTCATTGTGCGGCAAACATTTCGAAATATTACAACAAATTCAATGCACAGAAAGGTACACAGTTTATCTTTTCCGATCTTGGCACCTACAAGCCTGGCGAGTGGAATGTGTATTCTGAGATCAAACGCAAATTGGTGGAAAATCACGGCATTCCAGCACACGAAATTCGTTTTATACAGGAAGCCAAAAACGATAACCAACGTAAAGGACTAATCAAAGATATGAACGAAGGCAAAATCCGTGTAATATTTGGCTCTACAAGTATGCTCGGAACTGGCGTGAATGCACAGAAAAAAGCTGTTGCAGTTCATCATTTAGATACGCCTTGGCGCCCAAGCGACCTTACTCAAAGGGATGGAAGAGCAATACGAAAGGGTAATGAAATTGCGAAACATTTTGCAAACAATAAAGTGGATGTAATTATTTATGCTACCGAAAAATCGTTGGATAGCTATAAGTTCAATCTCTTGTACAACAAGCAACTTTTTATAGACCAACTTAAAACTAATAACCTTGGCAAACGTACCATTGATGAAGGCAGTATGGATGAAAAGTCGGGTATGAACTTTTCGGAATATGTAGCTATACTTTCGGGAAATACCGACCTTTTGGATAAAGCAAAAATTGAAAAACAAGTTGCAGGACTGGAAAGCGAAAAACAGGCTTTCAACCGCTCTAAAGTCAGTTCTAAATACAAATTGGAGGATGTTACTTCTATGTTGGAAAGCGCTCAATCACGATTGGAACGGATGAGCCTCGATTGGAATAACCTGCAACAACGCATACAGAAAAATTCAGACGATACTATTGCAAATCCTATTTTATTGTATGATTTGTCGCCCAATGCGGATATCAAACAGATTGGTGCCAAACTCAACCAGATTGCAGACAAATCCCGCACAGGAGGTCAGTATGAAGAAATAGGTGCATTATACGGATTTACGTTGTTGGTTAAAACCGAAATGTCTGAAAAAGAGGGTGTGGATATAAGAGTAAATCGCTTTTTGGTGCAGGGCGAAGGCAATATTAAATACACTTATAATAATGGTATTATTGCCAGCGATGCAAAATTGGCATCTATGAACTTTCTCAATGCACTGGAAAAGGTCTCTGGCTATATTGAGCAGGAACAAAAGAAAATTACGGAACTAAAAAAAGATTTACCGATACTTCATGAAATAGTTAAAGGTACGTGGACAAAGGAAAGTAGATTGAGCGAATTGAAAACAGAATTGGCTTCTATCGACAGAAAAATACAATTGTCGATTACTAACGAAAATAAAGAACAGCAAACAGAAGCAGTAAAAGAACAATCGTCGGTTTCCAATACTTCCGAAACAATAGCAGTGACAAAATGTTATAATTTATCCAGATGATTATTGTGAGTTGTACTGTAACTATTGTAAAAATAAGGGCTAGAAGATGATGAACAGTTTTTTTTATATTTAATTATTCTTTTTGTACCAAATGTTGCAGATCAGGATCATTTTTAATCCGCTTCAATTCCGTTGCAATAATTAGAACGATGTCTTTTTTTATCTGGCGATAATTGCTTTCGATTTCTTGTTTCATTTGGTCTTCACCTTGCTCATTTATAAAGGATAAAATCTGAGGTATTTTTTGATAAATTTTTGTTTCGGAAGCCACTTTTTCGTTATTCACAACAATTTCAGCGTGGAAAATCTTTTGCTCAATACGTTCATCAAAATTATCCGAAACAGCACCTACAAACATACCTTGTGTTAAAGTTGAGATTTTAGAAGCTGGAATTAGACTATCTAATTGTGTCGATATTGAAGTTGAAGTGTCGTTTCTGTTGATTGATAAACTCTGACGTTTCTGCAAAACTTTCCCGAAACGTTCCGATAAACTTTTTGCCGTTTCGCCCACAACTTGACCAGAGAAAATATTACCAACAGTATTTTGGATAACCTTTGCTTCCTTATCTCCATAGTCCCTTATCAATTGCGAATAATCCTGAAAGCCCAAACAAACAGCAACTTTGTTAGATCTTGCTGTAGCAATCAGATTATCAAGCCCCCTAAAATAAATCGTAGGCAACTCGTCTATAATTACAGAACTCTTTAATTGCCCTTTTTTATTGATGAGTTTTACAATTCTTGAATTATACAAACCCAATGCTGCGGAATAGATATTTTGACGATCGGGATTGTTACCAACGCACAAAATCTTTGGTTCTTTAGGATTGTTAATGTCCAGTGAAAAATCATCGCCTGTCATTACCCAGTACAATTGCGGGCTAATCATTCTTGACAAAGGAATTTTCGCCGATGCAATTTGCCCTTGCAATTGGTCTTGAGCTCCGCCTTGCCAAGCATCCATAAAAGGCGAAAGATAATTTTCCAAATCAGGATATGAAGTCAGAATGGTAAATACATCCGAATATTTCTTGTTCAATAATTCAATGGCGTGTGGAAAGGTGCAGTATTTCCCATTGTCATAAATTTTGAGATACCAAATAATGGCTGCCAATAATATAATCGGACTTTCTACAAAGAAATCGCCCTGCTTTTGTATCCAGCTTCGGTTGAGGTTTAGCATTATAGTATAAGCCGCTTCGTAAGCATCTGATATATCCGTCATAAAATCTGGATTGAGTGGATTGCATCGGTGGCTCTTTCTAGGATCATCAAAGTTGATGACGTAAAATTTGGGTTTAACTTTGTATTTATCGCCGTGCTTCAAAAGATGGTTGTAAGCAATGGTAGAAAGATCATCAAACTTGAAATCGTAGATATACATACTGAAACCTTTCTCAATCTGTTGCTTGATGTAACTGTTTACAATGGCATAGGATTTTCCGGAACCTGGAGTTCCTAAAACAATAGTTGCCCTAAAAGGATTGACGATGTTTATCCAGCCGTTATTCCATTTGTTTTTGTAATAAAATTTTGTGGGGAGATTGACAGAATATTCGTTTTCCATTAATTTGGTTTCCTGCATAAAACTTTCGTTTTCATTATTGAAAACATCTTCCATCAGGTTAGTGTGAAGTAAACGGCTCATCCAAACCCCAGCTACCATCAAAGCGATGTAGCCTAAACCTGTGGTAAGGATATACAGAAATGTAGAGCTGTTGATTGTTGATTTCAGCAGAAATGTATTGAGAAAAAACAGAAAAAAACCAAATCCCAAAGCAATATAAATTTTTGTCCAAGTTATCTTTTCATTCTTTACGCCTTTAGTTCCTAAACAGCTTAATGCTAATAGAACTATGGCAAATATTTTGGTATACAGGGTATGCGAAAACAAGCCTGCCGTCCGTTGAAAATTGCCTAATACTTTGTTGATGAGTTCTAGTGTCCAGCCACGCTCTATAAAGAAACCGTAGCAAAACCAATAAAGGTGCATCAGTACCAAAAGAATGCTCACTGCTCTCATAAACGCCATAATCTTGGCAAGTCCTCTTAAATCGTCTTCTCCCTGCATTATTTTAATTTTTAATGTTCGGGCGTGAATTTAAAGGCTCTAAAGAGTAGTTGTGACAATGTGGTATTCTTTGGCTTTAAGTGTCGGTATTTGTCTGATTAAATGAAGTAATTATTCTGTTTGCCTACAATTATAATAAACAGTAATTTGTATGACTATTTACAACTCAAAAATAAAAATAGCATGATACCAACAATTCCACTTTCTCAGTTCCCAATAAATCCAGTGAAGGATATAGATATTGAAAACGCATACAACTGGTTTAAATCTTTTATCTCTGATAAGGATTGGCTAAAAAGAAAAAATGAAATAGAGAACTATTTAAGTAATATTGTTAGATCCAGCGAACCATTTTCAGAACCTATTAGTGAAGGAACTCTCCTTGTAGTTAAAAAAGATCAGATAGGATGGTATCTATATTTAGTTCATGTTTATTTGTTTGAACCCCATAAGTATGAATACTTTCAAGGAGCAAGAGTTATTCCTATATTTAAAAGAATTGGCATGGATGTCAATCTCGTTGCAAAAATTGAGGGAATAAATAAAAAGATGCGGGAAATGTTTAAGAAAAGAACATCCGAAGCTGATGCAATACTTTTCGAGGTTCTTACAGCTCTATTATGGGTTAGGAATGGTTGGGAAGTTAAGATAATTGAAGAAGGAAAAGGGCCAAAAACTCCTGACTTTGAAGTAGTCAAAGGAACAGAAAAATGGCAAGTCGAATGTAAACGTCAAATGAAAACCGCCGATTATACTTATAAGGAAACCAAGAAACGTCAAATAATGATATCTCAAATCAGCAAACTACTACTTCAATTTAATATACTGCTTGACATAAAATTTCACGTAGAGTTGGTTTCCCTTCCTGATAGCTATTTATTTGATCTGTTGAATGATATCATATCTACAACTAAAATTCCGTGTAAAATTATATCTAACGAGAGCGTGGATATTG
Source organism: Flavobacterium crassostreae (assembly GCF_001831475.1). NCBI lineage: Bacteria > Pseudomonadati > Bacteroidota > Flavobacteriia > Flavobacteriales > Flavobacteriaceae > Flavobacterium > Flavobacterium crassostreae. The sequence continues at coordinate 2,804,240 of NZ_CP017688.1, read as the reverse complement.
AACTTTCATTTGTGGATATTGAACTTATTCAAAACCACTTAAAACAGTATTTAGTAAAAAATAACTCGCCGCAATTATTCGAGTTAATAGCTAAAAAAGAAGTAGATCATTCAGCGTTTACATCTGGTTTTTTAGGTACTTTCTATTATGTGGGAGATGGAGAAGCAAACAACCTTTACATTAATGAAATTGCAAAAGCGTTCGGTGTGCATTGTTATTGTGATTCCGAAAATGCGCTTAATGCAAAAGCCCGGGATGTTAGACGCCAAATAAAAAGTGCTATTTCTCAATTTAATCCCGAGGCCAATTCTATTATTCATATTGGGATGGAAACTTTTGATGGTCCCGAAGTTGAAATGGCTAGAACTGAAAAGCTCATAAATACAATGTCTAATATTGATCCTAAAAGCAATAAACTGGGTTGGATTTTTTACCACTATTTTCAGTCTTATACAAGATCTTATATGGACTGGTACTTTGATGAAACTGTGAGTACAGCTACATCATTTATCAACCCTGTTCTTCCTATTAAAAATACTTTTTTGATTATTCCTGAAGATGAGGTAATGATAGAAGACGCTTCACACTGGGACAAAGAATTACCATAATTTTTAATCAATAGCTGTAAATATTTAATTTGCACTTCGTTTCCGTTTCCTCTTCATTCTATTAGCAAAATCCCTTTCCTCGTAATCTTCGCCCTGTGTTTCGGGCAATAAACCTCCTAATGCTTCAATCAAACCGTCTTCGCGTTTTTCAGTATTCAAGAAATCGAATAAATGATGAGGTTTTTCCACAGGTAAATCCGCTATATTGTTTGATTTAGATACCTTAGTTCTTGGCTCATCAGTTTCTTTGATTGCGGGTTTGATGTTACTGTTCCAATAATCATTAAAAGTATTGGCAGAAAGTTCTTTTGATAATCGGGAACCATTCCAGACCGATTTGGTATTATGGTCAATAAAAGTTATCCCATAAATCCGTTTTGCATCATTCCTACGAACCACTACATTAATTCCTTGTTCTAATAATTGTTTACTAAAACTCACTTCATCATTTGTTGATTGCAGTGCAATAGTAACTGCTGATTTCAAAGTTTTTTGGCTTGGATGGTTTTTCAAAGCTGTTTTACAGTTCTCAAAATGTAATTCTAAAGATTGAAGTCCCGCATTTTTTCCGAAAAGAGAAGCCTTGAACGGATGTCCCGCTCTTTCTCCTTTTTCATTTAAAGGAATATACAATAAACCCTTCTGAGGTTTTCCTTGCAATTCACCTTCCATTTTTTCAGTAGTAATATTGAATAACGAAAGCAGTGCGTTGTATTCGCCCAAAGTCTGGTATTTGTAATAATTTGGCAAATGGCGAACTACCGAAGCTATCTGACTTTTCACATCTCCAGCTTTGTAATTTACAGGACTAAAAATCTTGTCGTTTCTTCGATGCTCTTTTTCTGTTGCAGATATTAACCCGTGTTGCCTTTCGAGTTCTCGGCACACATTCATAGACCGCATTTTCTCAAATTTATCTGAAATCTTTTTGCCTTCTTCATTCACACAAACCGAAACTATATGGATGTGCGTTCTGTCAATATCAGTATGCTTGAACACCACAAAAGGCTGTTCGCCGTAACCCATTTCACGCATATATTGCTCTGCCAAATCTCTGAATTTTTCATCACTGACATTATCTTTCGGATCGGGATTGAGCGAAATATGCAACGTATGTTTTTCGGTATTTCGATTTGCAGTAAGATAAGGGGCAAAAGATTGGCTTAATTGTGCTACGGAATAATGACCGCTTGATGTTTCAATTATCTTATTGGCAAACAGAATTTGTCCGTTTTCCTTTTCTACCTTAAGATTATTGTACGCCAACGCACCGTATAAATTACTGCTTCTGCCAATCTTTGCTATCATTTTTAATCTTGTTTTTTTAGATGTTTTGCTTCAAATTCTTCCATTAACTGAATGATATTTTGGCATAATATAACCATTTCAACCGTCTGCTTTTCCAATTTATAGAGGTAAGCGGATGCTTTTTTCTCTGAAAAATTCTTGTACAACAGCTTTACAATCTGATTGTAATTTACACCGACCGATCTAAATTGACTGTGAAACGAGGTCAATCGCATATAGAAATCCACTGTGCCTTTGTCAATTTGAATGGTCTTTATTGTTTTTTCAAATATGCAGGAAGTGATAAAATGTGCCTTTACTAGCATTCCCGATTGTTCAAAAAGAGCAAGAAATCGGCTGTGCTCTTCATCATTGAAGGAAATTGTATATCTAAACTTCGCCGGATCTTCTTTAAGTCGGCGTCCGGTCTTTTTTAATTGTTTTCTATTGTTTTCGTTCATCACAAATTCATTTATAATTTACACAAAACCCTGACTTCGGAAGGTGTTTTTCAGCCCCCGGCAGGGCAAGTTGTTTTGAGCATCCGAAATCGTTTCGAGATGCTCAAAACACAACTTGCCGTGTTCTGATGAACACAAAAATCCGCCCTGCGGGACGGATTAAATGTAGCAGGGAAAAACGGCTCGATGCCGTTCTGCTTAGTCTCCATTTTATCAAGATGCTTTGCATAAATCCGTTATTAAAATTCATTTTACAAAGTAAACACCTGTTGATAAGAGTATTGCAATGTTATACTTGGTCAAACTCTGCCTTTGGAAGCCAAACACTACCACGATAATGTAAACACCTATTTATCTGCATTTATTTGTACTTACAAACACATATAGGGATGTAATTAGCTATGCAGGTAACAACGTAAGTACATCATTACCAATGTAAATAAATACAGATGTGAAGATGTAAAAAAGTACCTATTGAAATACTTAAATATGCAAATGTGTATGCAAAAAAACAGGTATATAAATAAGTATTTATGGTTGTACGAAACTATCCGCTTATAGCCATAAAAATGTATTCAAGTACATAAATAGCTTGGTGAATAATTATGTACCTAGGTATATAATTCTGTATAGAGATACAAACCTATATGCATACCTAAGTAATTGAGGATATAAGTAATTAAAAAAACAGTTGAAATATGAATGCAAAACACAAAACAGTATTTATCGCCTTTTCATCTCAAAAAGGCGGTGTTGGTAAGAGTACATTTACAACATTGGTTGCAAGTACAATGCACTATCGATTAGGCTATAATGTAGCCGTATTTGATGCCGATTTTCCACAGCACAGTCTAATGAAAATGAAGTCAAGAGATTTGGCGATGGTAATGGAAAACGAATCTTTGAAAAAGCTTGCGTACAAACAATTTACCACGATAAACAAAAAAGCTTACCCAATTATGCAAGCCAGAGCTGATAGCGTATTGGAAACTGCTCACGAATTTTTAAGTAGTTCTTCAATACCAATTGATGTGGTCTTTTTTGACCTGCCCGGAACGGTTAACACGCCTGGTATTTTGAATGCACTGGCAGGAATGCACCATATTTTTACACCTATTACGGCAGACCGTGTGGTAATGGAAAGTACGCTCATTTTTACACAACTCTTGCAGGATGTAATTATGAAAAAAGGCGAAACTTCCATAGAAACCATTAACCTGTTTTGGAACCAGGTTGATGGTAGGGAAAGCACCCCTTTATATGCCATTTATAACCAACTCATTGACCAGTTGGGATTAAGCCTGATGCAGAGCCAAATCAAAAACAGCACGCGTTTTCGCAAAGAAAGCGAAGTAAACAGCAAAGCCGTTTTCCGCTCTACCGTAATGCCACCCGACGAACGCTTGATGAAAGCCAGTCAGTTAGATCAATTTATAAATGAGTTTTTAAAAATCATTGAATTATAGCCCAATGGAAAAAGAAAATAAGAAAAAAAGTACGCCTGATATTAACGAGGAACTGATGATGAGCCTGATGGTAGATGGCGTAAAAAAAGAGGGATTACAATTACCTGTGGAGCCACTTATTGAAACACCCAAAAAGGAAAATGTTGCGCCAGAAAAATTGCCATTGGAGAAACCTGCTGCGAAGGAAAAGACCAAAATTAAAAAAACAAACGAAACAGATTACGAAAGCCTCTTTTTCAAAAGAACAGACACGAATGCCCGAGATGGAAAAACGGTTTATATCCGACCAGATTTTCACGAAAAATTGTCACGCATTGCACAAGTAATCGGTGAAGACAAAATAACCATTTACGGCTATTTAGACAATTTGCTGGACTACCATTTTCAGGAATTTGGAGAGCAGATTACCAAGAGTTTTAATGATAAATACAAACCTATTTTATAAGTTATGGAAATAGTAATTGTGATATGCCTGCTGATAATCATTGCCCTACTTTTGCAGGATAAGATTGTAATCAAAAAAAGTTCAGAAAGAAAGTCGATACAGGAAAAAAGCAACCCTAAACTGCCCGATATTATGGGGCAACCTAGACCTAGGAAAAGCCTTTCGATGCCAAACAATGCCACTGAAAACCAAGTTGAAGAACTGGAAATTAATCCTGATAATTTTGACATAGAATACGACGAAAATGAAAACGTCGCCATTCAAATTCCGCAGGAAGAGCTGGACGAAATTTTCAGAAATAGGCCTGATTTTGAAGAAGAGGAAGAAGAATGGAACAGGTATAAATTATCCGATGGTGGTAACGGTTTTGCCCAAGGTGTTACTTTTGAAGAACTAAATTCTGTGGGGGAGCTGCTTCAGAAAGACAAATGGGAGCCAATCCAAAAGGAAACAGCGGTTGCCATTGTACAGAAAATACAAGGAACCGAATTATTCAGCCTACTGGAAAATTCTATGGAAGGTGCTTCACGTAAAATAGCCGAGCTATTGGACAACAGCCTTTCTTCTGAAACGGAAACTGGTTCTTCCATTTTGCGGAAAAATGATTTCGAGGATTTTGACATTGGGGAGTTTGTGTAAGCAACCCAATATCATTTTCTCTACCCACTTTTCAAAATCAAAAAGTACCTAATTATAACTGTAAACATTCAATCAGTATTAAATTCAGTTAGAACACACATACTTGTCAAAATGTTTCGTTCAATCTGTTCTTTCAAAAATTTGATTATAACTGACCACCAACACCTTTAAATTTTTCTACGAAAGTGGCTATTTTTTGAAAAACACTTTGCTTTTTAGTCAAATATTGAGGATTTAAAGGACTCATTTTTGGTAAAATACTATTGAGTTCAGTACCGTTTTCATTCGCAAATTCACGCTTTAAAGATGCTGTAATATATCGTTTTGCTGCATCCTCATTTAAATTTTCCTCTAAAATTAATTCTGAAACCTCTTTTTTCTGTTTTTCCTGAGCATATTTGAAGAATGAGTCTATAACATTCGCTTTATCTTGAATAATTTCAAGGTCTGTTTCGTTAATGAAATCGACTACTAAACTTTCTTTTGCTCTATTGCCTATACTTGCACGAATCACTCTACGGATTTCTTCTATTAAAGTGGCTTTGTCTTTGTTCTTTTTATTATGCTCAAAAATTAATTCAAGAATATAATCCAAATTTATTTCTTGAGATTTAAGCAAGTCTATCTCAAATACTACATCATCCCAATCAATATCTGATTGTTCTGCTTCTTTGCCATTTTTCTCACGTCTAAACCAATCACGAATGTCATTATAAGTTGAGCGATAATCTTGAATTGTTCTTTCAGGTAACAAGCTTATCTCTTGCATTGTAGCTAATTCCTCGTCTGTTACAAAGTGAGCTTCTTTAAATGATTCAAGGGCTGCAGTATCTTTTATATCTATTGTTTGAAGTGCTTTGAGGTTGGTGAACTCATCGTAATTCTGTAGTATGTTTTCTACTCGTAAATACTCTCCGAATAGTTTTGAAAACTCTTTTTTGTCTTTTTCTGTTACTATTTCATCTGGATTTGGGAACTTTTCATTTAAGTCATTTACCACATCTATGAAACCTCTACGTGCATGTCCTGTTGCAATGTCTGTAAAACCTTTTAAATATTCTTTGTAGCTTTTTTCAAGTACTACGTTTTTGGTGTTTTTATCTCCAAATAAGGTTATAGCATCAACCGTAGCTGTTTCTAAATCTCTGAAAGTAATAATGTTTCCAAAGGTTTTTGTGGCATCATAAATACGATTAGTACGTGAAAAAGCTTGCATTAATCCATGATAGCGTAAATTTTTATCTACAAATAAGGTATTCAATGTTGGTGCATCAAAACCAGTAAGAAACATACCCACTACGATGATTAGATCAATTTCTTTACTTTTCACACGTTTTGCAAGATCACGATAGTAGTTTTGGAATTCTTTGCTTTCCACTCCAAAACTGGTTTTAAACATTGCGTTATAGTCGCTTATCGCAGCCGTTAAAAATTCTTTGGCACTGCTATCCAATGCCGATGGTTCAAAGTTTTCGTCGACTATTTCACCGATGGCACTCTGTTCTTCGTTGGCAGCAAAGGAGAATATCGTTGCAATTTTTAAAGGCTTTTCAATATCTTTTTGTAGTCGGTTTAATTCCTCATAATAACATTTAGCTGCATCGACACTACTTACGGCAAACATGGCATTGAAACCCTGTTTTCCTCCTTGATTTCTGTGTGTTTTTATTCCATAATTATTGAGAATGTATTGCGAAATTTCTTTGATACGCCCAGGATGTAAAAATGCTTTTTTGTTTTCTGCAGCAGTTAATTTTTTCTCATCTTGTTCTGTTTCGATACCCTTAAACTTTGGACGAACATTATTGTAATCTACTTTAAATTTTAGTACTTTTTCATCTCTAATGGCATCAGTAATTACATAAGAGTGCAATTCTCGACCGAAAACACTGGCTGTTGTTTCTGCACCTAAAGCATTTTGAGGAAATATTGGTGTACCTGTAAAACCAAATTGATAGAATTTTTTAAATTTCTTATTCAGGTTCTTTTGTGCTTCACCAAATTGAGAACGGTGAGCTTCATCAAAAATAAATACCACTTGCTTTTGATAAATGGCTAAATCATTCTCGCTTTTCATTAGATGATTTAGCTTCTGAATGGTTGTGACAATTATCTTATTGTCCTCTTTTTCAATATTTCTCTTCAAACCTGCGGTACTGTCGGAACCGTTTACGCTATCTGGCGAAAATCTTTGGTATTCTTTCATGGTTTGAAAGTCCAAATCTTTACGATCTACTACAAAGAAAACTTTGTCAATGAAATATAAATCAGTAGCTAAACGAGCCGCTTTAAAACTGGTCAGCGTTTTACCTGAACCTGTGGTGTGCCAAATATAACCACCACTTTCTACTTTAGACCAAATTTTGGATTGAAATGAACTTGAAATTTTCCATAACATTCTTTCTGTTGCTGCAATTTGATACGGTCGCATAATAAGCAAGGTATCACTTGTGTCAAAAACTGAATACGTAAGCAACACATTTAACAAGGTACGTTTTTCAAAAAAGGTTGTCGTAAAATCTTTAAGGTCTTTAATCAGTGTATTGTCGGCTTTTGCCCAATTCATAGTAAAGTCGAAACTGTTTTTGTTTCGTTCCACGGTGTTAGCAAAATAGCGGCTGTCTGTTCCGTTGGAGATTACAAAAATCTGTAAGTATTTAAAAAGAGAATTTGTACTGTTAAGGCTCTCTTTTGTATAGCGATGCACTTGATTAAATGCTTCACGAATGGCTACACCACGCTTTTTTAGTTCTACTTGTACTAAAGGCAAGCCATTGACTAAAATTGTAACATCATAACGATTGGTATGCGTTCCCTTTTGTTCAAACTGCTTAATTACCTGTACTTTATTACGAGCAATATTTTTTTTATCTACTAAGTAAATGTTTTGGATATGGCCATCATCAAAAACAAAATCGTAGATATAATTTTCATGAATTTTTCTTGTTTTTTCAACAAGGTTGTCACTTGGTTTGTCTAAATATTCCTCCATAAATCTAGCCCATTCACTATCTGAAAATACCATATTGTTGAGCGCTTGCAATTGTACTCGTACATTAGCCATCATGGACTCGATAGTATTTAGGTTCGGATTCTCATAACCTTGATTGATTAAGTCTTGGATAAATTCCTTCTCCAAAGCGGCTTCCGTTTGATAAACTGCAGGAGGCTCATTTAACTCTGAATACTTGGTGTATTTATCTAAAACAATGAAATTGTTTGATTCTGCTATGGTTTTATACTGCGTCATAATTCAGTTTATGTTGTTGCGATTTCAGCTACTTCTGGTGCAGCAGCTGCTATTTCTTCTTTCCAATATTTACTATTAACTAAATGATCTAGTAAAAACTTTACGATTTGTTTTTCTGGTTCTGTAGGTTCAGGTACTGCTTCATTTGATAATGTTGAGTGACTCGTAAATTGAATTACTCTGTTATAATAGGTGTGCTTATCATTAGGTAGTAACTCCGACCATTTTGGGTATCCTAGAAAATTTGCTGTTTTCTCATAAAGGTTTCGAAGTAGTGTAAAGTGATATTTTTGAATATTATTTGTCTCAATTGCTTCTTCTATGGTTTGTTTGAGAAAAAGGTGATATGAAAAACTTTTATTCGAGTCTCCATTTTTTAAAACTAAGTCATAGGTACTATCTTCAAACTTATTTAGCATATAGCAAGCCTTATTGCCAGTTTCATTAAATAGCACATTGTAAAACAAAGGATTGTGTGTTGTTATAATAAATTTTAAATTAGATTGACTCGACTTTATCATTTCAGCGATATTAACAGCAAGCTCAATTAAGTGATTGTCATCTAATGAACTTACTGGGTCATCAATAAAAATATATTCTAAATCATTAAATTGATCTGTTTCTCGTTCACCTTTCTCTACTACATTTAATACACTTATTGTTTGCTCTAATAAACTGTAAAAAACACTCCAAATAAAACAGCTTTCTTCTCCTTTGGAAATTTTAACAAACTCAGAAGGCTCTTCATTTCCACGCTCAAATGAGAAACGAACTTCAGAATAAGCTGGAATCGTTATATCCCTATCTTCCTTATCCTTAACAACATATTGTTCATTAAACCGTGGTGTTAATTTATCGTTTGTATAGCGTTGAAAATGTTTCGATATATTAGGTTCCTGTCCTTGTTTAACTAATACCCAAGTGGTATAATTATTAGATTGAATTTTCAATTTTCTATCTACATCGTAATCTAAATCATTATCCCAAAAAAATAAGTCTTCAGTGAATGCATTATAATAAAGTATTTTGACACCTGATTCCTCTTCGTTTTCCTCAGCCTCATGATTTTTAGGAGCAATTAATTCTTTAAACTCACGTGAAAGCCTTGTTTTACCTGTGCCATTGAAAGCATAAATCAATTGTACTTTTTTATTAGCATCTTTAAGCGATTGTGCTATATTTTTTAATGACTCTGCCATATTATAATTCTAAATTATCCTGAGGAAATGTTAGTAACAAATCTCTATAATACTCATATTGTTTTTTTCTTAACTCTATTTCTTTTGGTAAGCCTTCGCTTATTGAATTAGTAAGCGTGTCGAAATTATCTAAAATTGTAACTATGCGTTCTTGTTCTTCCTTGGAAGGAACCGGAATTTTAATTTTAGCCAAATCATCTGCATTTACACGTCTGACTTTTGTACCTGTTATAAAAGGTCTTTTCTGTTTTTGAAATTGTTCTGTTTGAAAAAAGTAAGACACATATTTTGGATTTAAATTATGACGATAAAAACAAGCATCACTACTTACTGCTATTTCTTTATCTCCCAACCAAGCTACTGCTTTACATACATCTTCATCAGTTTCACTTGTGGTTGCTATGACCAAATCTCCGTATTTTGCCATTCTTGCTTTCTTCGCAAATTCTTCTGAAACAAATGATTTAGTCTTATTAGCGTATGTTCCATAGTAAGTATAGATTTGTCCATAGTGAATACAACCAACTCCTGTTTCAGTAAAGTCTTTTTTCTGTAAACCACCGCCACGAATAAATTTGCCGATATTTTCATCACCCAAAGGTAAATGTTGTACTTTAATTTTATCTAAGGAATACAACTTCTCTCTATAATAACTATATTGCATTTTACGTGTTGTAAGCTCCGCTGTAAGCTCCGCTGTAAGCTCCGTAAATGAATCGAGAATTCCAACAATTTTTTGTTGTATTTCGAGTGATTTTTTTGGATTATCAGGGCTGGGAATTGGGATAGGAAAATTTTCTATCATTGGTTTACGAATAGACGTAACGGTAGCACTTACTGCCTTAGTCATAATAAAACGTTTGAAATTTGTGCACATATAATAATATATGAAGCGAGTATCTACAAAATCAATGTTAAAATGAATACGATATACCCTTTGATGTAACGCGTATTTTCCGTTTATATAGTGATAAATATCTCCTATTCCTCCTTCTCCTGGAATTATTATTGCTTCCTCATCGTACTCGAAAGTATCTTTGGTTTTTATTTTTTGCGAACGTACAAAAAAAGGATATTCACCATTTTGATCTGCTTCATTTCCGTTACTACTGCCAGTTCCTACTTTTGCAACCTCACCCAAAATCTTCCACTCCACCTCAACGCCTTCTAATAATTTTTCTAAATAACTCATGCTTCAATTTCGTTTATAATTGTATCAATATCAGCACGGAGTTTATCTATTTTGATTACTGTTTTGGTAACTGCTGCGTTCAATTCAACGATGTTAGTTTTCACTCGATTGTCTTTTGGTTCTACATAGGAACTTACCGATAAATTATAATCGTTTTCAGCAATTTTAGTATTGTCGATAGATTTTGCAACATGTTCTACATCAACTTTACTATCAAATAACTCCATTATTTTATCAATATGTTTATCGGTCATCATATTGTTATTGGTAACCTTCTTGAAGAAATCTTCACCGCTTGCGTCAATAAATTGCGTTGTATTTTCTGTCTTATGTTTTGAAAGTACCAGAATTGTTACCGCTATAGAAGTTCCATAAAACAAATTAGGAGCTACGGAGATGATGGTTTCTACAAAATTATTATCAACTAAGTACTTTCTAATTTTTTGTTCGGCACCACCACGGTAAAAAATACCAGGAAAACAAACTAAGGCTGCACGTCCTTTACTTGAAAGATAACTCAGTGCATGCAGTACAAATGCAAAATCGGCTTTTGATTTAGGAGCAAGCACTCCAGCAGGAGCAAAACGGTCATCATTTATAAGTGTTGGGTCATCATCTCCAATCCATTTTATGGAGTAAGGAGGATTTGAGACAATAGCATCAAAAGGTTTGTCATCAATAAAGTGAGGGTGATGAAGTGTATCGCCTAAAGCAATATTAAACTTGTCGTAGTTGACGTTATGCAAGAACATGTTCATACGAGCCAAGTTATATGTAGTATGGTTTATTTCTTGTCCATAGAAACCTTCTTCAATGATATGGTCATCAAAGTGTTTTTTTGCTTGAAGCAGTAAGGAACCTGAACCTGCTGCAGGATCATAAATTTTATTTACTTTTTCTTGTTTGTGCATTGCCAATTGTGCAATGAGCTTAGACACGTGCACAGGTGTAAAAAACTCTCCGCCTGATTTTCCCGCATTGGCTGCATAATTGCCAATAAGAATTTCATAGGCATCGCCAAAAAGGTCTATATGGTTGTCTTCAAAATTACCGAAATTTAGTTCCTCAACACCTTTTAATACAGAAGCTAAACGGCTATTTTTATTTTCAACGGTATTTCCTAATCGTGTACTCGTAGTGTCAAAATCGGCAAATAAACCTTTTATAGCTTCTTCCGATGGATACCCATTTGCAGAACTTTCAATTGCTGTAAAAATAGCCTTTAAATCTGTATTAAGATTTGGATTAGTATTAGCCGTTTTAGCAATATTTACATAAAGTTGACTAGGATAGATAAAATATCCTTTTGTTTTAATTGCATCATCTTTTATTTCTGGTGTAATTACATCATCCGATAAGCTGGAGTAGTCAATGCTATCATCACCAGCCTCTATATAATTCGTAAAGTTCTCACTAATGTAGCGATAGAAAAGTGTTCCCAATACAAATTGTTTGAAATCCCATCCATCTACAGCCCCACGAACCTCGTTGGCAATTTTCCAAATTTTAGCTAATAATTCTGCTCTTTGTATTGTACTTGTCATTCTTTTTATTTTTGTAAATCTTTATTTTTAACTATTCTATCTTAAAAAAGTATTATTCTTCATTGACTTTCAAAGTGTAATTATTTCTATTTTCTCCATCAACATCTGAAATCGTTCCTCTCTAATTAACGGATGGATGTGCATGGCTAAAATTTCGTTAGCTTGTGGATGTTTTTTAATGGCTGTAAGTTCTTGCTTGATGTATTGTTTCAAGTCATCTTCACTCGCTAGGATTTCTTCTACTATTGTTGTTCTATTGTCAATAAGATAGATGATATCTTCGTAGTCATGGCTTCCATAAAAGTCATTTTGCCCTCGGTCTTTGAATGCTTCTAATTTAGTAGCTAGAAAATAAGGAGATGGCAATACGTTGATTGTAATTCCTTCGGGCAATTCTATTTGTTGCAAGTATTTGAATCCAGGCTTGTACCATTTATTAGATATGCCAATACTACTGTCGTCAGCAGGCATAATGTCTATTGCAATATTTTCAAACTGATAAGAACAGATGGATTGTCCTTGAGGATCTGGATAGAAATTAAGTTCCGCTAATCGTTCTTGCATTTGAGTCCATTCATAATAATTAGCTAAGTTAATGGTCATGTCTATATCAGAAGTGGGACGAATTTCTTCTGCAGCAGGATCATCTGTATATAAGCTAATTACTGCTCCTCCAATGAAGACCATCTTTTCATTTAATTCCTTTAAACCTTTCGCCACTTGAGCTACTAATGCCAGATTGATTATTTTATTATGCATTCAGTATCCTTTTTTCTAATTCTCGTTTTGCCATTTCTTTTTCTCTTACTCTTCCCACTCTAATGGCATCCACTAAAGTTAACAATTCGTATAAATCAGTGTCTTTTAATGAAGCTTCCACCATAGTGGGATATAAAGGTTCTATTGCTTGACCACGGTCTAATCCTTTTGCATATGGCCAAACATAGTTATCCGTTGCTTGAATGATTTTATTTAAAGGTTCCGCTGAATGAGCTGTTAGCATTCCCCTAACCAAAGCTCCTGGTTGTTGCGGAAATGTATAGGCTACACCATGAATTAAAAATTCGTTAAAAGCAATTTTATTCACTTTTTTTCGGGCATCATCAATTAGTCCTGCATATTTGGAACGATTTAACGACTGGCTTACTTCCGATTGACTCATGCCTAATTCCTGAGCAATAGTATGATGAAACCAAGATTTTTCACCTAGTGCAATTATTTTCAACAAAATTACAATGTCTTGCGGTTTGAGATTATTTTTTGCTTGTGCCATTCTAATATTTCATATTGCGATATGCAATATTAACTATAAAATATAGTATAAGCAAATTTTTTTAATTCTTCATATTGCATATTGCGATTTTCGATATACAAATATGTGATTCCTGAAATTTAGTGATTATTATAATCCTAAAGTAAATGCCACCCACCGCCAAGTAATTCCACTCACTGCCAAATTGTTATCTCGCCTCAATTTCTGAAACACCTTTGTCACGAAAGCCCACAAGGTGTGGGAAAGAACAACAATTTAATGTGTTTCAATTATGAAAAAACAAAGTAAAAAAATTTTGGTGGCAGTCATTACATTGCTATCAGGAATTGGTGTTTTCGCACAGGGAAATGGTACTGCTGGAATCACTGAAGCAACCCAAATGGTAACGTCTTATTTCGACCCCGCCACACAGCTCATTTACGCCATTGGTGCCGTAGTAGGTCTCATCGGAGGAGTTAAGGTGTACAACAAATTTAGTTCAGGTGATCCTGATACAAGCAAAACGGCGGCTTCGTGGTTCGGTGCGTGTATCTTCTTGATCGTTGCGGCCACTGTTCTACGTTCATTCTTTCTTTAATCCCTTGCCTTATGAGTAATTATAACATCAATAAGGGTATTGGAAGAACGGTGGAATTTAAAGGGTTGAAAGCACAATACTTGTTCATTTTCGCAGGTGGACTGCTCGGTACACTAATTCTCGTGATGATTCTATATATCATCGGGGTTAATTCTTATATCTGCTTGTTTCTTGGTTCAGGCTGTGCTTCGTTGATTGTGTGGCAGACCTTTTCACTGAATAGAAAGTACGGCGAACACGGACTAATGAAAGTGGGCGCAAGAAAAAGACATCCCCGATATATCATTTGTCGCAAGGCTGTACATCGCTATTTAAAGTTTACTACTAAACCTGATGTACGATGATAAACACAGCAAAATCCACAACTTTGGAAAGCAAGTTTCCATTATTGGCGGTAGAAAACAATTGTATTATATCAAAGGATGCGGAAATTACTGCCTGCTTTGAAGTACATCTGCCGGAGCTCTTTACCGTGGCTTCAGCTGAATATGAAGCCATCCATTCCGCTTGGCATAAGGCTATTAAAACCTTGCCAGATTTCACGATAGTCCATAAACAGGATTGGTACATCAAAGAAAATTATGCACCCGATTTGGCAAAAGAGGATCAAAGTTTTTTGGCAAAATCCTACCAACGCCATTTCAATGAACGTCCGTTTCTGAACCATTATTGTTATCTGTTTCTAACCAAAACGAGCAAAGAGCGGATGCGAATGCAGAGTAATTTTAGTTCGCTTTGCAAAGGAACACTGATACCGAAGGAAATCAGAGATAAGGAAGTGATACATCGCTTTATGGAAGCCATTGCACAATTTGAACGCATTGTAAACGATAGCGGGTTTATCAAAATGCAACGCCTTACAGAAGACGAAATTATCGGTACAGAGGAGAAACAGGGTTTATTGGAACAATACCTAACATTATCAAAGGAAGCTGGAACACCGATGCAAGACATTGCAATGGGTGGTGAAGAAGTCCGTATCGGAAATAAAAGGTTGTGCCTGCACACTTTATCCGATACCGACGATTTACCTGGAACAGTATCTGCTGATACCCGTTTTGAAAAATTATCGACCGACCGAAGCGACTGCCGTTTGTCGTTCGCTGCACCTGTGGGATTGCTGTTAAGCTGTAATCATATTTACAACCAGTATTTGTTTTTGGATAACAGCGAAGCCAATCTGCAAAAGTTTGAAAAGTCAGCAAGAAATATGCACTCGTTGGCTCGCTACAGTCGGGCAAATCAAATCAACAAAGAGTGGATAGAAAAATACCTGAATGAGGCACATAGTTTTGGACTGTCATCCATCAGAGCGCATTTCAATATTATGGCTTGGTCAGATGATGCCAACGAACTCAAACAAATAAAAAATGATAGTGGTAGCGCTTTGGCATTAATGGAATGCAAACCACGCCACAACACTACGGATGTAGCAACACTATATTGGGCAGGAATGCCGGGTAATGCAGGCGATTTTCCGAGTGAGGAAAGTTTTTACACGTTCATTGAACCTGCTTTGTGTTTTTTTACTGAAGAAACCAATTACCACAATTCGCCATCGCCATTTGGCATTAAGATGGCTGACCGATTGACCGGAAAGCCTATTCACTTGGATATATCCGATTTACCGATGAAACGGGGTATCATCACGAACCGGAACAAGTTTATACTTGGTCCTTCGGGAAGTGGAAAATCGTTTTTCACTAACCATATGGTTCGCCAATATTATGAGCAAGGTGCTCACGTTTTGTTGGTTGATACCGGTAATTCTTATCAGGGTTTATGCGAACTCATCAAAGGCAAAACCAAAGGAGAAGACGGTGTTTACTTTACGTATACCGAAGACAATCCCATTGCTTTTAATCCTTTTTACACTGATGATGGTGTGTTTGATATTGAAAAAAGAGAGAGTGTCAAAACCTTGATACTTACCCTTTGGAAACGTGATGATGAACCACCGACCCGTTCGGAAGAAGTGGCTTTATCAAATGCCGTAAGCGGTTATATCGAACGAATCAAACAAGATGTTATTTTTCCATCTTTCAATGGTTTCTATGAATATGTGAAAGGCGATTATCGTAAAGTATTGGAAGAAAAAAAGGTAAGGGAAAAAGACTTTGACATTGCCAATTTCCTCAATGTTTTGGAACCTTATTATAAAGGTGGCGAATATGATTATTTATTGAACTCTGATAAACAATTAGACCTTCTTTCCAAACGCTTTATTGTGTTTGAGATTGATGCTATTAAAGACCACAAAATCCTCTTTCCAATCGTGACCATCATCATTATGGAGGTCTTCATCAACAAAATGAGAAGACTAAAAGGTATCAGAAAACTGATACTGATTGAAGAAGCTTGGAAAGCCATCGCCAAAGAGGGAATGGCTGAATACATCAAATACTTATTCAAAACTGTCAGAAAGTTTTTTGGCGAAGCCATCGTGGTAACCCAAGAAGTGGACGACATTATTCAATCGCCCATCGTAAAGGAAAGTATCATCAATAATAGTGATTGTAAAATCCTGCTCGACCAGCGAAAGTATATGAACAAGTTCGATGATATACAGGCAATGTTAGGTTTGACTGATAAAGAAAAAGCGCAGGTACTTTCTATCAATATGAATAACGACCCATCACGGCTTTATAAGGAAGTATGGATTGGCTTGGGCGGAACACACTCTGCGGTATATGCCACAGAAGTTAGTTTGGAGGAATATCTCGCATACACCACCGAAGAAACCGAAAAACTCGAAGTGATGCAACTCGCATCAGAACTGGAGGGTAATGTAGAATTTGCTATAAAACACATCGCTATGCAACGGCGTGATAGTGCAAATCAATAGTTCATTAATAATTTAAAATTCAAGAAAATGAAAAAAATATTTTTTATGGTATGTACTGTATTAACACTTGCAGTAGCACCGTCTGCAAAAGCCCAATGGGTAGTTACAGACCCCACGAACCTAGCTTCAGGTATTCTTAACAGTGCCAACGAAATCATACAGACTTCTTCTACTGTGAGTAATGTGATTAAGAATTTCAAAGAAGTAGAAAAAGTATATAAGCAAGGCAAAGAATATTACGACAAACTACAGGCTATAAACAACCTTGTAAAAGATGCTCGTAAAGTGCAACTGACTGTTTTGCTGGTAGGCGATGTTTCGGAAATATATGTGCAGAATTTTGGCAAGATGATGAATGACCCCAATTTTTCGCCACAAGAATTGGTAGCCATCGGCAACGGTTATTCAGCATTGCTAAATGAAAGTACGGAACTGCTAAAAGAATTGAAGCAGATCATCACCTCATCAAGTCTTTCGCTAAATGACAAAGAGCGAATGGATGTTATCGACCGTGTTTTTAAAGAGGTAAAAGACTATCACAGCCTTGTTCGCTATTACACCAACAAAAATATTTCTGTCAGCTATTTGAGAGCGAAAAAGAAAAATGATGCCAAAAGAGTGCTTGAACTTTATGGAACTGCTAACCAAAAATACTGGTAAAAAATGGAATGGAATAATCTTCACGAAGTACTGCGTTCGCTGTACGATGATATGATGCCAATTGCTGGAGATATGGTAGGAGTAGCTAAAGGTGTGGCCGGATTAGGCGCTTTGTTCTATGTGGCATTAAAGGTTTGGCAGGCTTTGAGCCGAGCCGAACCAATCGATATGTTTCCGTTGTTACGTCCGTTTGCCTTGGGACTTTGCATTATGTTTTTCCCTACAATCGTGTTGGGAACTATCAATGCCGTACTCACTCCAATAGTAACTGGAACCCATTCTATTCTCGAAGACCAGGTACTTGATCTCAACAAGTTACAACAGCAGAAAGACCAATTGGAATATGAAGCAATAGTAAGAAATCCTGAAACCGCTTATATGGCATCGGATGAAGAATTCGACAAGAAATTGGATGAATTGGGTTGGTCGCCATCTGATGTGGGAACAATGGCAGGAATGTATATGGATAGGCAATCTTACAAGATTGAGAAGGCAATAAAAGAATGGTTTCGCAATTTACTTGAAATACTTTTTCAGGCGTCAGCACTGGTTATTGACACAATCCGAACATTTTTTTTAATCGTTTTGTCCATACTAGGTCCAATTGCTTTTGCTATATCAGTATGGGATGGTTTTCAATCTACGCTTACCCAATGGTTCACAAGATATGTGAGCGTTTATCTATGGCTTCCCGTATCCGATTTGTTCAGTTCGATGTTGGCAAGAATACAATCGCTGATATTAGAACGGGACATCGAAATGCTGAATGACCCAACCTATATACCTGATACCTCAAATACCGTGTATATCATCTTTATGATTATCGGAATCGTAGGATATTTTACTATACCAACAGTGACAGGCTGGATTATTCAGGCTGGCGGTGCAGGAAACTTTACCCGAAATGTTAACCAAACGGCAATGAAATCAGGAAATCTTGCTGGTGCTGGAGCTGGATCTGTTGCAGGTAATATTGGTGGCAGGTTAATCAATAAGTAAACAACATTAATCACTTAAGAAATGGAATTTAAAACACTCAGAAATATAGAAAACAGCTTTAAACAGATAAGGCTGTACGCCATTGTATTTGCCGTTCTCTGCATTAGCGTTGTCGGGTATGCTGTATGGAAATCCTACAGTTTTGCAACCGAACAACGCCAAAAAATTTATTTACTGGACAATGGAAAATCATTGATGTTGGCGCTGTCGCAAGATGCATCCATCAACCGTCCAGTGGAGGCAAGGGAACACGTCAGACGTTTTCACGAACTCTTTTTTACACTTGCACCCGATAAAAACGCTATTGAAAGTAATATGAAACGGGCATTCAATCTAGCCGATAAAAGTGCCTTTGATTATTACAAAGACCTTTCGGAAAAAGGGTATTACAACCGCATCATATCGGGAAATGTACAGCAACGTATCGAGGTGGATAGTGTAGTCTGCAATTTCGATAATCATCCTTATGCAGTGCGTACTTACGCTAAGCAATTCATCATCCGTTCCAGCAATGTGACAAGGCGAAGCTTGATAACGTCCTGTTTCCTTGTAAACTCTGTCCGTTCAGACAATAATCCGCAAGGTTTCAACATTGAAAAATTTGCCGTGTTAGAGAATAAGGATATTGAAGTTGTTCAGCGCTAAAAACCAACAGTATGAAAAAATTAAGAGTAAACATGGAAGGGTATTTTAACAAGTTGGACGAACAATGGCGGGTATTACCTGTTGGCAAACAGCATAAATACACCTTGTACTTTTTTATAGGCTATCTCCTGCTTACCGCAGGAGTTATTTTAAAAGTATGGTCTGATGCAGGTAAAGCTGATAGCAGTTTGGACATCGAGCATATCGAAAATCCTGTCCTCAAAAAGAAAGTAAATCCTAAAAAGTTGCAGGATACATTAACAACAATTTTTAAAAATAAATTTTATGAAAGAAAATGAAAAAAGGGTCAGCATTCTGGTTGAAGAAGGCGACCAAAACAAAGCTTCCAACGGTACGGAGGATAAAAAGAGTGCTATAGAGCGATTTAAAAAACCACTCATTTTTGGTTTAATAGGGGTCGTTTTTATCGGTTGTTTATACCTTATATTTAAACCCTCGGAAGACAAAAAGGAAATGGAAAATATCGGACTAAACGGTGCTTTCCCACAGGCTACTGAAGAAGAGATGCAGGATGATAAACAAAAAGCTTATGAGCTAGATATGCTGGAACAGAAAGACCAGGAAAAGCGAAATGCGCTAACTACTTTATCCGATTATTGGAATATCGATAGCATACAGCAAAGTAAAGAAGAATTGACCGAAGAAGACCAAAACAATGGTATGATAACCGGAAAATCAGGCACTTCTACATTAAATAGTTACCGAAATGCACAAAGTACATTAGGTTCATTTTATCAGGATAATAACAGCGAAACACAAGAACTACGCAAACAATTGGACGAATTAAAAGAACAATTGGCAGAAAAAGATATTCCTAAATCTGCAACTGTAAATGACCAATTGGTATTGATGGAAAAGTCGTTTCAGATGGCTTCAAAGTATCTGCCTTCAGGCGGCAATACCGAAGAACCTCTAAGCACCGACGGTAATATTCGAGGATCTACTTCAAAGTCGCAGAATGAATATTTTACGTCATTCACACCAACAAAAAAGAATGCTGTATCAGCTTTGTACAGAGAACCTACGGATAGTACTTTTATAGCAGAAAGGAGCGAAAACAAGAACCGAGGTTTCTATACTCCAGGAGCTATAGAACAAGTGGCTCAGCCAAAAAATAGCGTAAAAGCCAGTGTACAAGAAACACAGACCATAATTGGCGAAAGCGGTGTACGACTGCGTTTATTAGAACCTGCTCAAACGCCTAACCGCACCATTCCTAAGGGAACAATTTTAACGGCAATCGGAAAATTTCAAGGTGGCAGGTTACAGCTAAAAGTTACTTCCATAGAATTGGAGGGTAATATTGTCCCTGTAGATATAACCATCTACGACCTCGACGGACAACAAGGTTTGTTCGTTCCCTATTCGCCAGAACGTAATGCTGTTACCGATATTGTAGCCAATATGGGAAACTCCACAGGTTCAAGTTTTAGTATGAACTCATCAACAGGTCAACAGATTGGTTCCGACCTTAGTAAAAGTGCGGTACAAGGCATTTCGGGTTATTTCGCAAAAAAAATACGAACATCAAAGGTTACGCTAAAAGCAGGACATCAAGTTTTCCTTGTTTCTAAAAAATAATATTGAACTCAAATAATTAAAAAGATGAAAAATCATATAAAATTTTTATGGGCTTTTGCCCTTGTCATCGGCTTTGCCGTAAACACTTTTGCACAAGAAAGTATAAAAGCAAAACTAAATTTAGGCAAGATAGAACCGTACCAAATGCAAGTAACCTATGACAAGACTACTCATTTGATTTTCCCAACCGCTATACGATATGTGGATTTGGGTAGCGAATACCTGATTGCAGGAAAGGCAGACGATGCAGAAAATGTACTTCGTGTAAAAGCATCGGTAAAAGATTTTGAAACAGAAACCAATTTTTCGGTCATTACAAATGACGGTCGCTTTTACAGCTTCAATGTATATTACAGTACCTGTCCGGAAGCGTTGAGTTACGACCTAATCACAATGCAAAAAGCAGTAGATAAAAAGAACGGAAACGATGTGCTTTTTGAAGAATTGGGTAACAATTCGCCATCATTGGCGGGCTTGCTTTTGGAAACGATTTACAAGAACAATAATCGAATTGTAAAGCATATCGGTGCTAAAAGTTTTGGTATTCAGTTTGTTCTAAAAGGAATTTACATTCACAACGGCAAATACTATTTCCATACCGAATTGAGAAACCGTACCAATGTGCCTTTTGGAATTGATTTTATCAATTTCAAAGTAGTAGATAAAAAGGTAGCCAAACGTACCGTGGTGCAGGAAAGACCAATGATACCGCTACGTACTTATAAACCGTTGGGTAAAATTGGTGGAAATTCCATCGAACAAAACGTATTCCTTTTAGACCAGTTTACCATTGCCAATGACAAGGTTTTGTTGATTGAAATCTTTGAGAAAAACGGTGGCCGACACCAAACGCTTCAGGTAGAAAATTCGGATTTAATCAAGGCTCGCTTGATTAATAATGATATGCACCTGAAATTTTAATAACCCTTTTAAAGTAATAATATGAGAAAGTATATCTATACCGTAATGTTCGTATTAATAGGCATTACGTTTGCACAAGCACAACGAATGTTACCTAAGCAAAAAGGCTTGGAAGTAAGTGCTGGTGTGTTATCTGGCGATAAAATCGGAAACGATTATTATATCAATTTAGCAATGACCGTAAATGGCAAAAACGGCAATTACCAATTTTGGGCGTTGGAATATACGCACCAATACCATTCTTATAAAGGACTGCGTATCCCGCAAGAAACTTACACAGCCGAAGGCGGTTACAGTTTATTCCTCTTGGGTGACGCCCGAAAAAACATAACGCTAAATGCCGGAATAACTGGCGTACTCGGTTATGAAAGCATCAACCGTGGCGAAGCAATGTTGGATGACGGAGCGAAAATAGTGAGTGAAGACAATTTCATTTACGGAGCTGGCGGTCGGCTGACTTTTGAAACGTATCTATCCGACCGATTTGTATTAGTCCTGCAAGGACGTACAAAGGTTTTATGGGGTACGGATATGAAACAATTCCGACCGTCCGCAGGTGTGGGATTAAGGTTTAATTTTTAAAACGTATAATAATGACAATATTTTTCAAACAATTCAAAAGAGGATTACTGCCAGCATATGTATTGCTGGCAATCCTCACAAGTTCGGTTACTTTGGTATCTTGTAGCAAAGATGACAAACTCGAAGTACAGAACGATTTTCCTTTTGAAGTGCAGGTTATGCCAATTCCAAAAGATGTATTGAATGGGCAAACCGTTGAAATAAGGATGGCAATAAAGCGAAGCGGTAATTACAGCGATACGCAATATTTTATCCGTTACTTTCAGTTTGACGGGCAGGGAACTTTAAGATATTCTAATGAATCTGCGTACTTACCAAACGATTTATATCCTTTACCAACAAAGCAGTTCCGATTGTATTACACTTCTTCATCCACTGTGTCGCAATCATTTGATGTATGGATTTCTGATAGTTTTGGTAATGAGAAGAAACTCACTTTCCAATTCAATAGTAGCGATTAACAAATAAAACCTGTCCACAAGACAGGTTTTTTTTATGCTATCACGCATACATTTTATATTTTTGTGATGTAGTGAAATAAAAATATTTTTTTTGTAAATTCATATTTATAAATGTAATAGCTATTATTATGGTTGCATCATTAGTTATAGGAATACTATTTTTGGTTTTAGGTTTGGCGCTTCGCTACTGGATTAATCGTAGAAAGTTTTACAGGCGAAGTCCTATGGGCGCAGAAAGTTTTTCTTCTTACGAAAAATCGATTGGCATTAAATTTATTGAAAGAGTTGGTAAATGGATAGCTTATGCCTTGATTATCTTCGGACTATTGTCATTATGGGTTTATTCCCGGGAGAAAAATGATAAGGAAAAACAGAAAGTGGAGATAGAAACTGAACCAAGCGACCAACGCAGATAGTGATTTTTAAAATACGGTTCTAAGAAAATCGGATAACCCAAAAGGTTATCCGATTTTTTTTGTTCCGGTTAGTAAAAGCCACATATTTCGTTTAAATTCCAACCAATTCAAACTTTATCAATCCTTTTAAAAGCCTTTAATAAATTAGATTTCATACCAAAATTGAGCAGAAATGGAAGTAATCGCAATACAGAAATCTTCATTGGATGGAAATAAAAATGAACTGAAGGAGCCTTTAGAAATGGCGAAAAGAGAAGATAAATTACTGCCCTACATCCAAATAGGGGGCAAAATCATTTTTAAACAAACAAATATACTCACTGAACTAGAGCATAATTATTTAAAGAATAAAGCCAGTAACTAATAGGTTTTTGCCCCAATTGGTTTTAAAGATATGATGAGTATCTAAAGCAGTTTAGTATCTTTGTAACGAAATATAGAAAATCTTAAAGTGTTTTTACTTTAAGTCCCACATTGAAAACTGGTAATTTTTAGACAACGGGACAATAAGAAAGAACACCTATGCCATAGGCGTAGGTGCTCGCTTATTCGTTGTCGGGTATACCAGTACCTCAATGTGCGTTAAGTGTAGTGGTCTGCGCCTTATTTTTTGTGCAGGGCTACATCAACTTCACAAAAGTATGATGATATGGAAACTGGTACAACACAAGAAAAAATTACCTTAGCTTTTATAAATGACAAAAGTCCAATTTTGGATATAACTTGCAACGACCTCGTTGCTTCAGGAATGGAGATTATATTCCGCTCAGAAAATATCGAAGACGGATTATTTCAATTATCAGCATTAAAAGAACTTCCTCAAATCTGTATCATTGATCTTGATTTTTACGACAGGAATGTGCTGTCGCAACTTCAAGAATTGAAAACACAATATCCAACAATAAAACTTATTGCTCATAGTGATATTGATGATCAGAAAGTCGGTAAAGATTTGTTAGATATTGGTTTTTCGAGTTATTTGCTTATCGGAAGTGGTAAAGATGATTTTAGAAAAGTCATTGAAGGGGTTATCAATTAGGGACATGGTATATTAAATGATTTCTAGCCATCGAAATAGCAACAAATTTAATGAATTAAAAATATTAATTAAAAAGTACTAAGTCAAAAACCAAACATAATTAAGCGACGTTCTTTTGCTTCTTTTCTTTGGTCGCAGATGTGAAAAGAAAAGAAGTCCGTTAAAATCAATAATGGGATACTGAATATCCCACGAAAATATCTCGCAACCTGTTTGGGAAAAATAGGGAAATGAAAGAATGAAATGGAAGATTTTTGACAAAGTGGTTGCACCTTATTATATGCAAAAATGCGTTTCCGACCGTAGCGAGGAATTGCATTTTTGCCACCCGATTTTTCGTGTCAAGGGACTTTTATCGGGTGGGTGCGGAAGTCTTTCAGATTATGAAAAAATCCTCTGTATTCCGTCATTCCATAACGAAACAAATTCCAAAGCAAAGAACAACCCATTTGCGCCAATGACGAATTAATAAATAAATCCTGTTTTTCCAATGCTTCAGCTAAACTGCAACTTGGCGTGTCGTCCTGCTCTTCAGACTGTTTTAAAAGTTCGCCAAATTCATCGGTAACCAATGGCAGGCTTGCCACCGTTTCGTATTTCTCGGAATTGGGTTGTTTAATTCTTCCTATTGTAGATAGTAGCACTTGTCCTGTGTGCTGGCTGTTACCGAAATCTAACCAATACCGTGGGCGGTTGGAATAGGCTTTACCGTTGTTCAGAATATTCAAAATATCCGCAATCCCAAACCTTGCTTTTACGCTGTCCACGCAAGAAATATAAATACTTGCTCCTGCATTTTCGGGCAATTTATCCAAACGGTCTTTTTCAAATTTTACCGTTTCGGCTTTCCAATTTGTTCCCGAAAATCGGTTGGCTCTGTTAATTAGTGCAACGGATTTGTACAATCCAATTTCACATTCTGCAAAACGCTGTCTGCCCAAATTTGCTTGGGTAATTACATCATCATCCCAAAGGCGGATTTGTAGTCCTGCGTGTCCCAACTCAGTTAAACTGTGGTTCATTTCCATTAAGGCGGTCAAAACCTTTGAACCTGTTCCACCTGCACCGATTACATTTATCAAAATCGGATTGGTAGGATTGATTAAATCTCTGTCTGTAAAATGTATTTTTTGTTTAGCTGTATTCATCACAATAGGTTTTTAAGTGTTTTGTTATTTGGTTTCAATACTTCTTTTGGAAAGGGGGTGTCTGTACCAATTAGGTCTTTCCAAATGGTTACACAATTTCCTTTTATCGGATTGTAATTCCCCAATAAATGGCTGAAATAACTGTTGAAAAAATAGCTTTCCCACGCTTGTATAAATTCTTCCACCGAAGCCGAATTTTGAATATCAATATTTACTGTTCCCATACATACATTGCCCTTTTCGTAAATATTGAAGAAAGGTGCGTAATGCAGTAGCGTTTTCTCGGTGGGTCTTCTGTCGTTTGTCAAAGCAAATACCATAAGACTACTTTTACTCGCTAACCAAAGCATTGGAGGTACTTGTGCTTTGCCGTTGGGTACGCCCAAACCGTTTACAAAATATAGTTGCCGTTGCTGTGCTTTGGTGTACCAAAGTACCGTACCTTTTTCACTTGGATTGATATGTAGAATGTTAGTCGGAAAAATTCCCTTTGGTTTTAAAAAGGCTGTGTTCTTTTCTTCATCGGTCTGTAATGATTTTGCTAACACATTGGCTTCTTTTACGGTCAAAGGGTGTGCATTGATAGGGTTTCCGTTTCTATCCATATCAAAATGCTCTACATACATATTTGTATTTATACCTTTGGTTTCATAAAAAACCAAAGCAGATTTCGGGTGGTATAATGTGCCAAAATTCTCGGTTATGTCAGTTAGATTTTTCATTTTTCTGTTGTTTTATATTCATAAAGCAATCCGCATAAATCGTTTAATATGGGAAACAAGCGGTTTTCAAAATCAAGGTTAGTATATGTTTTCTCGCTTTCGTCAAAGGGTTTGCTAATCGTTGGTTCTGCCATTGCTCCATACTCATTAAATTCATTGTTAATGCTATCTGAAAGACGTTCATACAGCCAACCTTTGGTATCTGCTACAAATGAAATGTACTTTTCCATTCCAAGGATTTCATTGTCGTAATCATTGTCGTAAGGGTCTTGTTCGGAAATGGGTGCATTTTTAAAAATACTTGCTATTGGATATTCCGTAAAAAGTTCAAAAACTTTACAAGCTACTTGCCAACATTCTTGGTCAAATTCATCAAGTTTTTTGAAGTTTTTTAAACGCTCTTCAAATAGTTGTAAATTGATACGGTTGAATATTTTCTGTTCTATTTTGTCGCCAATTTGTTCGGCTTGCCTTAACTCACTTTTATATTTCTCCGTTTCGTCCGTTTCATTGTCCTGTTCCACCCAATCGGTCATCATTTCATACATCCAATACAGATAACTATTTTCTTGTCTGTAATACGGAATATCAGCAATGTGATACAGATAACTACATACGGAAACCACTAATTGAGCGGTCTTTTTACGCCTTTTGTCTTTGAGCATTTTAAAGAGCGGAACGATAGGAATATAATACAAGGTCGTTTTTGTATCGTATCGTTCTTCACTAATAAAAAATGTTTTCTTACTGTCCTGTACCAATAGCAAACTATCCAAATTTGCATTGGTTCGTTTTAACTTGCTTTCTATATCACAAATCGCCAAAGCGATATTGTAAGGATAGCCGTAAATTTGGGTTTGCATCGGTTCTATGCCATAATGCTCGGCAAGTTTGGAAAGGGATTGATAAAAATCCCTCTCTGTTTTTGCAGTTTCCTTACAAGCCTGTACGGATTGTTCCGTTTTCAGTTTAGGCAGGAATACACACTTTAGAAAACCATTGGCAACATTGCTATTGGTACGGCTTTCCGCTTGTCTTTTTGTACTTGGTTTGCATCTTTTGGTCTTTGCATCCATTGTGCGAACTCGCCCAATTGTCGGTGCAATTGCCGTTGTCTTTTCTGTTCGGGTATGCTGATAATTCCCGATAGGATATGTGATTGCATAATTCATCGTTTTGATTTTTGGTTTAACCTTTTGTACCCATTACGCTTTCAAATTTGTACTCAATTGCATCGTCTTTTATTAGCGGTGCAGATACTTTTGCCGTTGTAAGTATCGGATACAAATTGGCGTAAAAATTCATTACGGCTTCCACGCTCCAACGTGGTTCGGGGTCGGTCAGTCTAATGTCCTGTCCTTTATCTTTGAGTATAAAAACTCGCTTTAATTGCGTTGCTACTAACATAACTCTGATTTTTTGGATTAATATTCTTGTTTTTCGTCCGTTTCATCGGTAGGATAATTTACTGCAACTTCTTCCTCTTGTTGCAGTTCGGGTTTTACTTCTTCCATTGCTCCAAAAAGGCTCGGTGTTGCAAACTTTTCAGACAATGCGTTTTTACGTTTGCGTATCTCGTCCCCTTTTTCGGGAAACTCTGTTATCTCGGGTACTTTCATCCACGCTTCACGGAATTTGCCTTCTTTTTCTAGTTCTTCCGCCTTTGCCATTCCATCTTTAAATTTCTTGTCTTTGGCTTCTTGTTCTTTCTTCTGTTTATCGGCTTTTTCTTTCTCCATAGCCGATTGTTTTTTGACTTCTTCCATTTGTTTTAGAAATTTCTCCATATCCATCATTAAACCCGAAACGGTTTGGATAGGTGCGGTTATTTGATCAAAAAATCCATCGTCAAACTCTTGTGGCGTTGCATTAAATGTCAATGGCGGAATTAAGTTTTTGGCGTTATCTCCGCATTGTTCGTTGTTGAGGATAACCGAAACAATTAGGTTGTTTTCTGCTCCTTTTGAAATATTCAGTTGTAATACTCCTGTAAAGTCCAACTGTGCTATCTGATTGAAAAAATTAGTATTCATTGCTATAAAATTTAAGATGTTGTTAATTGCGTATTGATTGCTCTTAGTTTTTCGTACATATCTGACCAATAGGTTTTTTGTCTTTTGTCAAACTCCGAAAAATTGCTGTCCTCGTGGTTATATTCTTTGTATCGCCTTGCTATTTTTATAGCTTCCTTTAAATCTGTTACTTCGATTTGGCAACCATTTATGTCTGTTACGTTCATAGCTGTTTTATGGTAGGCTATCACCGCTTAAGGCGGTAGCCTATAGTTATTTAATTGAGGTTTAAGATTTCCGCACCGTCCAATGCAAAGGCAGTACACAATTCAAATGCTTTTTGAGATTTGAGTTGAGCTGTTCCACCCAATACAATACTCTGCAACTTGGCTTCATCATTTTTGTAATTGCGTACATTCTGATAGTATCCTGTAACGGCATTGTATGCTCCGAACAATGTTCCTTTTGTAGTGTCCATTTGTTGCGTGTCGCTCATCATTGCGTAAGAAAAAGCATCGTCAACGGTGTTTTTAAATAAGGTTGAAATTTCATCTTCTGCACCTTTTTTAATTAACTCAAGCGTTTCTTTATTCGGGCAAAGTGCCAATTGGATTAGCTTTCTTACTTCTCGGTCTGTAACTTTTACGCTTGCCCACTCATTAAAAATATTCTCTAATTGGTTGCTCAAAGTGTTCGCTAGTCCCATAATTTTATGGGCGTTTTCGATACGTTGTTTTGCTCCCGAAGTATGTTTGATACGAACTACATTGGTCATACTACGTAGCGAAGCATTCAGCGTATTTTGGCAAACTATTCTAACAGGTGTAAATGCGGCTGTGATACTTCCGCTACCATCGTGCGAAGTAGTTAAGAAAATGTACTTTTCTGTTACATCATCGCCATTACCTACACGGATATAGTCGGGCAATTTGGCTGTGATAAATATGCGCTCTCCGTTGCCTAACGCTCCTGCGGTTTCATACAGAATACCCTCGCCACCTCCTACAATAGCATCAAAGAAATTGAATGCTTCACGGTTTTGTACGATGTGGTAATCTTTACCCACCACGCCCAATACTGCGTTGTTATCGTTACGGATGTTTGCAAAATAGTTAGGAACTTCAATTTCAGTATCTTGCATAACAATACCCTCGGTTATTTGAATAATTCCTGAGCCATTAGTATATAAAGGTCTTTTTACCACTTCGTAATCTAACCCTGCGTGTTTTATAGCTTCCTCGCTCGTTGGGTACTGCTCTACGATTTGCCCTAAACCGTGCCACGCTTTTTGTTGAACGCTAAAGAATGAATAACGTCCTGTTCTCTCGTTGAAATTGATATTATGTGCCATAATGCTTAAAATTTATAGTTTGAAAAATGATTAAATACTCGTTGTTAAAATGGGAGGTCGTCTTCCGTACCTTGTTTTGTAGTTTTGTTACTTTCAGTTTGCACAGTAGCTTGTACGGTATCAGTTTTTCTACTGCCTCCGTGTAGTTTGATTTGTGAGGTATGAAAATTCAGTCCTGCTCTTAATTCTCCGTCATTACCTGTCCACGCTCTTGTACTTACTCTTCCCGATAGTTCTACCAAAGTGCCTTTTGTGAGTAGCAAGGCTACGTTTGGGCTTATCCAATAGGAGCAGTCGAAATAAGTCGTCTGTTCTATGCGTTCGCCCTGTTTGTTACGGTAGCTGTCGTTGATTGCTACTGAAAAGTTTACTACTTGTTTTTGCTGTGACGTTGTGCGTACTTCCGCATCTCTCGTCAATCGTCCTGTGATGTTCATGATTTCTACTTTTTTGAGTTATTAATTTTTTTTTTAATTTATTCGGTAATGAGAGGAGGTGCTGAAGTTTCGTTTCTCTTTTACCATTTCTAATGCTGTATTTTTTCATTTCTGACATTTTTTTTATTCGTCTAAAGAGCCGGAGTATGCTTTGTTTCGTTTCACGAGCATAAAAGGTTCGTGTTTAGCAACAGCAAGGTTTTGACAAAAAATACGACCCGAATGGGTGGAGATTTTTTGGCAAACCCGCAGGGCTTGACCTTGCTGTTGCGTAAAGAACACGGAAATACCTTTGCTCTTGAAATGGGACAAAACAGCATACTGGCTCTTGGATAAAAACCTGTGTGGAAGCCAATGGAAAAGGCATTAAGAACTGGTCTATGTGATTACAAAACCAGCATTTATCTGGCAGAATTTTTAACTATTTTTAAGTGTTGGTGGCTATGAAAGCCACTAAAAAGATATTGGAAAATTTTGACTGGGGTTTTTTCTAAATTTTTGAATATGTTTTTCAGTATATCCAACCAAAGCTCTTTTATGCGAAGGGGGTGAGGAAAGGAAATAAATGTGTTTTGGGGATAAAAAGTGTGGGCATAAAAAAAGCAGAACCGTTAAGTTCTGCTTACTATCATTGTTATTCTAAATATCAAATGGTTTAAGTAAAGGCTTTTTCCATTGACTTAAATTTATGCGATATTAAATCCATGTCTTTATTAATCTTCTGACTGGTTATCTTGGCATAATTTTTTTCTTTCATTGTATTATTTTATACAAATTAAAGAGCAATTATTTTTTATTCATAGAAAGTGTTAATAAAAAGAAACTTTCTTTTAGAGCCATTACACTATGGATAATGTTTTCTTCTAATGCTATCATTTGCCCTTTTTCTAGAATTACACTTTGCATTTCAGTAACAAAATTTATTTTCCCTTCTAAGGTTTGAATACTGATAACTCCATTTGCTTTATGCGATTTTAATTCTGCATTTTCGTGCAATCCCATTAAAACGATTCGCATAGTTTCTGATTTGAAAACAGTAACAGAATTACGGTCGTTCGTTTTCCATGTTGGTTCATTTTTTATTTGTTCAATAAATATATTCAAATCCATCTCTACTAATTGAGCATTCAAAACTCTGTCGCCTTCTGGGCGTTGAGAGGTCGATTCATTTGATTTATTTTCCATATTTTTATTATTAGTGTTAAGTTGTAATTTTTCAATTAAGGTTGAAGTCACATCGTCCGACGAAATGCCGTAACCATTGACTAAAAGTCCTTTTACTGCAAATTTTTCTGAAGAAATAGCATATAATATAGACTGATAATCGGGATCAGAAGTGCCTTCGAATCTATAAATTTTGTCAATTTGAAAATCATCTGGTGATAAAGTAACATTGGTTTGTCGACATACAATACATTCTTCATGAATATTAAAATCATGACTGTAACCTAACTTGGCTAAACCATTTATAGTTTCAGATAATGTTCCAAAACTTTCATTCAAATTAATCTCATTCATCTTTTACGGGTGTTTTTTTGTTATTAAATAATGGAAAAGGAAGAGAGGAATTATGCGGATAAATTTGATGTAGAAACATTCCAATCCTTACAAATATAGTTAAACTTAAGGTTAATATTTTATATATCAGTGCACTATTTATCACTAAATTCAGTAATTTTGCATAGTGAAACATTCAGTAAACATAGCGACAATTTTTCCCAAACACTTGTTTTGGGATATGGATTATACTAAACTT
Source organism: Flavobacterium crassostreae (assembly GCF_001831475.1). Classification (NCBI taxonomy): domain Bacteria; kingdom Pseudomonadati; phylum Bacteroidota; class Flavobacteriia; order Flavobacteriales; family Flavobacteriaceae; genus Flavobacterium; species Flavobacterium crassostreae. The sequence continues at coordinate 2,772,703 of NZ_CP017688.1, read as the reverse complement.
AGTCTTTCCAAAGACAAGGCTATTATTATACCAAGGGCTTTGTATGCAACAACTCCAGAAACATTTGAAGCAGACATTCTAAAATTAGAAGCACTATATTCCACTAAAGACATTGTTAAATACCTAAAATTAACAACAGAGAATATCAGTAACAAAGTTTGTATAAGTGTAGCAAAAAGATACAATGTAAAGCCATTTCTTCGTTTTTCGCTATAATTTATTAAGGCAGTTACTCCAGCAATAATTTTAGCCATCATAGAATTACAAACATTACCAACAGTATCAAAATTTACTTTAGGGGGTGGCACAAATCTGGCATTACAATTCAATCATAGAGTTTCTGATGATGTAGATTTCTTTTTCGATGGAATAATTGGCAAAGAGGAATTTAAAAATATCGAAAATGAAGTTAAAAACTACTTTGGTACAAAAGCAAAAAGCTTTGACGATCCTTGTGATATAAACGACCAATATTGCTTTCTGCGTTTCTTTCTTGATTTAGAAGATGGGGTAACCATAAAAGTGGAAATACTTCAAAATATGAAGAATTTATTCGATGTAGAAGTAAATCAAGGAATAAGATTACTTTCAAAAAAAGACATTGGTCTGTTCAAATTAATCAGTACATCAAACCGTTCTACCAAAAAAGATATTTATGATTTAGACTTCATAACCGATACAGTTTCATTAATCGATTTATATGAAGACTTAAAAGTCAAAACACTTAAATTCAACAAAGAAGAAGATAAAACTATATTTGATTTAAGCAAAAACAAAACACCAATTGACAATCCGGAATTATTATTAAAGTTTGATAATAATTCCGATTATTCAAAGTTTCCATCACATACAAATCATAGAGGGAAGCAAAACTTGGATTGAAGCAAAAATAAGTTGGCGTTCAAAAGTAAGACGCCTTTACAGCCATTTAGGCAAAGATTTCCCTGGGCCAAAAGGAATAAAAATCAAATAACCAACAAAGTTGCATTTATCTTAAAATTCAATTTAAACAATCATAATTTATATAAAATTATAGTACATTTACACAGTATTTTTTACAAAAATTTTGAAGTACACTTTTAAGTACGCAAGTTCTAATTAAACACTGAAAAGTCCAGTATTTACTGGGGTTTATAAAATATACTGTGGAGCCTCTTTCTCCGCAGAATTAAAACCCTAACGATTGATTGTCAATTAGTTAGGGTTTTTTGTTTGATGAATATCCCCATGTTTTTTATAAAAATATTTTGTTGTAAAGCTTATCACTATTAAGTAAATTTGGTTAACCATTAATTATTAATGGGATCAATCCCAAAACCTGTGGAGCGACAAGAATTAGGATCAATCCCAAAACCTGTGGAGCGACAAGAATTAGGCATAAATAGTAGTTAGCCTAAAAAGAAAGAATTCTACATTTCGAACACCTCTAAACTGAGATCTAAAAGCTTTTATTTTGGCGTTAAAGGATTCTGCTGATGCATTAGTACTTCTGTTATCAAAATAGTTTAATATGCTTTGATAATGATTCATTATCGATCTTGAGATTGTATTGAAAGACTTAAAACCAGATTGATTTAGGATCAATCCCAAAACCTGTGGAGCGACAAGAATTGGATCAATCCCAAAACCTGTGGAGCGACAAGAATTAGGCATAAATAGTAGTTAGCCTAAAAAGAAAGAATTCTACATTTCGAACACCTCTAAACTGAGATCTAAAAGCTTTTATTTTGGCGTTAAAGGATTCTGCTGATGCATTAGTACTTCTGTTATCAAAATAGTTTAATATGCTTTGATAATGATTCATTATCGATCTTGAGATTGTATTGAAAGACTTAAAACCAGATTGATTTACTTTTTCATGCCATTTAGCTAGTCTGGCAAAACCAATGATTTTATCCGTTGTGTTTTCAAAAATGTTCCGTAATTCTTGAGATAGATTGTAAGCTTCTTTTATGTCGGGATATAATTCAAACAACAATAATGCTCGTTGTAATTGATTCGCCGTCCATTTTGATTTATTCTTGTATAAGAAATACCTACTTCTAGCAAGTAACTGCTTAATAGTATCTCCATTAGTCAATACTTCAGGCTCAAACCTTTTCTTGTTTTTCTTCGCTTTTTCTATTGCCTGATTTTCTTGGTCTATAGCTTGCCAACGGTATTTAATTCTTATTTCCTGTAAAGCTTCTGTAGCCAATTTTTGAACATGGAACCGGTCGATGACGCGAGTAGCATTAGGGAAACATTTTTTAGCAATCAATCCCATGTTTGCTGCCATGTCAAGAGTTATTTCGGTAACAGAATTTCGTAGTTTAAGCGGTATTTTTTCGATAATAGCAATTACTGTTTCTGCTTTGGTTCCAGCAATCATAGCGACTATAGTTCCTTTCTTTCCCTTTCCAGCTTTGTTGGTCAAAATAGTATAGAGTTCGCCATTGGACAAGGAGGTTTCGTCAATTGATAAGCGTTTGCCTATGTTTTCTGGAAATATAAGCCATTGTTTTGCGTGTAGTTTTTGATCCCATATTTTGAAATCACTTAAGAAATCTTTGTATTGATGTTGTAGATTCTTACCGCTAACGCCATAGAAAGAGGCGATAGCATTGCAATCATTAGGCTTGGAATCTATGGATCTCTTTTAAAAAAGACGCAAACTCCTGTGTCACCCGAGTTCCGTCTGCTACTAAATTCCAATCTCTAAAAACTACTTTTCCAGTATCTTCATTCAGCCATCTTCTTCGAGTGATATGAAGATATACCTGATGCCCACGAATAGGGAAATCCTGAACTGTTATTTCATCAAAGAATCCTTTTGAGCTCAATTTTGATTGTCGATGTTCTTTAGGAATTGAATTAATCTCCTTTAAGTAAAGATGAAGTATCTCTTCCTCTTTTTTATAGGAAGTCAGTTCAAAGTATTCAACTATAATTTCAGGAAGTAACAACTTGAGAAGGTCGACAAAAGAATCTTGCATTTGTATTAAATTTTAAAATGCAAATATCTAAATTTAATATTTCCCCACAACATTTAGACTTGATCCAAGAATTAGGCATAAATAGTAGTTAGCCTAAAAAGAAAGAATTCTACATTTCGAACACCTCTAAATTGCGATCTAAAAGCTTTTATTTTAGCATTAAAGGATTCCGCTGAAGCATTCGTACTTGTATTAGGATCAGGAATAAAAGTTGGAGAATAAGCAAATAATTGTTTTCTAGCCCAATAAAACAAGCGTATTATTGTAAATTTTGATTCTTATTTATGCGCTTAATTTTTTATTAAAATTAGATGCTTGTCCTAGTTCCATTTCTGCATTGGGATAATGCGTCTTAAAAGAATATGTAACCTAGTATTGTTATAAAATAGCATATACCTCTTTAGTATTTGCTTCATACCAAAACAAAAATCACGATCAAATACTTAAACTAATAAATAGGTGTTTTTTTAGTTTAGATACAATAGGATCAAGTCTAAAAGTTGTGGGGAAATATAAAAATAGAGATATTTGTATTTCCAAATCAGATACAAATGCAAGATTCTTTTGTCGACCTTCTCAAGTTGTTACTTCCTGAAATCATAGTTGAATACTTTGAACTGACTTCCTATAAAAAAGAGGAAGAGATACTTCATCTTTACTTAAAGGAGATTAATTCAATTCCTAAAGAACATCGACAATCTAAATTAAGTTCAAAAGGGTTCTTTGATGAAATAACAGTTCAGGATTTCCCTATCCGTGGGCATCAGGTATATCTTCATATCACTCGAAGAAGATGGCTGAATGAAGATACTGGAAAAGTAGTTTTTAGAGATTGGAATTTAGTAGCAGACGGAACTCGTGTAACCCAGGAGTTTGCGTCTTTTTTAAAAGAGATCCATAGATTCCAGCCCAAATGATTGTAATGCTATCGCCTCTTTCTATGGCGTTAGCGGTAAAAATCTACAACATCAATACAAAGATTTTCTAAGTGATTTCAAAATATGGGATCAAAAACTACACGCAAAACAATGGCTTATATTTCCAGAAAACATAGGCAAACGCTTATCAATTGACGAAACCTCCTTGTCCAATGGCGAACTCTATACTATTTTGACCAACAAAGCTGGAAAGGGAAAGAAAGGAACTATAGTGGCTATGATTGCAGGAACCAAAGCTGAAACGGTAATCGCTATCATTGAAAGAATCCCTCTTAAACAACGAAATCTAGTCACCGAGATAACCCTAGATATGGCAGGAAATATGGGGCTCATTGCCAAGAAATCCTTTCCTAATGCAACTCGCGTAATCGACCGGTTCCACGTTCAAAAATTGGCTACAGAAGCTTTACAGGAAATAAGAATTAAATACCGTTGGCAAGCTATAGACCAAGAAAATCAGGCAATAGAAAAAGCGAAGAAAAACAAGAAAAGATTTGAGCCTGAAGTATTGACTAATGGAGATACTATTAAGCAGTTACTTGCTAGAAGTAGGTATTTCTTATACAAGAATAAATCAAAATGGACGGCGAATCAATTACAACGAGCATTATTGTTGTTTGAATTATATCCCGACATAAAAGAAGCTTACAATCTATCTCAAGAATTACGGAACATTTTTGAAAACACAACCGATAAAATCATTGGTTTTGCCAGACTAGCTAAATGGCATGAAAAAGTAAATCAATCTGGATTTAAGTCTTTCAATACAATCTCAAGATCGATAATGAATCATTATCAAAGCATATTAAACTATTTTGATAACAGAAGTACTAATGCATCAGCAGAATCGTTCAATGCAAAAATAAAAGCATTTAGATCTCAATTTAGAGGGGTTCGAAATGTAGAATTCTTTCTTTTTAGGCTAACTACTATTTATGCCTAATTTTTGCTGCTCCACAGGTTTTGGGATTGATCCATACAATAATGTTGGGCACAAAAAAAGCCCCGTAAAAACGGAGCTTTTTCTTTTTTAATAAGTAAAAGAATTAGTCTATATTAAGTCTAAAACTTCAAGTCGTTCTTTTGCTAAAATATATCTCGCACGAACATCCTCAATTTGTTCTGGCGTTAATTTTTTACCAAGGGTACGAAGTCCACCTGTGGCATCATTATGATGAATTCCAAAGGCATATTTAAGATATTCCATAAGTAATGGCTGCGCATCTAGGTATGAAATAGAATTCATAGCCTGAGAAATTTGGTTTGCTTTAGCCCATTCTCCATTTACTACATACTCTTGCATAGTAACACTAGCTTTTGGGAAGATACAACCTACACCTGTAATGCCACCACATGCTCCAGCAAGTCCTGCGTGTACCGTTACGGTGTCAACTCCTGCTAATACCTTTAAATCTTTGTTCTCTAACATTAGTGTTTCAATAACAGAAACATCTATAGTTGATATTTTAAGAGCAGTTACATTAGGAAGAACAGAAATTCTTCTAAGAATATCTGTTGAAAGTGCATGGTATCCGGCTGCATCAGGATTGTTATAAGGCATGATGGTTATGCCTGCACCTCTTGCTGTTACTTCAGCAAGTTCATAGTACGCATACATTTCTTCTTCAGAAGGAACCGCTGTAGTTTTTGGTGGCATTACCATAACAGTATCCACTCCAACGGTTGCAAGATCTGCAACGATTTTGGCTAGCTCTTCTTTGGTTTCTGCTGCAGCTCCACTGATCAATGGTACATTGTACTCTTTAGCAACTTCAGAAAGGGCTTTAAGTAACGAAAGACGTTGTTCTGAGCTTAGGTAGCTATTCTCACCTAGAGTACCAGAACCAACAAGTCCGCCCATTCTACTTCCTCCTTTTCCTTGAACTTTTAAAATATCTGAAGCGAATTTTTTTGTTGCTTCTAGGTCAATTTCAAGAGCACCGGATTCGGACTCTTTCAGCCATGTAAAAACAGCCGGCATAACGCTATATCTCCAGTCTAAATTATTTGTTTCTTTCATATTAATTCTTAATGTAAAATTATGTCAATAAATTTTTTTACAAAAATATGCAAAATTATTCAAAAAGCTTCAAATCCGCCAGAGAAGAAATGAAATATGTCACTTGTCAGGTTTAAATCTTTATCCCTGTAGGTAATTGATCTGTTATGCTTATCAAATAGGGGCTTATTTTAAGAAACATTGTTCTGAATTGGAATTATTATTTCAAGAAGTTTAAAAATAAGGAAAATTTTTTTATACGGCACCACAATGCTCTAGTGTTTGTGGCTGTTGCGGACTTGGTAATCTCTCAAATTTCTGCTTTGTAGAATGTGGTTGCGAAGTAGTAATACCGCTAAAACCCACTATATCCAAACAGCTTTTTAAGCCAGCGTTTTTATTCCATTGATTTTATTGATTTTATTGATTTTTCGTATATGTTATGCGTTAGAATACTAGATTCAATTAATTAATACAATTTTCCAAAAAAGAGATATGCTATTTTTTGGACAGAAAGGCCCTAAAATTCGTCTCTTTCTAAAGAAGTAAATTGTTTCAGTTATTGTGGATCAAAGTTCTAGATAATGAGCTATTTAGACCCGTGACCAAAGATATACTAGTAGAGCAGCATTTCAGCGAAAGCGAAATAGTACGAGCGATAAAAAAAGATACGTCCGTTTTTACTCAAGAATTAAAATGTTATTGCGATTTATGCACAGGGAAATATAATTTTGGATCGAAGAGCAATTTGATTTAGAGCAACGTTTTGGAGATTTACAATAATGCTCTTGTTATCTAGGGTTCGAAACACATGACAATCGTCTTAACCAATTTGCAGATTCTGTGAAATTATCGTTTTTAATTGTATATTCGTTAGACCAAAAATAATCGTATCTAAAACTTGCAAACTAGTTAAGGCGGGAGCGTTGGCAGACATTGGACGTAAAAAATGGAAAACAGAAAAAGAAACCCTAAATTAAAACAAACTTAAATATTAATTAAAACAAATGTAAAATTATTAAAATTGACTTTCGGACTTAATTTGAAGTTAGTATTTAAACGAAAGTTTAGACTTTTTTAATCCGCCACAACTCAAGGTGGCGAAATGTTGTATTACATACCAAAAAACCAGCCGCACAAACAGCATATTTGGTATTGCCGAAACACAACCCAAGGCTAAAAAAAAGCTATTTTTTGCCCACGTTAAAAAAAACAAGAGAATGAATACATTTAATGACATAAAAGAACTGGTTTTCGCTTTGAATAGGGAGTCAAAACTGATTTCTGAAATGTTTAGCAAAAGAAAATCTATTGATTATAAATTGAGTGATGCAATAGAGTTGGTTGATTATGACGAAAATAGAATAGACTTCTTAATACAAAGGTCTGTAATAAGAGAAAATGGAGCAATATTAGAACTTGACGACCTATTTTTAGAGTTTTTTGAACAGGTTTTAGATGTTAATGAGGAAATCAATTTATCATATATTGATGAAAATATTAAAAACATAAAAGAAAATATTCATTATTTCCTAAATGAAAATAATGAAAACACCAAATATGGGTATCTACGGTTTATAAAAAAGGCGTTTCGAAAAATTGGGCTCGTTACACTAAGAAGCGTTGTGGATTTAAGACGAAATACGGATAACACTTTTAAAAACGAATCGAATTACAAAAACAAACAATTAAAACTAGAAAGCCTAGATGAAAAACGAACAGGAATCAAAAATTTGATAAGGCAAACATTAAAGATTGTAAACCAAGAGGAAGTCACCTTTTTTAACAGAGCGTTAGATGAAGAATTAAATATAATCATTATTGACCTAAAACTTCAACTAGGAGAATGTTCACACAATTTAATAGAGATAGAAAAACAGATAATTGATTATCTGAATCAAATAAAAATCCACGGCAAATTCTTAGAAAAGTTACGAAAATTAAAATACCTAAAAGACCATTTCTTAATTGAAGCCGAAACCGATATTAAACAAATTGTATCCAATAAAAATCACGTAATTTTTGAAACCAGAACTAGTGAACCTTTAAATCTATCCTTAGATTTTTTAAGAGAAGATGAAAAAGCTTTTGAACTAATTAAAAGAAATGCAAAAAACCATAAAGACCGAAAACTCTTTAAGACAGAATTGGCGGATAGTATTTCTAATGAATTTCTCGAAAATAGTACTGTAGAAGAAATAATGATAAATTATGAGGAAATCAAAAATAGTTTTATTGCAACTAGCGATAACTTATTCCATTTTATTTTGAATTATGACTTTTCAAAAAATGTTGAGTTTAATGAGCGGGTTACCATCTTCTGCCATGTCATTTCACTTTACGAGCAAGATTTAGACATAAAAAACAATTTTCAAACAACCAATGATATAGAATATGCAATTGTAATGGCAAAATAGATTTATGATAACTAAATACACTTCAGATATATTTGATGTGCTTCGTAAAGGACAATTTATCTGTTCAAACAGTCCGAACGAACACATCCAAACACTCTATAAAATTTTAGAAGATAGCGATACTTTTGAGGATTTATACCACTATTTCTATCAAATTAATTATATTTTAGAACAAGGCAACGAATATTTTTATTTTACCCGAAATGAAAGAAATGTAGATTTAGACAGAAAATTGGATAAAGCATTTGGTTGGATCGATATGTTAGATTTTTTCAAAACGTTTGATTCTTCATTTGATGTTGGCTATAGATTTTCCCCTTCGGATGTTGTTAATCAGTTGAAAAACAATGCGGATTTGAAGTCTAAATTGGATAATTTCAAAAAAATAGGTACCGATAAAAAGAATTATACCGATAGAATAAAAAAAATAATTGAAAAGTTAGAAAAAGACAACTTTATAACTTTGGAAAACGAAATGTCCGAAACGTATAAAGTACTAACTTCATTCAATTACCTTAAAGATGTTATTTCAATTATAAATATCCCTGAAGAAATAGAAAATGAGATACCTGAATAAAATAATATTTATAAATAGTGCTTCGGTAAAATATACTGAGATTGAATTGGATGGTAATGTGCATTTGATTGGCACACAAGGTGTGGGAAAAAGCACATTGCTTCGTGCTATTTTATTTTTTTACAATACAAACAAAACCAAACTCGGTATTCCAAGAGAGAAGAAAGGTTTTGATGATTATTATTTTGAATTTCAAAACTCGTACATTATTTATGAAATCATAAAAGACACTATTCCTTATTGCGTGTTAGCATATAAATTCAATGGCAAAGTCGCTTTTAGATTTTTCAATTCTGCATACAAAAGAGAACTATTCATTGATGAAAATAATAGAGCTTTTGAAAGTTGGGAGAAAATAAGGAATGCATTTGGTAGGGAGGTTCATTACAGCTCTTTGGTAACTAGTTATGAAGAATTTAGAAAGATAATATATGGAGATAATAAAGGGCTAAAGCCCGATTTTAGAAAATACGCACTAATTGAAAGTAAACAATTCCAAAATATCCCAAGAACGATTCAGAATGTGTTTTTAAATACAAATTTGGAAGCTAAATTCATCAAAGACACCATTATAAAATCCTTAAATGAAGATGAATTTATTATTGATATTGAGAATTATTCCAAAAACCACTTACGTGATTTTGAAACTCAAATAAATGATATTAGGATATGGTTTAAAGAGAACAAAAAAGGACAAATAATCATAAGAGATCAAGCGCATAAAGTAATTGATAAATACAGAATACGGAACTTACTTAGACGAGAAAAAAAGGTGCTTGCAATTGAATTGGCATCCAGAATTGAATTTATACGTAGAAAAAAACCAATTTTAGATTCTGACCATATACGCAAAAACGAAGTCTTAATCAAATTTTGGAATCAAAGAGAAAAATTAAATGAAATTCATAAAAAAAGAGAACAAAAATTAATTTCGGAAATAGATTATATTAAAAAAGAACTCTCAAAAGCAAAGGATAAGCAAGCGGAATATAGCAATTTGGATATTGATCAAATTATTCAAAAAGTGTATCGAAAAGACGCTTTAACCAATGAACTCAAAGCCTTAGAAGAAGAAAAGCAACTGCTTACTTCTAAATTTTCAGAACTTAACCAAAAATATGAGGCTTTAATTGCACAATCCCAAAATCAAAATCAAGAATTTGCAAATCAAAAAACTGCTGAAATCAATAATCTCAATAGTAGCTTTGCAGATACTAAAACTACAATCCTTAGCAATTATCAAGAAATAATTAACCAAATTAATAAAGACAATAAGGCTGAAAAAGAAAAGGCAATACATACTTTAAACACAATTTCGGATAATGAAAACAAGGTCAAAAACAAAAAATCGGAATTAAAACACCAAACTTTTTTTATTCAAGATATTGAGAATTGCAAGGATGCTAAGAAAAAGTTTGAAGTGAATATTGCAAAGTCTAAAAGCACGATTTTAGATTCTAAAAATCAAATCACAACCACTCGCAAAGAAGGGGAGTTTGAGGCTAAGGAAGTCCAAAGAGATTTTCAAATGGTATTAGACCAGCAAACAGAAAAAAATCAAAAGCTATCAGAAAAAATCCAAAAAATAGAAAACAAAATTAACCAAAGTAAAGTATCACTCTATGGATGGTTAAACGATAAGTATCCAAATTGGGAAAACAGTGTAGGAAAAGTGATAGATGAAGAAAATGTACTTTTTAACACCGAATTAAATCCAAAATTAGTGGATTTAAAAACGACCTCTCTTTTTGGTATTGAACTCAATTTAAACTCATTAAGCAGTCGTGTTAAAACTGTTAAAGAATATAACCAAGAAGTATCCGATTATAAAAAACAGATTGCAGCAATTCAAAATAAGATCCATCAATTAAGTTCGGAAAAGGACCATAACCTACAAAAGCTAAAAATAAAATTCGGTAAAAAAATCAATATATACCAAGATGCTATCTCAGAAAACGAATATATTATATCGCAAAACGAAAATAAACTTAAGAAAAATAAAGTCGAATTAGACCAATGGATTGAAAAATCCGAACAGGAGAAAGACGCCCTGTTACGGCAATTAGAAAATAATTTAGAAGAATTTGCTTCTGAAAAATTGAAAGAGCAAATTAATCTCGACAGTATTAAAAATGGAATAAAAAGGAAAATAACTTTAAAAGAAAACGAGAGAAATGCCGAATTAGAAAACTTGGAAAAAGTTAAAAATGATAAGGTTACTGTTTTGAAAGCTTCCATTTTAGCAAACAATACAGCAACAGCCAAACGTATTCAAGAATTAAAAGAAAAGCAAACTAAAGAACTGGATCATAAAGGTGCTGATACGAAAAGACTTTCTGTAATTGATGGTAGATTAGAAGAAATTCAAAAAGGCTTAGCGTTTATTAAAGAAAACGAACGCCTTGTAATTGAATATGAAAAAGACAAAAGAGAACTTTTTGATAGTGTACCAAAGTTAAAAGCAAACAAAGTTAGCGAAGAAAAGAAACAGGAAATAATTACAGACGAGCATAAAATTGAAATGAACAAAATGAATCATAAGTGTTCCAAACAAGAGGATGCTGTAAAAATAATAAAATCTGATATTGCTGAATTTGATTCAGACCTAGATAAGTATGAAGCATTCAAAATATCAGATACTTTTTCTAGTATTCAAAAATATTTGTTAGCTGAAGTAAAAGAGTTAGAATACACCAAAACTGCGGTTTCAGTTATTGCAGAAATAAATAGTAATTACTATAGAGAGATGGATACTTTTAAAGAATTGCAGCAAGCCACTAATACTTTTATAGGAAATTTTGGCGAACAAAATATCTTTAGTTTTAGAGTGAAACTTAATGAAGATGACGATTATTTAAACTTTGCGTCCGACCTCAAAGAATTTATTGAAGAAGACAAAATAGTCGAATTTGAAAAAAGAGTTAACGAACGCTTTGCAAATATTATTCACTTAATAGGAAGAGAAACCACCGAACTAAATTCTAAAGAAGCCGAAATTGAAAAAATAATCCGAAAAATAAATAATGATTTTGTTACTAAGAATTTTGTTCAAGCCATTAAGGAAATGGAAATGCGAACAAAGGAGAGTTCTAATCCAATAGTAAAATTGTTAGTCCAAATAAAAGATTTTAATGATGAGAATAGCTTGGTAATGGGCGAAACAAACCTATTTACAACATCAGATAGAAATTCAAAGAATCAAAAAGCAATAGATTTATTAAAAAAATTGATAGAAGAAATTGAGAAAACAAAAAGTTCCACATTAACCTTATCCGAATCTTTTGATTTACAATTTAGAATAGTTGAAAATGATAATGATTCAGGTTGGGTTGAAAAACTTTCAAATGTGGGTAGTGAAGGAACAGATGTTTTGGTAAAGGCAATGATTAACATTCTGCTTTTAAATGTATTTAAAGATAATGCTTCCAGAAACTTCAAAGACTTCAAATTGCATTGTATGATGGATGAAATAGGAAGGCTTCATCCGAATAACGTTAGTGGTATTTTAAGGTTTGCAAACGAAAGAAATATATTATTGATTAATGGTTCGCCAACTAGTCAAAATGCTACGGATTATAAATATACCTATAAGTTAGCAAAAGAACCATCTAAAATAGACACAAAAAAATATATTACAAAAATCAATAAATTGGTAAAAGTAAACGCTAAAGTTCTTAATTAATGAAGTTATCCTTAAATATAGCAAAAGTACTAGCTCGATTAATCAATGGGGAGACCATCTCTAATAGTACAGCTAAAAGTAAGCTTATTGAAGACTTAATTGCTGAAAACATTCTATTCAGGAAAGGAAAACACAAAAAATCTTTAGAACTCATTAATGAAAAAAGCTTACGAATATACTTATCTAATCAATTACAAATTAACAACCTGAACGAGTATATATTTGCGTTAGAAAATCATGATTCTACTCGTGCAGAATTCGTAAAAATTACCACAGATTCCAAATATTCAAAGGAAAGAGCATTTAAAGGTTTTTTGATAAACAGTTATATCGTAATAAACGCCAAATTGAATAATGAAAACCTAACTATTTATCCAGTATTTGGAAGCTTTACTTTTATCTATGATTATGAAACCTTTAAAATTCCAACAGATATAACTATAGTTGGTGTCGAAAATGCTAAAAACTTTAGTTGTATTCAAGAACAAGAGTACCTTTTTAAAAACATTAAACCTTTGTTCATATCCCGTTATCCACAAAACCAAAACAAGGATTTTATAAAATGGATGCAGTCTATACCAAATAATTACCTGCATTTTGGAGACTTTGATATGGCAGGAATTGGAATATATCTTAATGAATACAAATGTCATTTATTAAATAAAGCCTCATTTTATATACCTAAAAATATTAAAATGGATATTTGTAAATACGGTAATAGAGCACGATTTGACAACCAAAAAGCAAACTTTGATCTTAAAAAGATACAAGAGAAAAAAATCTTAGATTTGATATTGATAATAAATTCAGAAAAAAAAGGACTAGATCAAGAATATTATATAAAATCCAAAGCATAAAGACCGATAAACCTACAATTTGTACAAGCCATTACGCAGACCAAAATTACAAATGTGTATGTCTTTACTAAGGCAACAAACAGAGAAAAAAAATAAAAGATAACATGAATTCATTTTTTTAATTTACAGTTAGATGAATTTAGCCAATTTCCCCAAATACAAAACAATCTTTCCATTAAGCCCAATGTCCAAATCTGTTATAGTTGCTGTTTGCGGCTGGTACTATTTATTGGAATAGATTTCCAACTCTTGTAAAAATATTTTTTTTCTTGGTTTTGAGAATTATTATCGAACCCAATAATGCATCACTTAAAATCATTTCTATTTTTAGGTCGCTTTTAGTTTTATAAACTTCAACTTCTTTTGTTTCCATAACAATATAACTAAATATGAGAACAACGCTATCTTTGAAATCCTCAATAGGTATTTTGATTAAAAAGTCTCCATCAATATTTGATTGCACATTGTTTTTCGTGCCTTTTTGAACAATATTAATTCCTAGAATAGGATAGCTTTTCTAATCATTATTTTTTAGTTTTTCCAATATTTTTCTATTGAACTCGATAAATTCTATAGAGCTTTTTTGATTTAGATTATTATTGGATTTCTTTTCAACAATTTCAGTTTTTGACTTTTCACTTTGTGAAAAAACAGATGTAGTCAAAAGTAAGGATGAAAAACCAAGAAGTATTCCATGGTACTAACTTTCTTGCGCCTCAAGCAGTTTGCAGGCTTTGGAGACGGTTATTTTCCGTTAAAGATAAATTTCTTGCGAAATGTGAACGTGAACTTATCACAAAATGCGCAATTGCGATAAACGACTGTTTGCAACAGTTATTATTGTTAATGTATAGTAACTTTTCTACTTACATCTTCCAGCCAATATTCTTTTTTATCACGATTTTTTTCAAAAAGTTGAGGGTTTAATATTGAAATTTTCCATTGCCACATTTGTTTATCACGTATTTCTATGTCATGTTCTTTGCCGTTAAAAACACCTTCTCCCGGTATTTCATAACAAATTTGAGCGACATAAATTTTTTCTCCAAATCTTTTAATATCTTCAGGACTTGTTATGGTAATTTCTAAAACTATTGCTATTTCTTTAGAGTATTCACTACCACAAGTTTCCAACAATGTGTTTTTTTCTAATTTGCCTTTGAACTTAAAGTGTTTAGATGAAAGATCACCTTGTGCATTTGTCTGTAACCAAAATAAAATAATTATTATAATACTATAGTTCTTCATAATTGTTGCTAACGGTTTGTGTATGGTTAGTAGCGTGTTAAAATTCCTGTGTTTTTCAATTTAAAAATAACCCGTCTTGTCCTAGCCTATGTTGACCTTTTTTTTTGTTAAAAATTAGGTTAAAAATGACCAAATCCGTTTGCCAATTTTGGTTTAGGTTTTTTTAGTTTTTTCTTCAAAAAAAATGAAGATTAAAGAAGTGGCATTTTGAAAATGCCATCTTCATTTTCTTTGACTATGATTTTAGCACTCTTCGAGTTGCTCCTCAGTATTGCTCGTTTCCATCCTCACATAGCATTACAATAGTAGTAAATCGGTGTTTAAATAGCAATTTTTTTTGTCTTTTTATAAGATTTATTTTTCTGTTTATTGTATTGTAAATGAACAGATTGTGGTGTTTTTAAGTCTAAACTCCAATGAGTTCTTTCGTTATTGTAAATTTCTACAGCTTCTTTGGTCATTGCTTTTGCTATTTGAATGGATTTAATTGTTTTTTTTAGTCCAAATTCATATTTTAAAATTCCGTTAATACGCTCTGCAATTGCATTTTCGTAAGGGTCATATTTTTGCGTTGTACTTAATATAAACCCCTTGTTTTCAGCAAATTCACTATGGTCTGGACAGCAATATTGTATGCCTCTATCGCTATGATGAATTATGTTTTTATGGTTAAAAATACAATTTTTATAAGCCATATTAAGTGCGTTTTTAACCATTTCTACCCGCATATTGTTCTCTAATGACCAACCCATTATTTTTCGAGAATAGGCATCTGTTACCAAGGCTAAATAAGCGTGTCCTGCATCGGTTTTTACATAAGTTATATCTGCAACAAAAACTTGTTCAGCGTGTGTTATTGCTAAGTTATAGAGTAGGTTAGGAGACTTGTAAAAATAGTGTTTAGAGTCCGTTGTGATGTGAAAACGTTTGGTTCTCTTTATGAATAAACCTCTAACTCTGAGCAAATCAAACAGCGCATCTCTGCCCATTTTTATGTTATGTTGAACAAACTTTTCTTTTAAATGATCTAAGAGTTTTCTTGTTCCTGTTCCTGGCATTCTTTCGCGTATTTCCAAGACCAAATCAATCACAATGTTATTGCGTATTTCTTTGATTTTATAGGATTCAATTCTTTGATAATAAGCTTGTTTACTAATCCCGATTGATTCGTAAATCCATTTTATTTTAAAAGCTTTTTCTTCTTTTTCTGAATTTCGTTTGCTAACCAATCGGGCAAGTACTTTTTTGAAAGTTCCTCCCCAGTAACAGACTCAAATTCAATGATTACCTCTTGTTGAAATGCTTTAATTCCCTCTAAATCTTCTATTTTATTTTTTAGCAAACGAATTTCATCGTCTTTACTTATAGATTTATTGGTTTGCTCGTAATTGGTTAGTTTCTTCATCCAGTATTCGATTGTGCTTTTTGAAATAGCGTATTTTTTAGAAGCGTAATTTAAAGAAATTTGTCCATTATTGATTTGTTGAATTACAGAAAGTTTGTATTCAAAACTTACTTGTTTTCCGTTTCTTCTTCGGACGGGCTGATTTTCGGGTGTTTCCATTGGTTGCTAAAGGTGTTTAAGTTTTAGTCAACCTATTTTAGGACTCGACATTCGGAGCTATGCCCTGTAACGTTTTGCCACTTAGCGATGTTGGGAACTTCGTGACCGTTTATTTTCCGTTAAAGATAAAACTTTTTGCGAAACGTAAATGTGAATTTACCACAAAAATCGCAATATTGCTAAATGGCTGTTAGCAGTAGTACTTATTTGTTTTTCAGTTTAATATTTGCTAAAATTTCTTTTTCAGTACGTGCGAATTTTTCAGCTTTTTGATTACTTATCGATCCATAATCTGTCCACATTATTTCGCATCCATCTTCAATATTATCGTCATAGATTGGAATTAAATCTGCAATTCCAACAAAAGTATATTCCATTTCAATATTGTCGGAGTTAGTAAATTTAATTTCTGCATCTTTTCCAATTTTAACCGCTTTTTCATAGGCTAGCTTTGGATTTTCAGCTTTTATTAAATGAAAATTTCCCCAAGTGACAACTCGGCGTAAATCATTATCTTTTTTACGTTCAACAGGTTCACGTTTTTCAATAATTTCTACAATAAACCAATTTCCTTTTTCGTTAGATATTTTCTCAATTTCTTTCATTTTGATCGTTAAATTTCTGATTCTACGAACGCATTACTGCTAGCAAATTAATATAAGTCCAGATCTTTTTTATCGATATATAAAGAATTCTTAATTGGATTATGGTTTACTAAATCAAAATCATCAAGATTTTTTTCAAATATTACCAAAATTTTCTCCGGATTGAAATCAGCAATTTCAACTACTATGCCTTTTTCACCAATTAATCTCCAATAATTTTCCCCAATTTTTACTTTATTTGTCGGTTTTAAAGTTCCGTGAAAAGTTTTTAATTTAATTAATGTGTTTTTCTCCATTTTTTGGCGTATTACTGCTAACGTGTCGCCAGTTTGAGATGGCTGGAAGTTCATAAACGCTAAATTTTCTGCTTAACGAAAACTTGATTCGAAACGGTAATTCCACTAAATTCCAGCTATATCAAAATGGCTGTTAGCAGAAGTACTATTATTCACCCAGTAATTCTTCTACCTCTTTTTGTAAAACAGGTAAATTTCTAATCACTATTCCCCAAATTACATCGTCAGAAACTGAATCATAACCGTGAATAATTCTATTTCTTACATCGACAATTTTTCTTGAGTTCGAGATTACAATTTCGCTATCAAGTTTCAGAATTCGATTCATAGCTTCTCCAATTATTTCGATATTTCTTTCAACCGCTCTTTTTGTTCTTAAATCGTTTTGATAACCCTCAAATATTTTAGGAGTATCAATATAATAACTTTCTATTTCATTGATTGAGCTCAAAATATCATAAAGCCAAGTTTTAATATTATTGTCCATAAATCAACTGTTTTTTTTGATTTATAGTTTTTCTAAAAAAAGGATTTTTAATTGCTTTTTCTTCAAGTAAATCAACACTTCGTTTAAAAATATTCTCTAAAGAAAATTTTAAATCATAATAATTATCTCCATAATCGAGAACATCTAATTGTTGGAAATCAACGATTAAATCAACGTCGCTTTCAGAATTAAATTTATCAGTTAAAACTGAACCAAAAGCATACAATGATTTTACTTTATGTGATTTACATAAGTTTAAAATGTCTTTTATATGACTTTCAATTAAATTCATTTTTCTATTTTTTATAAAAGTAATAAAAACAAATTTGAGTTATATAATTTATTCTAAATTTCCTCATTTTTTAGCGTATTTCTGCTAACGTTTTGCCGCTTGGCGAGGTTGCGAACTTCGTAACCGATTATTTTCTGTTAAAGATAAAATTTCTTGCGAAACGTAAACGTGAATTTACCACAAAATTCGCAATCTTGCCAAACGGTTGTTGTGCGTTCGCTTTTTCTTTTTTTATGATTTTAATAAATTTTCGTCAAACCAAACATCTTCATATCCACTTTCTGTTATTAAGAATCTAAATCCATCATCTAATCCTAAATATTTTATTATTTTTGGATTTCTTTGCAGTAAATGTTCAGCACAAATTGGTTTAAAAAAATCGTCGTTTTCGGAATAATCTCCGCTCCAAATATACCAACAAACTTTTCCTTTTTCTGTTTTATGTCTTAATCCGTTCAGTTTTTCAAGATTTAAGTTTTCAGATATTCCAACTTTCAAGTTTCGGCTAATTGGTTTCCATTTCGATTTGTACTTTTCACAAATATCTTTCTGCTTTTCTATGTGAACATTCCAATTATTATGTTCTAATAATTCGTCAACATTAGTTTCTAATCGCTTTTTCCAAAGTTTCATATTAACTTCGTTTATTGGAAAATTAATTATTTCGTTATCCCAATCAAATATTGTTTCAGAAATTACATTATCGTCATCGTCCCAATCGAATTCGTCAGACATAATCGCATTAAAAGCGTAGAATTCCAATTCGGATTTCGTAATTTCCCTATTTAGAAATTTATCACAAAGTTCGATTAATTCTTTTCTTTCAATATTCATTTTGTAATCAATTTTTATTCGGATTTCTGGGCGGATTCAAGGGTCTAGCGCAACATCGTTAGTTATTTTTAATAAATCAAATTTAGTATTTTTCTTAGATAATGTGCTTAATTTTAGAATAACTTTTTTGGCTTTTTAAGGAGCCAAAAGTTATTTCCAAAATTAAGCCTGTGTGTTACTGATTTTATTAATTTCTTGGTTCCTCATTTCATTAGGTGTTTTGAAACCTAAAACCTTTCTAGGTCTGTTATTTAGGTTGTTTTCTATTCGTTTCAGCTCTTCAGTAGTTATTGTGTTAAAGTCGGTTCCTTTGGGTAAAAACCTTCTAATTAGTCCATTAGTATTTTTATTTGTGCCTCTTTCCCATGAGGAGTAAGGATGTGCAAAATAAATATCCATTCCAGTCTTTTCAGAGAGCCATTTATGATTAGCCATTTCCATTCCGTTATCGTAAGTCATTGTTTTTCTGAGGTATTGAGGATGTTTATTTAACAGCTTTGCAAATTCATGAGTTACTGTTTTTGATTTTCTGTTGCTGATTGGTACAATAATAACATATCTAGTTTTTCTATCTACGATGGTTCCAATGGCACTTTTGTGTCCGACACCAATCATCAAATCACCTTCTAAGTGCCCTGCTTCCAGACGTTTTTCAATTTCAATAGGTCTTAGGTCAATACTGACTTGGTCTTTGATCCGTGTTCTTTTTTTACCAAATTTTCTTTTGTCTCGTCTTTTGTGATGATGATAGGGGAGAAGTTTGATTAGTTTTTTGCCTAAAGTAGACTGCCTAGACCTATAAATATGCTTATATATAGATTCATAAGAAATAGACATGATAGGGTCATTTGGATATAATAACTTGATTTGGCCAGCCATTAATTCAGGGCTCGTTCCTTTTAATAAGCTTCTGTAAACGAATATCTTAAGTTTAGCATATGAATTTATTTTGTCTTGAGTTCTTTTGTTTTTATTGGTTTCTAAAGCATACCAATGTGCTAAATCAGCCTTGTAAATATCGGTTGGGTTTCTTACCCAAAGATTTACTTCTCGGGTTATGGTAGATCGATTTCGATTTAATTGCTTTCCAATGTAGTTTTCGGTCCTATTTTCCTTAAGTAATGTCTCAATTATAATACGTTCTTCTAAGGATAATCGCTTGTACTTTTTTTCCATAATTCAACAAAGATAAAATTTATCATTTGTTGCGCTAGGTTATTGAATTCTCCCTCGGTTTTCTAAAATAACAGCTAACGTTCTCGCGCCTTGCGCCGTTTGCGACTTACGAAGACGAGTATTTTCGGCTAAACGAAAATACGATAAAAAACGATAATTCCACTAAATTCGCAAATGGCGCAAGACGTGTGTTAGTGGCTGGCTCTTTTTTTATCCGAATAATGTTGTGTTAGATTGTTCAATATTTTTTGCGTTGTATGACATTAAATTTTCAAATTCTTTGTAATTATCTTTTGATTTGATTACAAAAATTTTTGAAGTCTGTATTTTGTCTTCTTTTAATTCTGTGAATTTAGAAAGTCCTTTTTTACTATTTTGAATAATTTCTTTGTTGGCGTTATAAGTAGGTAATTCAAAATCAGATGGGACTGGATTTATTATGGCAATTGGTCTTTGAGTTTCGCAAAATGATTTTGTTGTAAAACGTGAACCACCATTCAAAGAACTTTGAATTAAAATTAATCCGTTAGAAAGTCCCGCTTGTATTCTACAAGATTTTACAACGGTAAATGTATCTTCTTTTTTGTCAGGTGGCATTTCAGAAATCAAAAGCCCTCCACCTTCAATAGTTTTTTCAGCGTTTTCAACAGTCTTTTTTAGCAATGTTTTTTTTGTATTGTAGTTTAATCCGCCTGCCAAAATACCAATAACTTTATTATGAATTTTATAGTTTGCTTTAATAGAAAAATTATCAACTCCTTCTGCAAGTCCATTGCAAATTGCCCAACTCAAATCAGAATAAAAAGAACCAATTCTTTCGGAAATTTTTATAGCATTTTCATTAGGTTCTCTTGTGCCTATTATGCAAACAGTTTTATTGTAAAGTAAATCAAGATTACCTTTACAATAAATTACTGAAGGTGGGTCTTTTATATCTTTTAAAAGAGTAGGGTAGTCTTTACTTGTAAATTCAATTATTGTAATCCCTTCATCTTTACATTTGAAAACAATTTCATTGGCGCTTTCTATTGCTTCGAAAATTATATCATCATCAAATTGCTTGTTATTAGCAGAAGTGATTTTTTTAATTTCTTGAATTATGTCGCCAGTTTCAAAAGTGTTATTTGAAACTACTTTTTTTACAAAAGCAGGACCAATGCCTTTTAATTCTGACAATGCAATTATTCCGACGATTTTGTTATTATCTCTCATTGTTTAGCAATATTTTCAATATATCCACATCCATCTCCTCTAAATTTAGGTAGTAAACAAGAATAAAATTTTGTACCATCTACCTTTTTTATTTTGATTTTTAAAAGTTTACCACATTTAGGGCAAATTTTACTTTCTATTGGTAAAATTAAATAGAATAATGCTATAAACAATATGTTTTTTGCTCCTTTGTTTTTTAACTGTTTTGCTATTTCGTGAGCAGTTGCCGAAGATGTGAATTGGTCATCAATAACAATGATATTTTTGTCCTTAATTTCAACTCCATCAATCGTTTTTAAATATTTAGAAATAAAGTCTCTTCTTGCTTGATAGTTTGGTCTACTTCTTAAATTGCCTTCAACATCTTGTGACCACTCAAATAACTTTACTTTGTTTAAATTTGAATTTATAAGCTCAAAAATCTCCTTCATTTTGTTCGGAGGATTTGTTGTTTTCTTGTCTGAAACATAGGTTAAATAATCCCATTTATATTCAGGAAATTTACTTACTCTATCCAAGTAGTTGGAAACTGATTGAGCGAGCATTGAAATGAAATCTTGATTTCTTTGAGGATTGTCTATTTGATAATATTTGTCAGCTCTTGCGAATCTATCACACTCTCCATCTTCTTGTCTTGCTAGACATCGAAATGCGATAAAATTTCCATTAGAATGTTTTGTTATAAACCTTACCATTTTATCCGAAGTTTCTCCTTGAAAAATAGCTTCTAATGCTAATAAGTTTTTTTTTGGATTACTTATTATTTGAATTACATCTTCAAATGTTTTTGCGTAATAAGTTGCTCCCATTTTTATTGGTTTTAATTCTTGTCCAATTCCATCACGCTCTTCTATACTTGTAGCTTTATAAAACTTTGTCAAGACTGTAGTAATATTTAATCTTCGTCCAAGTTCGACGTCAAGCCAACTGTCTCCAATCATTATATAATTGTCTTTATTAACGAAGAGGTCATTTAGTTCTTGATTTGATTGTATATAATTTGAAGTTTTTTCAATATTTGGCTTGTCAGTGAGACTAACTGCTGGAATTTGAAAAATCTCTTTTGCAATAATATTTACATAATCAGGATGACTGTCCGAAATAATAATTGGTTTATGTCCTTTTGCTTGAACATCTAAAATAAACTCTTTAGCACCTTGAATTAGTGGAATTTCTGAAATAACGGTTTGTTGTTTACCGTCTTTAAATGGCTTGAACTTTTCGTGAGCCGTGTCTGTCAATGTTCCGTCAAGGTCTAAAAGTATTATCATTTGTTGATTTAGGTTGTTGAATTCTCCGATTTCGGGGGAGCTTGCCACTAACGTCCCCGCGCTACAAGCAGTTTGGGACTAAATTAAGCCCATTATTCGGATTAGCCAAATCTCCCAAATACAAAACCAATTTCAAATTGAGCCTAATACCCAAATTGCTTGTAGCGTGTGTTGGCAGTAGTACTTTTTTATATCAATGATGCACACAGGGTTTTTGAGTTAAAAGGATAAAAGGAAGGCATTGTTCCTTCTAAATCTCCATTTTCATCTATCCAAGTTTGTCTAACGTTTTTGATTAAATCACGACTTAATGGAATTAATGCTTTTGGGTTATGAAAAATGCAAACTGCTTCATTCCAATCTTCTTTTATATCGCCTGGAATAATTGATTGTGAAAATTCAGCAGGATAATCACTTAGTTTTGCTTCAAAAACAAACCCCGCCCTTTCCATTATAATAAATTCTTTGGATATACCACTTTGATAACCCATTCGGTTAAACTTATGAATATCACTATTGTTGGTAAATATTACAGCACTGATATTCTCTGTTTCAGGTAATTGAAAAAAATTAGGTGGTATTTCTTTTTCACCAAGCTTATGAGTTTCAGTACGAACAACTTTTACGGGTTCATTTTCTTTATCTAAAGAATCATAACTTATTCCGTATAAGTACTCGATTATTTTTGCATCTGGTAAAAAACTTGATAGATAATTATGTGCAGGTGTAATTGCTAAAACTAATGGTTTTCCTTTAACCCATTCCAATTCCCAATATCTTTTTTTTAGTTTAGAGTAAAGCACACTTCCCATTCGCATTACATAATGTTCGATTAACTCTTCTTGAGCATTTAAATCATTATTTATTTCTGCGTTGTGAATATATTTTTTTGTGAATTTTTCTTCAACTATTTCGTTTGAAAGACTTGCCTCTACAAAGAAATTAATACCATTTTTTTTAACATTGAAATCTGGTCTATTTTTAGTTGTATCAAAACTAAATCCATTCTCTTTGAAGAATTTGAACAAAAATATTTCCCATAATCTTGATAGAAATCCTGTTGTCTGAAATTGTTCGATAAAATTTCCGTCATTGTCTTCCATTTCAATTGCAATTTCTTCAATTAATAATTTAGCTGGATTTAATTGCTTTGCTGTTTGAAGTAGTTTGAATTTTGGATTTAATTTATCATCACTCACAATATTTCTAAATAAATCTATCATTTTAAATTAAAAATTACGTTAAGTTCTCGATTACACTTTCGTATTACTGCCAACGTTTCGCCAGTTTGAGATGGCTGGAAGTTCGTAATCTCTCAATTTTCTGCTTAACGAAAACTTAATGCGATACGGTAATTCCACTAAACTCCAGCTATATCAAACTGGCTGTTGTGAGAAGTTTTTAATTAGCTTTAATAATCATATCTTTTGTGATTTTGATAACAGGAGCAGTTTTAATACTATCAATTTTCGGACTATTTTTTGGGTCTGAATTCTTTTCTAAGTAAACTGTTGTGGTGCTTTCTTTTTTCAAAACATTTACAACTTTCGTATCAAGTAAAAAAAACTGTTTGAGTTTTGTCCCTATGAAAAAATTAATAGTTTTCAAATCATCACATTCAAAAAGTTGGAGATTTTCCAAATTCGGCAAATTTTGAAGATTAAGGTTTTCAACTGGATTTCCTTGAATGTATAAGGATTTTAATTTATCATATTTGCCAATAAACTCTAGCTCCTTTAATCCATTTCTAAAAGCGTATAATCCTTGTAAGTTTGGCATTTCTTTAATTACAAGTTTTTCTCCTAATTTGTTTTCTCCAACATAAAGTTCTTCAATTGTTGTATTTCCATAGAAAACTTTTAAATCGGATATATCATTAGTCATTACGTTTAAGATTTTTAAACTTTTAAAGAATTTCAAGTCATATAAACTTTTTATGTTTTGTTTATTGACTTTAATTTTAGTTACAGTATCAATTTCGCTAATTTCGATTTCGTTATTTTTATTAAAATCATAACCAAGTTCAATTAATGCACTTTTCAAATTTTTATCTTTAAATTTTATTTTTTGTGCATTAACGTTCAAGGAAATTAATGCAATAATTATAATTAGGAATTTATATTTCATATGTTTTTTTTCGGTTTTCGGTTTTCTAAAATTTCTCACAACGTTCCCGCCTTAACTAGTTTGCAGGCTTTGGATACGATTACTTTCGCTGTAACGAATATACAATTAAAAACGGTAATTCCAGAGAATCTGCAAATTAGTTAAGACGATTGTTATGGGCTGGTTTTTTCTTCACAAACCTAAAAACACAAACAAATTTCTGCTTTAAATTCGAGATTTTTTTATTTAGATTCTCACTTTGTAAAGAATAAATCACTCTTTTTTAATTTTTCCCGTAACGCTGATAAAATCCCGTTTTAAGATTTAAATCCGAGATTTTTCTTATTTGCAAAATCACTTTGTAAGGAACAAATTACACTCATTTATTTTTACCCGTCAAGCTGATAAAATGCCGTTTGCGCTTCAACTTGGGAGTTTTCTTATTTTCAGATTTACTCTTTAAACCACAAATCACGCTGTTTTATGTCATTATTTTGTTTTGGATTATTTTCAGGTTGGAAATAATATTCTTTAAACAACAAAACGCTTTTTTTTGGCTTTTAAGAATCCATTTTTATTGCGCTTTTTTAAGAATTTAGAACGCTAAACCTTAAAATTATAGACAGTTTTTTCTTATAAAAATGGCTTTATCTGCGCAAAATGGGCAAAACTAGCCCATAACGTCTTCGCGCCTCATGCAGTTTGCAGCTTTTGGATGCGATTATTTTCTTCGTAACGAATATACAATTAAAAACGGTAATTCCACAGAATCTGCAAATTGCTTGAGACGTGTGTTACAGGGCGTAGCAATAGCCACAAAACACTTCCATCTTGCTTTTTTTGGCGGGAATTCTCTTTAAAAATAGAAACATTTTCCATTTAAAAAACACATTATTGAGTGGTTTTTTTTATAAAATTAAAGTTTTTCTTTTGTAAAATAAACTTTCTGAAAATACCATTATACACTTTTGACGTCGCAAAAAAAATCCGTTTCAATTCCGTCTAACCTTTTTCCCTTTTGGGCTTAAATTTCTGGTCACTCTCTTTTATGCAACTTATTTTGATTGATTTGTTCTGTTTTAAATCGCAACATTTATTCCTTTTATACTTTGTTTTCCTTAAATATTATTTGGTGAAAAATTATACTAATTCGCCCCATTTTTCGGCAATAAAAAGCAGTTTCTAAGAGAAAAGGAGGGGAGTTTTGACTTACATTACTTTTAAAAAATATATGCTTAAAAACGTTAATTTTCTATTTAAAAATCGATTTTTTCGGAGCTATGCCCTGTAACGTTATGCCACTTTGAGATGGCTGGAAAATCGTAACCGCTCAATTTTCGGTTTAACGAAAACTTGATGCGAAACGGTAATTCCACTAAACTCCAGCTAGCTCAAAATGGCTGTTGTGCGACGTATTTTATTTTTTTAGATAAATTTCTCCGTTAGTAAATCCATTCTTTTTTATAAACTCTTTAAACTGTTTTTTAGTTGGATTGATTCTAAACGGTTTCAACGTATCCTTTTTAGTTTCGGTTATATTTTGTAGCAATTCTAATTCATTTTCTGTTTCTATTCCATTAAGCCGTAAAATTCCATTTGATAGATACAATTTTTCAACTTCCCAAAATCCAGTTTCTTCAACAAGCTTATTTAAAAAAAAATAACCTTTAAATTTCTTCAAAACATTCTTCTTACTAATTTCAAAAATAGTGTCAGAATAAACATAACCCGAGAATAATGTGTCATTTATTTTTCTGATTTTATATTTTTCTTTTGTTTTCAAGTTAATTAAATTATTGTTTTCAATCACTTCATAGTTATGTAATTCACTTGTTTTCAAAGTATCTTCAATTTTTATTTTCTTAAAAATAAAATATTCGGAAATTTGTATTTCAGCGTTATTTTCTGAATTGTAATATATTCCAATAATTTTATTAGGAAACGCCTTGATTTCTTTAACATTTTGAGGTTGTGTTTCTCCAAAACTGACGTCTGCTCGTTTACAAGAAATTAATAATGATAAAAATAATAAGTTTAAAATTAATACTTTAATTTTCATTTGTAGTTTAATTTCAGTTTTTTGGTTATATGTTGCACAACGTTTCGCCAGTTTGAGATGGCTGGAAATTCGTAACCGCTAAATTTTCTGCCTAACGAAAACTTGATGCGAAACGATAATTCCACTAAATTCCAGCTATATCAAAATGGCTGTTGGTAGCTGGCAATCTATTTAATTCGTTTAATTTTAATTGGATTTTGACGAGTATCAAATACGTCTGCAATTTTTATAAGTTTTAATTCTATATCGACTGAATATATTATTTTATAATTATCGCAAACTATATATCTATAATTATAGACTCTATCAATTAACAAATCTTCGATTTGAAATAATTCTGAATTTTGTATAAGTCTTTCTGGTTCGACTAAAATTTTCTGAAGTATGCTTTTAGCAACTTTTAAATTTGCTTTTTCAATATAATATTGAAAAATTTTATCAAGTTCCCTCTCAGCAAAGTTTGACCAAATTATTGAGTAACTCATTAATTATACTTCTTAAAAAGTTCAGAAGTACTTTTATATCTACCGTTTTTAAAATCATTCTCGGACTTATCAATTCGGTCGTTAAATTCTTCTATTGACATAGGTTTAAATTCTGAATCTAGTTCTAAATCAATAGTAGATTTCTTTCTTAAAATATGTTCTAATTGAGAAATTACTTCTTCACTTTGGAGTTTAAGGAAAGCTTGCATAAATTCTATTTTTCTACTTTGAATATCCATAACAAAATATTTTTATCAAAATTACGAATTATCTCAAACAAGACATTCTTTTCTCTGTTTTTTTTTTGCTTGCTACCAACGTTCTCGCGCTACAAGCAGTTTGGGATTAAATCAGCGTTATCTTTCGGATTTGCCAAATCTTCCAAATACAAACCAATTTTTCAATTAAGCCAAATGCCCAAATTGCTTGTAGCGTGTGTTGCCTGCTGGCGTTTTTTCTACACGTTACAAATCTATGAAAAATCTACGTTTGTCTTTTCCTACTGCACCAATTTTGTTGTAAAATTTGATAGCTCTTTCGTTAAAATTTGGTGTCTGCCATTGAATATTTACACAATTATTTTCCTGTCCGATTTGTTTTAATTTTTCAAAAACTTGTTCGCCAATTTTTATTCCTCTAAAATTTGGTTCTAAATATAGGCAGTCCAAATATAAAAATGTCTGTGCGTCCCAAGTCGAAAAGTCAAAAGTGAATGAAAAATAACCTGCTAATTCAGTTCCACTATCAATTACATAGCAATACAACTTCGGATTTTGTGAAAAAATTGCATTTTTGAGTTGTTTTTCTTTACCAATAGATTTATATGTTGCTTGTTCATAGTCAGCGTGGTTTTGGCATAATTCTACCAAAGTTGCTAAATCTTTTTCCTCTAACTTTCTGATTATATAGTCCATTGTTGGTTGATTTCGGTTTGTAAAAATTCAATAAAATGCTGAAAATAATCGGGATAGGTTTTATTGTTCATATAGGCAATGTAATGCTTTCTTTTTAATCCATTTTTGCCAATTTTTATTGCTTTTATTGAGTTGTTTTTTAAATAGGGTTGTAATGCCCATTTTGCCATTGCCATAATTCCCATATCGGCTTTTACCATTTCAATTGATGCTTCTGTAAGTGGTAATGGCGTTATTTTTTTAGGGGTAACTTTTGCTGGTGCTAATAAAAACTGGTGAATAGTAACGGTTTCCATTGGCAAAGAATGTATCAATAAATGTTCATTTATAAAGTCTTCAGCAACGACATACTTTTTATTTGCCCAAGAGTGATTTTCAGAAACTACCATCATCATCTCGTCTTGAAAAAGTTCTACATACTTAATATTTTCGTCTTTTATTGGGTCGCTAATAATGGCAATATCTAAAATATTTTCTTGTAATTTTTGTAAAGGATAATGAGTAGCTTCCATCACAATTTTAAACTCAATGTTTGGGTATAAAAGATGAAATTGCTTTAAAACAGAAGGCAACCAATGGTAACTTGAATAACATTCAGTGCTAATTCTTATTTCGCCAACTTCTCCAAAAATCAATTGTTTAATTTCTTTTTCAGTGTCGGAAAGTTTATCTAATATTTCGTTGGCTGTGGCATATAATTTTTCTCCAGCTTTGGTTAAAATTAATTTTTTGTTCTGTCTCAAAAATATTTTTGTTCCCAATTGATATTCGGCTTCTTTCAATTGATGACTTAATGCGGATTGTGTCAAATGAAGTTTGTCGATAGCTTTTGTAATGCTACCTTCTTCTACAATTGCTTTGATAAGGCGTAAATGTCGAATTTCCATTTTAACTTTAAATTTTCACAAAGAAACGAAATTAAACAGTCAGATTTGTATGAAAATAATCGTTATAAATAATGAATTATTTTCGTTTTTATGGCTTACAAAGTTGTTTTAGTTTTGCATCATTATTAATCTTAAAATTTAGAAAAATGGATTTACAAATTAAACATTACGAAAACAAGTTAGCATTTGAAATGGACCCGTCTGATTTATTTGATGCCTTAAATAACAATGAAAAAGTTGTTCCACTTGATGCAAGAAAAGCATTTGGTTTTGAAGCTGAACATATTCTAATGGCAATAAATATTCCGCATCGTGAAATGAATGAGGAAAGTACCAAACATTTGGATAAAGACATTTTGTACGTAACTTATTGCGATGGAATTGGCTGTAATGCTTCTACAAAAGGGGCTTTAAATATGTCAAAACTTGGTTTCAAAGTAAAAGAGTTAATGGGCGGTATTGAATGGTGGAAATTTGACGGTTATGCTACCGAAGGAACAAAGTCAAGTCCAAGTGGTCAAAAAATTGAATGTGCTTGTTAATTCTTAATTGTATTTGAAAGTTGGACAAATGTAGGTTTTTGTTGTCTATATTTGTCCGCTGTCTTTTAGAGTTGTGTCGCTCTACGCTTGCAGGCAACGTTCCCGCCTTAACTAGTTTGCAGGCTTTGGATACGGATGTTTTTCTTCATAACGAATATACAATTAAAAACGGTAATTCCACAGAATCTGCAAATTAGTTAAGACGATTGTTATGGGCTGGTTTTTTCTCCCCAAACCTAAAAACGCAAACATTTTTTGGCTTTAAATACGAGATTTTTTTTATTTAGATACTCACTCTTTAAAAAACAAATCACTCTATTTCAGCTTTTTAATTTTCCTTATTGATTTTTTTTAAGATTTAAATCCGAGATTTTTCTTATTTGGATAATCACTTTGTAAGGAACAAATTACACTCATTTAATTTTTTACGTCACGCTGATAAAATGCCGTTTGCGCTTCAACTTGGGGATTTTCTTGTTTAAAAAAATCACTCTGAAAACCACAAATCACGCTGTTTTAAGTCATTATTTTGTTTTGGATTATTTTCAGTTTTTTAGTAATACTCTTTAAACAACAAAACCTGTTTTTTTAGATTTTAAGAATCCATTTTTTTTGAGCTTTTTTAAAGAATTTAGAACTCTAAACCTTAAAATTATAAACAGTTTTTTCTTATAAAAACGGCTTTATCTGCGCAAAATGGGCAAAACTAGCCCATAACGTCTTCGCGCCTCATGCAGTTTGCAGCTTTTGGATGCGATTATTTTCTGCGTAACGAATATACAATTAAAAACGGTAATTCCACAGAATCTGCAAATTGCTTGAGACGTGTGTTATGTGGCGTAGCAATAGCCACAAAGTACTTCTTATCTTGCTTTTTTTGGCGGGAATTCTCTTTAAAAACACAAACATTTTCCATTTAAAAAACACATTATTGAGTAGTTTTTCTTATAAAATTAAAGATTGTCTTTTGTAAAATAAACACTCTGAAAATATCATTACACACTTTTGACGTCGCAAAAAAAATCCGTTTCAATTCCATCAAACCTTTTTCGCTTTTGGGCTTAAATTTCTGTTCACTCTCTTTTATGCAACTTATTTTGATTGATTTTTTCGGTTTTAAATCGCAACATTTATTCCTTTTATACTTTATTTTCCTTAAATATTATTTGGTGAAAAATTATACTAATTCGCCCGATTTTCGGCAATAAAAAGCCGTTTCTAAGAGAATAGGAGGGAGGTTTTAACTTACATTACTTTTAAAAAATATATGCTTAAAAACGTTAATTTTCTATTTTAAAAACGAATTTTCGGAGCTATGCCACATAACGTCCCGCTGCTTTGAGATGGCTGGAAGTTCGTAACCGCTCAATTTTCGGCTTTGCAGAAAATTGATGCGAAACGGTAATTCCACTAAACTCCAGCTAGCTCAAAACAGCTGTTGTGCGTTCGGTTTTTTATTTATTAAAATTTAACATCATCTCTTTCGCAATAATATTTTGCAGGTTCAACTATGCAACCTTCTCTATATTTGTTTTTATAAATTTTGCTGTAAATTGTGTCTCCAAATTTATTGATTTTTCGGGTTACAATTGGTGGATCTGAATATAGTATTTCGTATACTTTGTCGGCTTTTTTGCATTTTAGACAAATAACTTTACCTAAAATAGTTTTCTTATATTTTGCAGTATAATCCAAACTCATTTCTATATTTTCACTTTCAAAATTAGTTACAGATTTTAGCAAAATTGTTCCAATTCCAATACCGCTACAAAAAAAGTCAAATGATTTTTCGTTTTCGGGTGTAAATGTCAAATTGAAATCTCCATTTTGGTCAGTATAACTTTCTGCTAATATTTTTCCATCTGCTTTCACAAAAATTTTCAGACCAATTATATCATTTTTCAGTTCTGCATTTTTTGGCTTTAAATGACCAATTATGAAAACTGGATTTGATAAGTTTTTGAAACTTAAAAAAAGTAGAGCCACAAAAAGCGGTAAAATATATTTTATCTTAAATTTCATTTTGGTAATCAATTTTCTTTCGGATTTCTGTCGTTCTAAACTGACGCACAACGTCCTCGCGCCTCATGCAGTTTGCAGCTTTTGGATGCGATTATTTTCTTTATAACGAATATACAATTAAAAACGGTAATTCCACAGAATCTGCAAATTGCTTGAGACGTGTGTTACAGGGCGTAGCAATAGCCATAAAACACTTCAATCTTACTTTTTTTGGCGGGAATTCTCTTTAAAACAGAAACATTTTCCATTTAAAAAACAAATTATTGAGTGGTTTTTCTTATAAAATTAAAAATTTTCTTTCGTAAAATAAACACTCTGAAAATATCATTACACACTTTTGAAGTCGCAAAAAAAATCCGTTTCAATTCCGTCTAACCTTTTTCGCTTTTGGGCTTAAATTTCTGGTCACACTCTTTTATGCAACTTATTTTGATTGAGTTTTTCTGTTTTTAATTACAACATTTATTCCTTTTATACTTTATTTTCCTTAAATATTATTTGGTGAAAAATTATACTAATTCGCCCCATTTTTCGGCAATAAAAAGCCGTTTCTAAGAGAAAAGGAGGGGAGAGTTTTGACTTACATTACTTTTAAAATATATATGCTTAAAAACGTTAATTTTCTATTTTAAAAACGAATTTTCGGAGCTATGCCCTGTAACGTCCCCGCGCTACAAGCAGTTTGGGACTAAATTAAGCCTATTCTTCGGATTTGCCAAATCTTCCAAATACAAAACCAACTTCAAATTAAGCCTAATACCCAAATTGCTTGTAGCGTGTGTTACAGGGCGTAGCAATATGTGTCAAACTTGTCAGTTTCTGTTAATTTCGCTCAATATTTTAATTTAGACAAAGATTTATTTGATTGTTATCTACTTTTAAAACAGCTTCTTTTTTGACTTTTATCAAAGTTAAGTTTAATTTTTGACAAAACTTTTTTTCATCTATAGTGCCGTTAAAGTTTCTTTTTTTCGGCAATGTAAATTCAACTCAATGTTTATTTTGAGATTTCTACCTTTCAAAATAGTAGAGAAGCTTTTAGATAAAATTCATTAAAGAATATTTTCTACTAAAATCCGAATTCATCATCTATGTCTAATAATCAACAACTTTTTTCTTCGGGTACATTTTTCCAGTTTATGTATCCACGAATATTTATTACTAGAAATACGGCATTTCCAATTGCTGTTCCCAAACTGTTCATTAAAACAAATCCTAGAAACATCCATACCACATTTGAGATAGCAAAAATTATAAACCCCCATTTATTTTTATTACCTAACATATAAACTGATAAAAGACTAAGTGATATTCCGAGCCAGTCAACTAAATAATATTCAAATATGTTTGCCATAAAATTATAAAATAATGTAAGTTAAAAATTGTGTTAGATTCTTGAATTCTCCTGAAGGCGGATTCAAGGGTCTAGCGCAACATCGTTAGTTATTTTTAATAAATCAAATTTAGTATTTTTCTTAGATAATGTGCTTAATTTTAGAATAACTTTTTTGGCTTTTTAAGGAGCCAAAAGTTATTTCCAAAATTAAGCCTGTGTGTTACTGATTTTATTAATTTCTTGGTTCCTCATTTCATTAGGTGTTTTGAAACCTAAAACCTTTCTAGGTCTGTTATTTAGGTTGTTTTCTATTCGTTTCAGCTCTTCAGTAGTTATTGTGTTAAAGTCGGTTCCTTTGGGTAAAAACCTTCTAATTAGTCCATTAGTATTTTCATTTGTGCCTCTTTCCCATGAGGAGTAAGGATGTGCAAAATAAATATCCATTCCAGTCTTTTCAGAGAGCCATTTATGATTAGCCATTTCCATTCCGTTATCGTAAGTCATTGTTTTTCTGAGGTATTGAGGATGTTTATTTAACAGCTTTGCAAATTCATGAGTTACTGTTTTTGATTTTCTGTTGCTGATTGGTACAATAATAACATATCTAGTTTTTCTATCTACGATGGTTCCAATGGCACTTTTGTGTCCGACACCAATCATCAAATCACCTTCTAAGTGCCCTGCTTCCAGACGTTTTTCAATTTCAATAGGTCTTAGGTCAATACTGACTTGGTCTTTGATCCGTGTTCTTTTTTTACCAAATTTTCTTTTGTCTCGTCTTTTGTGATGATGATAGGGGAGGAGTTTGATTAGTTTTTTGCCTAAAGTAGACTGCCTAGACCTATAAATATGTTTATATATAGATTCATAAGAAATAGACATGATAGGGTCATTTGGATATAATAACTTGATTTGTCCAGCCATTAATTCAGGGCTCGTTCCTTTTAATAAGCTTCTGTAAACGAATATCTTAAGTTTAGGATATGAATTTATTTTGTCTTGAGTTCTTTTGTTTTTATTGGTTTCTAAAGCATACCAATGTGCTAAATCAGCCTTGTAAATATCGGTTGGGTTTCTTACCCAAAGATTTACTTCTCGGGTTATGGTAGATCGATTTCGATTTAATTGCTTTCCAATGTAGTTTTCGGTCCTGTTTTCCTTAAGTAATGTCTCAATTATAATACGTTCTTCTAAGGATAATCGCTTGTACTTTTTTTCCATAATTCAACAAAGATAAAATTTATCATTTGTTGCGCTAGGTTATTGAATTCTCCGAATCTGCGTAGCTATGCCCTGTAACGTTCTCGCGCCTTGCGCCGTTTGCGACTTACGAAGACGAGTATTTTCGGCTGAACGAAAATACGATAAAAAAACGATAATTCCACTAAATTCGCAAATGGCGCAAGACGTGTGTTAGCGGTCGGGCTTTTACGTTCTATGGATACTCAAATCCAAATTCAATTCTTTCTAGTTTATCATTTTTCAGCATATATGTTGCGTAATAAATTGGCATATTATTACTTTTTAGTAATTTTGTTTTGCTGTCAGCTGGACTTTCAAGTCTGTAATTAAGTGTAATCGAAGTTTGTACGCTGTCTTTTGCTACATAACAATTTCCAAGTTTTTCAATAATTTCTTTTTTGTTTATTCCTAATTTAATTCCTTTTTCGGTTTCAAATTCCTTTGAATTTATTTTTTTGTAGTTGTGATTTGAGTTTTTAAAATAAGAAATTTTAAAAATACTTATTTGGTTATGTAAATCTCCAGGATGTACCGTTAAACTAAGTTTTTGATTATTGTCTCTAGAAATAAAAATATGAGAAGAGTCACCTTGTAATTTCGTCTTTTCTCCCAAAATTTTTATAGTACTTTCAACATTACGAATTTTAATTCCAATAACTGAAGTATCAGGATTAGAAAAGGAACAATTAATCTGCTTTAAATCCTTCTGTTTTTCATATTCTTCTCTTATATCTTTGTCGGCTTCTGGAACTAATTCAAATCGGTCAGATTTATCAACAGTATTATTGTTCGAATTATTGCAGTTTGCAAATAGTGTAATTGCCATTATTGATATAAATATTCTCTTCATTTTCAGTTGATTAGTTCCGTTTTTTTTTGCCTGACCGCTAACGTTTTGCCGCTTGGCGAAGTGGCGGATTTAGAAGCAGTTACTTTCATTTTAGCACTAATGTTTATTTGAAAACCAAATCTTCAATATAGCACCGAACCCGCCATTTTGCCAAACTGCTGTTAGCACCAGTTTTTATTTTTTCTTAATTAGTTTCAAAGTAAAATTCATTTGCGTGTCTGTATTATTTAGGAAGTCACTAAAAGTTTGAGTAATATTATAATCTGGAATAATACCTCTGTTGTATTTTTGATTTTCTTTTTTCGGAACATCTTGTTCTAAATTTACTACTGAAAATTGTATAATGATTTTAGATTTTGGTAATTTATATTCTAATGATGTATGTCCGTTGTGTCCGTAATAACCTCCCATTGTTTCTTCTCCAATTGTTGTTGTATTTTCATTACCCGCTAGCATTGCTGCAAAAAGACTTCCTGCTGATGCAATTTTTGGACTTGTTAAAAGATAAACATTGCCTGTAAAGGCATTTTGATTTGGGGTTCTAATTTTATGGTCGTCCGAATTTTCATCTTGATAAAACTTACCATTTTTTTCTTGTGGGAAAATTTGTTGAAATTCTTTATTAAATTTACCAATGAATAAAGGTCTTATAAAACTCGGAACTTTATGGTCGATGTATTTTAACATTGGAATTTTGTTAAAGCTTATCCACGCTTGAATATTTTCTTGAAATTTTCTATTTGTTAAATATGAATATGTTATCAAATCATTTGGGTCTGTTCCGCCACCATTGTTACGAACATCAACGATTAAATTTTTCAATCCTTCTGTTTTAATATCTGCAAAAATACTGTCTAAAAATTGATTGTATTTTAAATGTTCTTTTGTTGTTTCATTTCCCATATCGAAAGTTTGAATAGTTAGAATTCCAGTAATTGAATCCAACTGTTTGTATTTATACTTTTGATTTTCTTTTAAATCTGCATAATAATATTGGTCAACAGACATTGAATGCATTTTACGAAAGTTTTCTATATATGTTTTGTAATCAACACCTTCTACATTTTTTGTTTCTAACTGTTTTGAAATTGGATTTACATAATTTATTTTGAAGTTTTGAGTTAAGCCAAAATGAAGTCTGTAATACTTTGAAAAACTAGTCATTAAACCTATTCTTTTACCTGTTAGATTATTTCCATCGGTCGAATAATATTTATAAAGTTCAGGAATAATTTTTTCTGTTTTTGTGTCGTTTAGTTCAATAATTTCTGCACCCAAAGGAATTTGTTCACTATCAATATTTATAAGCCACTTGTCATCAATCCATTTAATAGGATATGGAAAATAGCCGTAAATTTCATTTTTCAAATTTTCGGCAAAGAAACATTATTGTGTACACTTCCTTCAAAATTTGAAATTGTGCAAATTAGATTATAAAAATCTCTGTAAGTTATTAACTTTTCAATTTGAAGATTTCCCCAATTATAAATACTATCAATCTGTTGTTTGGTTCGGTATTTATAAAGCCCTGAATTTGTTTGCTTTGATATTTGTTTAAAAATTTCAAAATCTTGTTTCATTTTCTTCTGGGTAAACCGCTCATCAATTGATTGTCCGAATGTGCAAAATGAAATAAAAAATATTAAAAAAAGTGTTGTTATTTTCGTCATTTTTCGGTTTTCTAAAATTGGTGCTAACGTCTTCGCGCCTCATGCAGTTTGCAGCTTTTGGATGCGATTATTTTCTGCGTAACGAATATACAATTAAAAACGGTAATTCCACAGAATCTGCAAATTGCTTGAGACGTGTGTTATGTGGCGTAGCAATAGCCACAAAGTACTTCTATCTTGCTTTTTTTGACAGGAATTCTCTTTAAAAACAGAAACATTTTCCATTTAAAAAACACATTATTGAGTAGTTTTTCTTATAAAATTAAAGATTTTCTTTTGTAAAATAAACACTCTGAAAATATCATCACACACTTTTGACGTCGCAAAAAAAATCCGTTTCAATCCCATCAAACCTTTTTCGCTTTTGGGCTTAAATTCCTGTTCACTCTCTTTTATGCAACTTATTTTGATTGATTTTTTCGGTTTTAAATCGCAACATTTATTCCTTTTATACTTTATTTTCCTTAAATATTATTTGGTGAAAAATTATACTAATTCGCCCGATTTTCGGCAATAAAAAGCCGTTTCTAAGAGAATAGGAGGGAGGTTTTAACTTACATTACTTTTAAAAAATATATGCTTAAAAACGTTAATTTTCTATTTTAAAAACGAATTTTCGGAGCTATGCCACATAACGTCCCGTCGCTTGGCGAGGTTGGGGATTTTTAAACCGTGTATTTTCGACTAAACGAAGATATGATAAAAACCGTTAATTCCACTAAAGCCCCAATCTTGCCAAACGGCTGTTGGTAGCAGTTAATCTTGATAGAACTTTTCTTTTAATCTGTTTGGAACTTTCTTTTGAAATATTTGTGTGATTACAAGTGTTAACATTAATCCACAAGTGAATAGAACCATAATTTTCAAAAAAAATGGCATTGTTGAAATAAAAGAGAAGTACCCAAAAATAGAGAAAAATCCAATTCCTATATATTTCCAAAATTCTTTTTCTCTTTTTTCTGACTTACGCCCAAAATCATTTATTCTTTTCATTTCTCCGCCACCAATAACTTTTCCCATAACACTTATAGAGTCCGAATTAATTCCAGAATGTATTATTTTTATAATAAAACCTGAGTTAGCTTCTAAAAAGTTAAAGTTGCAAATTATAGAATTATCAATTTTATGTAATTCTAAAGTTGAATCTTTATCTTTTAAAATTATTTCACTTTCATATATTGTATTAATTCGGCTTAGGTTTATTCTAAATTTATTCGAGTTAGGAATATCTTTTTCCCATATAGTATCATTGCCTGCATTCCAAATAGCTACTTTAGTAACTGTAAGGTTTTTAATTTCACTGTCTTTATAAATTATTTTTATATCATTTACTTTGTTGTTTATACTTTCGGATATGATATTTAGACCAGAAATTTCAAAAGCAGGATTTTTCTTTCTCGAACCTTTTAAGTAAAAAATAATTGACAAAACAATTCCAAAAATTCCAATTAAGAGTCCAGATAAAGTGCTTATTTCCATTGTTTTATGTTTAATTGCTACCAACGTCCTCGCGCCTCATGCAGTTTGCAGCTTTTGGATGCGATTATTTTATTCTTTACGAATATACAATTAAAAACGGTAATTCCACAGAATCTGCAAATTGCTTGAGACGTGTGTTATGTGGCGTAGCAATAGCCACAAAGTACTTCTATCTTGCTTTTTTTGGCGGGAATTCTCTTTAAAAAGAGAAACATTTTCCATTTAAAAAATACATTATTGAGTAGTTTTTCTTATAAAATTAAAGATTATTTTTTATAAAATAAACACTCTGAAAATATCATTACACACTTTTGACGTCGCAAAAAAAATCCGTTTCAATTCCGTCTAACCTTTTTCTCTTTTGGGCTTAAATTTCTGGTCACTCTCTTTTATACAACTTATTTTGATTGATTTTTTCGGTTTTAAATTGCAACATTTATTCCTTTTATACTTTATTTTCCTTAAATATTATTTAGTGAAAAATTATACTAATTCGCCCGATTTTCGGCAATAAAAAGCCGTTTCTAAGAGAATAGGAGAGGAGTTTTGACTTACATTACTTTTAAAAAATAGATGCTTAAAAACGTTAATTTTCTATTTTAAAAACGAATTTTCGGAGCTATGCCACATAACGTCTTCGCGCCTCATGCAGTTTGCAGATTTTGGATACGATTATTTTCTTCATTACGAATATACAATTAAAAACGGTAATTCCACCGAATCTGCAAATTGCTTGAGACGTGTGTTATGTGGCGTAGCAATAGCCACAAAGTACTTCTATCTTGCTTTTTTTGCGGAAATTCTCTTTAAAAACAGAAACATTTTCCATTTAAAAAACACATTATTGAGTGGTTTTTCTTATAAAATTAAAGATTTTCTTTCGTAAAATAAACACTCTGAAAATATCATCACACACTTTTGACGTCGCAAAAAAAATCCGTTTCAATTGCGTCTAACCTTTTTCTCTTTTGGGCTTAAATTCCTGTTCACTCTCTTTTATGCAACTTATTTTGATTGATTTTTTCTGTTTTAAATTGCAACATTTATTCCTTTTATACTTTATTTTCCTTAAATATTATTTGGTGAAAAATTATACTAATTCGCCCGATTTTTCGGCAATAAAAAGCCGTTTCTAAGAGAAAAGGAGGGGAGTTTTGACTTACATTACTTTTAAAAAATACATTCTTAAAAACGTTAATTTTCTATTTAAAAAACGAATTTTCGGAGCTATGCCACATAACGTTTCGTGGCTTCAAGAAGTGGGGAATTTCGTAACCGCATATTTTCTTCTAAGATAATATTTCTTGCGGAAGAAATAAATCAATTTAGCACATTTTTCGCCATTTCTTGAAACCGCTGTTAGCCGTTCGGTTTTTTCTACCAACTTTCTTTACCCCAATTATCATTCTCGCAACTTTCGTATGCAAATTTAACCCATCTACCTACAATATCTTCTCCTTTTGTATGAAAACCATTCTGTTCATACGAGTAGTTTTCTAATGGTGAGCCAACTAGCGGTGTAAATCTAGTGAATTGTAGACGTTCAGGTTTTAATACTTTAGCTAGTTCTATACTTTGAATTACTGTTTCATCTGTTTCACCAGGTAATCCTAAAACAAAGCCTATACTTCTTGATATGTTGTTTTCTTTCAATATTTTTGCGCCATTAACTAACTTTTCTATGGTTGTGCCTTTTTGGACATTATCTAAAATTATTTGCGCCCCACTTTCAAAACCTAAATAAGTTTGATGACAACCTGCTTCACTCATAACTTTTGCCATTTCCTCGTCTATATGATCGGCTCGAGCATTACAAAACCAAGTAATTTTTATTTTATTTTTTATTATCTCTTTACATAAATTAATTGTTCTTTTACGATTAATTGTAAATACATCATCAACAAATGAAATTTCATTTACACCTAATTCAAAGTGTAAATATTTCAGTTCTTTTATTACTTTATCAACACTCCAACTTCTTATTTTTTTTCCCATTACAGCTGGACTACTGCAAAAACCACATTTATATGGGCATCCTCTTGTTGTCATCATTGTAACCATCGGACTACTTTTAGAGTCTGGACACCAATAATTTTTGATTGGCATTTTTGAAAGATTTGGAAAAGGTAAATTTTCGAAATTTTCTACTTTCAAAATTTCATCAGAAATATGATATTTATCATTTAATCTTTCACAAACTCCACTTAAATTTAAATTATTTTTATTGTTTAAGAGGTTTTCAATCAATTCATTAATAATTACTTCTCCTTCACCTCTAACAATATATTTTACGCTTGGACATTTGTCAAAAGTATCTCTTGGACTTAAGCTTGGATGTGGACCACCAACTATAACAATTGCACCAATTGATTTAGCAAACTTTGCCCAATTTTCAACAATTACAAGAGTGAATGATGTTGCTGAAAGACCAATAATTTTAGGTTTTTTTCGTATTAATTTTGTTTGAGTTTCTTCAATGTTTAACCCTTCTCCTTCTGCATCAAATACTTCTATTACATCATTTTTGTCTACTGCTGCCAATTGACAAAGCCCTAATGGTGGATAAACCGAACCTGACCTTGTGAATGTTTTACATAAGTTTGGTGGTTGTAATAAAATTACTAAATTGTTCAGTTTATTCATTTTAAATGTTGTTCTAATATATTTACCGTTTCTTCAATTGTTAATTTAGATGTATCAATTAATATTGCACTAATTGCTTTTTTTAAAGGCGAATTTTTTCTATTTTCATCTTCAAGATCTCTTTTTTGGATTTCTATTTTAATTTTATTTATTTCTTTTGAATTTCTTTCTAAAGCCAATCTATTTGCTCGTATATCTATATCTGCAATAAAGAAAAATTTAAAATCTGCATTTGGGAAAACTTTTGTTCCGATATCTCTACCCTCAATTATGATATTTTTATATTTTGAATTTATTTCTGAAATATAATCATTCACTTTGTCTCTTACAAATTGCAATTTTGCAATCTCTGTTCCAAACTTACTGATTTCAATAGTTTTAAAAATTGAAATA
Organism: Flavobacterium crassostreae; assembly: GCF_001831475.1. NCBI lineage: Bacteria > Pseudomonadati > Bacteroidota > Flavobacteriia > Flavobacteriales > Flavobacteriaceae > Flavobacterium > Flavobacterium crassostreae. The sequence continues at coordinate 2,731,645 of NZ_CP017688.1, read as the reverse complement.
TTTTCGTTTATTTTTTGTAGATCAAAATTATAGTGATTTATTAATAATTTTATTTGTTCTTCTTTATTTTTGAAATTAATTAAATCTATTTTATTTTTCAAAATTTCGTGAGTGATTGCTCTATACAGAAGTCCACTATTTATATATGAAAAGTTAATTTTTTTTGATAATAAAAGAGCTATTGTACTTTTACCTGTGCAAGATTTTCCATCAATTGTAATTATCATTTTCGACTTTTTTTGCGTGATTTTGGGTAAACTGACGGCTAACGTCTTCGCGCCTCATGCAGTTTGCAGCTTTTGGATGCGATTATTTTCTTCATTACGAATATACAATTAAAAACGGTAATTCCACAGAATCTGCAAATTGCTTGAGACGTGTGTTATGTGGCGTAGCAATAGCCACAAAGTACTTCTATCTCGTTTTTATTTGCGGGAATTATCTTTAAAAACAGAAACATTTTCCATTTAAAAAACACATTATTGAGTAGTTTTTCTTATAAAATTAAAGATTTTATTTTGTAAAATAAACACTCTGAAAATACCATTATACACTTTTGACGTCGCAAAAAAAATCCGTTTCAATTCCGTATAACCTTTTTCGCTTTTGGGCTTAAATTTCTGGTCACTCTCTTTTATGCAACTTATTTTGATTGATTTTTTCGGCTTTAAATCGCAACATTTATTCCTTTTATACTTTATTTTCCTTAAATATTATTTGGTGAAAAATTATACTAATTCGACCGATTTTTCAGTGATAAAAAACCGTTTCTAAGAGAAAAGGAGGGGAGTTTTGACTTACATTACTTTTAAAAAATATATACTTAAAAACGTTAATTTTCTATTTTAAAAATGAATTTTCGGAGCTATGCCACATAACGTTCCCGCCTTAACTAGTTTGCAGGCTTATGATACGGATGTTTTTCTTCGAAACGAATATACAATTAAAAACGATAATTCCACAGAATCTGCAAATTAGTTAAGACGATTGTTATGGGCTGGTTTTTTCTTCACAAACCTAAAAACGCAAATATTTTTTGGCTTTAAATTCGAGATTTTTTTATTTAGATACTCACTTTGTAAAGAACAAATCACACTTTTTTAATTTTTCACGTAACGCTGGTAAAATCCTGTTTTAAGATTTAAATCCGAGATTTTTCTTATTTGTAAAATCACTTTGTAAAACACAAATTACACTCATTTAATTTTTTCGTAAAGCGGATAAAATGCCGTTTGCGCTTCAACTTTTGGGATTTTCTTGTTTGAAAAATCACTCTGTAAACCGCAAATCACGCTGTTTTATGTCATTATTTTGTTTTGAATTATTTTCAGGTTGGAAATAATATTCTTTAAACAACAAAATATTTTTTTTTGGCTTTTAAAAATCCAGTTATTTTGCGTTTTTTTAGGAATTAAGAACCCTAAACTTTAAAATTATAAACAGTTTTTTCTTATAAAAACGGCTTTATCTGCGCAAAATGGGCAAAACTAGCCCATAACGTTCCCGCCTTAACTAGTTTGCAGGCTTTGGATACGGATGTTTTTCTTCATAACGAATATACAATTAAAAACGGTAATTCCACAGAATCTGCAAATTAGTTAAGACGATTGTTATGGGCTGGTTTTTTCTTCACAAACCTAAAAACACAAACAAATTCCTACTTTAAATTCGAGATTTTTTTATTTAGATTCTCACTCTTTAAAAAACAAATCACTCTATTTCAGCTTTTTAATTTTCCTTGTTGATTTTTTTTAAGATTTAAATCCGAGGTTTTTCTTATTTGAATAATCACTTTGTAAGGAACAAATTATACTCATTTAATTTTTTCCGTAAAGCTGATAAAATGCCGTTTGCGCTTCAACTTGGGGATTTTATTGTTTGAAAAAATCACTCTGCAAACCACAAATCACGCTGTTTTATGTCATTATTTTGTTTTGGATTATTTTCTATTTTTAAATAACACTCTTTAAACAACAAAATATTTTTTTTGGATTTTAAGAATCCATTTTTTTGCGCTTTTTTTAAGAATTTAGAACTCCAAACCTTAAAATTATAAACAGTTTTTTCTTATAAAAACGGCATTATCTGCGCAAAATGGGCAAAACTAGCCCATAACGTTCCCGCCTTAACTAGTTTGCAGGCTTTGGATACGGATGTTTTTCTTCATAACGAATATACAATTAAAAACGGTAATTCCACAGAATCTGCAAATTAGTTAAGACGATTGTTATGGGCTGGTTTTTTCTTCACAAACCTAAAAACACAAACAAATTCCTACTTTAAATTCGAGATTTTTTTATTTAGATTCTCACTCTTTAAAAAACAAATCACTCTATTTCAGCTTTTTAATTTTCCTTGTTGATTTTTTTTAAGATTTAAATCCGAGGTTTTTCTTATTTGAATAATCACTTTGTAAGGAACAAATTATACTCATTTAATTTTTTCCGTAAAGCTGATAAAATGCCGTTTGCGCTTCAACTTGGGGATTTTATTGTTTTAAAAAATCACTCTGTAAACCACAAATCACGCTGTTTTAGGTCATTATTTTGTTTTGGATTATTTTCTGTTTTTAAGCAATACTCTTTAAACAATATAACCTTTTTTTTGGATTTTAAGAATCCAGTTTTTTATACACTTTTTTAGGAATTAAGAACTCTAAACCTTAAAATTATAAACAGTTTTTTCTTAATTAAAAGGTTAATTATGCGCGATTTGGGCGCAACTTGCCTACAACGATTTGCAGCTTGGCGAAGTGGCGGATTTAGAAGCACTTACTTTCAAATTAGCACAAAACTTCATTTGAAAACCGAATGTTCAATTTAGCACTGAACCCGCCATTTTGCCAAACTGCTGTTGGCAGAAGTAAATTTTTAGTTCTTTATAAATTTTATTGTTTTATTTTTATCTATTGTCAAAAAGTAAATACCTTTTTCAAAGCTTTGTAAGTCAATAGTAGGTTTTTGATATTTAAATTGCTTGATAATTCTACCGCTAAAATCAGAAATTGTGATTTCACTATTTTTCAAAACATTTTGCAAAGTTAAATAGTTTGATGTTGGATTTGGATAAATTGAAACTTGATTTTCAATATCAAAATTTGCCGTTGATAAATTTGTTAAACTTATTTTTGATATTTTATTTGTGTCTCGTTGAGATAGAAAAAGAAATGCTCCGTTGTTTACTAAACCATAAACACCACCTAAACTAGTAGCAACGTCACTAACTATTTGATTTGTAATATTCATTTTTGATAATTTTCCTGACCCATAATTAGCAAAATATAATTCAGACCCCACTAAATTCAAAAACGCGGGTTCATTAAATCCACTGCCCATTTGAGTAACTACAGGTACAGCTGCCGTTAAGTCAACTTTTGAAATAACATTTGTGTCAAATTCAGAAAAATAAAGAATATTATTGCTTATTACTAAACCTGTTGGTCCAGATAAACCGATTAAATAATCTGTCTTCACTAAAGTTGTTAAGTTTAATTTTGAAATTTTTTGAGCATTATATTCAGCAATATATAAATAGTCGCCGTCAATTACAATTCCTGTCGGTTCTAGTACTCCTGTAATAACAGTTTCAACAATTGGTGTTGCAGAAGAAATGTCGATTTTTGAAATTTTGTCAGCATCAATTTCTGCAATATATAATGTATTCCCACTAATTGCTAAACCGTCTGGTCCCGAAAGCCCTGTAACAACGTCTGTTTTTGTTGGCGAAGCAGAAGAAATATCTATTTTAGAAATTTTATTTGCCCCAAAAGCTTCTGCAATGTATAATGTGTTTCCAGAAATAGCAAGACCCGCAGGATCAGTCAATCCAGTTGTTACTACATCAATTACTTGAGCGTTTAAATTAATTGTCAGTAATGTTAATAGAATAAATAATTTTTGTTTCATAAATTTGATTTTAATTTTGTTTTTGTGTTTTTTGATTTTATTTCTGCCAACGTCCTCGCGCCTCATGCAGTTTGCAGCTTTTGGATGCGATTATTTTATTCTTTACGAATATACAATTAAAAACGGTAATTCCACAGAATCTGCAAATTGCTTGAGACGTGTGTTATGTGGCGTAGCAATAGCCACAAAGTACTTCTTATCTTGCTTTTTTTGGCGGGAATTCTCTTTAAAAAGATAAACATTTTCCATTTAAAAAATACATTATTGAGTGGTTTTCCTTATAAAATTAAAGGTTTTATTTTGTAAAATAAACACTCTGAAAATACCATTACACACTTTTGACGTCGCAAAAAAAATCCGTTTCAATTCCGTTTAACCTTTTTCGCTTTTGGGCTTAAATTTCTGTTCACTCTCTTTTATGCAACTTATTTTGATTGATTTTTTCTGTTTTAAATTGCAACATTTATTCCTTTTATACTTTATTTTCCTTAAATATTATTTGGTGAAAAATTATACTAATTCGCCCGATTTTTCGGTGATAAAAAGCCGTTTCTAAGAGAAAAGGAGGGGAGTTTTGACTTACATTACTTTTAAAAAAATATATACTTAAAAACGTTAATTTTCTATTTAAAAAACGAATTTTCGGAGCTATGCCACATAACGTTCCCGCCTTAACTAGTTTGCAGGCTTTGGATTCGGATGTTTTTCTTCATAACCAATATACAATTAAAAACGGTAATTCCACAGAATCTGCAAATTAGTTAAGACGATTGTTATGGGCTGGTTTTTTCTTCACAAACCTAAAAACGCAAATATTTTTGGCTTTAAATTCGAGATTTTTTTTATTTAGATTTTCACTTTCTAAAGAACAAATCACTCTTTTTTAATTTTTCTCGTAACGCTGGTAAAATCCTGTTTTAAGATTTAAATCCGAGATTTTTCTTATTTGGATAATCACTTTGTAAGGAACAAATTACACTCATTTAATTTTTTGCGTCACGCTGATAAAATTCCGTTTGCGCTTCAAATTTGGGATTTTATTGTTTGAAAAATCACTCTGTAAACCGCAAATCACGCTGTTTTATGTCATTATTTTGTTTTGGAGTTATTTTCTGTTTTTTAGTTATATTCTTTAAACAACAAAATGTTTTTTTTTAGATTTTAAGAATCCAGTTTTTTTGCGTTTTTTAAAGAATTTAGAACTCTAAACCTTAAAATTATAAGCAGTTTTTTCTTATAAAAACGGCTTTATCTGCGCAAAATGGGCAAAACTAGCCCATAACGTTCCCGCCTTAACTAGTTTGCAGGCTTTGGATACGGATGTTTTTCTTCATAACGAATATACAATTAAAAACGATAATTCCACAGAATCTGCAAATTAGTTAAGACGATTGTTATGGGCTGGTTTTTTCTTCACAAACCTAAAAACGCAAATATTTTTCGGCTTTAAATTCGAGATTTTTTTATTTAGATACTCACTTTGTAAAGAACAAATCACACTTTTTTAATTTTTCACGTAACGCTGGTAAAATCCTGTTTTAAGATTTAAATCTGAGATTTTTCTTATTTGCAAAATCACTTTGTAAAACACAAATTACACTCATTTAATTTTTTACGTCACGATGATAAAATGCCGTTTGCGCTTCAACTTGGGGATTTTCTTGTTTGAAAAATCACTCTGTAAACCGCAAATCACGCTGTTTTATGTCATTATTTTGTTTTGGAGTTATTTTCTGTTTTTTAGTTATATTCTTTAAACAACAAAATGTTTTTTTTTTAGATTTTAAGAATCCAGTTTTTTTGCGTTTTTTTAAGAATTTAGAACGCTAAACCTTAAAATTACAAACAGTTTTTTCTTATAAAAACGGCTTTATCTGCGCAAAATGGGCAAAACTAGCCCATAACGTTCCCGCCTTAACTAGTTTGCAGGCTTTGGATACGGATGTTTTTCTTCATAACGAATATACAATTAAAAACGGTAATTCCACAGAATCTGCAAATTAGTTAAGACGATTGTTATGGGCTGTTTTTTTCTTCACAAACCTAAAAACGCAAATATTTTTTGGCTTTAAATTCGAGATTTTTTTATTTAGATTTTCACTTTCTAAAGAACAAATCACTCTTTTTTAATTTTTCACGTAACGCTGGTAAAATCCTGTTTTAAGATTTAAATCCGAGATTTTTCTTATTTGTAAAATCACTTTGTAAAACACAAATTACACTCATTTAATTTTTCGTCAAGTGGGTAAAATGCCGTTTGCGCTTCAACTTTTGGGATTTTCTTGTTTGAAAAATCACTCTGTAAACCGCAAATCACGCTGTTTTATGTCATTATTTTGTTTTGAATTATTTTCAGGTTGGAAATAATATTCTTTAAACAACAAAATCTTTTTTTTTTTGATTTTAAGAATCCATTTTTTTGCGTTTTTTTAGGAATTAAGAACTCTAAACCTTAAAATTATAAACAGTTTTTTCTTATAAAAACGGCTTTATCTGCGCAAAATGGGCAAAACTAGCCCATAACGTCTCGTGGCTTGGCGTCAGTTGGGGATTTGGTTAGCCAAATGTATCGATTTAAGACCGAACTTCCAAGTACAAAACCAACCTATGAGTTTGCCTAAAACCCCAATTGCGCCAAACCGCTGTTGGCAGTAGTCTTTTTTTTAATATTTTGTTTCATTCTGTAACCTTTTTTCAACCATTTATATTGCAAATATGCTAATAAATAATTTACAATAGTTTTTTTATTTGGTTTAAATAATTTTGGTTCTAAATCTAAATTATAAATTTCACTTATTATTTTGTTGCCAAGCCCATATCTAATAAATCTATTTTTAAAATCGGAAATTCCACCACCAAAATTATGTTTTGAAACGCTATCAAAAGCGTACGAAAGTTCGCCTATATTTAGAAATTTAAAACCCAAATCAATATCTTCACCGCCAGCAATTTTGATTTCTTCATTAAATCCTCCGACAATTTCAAACGCTTTTTTCCAAACTAAACAATTTGCAGTTACTAAATAATCTGGTCGTGGTTTCTTTCCGTTTTGATAAACTTCTGGTGGAATTAATATTTCTTGCTCTTCGTAATACTTTGAAATTAAATCTTTACTTTCAGAAATAATATTTCCAGCATAGCCGATAGAATAATTTTGGTTTTTCAAATATCCAGTTAGTAAATTTGCAGTAGGAATACAATCACTATCAGTAAAAAGTATCCATTCAGATTTCACACTTTCAACGCCAAAATTTCTTGCACTTGCAGGTCCAATTTTAGAGCAACTTAAAATTTTTATAGTTAGAGGATATTTTTTAGTTTCAATTTTCAAACTTGGTTTTGAATTATTGTCGACTATTATTATTTCTTTCGGATAATTTTCTGATTTATGAGTTTTGAAAAATTGTTCTAAAAATAATTCAATTCCATTTTGATTATTTTTAACTGGAATTACGATTGTGATTTCATTTGTTGATTTCAGTAATTCAGATTTTATATTATTTGTTTTGGTTGGTTTAAATCCCAACCTACTTATCATTGTCATAAATCCAATCTATAAATTTTATAAATTTTAATTTTTTGCGGTTTTCGAGGCAAGATTACTGCCAACGTTCTCGCGCTTCTAGACGTTTGCGACTTTCGAAGACGAGTATTTTCGGCTAAACGAAAATACGATAAAAAACGGTAATTCCAATAAATTCGCAAATGTCTAGAAACGTGTGTTGGCGGTAGTTATTTTCAATTCCAAATCCCTTTCGATTTTTGTACTTTAATTATTTCTACCATTTTATCTTTAAAATATTGAGGTTCTTTATTTAAAATCTCTTTCATATTTTCATTTTTGTCTTTTAGTGATTCAAGATGCTTTTTTACGAGTTTGTCTTGATTCGCATTTGAACATAATGACCATTTTGCCGAGGCTCCAGCCAAAAATAAATTAATGTCTGCTCTTTCATTTTCATAAGGTAAATTTGAAATTATGTTGTCAATATATTTTACATTTCCTGTCGCAAAATAAGAAGCCCAATTCATATCATTATATTCTGTTGTAATTTTTGCTTTTGAGTAAAGTATGTCAATATCAGATGAACTAAGAGTCATAATTAATTCTTTAATTTCTGGCTTTTCAATTTTATCTATATTCTTTACGAAAGATTTTTTTACATTTTTATCATTTAAAAAGAGTGCTCCAAAAAAACCAGTCAGTATTGGTTCTAATCTTTTATAACTCATTGTTGAATGATTTACAAAATCGATTGTTTTGTCAACTAAGTCTTTGTCTTTATATAGATAATATGTTTGTAAAATTTCTGAAAAATTTCTTTCCGAAGATTGCCCATAAGAAGAAGTTGATACAAAAAAAATCAAGAAAAAGATACTAATTACTTTTGTTGTTTTCATAGTTTAATTTTAATATTTCCGTCGTTTTTTTATAATTACCGCCAACGTCCTCGCGCCTCATGCAGTTTGCAGCTTTTAGATGTGATTATTTTCTTTATAACGAATATACAATTAAAAACGGTAATTCCATCGAATCTGCAAATTGCTTGAGACGTGTGTTATGTGGCGTAGCAATATCCACAAAGTACTTCTATCTTGTTTTTATTTGCGGGAATTCTCTTTAAAAACAGAAACATTTTCCATTTAAAAAACACATTATTGAGTAGTTTTTCTTATAAATTAAAGATTGTATTTTGTAAAATAAACACTCTGAAAATATAATTACACACTTTTGACGTCGCAAAGAAAATCCGTTTCAATTCCGTTTAACCTTTTTCGCTTTTGGACTTAAATTTCTGTTCACTCTCTTTTATGCAACTTATTTTGATTGATTTTTTCAGTTTTAAATTGCAACATTTATTCCTTTTATACTTTATTTTCCTTAAATATTATTTGGTGAAAAATTATACTAATTCGCCCGATTTTTCGGTGATAAAAAGCCGTTTCTAAGAGAAAAGAAGGGAGGTTTTGACTTACATTACTTTTAAAAAATATATACTTAAAAACGTTAATTTTCTATTTTAAAAACGAATTTTTGGAGCTATGCCACATAACGTCCTCGCGCCTCATGCAGTTTGCAGCTTTTGGATGCGATTATTTTCTGCGTAACGAATATACAATTAAAAACGGTAATTCCACCGAATCTGCAAATTGCTTGAGACGTGTGTTATGTGGCGTAGCAATAGCCACAAAGTACTTCTATCTTGCTTTTTTTGGCACGAATTCTCTTTAAAAACAGAAACATTTTCCATTTAAAAAACACATTATTAAGTAGTTTTTCTTATAAAATTAAAGATTGTCTTTTATAAAATAAACACTCTGAAAATATCATTACACACTTTTGAAGTCGCAAAAAAAATCCGTTTCAATTCCATCAAACCTTTTTCCCTTTTGGGCTTAAATTTCTGGTCACTCTCTTTTATGCAACTTATTTTGATTGATTTTTTCGGTTTTAAATCGCAACATTTATTCCTTTTATACTTTATTTTCCTTAAATATATTATTTGGTGAAAAATTATACTAATTCGCCCGATTTTTCGGCAATAAAAAGCCGTTTCTAAGAGAAAAGGAGGGAGGTTTTAACTTACATTACTTTTAAAAAATATATGCTTAAAAACGTTAATTTTCTATTTTAAAAACGAATTTTCGGAGCTATGCCACATAACGTCGTTCCCGCCTTAACTAGTTTGCAGGCTTTGGATACGGATGTTTTTCTTCATAACGAATATACAATTAAAAACGATAATTCCACAGAATCTGCAAATTAGTTAAGGCGATTGTTGTAGGCTGGTTGTTTTCTTCATAAACCTAAAAACACAAACAAATTCCTACTTTAAATTCGAGATTTTTTTATTTAGATTCTCACTCTTTAAAAAACAAATCACTCTATTTCAGCTTTTTAATTTTCCTTATTGATTTTTTTAAGATTTAAACCCGAGGTTTTTCTTATTTGGATAATCACTTTGTAAAACACAAATCACACTCATTTAATTTTTTACGTTACGGTGATAAAATGCCGTTTGCGCTTCAACTTGGGAATTTTATTGCTTGAAAAATCACTCTGTAAACCGCAAATCACGCTGTTTTATGTCATTATTTTGTTTTGGATTATTTTCTGTTTTTTAGTTATATTCTTTAAACAACAAAATGTTTTTTTTTGGCTTTTAAGAATCCAGTTTTTTGCGTTTTTTTAGGAATTAAGAACCCTAAACTTTAAAATTATAAACAGTTTTTTCTTAATTAAAAGGTTAATTATGCGCGATTTGGGCGCAACTTGCCTACAACGTCCTCGCGCCTCATGCAGTTTGCAGCTTTTGGATGCGATTATTTTATTCTTTACGAATATACAATTAAAAACGGTAATTCCACAGAATCTGCAAATTGCTTGAGACGTGTGTTATGTGGCGTAGCAATAGCCACAAAGTACTTCTATCTTGCTTTTTTTGGCGGGAATTCTCTTTAAAAAGAGAAACATTTTCCATTTAAAAAATACATTATTGAGTAGTTTTTCTTATAAAATTAAAGATTATTTTTTATAAAATAAACACTCTGAAAATATCATTACACACTTTTGACGTCGCAAAAAAAATCCGTTTCAATTCCGTCTAACCTTTTTCTCTTTTGGGCTTAAATTTCTGGTCACTCTCTTTTATACAACTTATTTTGATTGATTTTTTCGGTTTTAAATTGCAACATTTATTCCTTTTATACTTTATTTTCCTTAAATATTATTTAGTGAAAAATTATACTAATTCGCCCGATTTTCGGCAATAAAAAGCCGTTTCTAAGAGAATAGGAGAGGAGTTTTGACTTACATTACTTTTAAAAAATAGATGCTTAAAAACGTTAATTTTCTATTTTAAAAACGAATTTTCGGAGCTATGCCACATAACGTTCTCGCGCCTTGCGCCGTTTGCGACTTACGAAGACGAGTATTTTCGGCTGAACGAAAATACGATAAAAAAACGATAATTCCACTAAATTCGCAAATGGCGCAAGACGTGTGTTAGCGGTCGGGCTTTTACGTTCTATGGATACTCAAATCCAAATTCAATTCTTTCTAGTTTATCATTTTTCAGCATATATGTTGCGTAATAAATTGGCATATTATTACTTTTTAGTAATTTTGTTTTGCTGTCAGCTGGACTTTCAAGTCTGTAATTAAGTGTAATCGAAGTTTGTACGCTGTCTTTTGCTACATAACAATTTCCAAGTTTTTCAATAATTTCTTTTTTGTTTATTCCTAATTTAATTCCTTTTTCGGTTTCAAATTCCTTTGAATTTATTTTTTTGTAGTTGTGATTTGAGTTTTTAAAATAAGAAATTTTAAAAATACTTATTTGGTTATGTAAATCTCCAGGATGTACCGTTAAACTAAGTTTTTGATTATTGTCTCTAGAAATAAAAATATGAGAAGAGTCACCTTGTAATTTCGTCTTTTCTCCCAAAATTTTTATAGTACTTTCAACATTACGAATTTTAATTCCAATAACTGAAGTATCAGGATTAGAAAAGGAACAATTAATCTGCTTTAAATCCTTCTGTTTTTCATATTCTTCTCTTATATCTTTGTCGGCTTCTGGAACTAATTCAAATCGGTCAGATTTATCAACAGTATTATTGTTCGAATTATTGCAGTTTGCAAATAGTGTAATTGCCATTATTGATATAAATATTCTCTTCATTTTCAGTTGATTAGTTCCGTTTTTTTTTGCCTGACCGCTAACGTTCCCGCCTTAACTAGTTTGCAGGCTTTGGATACGGATGTTTTTCTTTATAACGAATATACAATTAAAAACGATAATTCCACAGAATCTGCAAATTAGTTAAGGCGATTGTTGTAGGCTGGTTGTTTTCTTTATAAACCTAAGAACACAAACAAATCCCTACTTTAAATTCGAGATTTTTTTATTTAGATTCTCACTATTTAAAGAACAAATTACTCTATTTCAGTTTTTTAATTTTCCTTATTGATTTTTTTTAAGATTTAAATCCGAGATTTTTCTTATTTGGATAATCACTTTGTAAGGAACAAATTACACTCATTTAATTTTTCCGTCACGTTGATAAAATACCGTTTGCGCTTCAACTTTGGGATTTTCTTGCTTGAAAAATCACTCTTTAAACCACCAATCACGCTATTTTATGTCATTATTTTGGTTTTGAATTATTTTCTGTTTTTTAGTTATATTCTTTAAACAACAAAATGTTTTTTTTTTTGCTTTTAAGAATCCAGTTTTTTTACGTTTTTTTAAGAATTTAGAACTCTAAACCTTAAAATTATAAACAGTTTTTTCTTATAAAAACGACTTTATCTGCGCAAAATGGGCAAAACTAGCCCATAAGGTTGTTGTATATGATTTGTTGCGTGTTTCAAGCAACTAATTTAGTAAATAATTACCGACCAAGAAAGTCCGCGAGGACTTTCGCAAGTAGGCAATAAGCCAGCAATAAATTATATACGGTGTTACCTACAGTCAATTGTTCATTATTTTATCTAATGTATATTTAAGTGCTTTTTCAGATTCCACTTCAATATTAGGTTTGATTCCGTTTTTGTCAATTCGTTCTCCTGAATATGTTATATAGTCATTTAAAGGTATTCTTAATGTAATTCCATTACCTAAATTAAACTCATTTGATGATAACATCGCTCCCGCAGTATGTTCTCCAATTATTGTTGCGTAGTTGTCATTTTTAAGTCCATAAACAAATGGTTCGCAGGTGCTCCCAGTTCTATTATTTGTTAGAACATATACTTTGCCTTTAAAATGATTTTCTGATGGATTTACTTTGAAATATGCTCCGTAGTTTTGACTTGCTTTAACAAACCATTCCTTCATTGTTCCTCCACTAAATTCAATAAATTTAGAATAATCTTTTTTATTTGGTATTCGTTCAAATTCTTGATACCAATTTTTATTAGGAAAAACACCAGCAATTATTGGTTTGTCAATGATGTATTCGGCTAAAGGAAAAGCAGATAAATGATTTCCACCAGGATTGTTTCGTAAGTCAATAATTAAATTTGAGTATTTTTTATTTTCAATAATAGAAATTAAACTATCCATTTGCTTTCTTGAACCAGAGAAACTTTTAACTTTTAGAACACAGGTTTTACTATTAATTTCTTTTATTTCTGCAAAATTAACATTGTTGCTTTCTATTCCATTTGTTGAACTTGATTTATAAAGATAATAATGAGAAAAAGGAAATTCTCTTGCAAATGCTGAAAAAGCAATTTGAAGTTCTAAATTATCATTAATTCTTCCACTAATATTATTCATTCTCTTTTTAAACTTTCTCCATTTTTTTGACTTTAAGAAGGATTGATTATAAATATTATTTTCAGTTATTTCAAATATTTTATTAAACGTGCTTTTATAATCACGAATAGGTTTTATTTCTTTAATTCTGATTCCGTTTATTTTTGTTTCGGTTCTGTCTTTATTTGTTAGAGTAATTTTTAAAGTATCGTTTTTAATTAATCCTTTAAAATGTCTTTGACTAAAAATCATTTGAAAATTACCACTAAAAGTATTTTCTTCAAAAGCACCTTTAAAATAAACAATTTCTGGATATTTAACAGAAGTCGCCAATTTCGCCATAGTAAACTTAAAACCACCTACAATATCTTTTAGTGCATTATTTCTTGTTTTTCCAATAATTTCTCCATCTTTAATTTCTGTTGTAATATAATAGTCAAAACTATTAGGATTATTAATCAGCCATTTTTCTTGTCCTAAACAAAGGTTAGAAAGTAGTAAAATGATTATTAGAATGTTGATTTTTTTCATAATTGTAGGTAACGTTCCCGCCTTAACTAGTTTGCAGGCTTTGGATACGGATGTTTTTCTTTATAACGAATATACAATTAAAAACGGTAATTCCACCGAATCTGCAAATTGCTTGAGACGTTTGTTGTAGGCTGGTTGTTTTCTTCATAAGCCTAAAAACACAAACAAATTCCTACTTTAAATTCGAGATTTTTTTATTTAGATTCTCACTTTGTAAAGAATAAATCACTCTTTTTTAATTTTTCCCGTAACGCTGATAAAATCCTGTTTTAAGATTTAAATCCGAGATTTTTCTTATTTGAATAATCACTTTGTAAGGAACAAATTACACTCATTTAATTTTTTCCGTAAAGCTGATAAAATGCCGTTTGCGCTTCAACTTTGGGATTTTCTTGTTTTAAAAAATCACTCTTTAAACCACAAATCACGCTGTTTTATTTCATTATTTTGTTTTGGATTATTTTCAGGTTGGAAATAATATTCTTTAAACAACAAAACGCTTTTTTTTGGCTTTTAAGAATCCATTTTTTTGCGTTTTTTTAGGAATTAAGAACCCTAAACTTTAAAATTATAAACAGTTTTTTCTTAATTAAAAGATTAATTATGCGCGATTTGGGCGCAACTTGCCTACAACGTTCCCGCGCTACAAGTAGTTTGGGACTAAATTAAGCCCTATTTTCGGATTTGCCAAATCTTCCAAATACAAAACCAATTTCAAATTAAGCCAAATACCCAAATTGCTTGTAGCGTGTGTTATAAGCAGGCACTAAATATGATTCCTTTCGCCCCAATAGTGCACAGAAGTTGATTGCATCGTGTTGTTAGGCCCTAATGAAAAGAATATTGGTTGGACTTGTTTTCGGTTTCTTATAATGTCATCTCGGACTTCAAACAAAACTTCTGTAATTGTTTCAAAGGTTTTGTCTATTAACCATTTTGCTACAAAACTTATACTCATTTCTTCTTCTCCGAATTCAATAGTTAATTCAGGAAAGTGATTTATAAGCGTTTCAGTGACTAGAAATCTTGTTTTCAAATCATTTAGGAAAATCTGATGACCACCAACTGCGTGTTCGTTGTGTATAAGAAATGAACGATGTTTTATAAGTGGATAAACAAATTTCTGGTCGAGAATATCCAGTGCATCTATAAGTTCTTTACTGCAATAAATATTTTTTTTTATATTCTTGTCTGATTTAAACAGATTCCACTTTGGTTGAGCAAGCTCTGTTTCTCCGTGAATAAAATTGATAAGTCTAAATAGATAGTCAAAATTCGAACATAGATGATAAATTAAACTGTCAAAAAGAGAATAGATTTCCTCAGTTGCTTGCATCTGATACATTTGAAGTTCAATTCCTCCATTTAAAATCGGAATTTGACTAGTGTGTATTTCTTTGATATTATATTCAACATAGTTATGATGTTGTAAAAGCAATTCAAAATGAAATCTTGCGCTTTGTAACCTGAAGATAACATTATCTCTAAGTTTATAAATTTCATTGTCCGAAATGTTTGGATTAATGTAATATTTATAATCCATTGCAACAGCTAAAAACCTGTTGTGTAATCTTAAAAATTTCTCCCGAAGCTCTTTCAATAATTCATTCGGATTTTCAATATCAAGCATAATTTGGGTTTTATTTACGAACGTTTTTTGGTTCGCTTGCTTATAACGTCCTCGCGCCTCATGCAGTTTGCAGCTTTTGGATGCGATTATTTTATTCTTTACGAATATACAATTAAAAACGGTAATTCCACAGAATCTGCAAATTGCTTGAGACGTGTGTTATGTGGCGTAGCAATAGCCACAAAGTACTTCTATCTTGCTTTTTTTGGCGGGAATTCTCTTTAAAAAGAGAAACATTTTCCATTTAAAAAATACATTATTGAGTAGTTTTTCTTATAAAATTAAAGATTATTTTTTATAAAATAAACACTCTGAAAATATCATTACACACTTTTGACGTCGCAAAAAAAATCCGTTTCAATTCCGTCTAACCTTTTTCTCTTTTGGGCTTAAATTTCTGGTCACTCTCTTTTATACAACTTATTTTGATTGATTTTTTCGGTTTTAAATTGCAACATTTATTCCTTTTATACTTTATTTTCCTTAAATATTATTTAGTGAAAAATTATACTAATTCGCCCGATTTTCGGCAATAAAAAGCCGTTTCTAAGAGAATAGGAGAGGAGTTTTGACTTACATTACTTTTAAAAAATAGATGCTTAAAAACGTTAATTTTCTATTTTAAAAACGAATTTTCGGAGCTATGCCACATAACGTCTTCGCGCCTCATGCAGTTTGCAGCTTTTGGATGCGATTATTTTCTGCGTAACGAATATACAATTAAAAACGGCAATTCCACAGAATCTGCAAATTGCTTGAGACGTGTGTTATGTGGCGTAGCAATAGCCACAAAGTACTTCTATCTTGTTTTTATTTGCTGGAATTCTCTTTAAAACAGAAACATTTTCCATTTAAAAAACACATTATTAAGTAGTTTTTCTTATAAAATTAAAGATTGTCTTTTGTAAAATAAACACTCTGAAAATATCATTACACACTTTTGACGTCGCAAAAAAAATCCGTTTCAATTCCATCAAACCTTTTTCGCTTTTGGGCTTAAATTTCTGTTCACTCTCTTTTATGCAACTTATTTTGATTGATTTTTTCGGTTTTAAATCGCAACATTTATTCCTTTTATACTTTATTTTCCTTAAATATTATTTGGTGAAAAATTATACTAATTCGCCCGATTTTCGGCAATAAAAAGCCGTTTCTAAGAGAATAGGAGGGAGGTTTTAACTTACATTACTTTTAAAAAATATATGCTTAAAAACGTTAATTTTCTATTTTAAAAACGAATTTTCGGAGCTATGCCACATAACGTTCCGCCGCTTCTCGTCAGTTGCGAACTTCGGAACTTTATATTTTCTGTTAAAGATAAAAATTCTTGCGAAACGAAAACGTGAACTTACCACAAAATTCGCAATTGCGAGAAACGGCTGTTGGCAGTAGTACTTTTTAGATTTCAATTATTGGTTTTATATTTTTCACAATCTTATTTCCAAATAATCCAAATCTCGTTAGTAAGTTAATAAGGATAAAAATAGGAAATAAGATTATTGATATACAACCATAATTTGAACCATAATAAGTTAGAATTTTTTCTTTTTTAGTTTTGTCTTTGTAACTAATTGCTTTGTAAAAATCACCAAATAAATAGTATTCTTCGGAATACCAACCTTTGTAAATTGGAATTTCTAAAATGTCATTTATTTTATTTAAGTTTTCTTGATTAAAAACCCCATACTTTTCTGGGTCGGCAGCACAACTTTCTCCGCTCCAACTTTGAGTTTCTTCACTTGAATATTGACAATCATAAAGTATTAAATTTTCACCATGAAGTCCATTAAACCATATTTTCGTTTTATTTGTTTTACTGTTAATTTTTATAAACTCTTCTTGTTCTTCTTTTGTGTTTTTTTCAATTTCGAAGTAATTTTTGTCAGCAAATTTAAGTTCGATATATTCAATCCAATTATTAATTTCAATTTCTTTAAAAACTACTTTCGTCATTTCTATTTCGGATTTTTAGTATTACTGCCAACGTAATGCTGCTTTGAGATGGCTGGAAAATCGTTACCGCTCAATTTTCGGTTTAACGAAAATATGATTGCGAAACGGTAATTCCACTAAACTCCGGCTATCTCAAAACAGTTGTTGGCGGTTCGGTTTTCTTTTTTTATTTTTTGAACAGAATTATAATGCAAAATGCCACTCTTATCTAGAATGGCATTTTTTATTTATTAATAATTAATTTAAACTCCTGTTTTACCTAGTGTAAATGATTTAGTTGTTTTCATAATTTTTATTTTAAAAGTTATTTGACAAATATATATATAATTACTTAAATACGCTCATCTTTTTTGAATATAAATATATTATATATATCTCCTGGCAAAGAAGGACTGTCTTTAATATAATGGTTTTTATTATTCTGAAAATTATCTTTTTTAAATTGATTTTTTTCGGCTCCACTAAAAAAAACATCTGTTTTTTCACAAGTTTTTATTTCGATATTCAAATGGTCAATTATTTTACTACTTGAAAATGAAGATAGGCGGTCTATACTTAAATCTTGTCTCATTTCAATTACTCGTTCAATATAGTAAATCTCTTTTCCTCCGAGGTAAAGCGTATAATTTTGATTATTGTTATTTATCGTATTGTTAATTATTTCTTGTAAACAGTCTTTATCTTTAGCTTTTAAATCTTTTAAACTAATGTTGTCAATCTTTGTGTTTTCTTCATCTAGTTTTGTGTATGTTTTACTATTTAAATCATCTGGTATTGAACTTATTGAAAATGTTAGTGGCACTTTTTCGTTTGAAGTTGGCTTTACATAAAAAAAGTTTTTTTCAATAATTTTTACAATATTATTTTCTAATAATTCAATTTCGATTAATATTCTAAAATTATTATAATAACAAACAAGATTATTATCTTTAAATAATTCGTTTTCTAATAGCGGTTCAATTTTAGGCATTAATTCAGGGAATTTTTTCTGATATTTGCATAAAGTTAATGCTTTCCATTTTTGATCAATATTGCTTAAATTTGAAAGATATTCTGGAGAAAAATTTGCTTCTGATATTTTTTCAAATAATATATTTTGAAATTTATCAGAACTTAAGATACTATCTATTTGATTTTTGAAATAATGTAAATTTCCAAGATACTTAGCAGCTCCAATACCGCTACCTGTTATTACAAAAGCATAAGATAAATTTTTAAGAAATTCGTTATTAAGAAGAAACTTTACAAATTCATTATTTTCATATTCACTAGCTGATATAAAACTTTTATTAAGTATGATAAGTAATGGAAAAAATAACAATAGAATATAAGTGTGATTTACGAAAAATCTTTTAATAACACTTAAAATTGATAAGTAGGGTTTTACCTTGTATTTTAATAGTAAAATTATAAAAACCACAATAAAAATTATGAGTAGATAATATTTAGGGATATACATATTTAAAATTTTTATGCAGACTTAATTATTTTTTATTTGGATCATTTTATGAATTGTAATTCTTTTTTTTAAAGTATTATATTCTCCGATCCTAGACTAAACTGACCGCTAACGTCTCGCCAGTTTGAGATGGCTGGAAATTCGTAACTGCTCAATTTTCTGCTTAACGAAAACTTGAAACGAAACGGTAATTCCACTAAATTCCAGCTAGTTCAAACTGGCTGTTGGCAGTAGTTATTTTTCGTCAATTAGATATTCAATTTCCTTTTTTAGTTTAGGAAGATGATTTGTAAGTATTGACCAAATGTTTTCATCTGAAATATTATCATAAGCGTGAATTACTTGATTTCTCAAACTAATAATAGCTTTTGCATTTGTTATTTTAATTTCAAAATATTTATCACGAGTAATAATTCGATTTATTGCTTCTCCAATAATTTCTAAATCTCTTTCAACTGCCCTTTTTAACATCAAGTTGCTTCGATATTTAAAAAAGTCTTTTTCTTCGTCGATAAAATAACTATCAATTTCATCAATAGCCATTTTAACATCAAACAACCATTTTAATATTCTCTCATCCATAAATAAGTTCTTTTGATTTATTTATTGAGTTTATTAAAATTGGGTTTTTAAGTGTTTGCTCTTCAAGTAAGTCGACTTCTCTTCCAAACAAGGTTTTTAAATTTTCTTTTAAATTTATATAATTCTCAAAGTATTGAGATAATTCAAAAGATTTGAACTTCACTAAAAAATCAATATCACTTTTGTCATTAAAATTTGAATTTAATGCAGAACCAAATAAGTACATTTTGTCCACATTGTATGTTGAACAAATCATTTTTAGGCGGTCAATATTTTTTTCAATTAGAATCATCTTCAAATTTAGCAAAAGTTTCGATATATTGCTGAATTCGCCTCGTTTATTTTATAATTACTGCCAACGTTCCGCCGCTTCTCGTCAGTTGCGAACTTCGGAACTTTATATTTTCTGTTAAAGATAAAAATTCTTGCGAAACGAAAACGTGAACTTACCACAAAATTCGCAATTGCGAGAAACGGCTGTTGGCAGTAGTACTTTTTAGATTTCAATTATTGGTTTTATATTTTTCACAATCTTATTTCCAAATAATCCAAATCTCGTTAGTAAGTTAATAAGGATAAAAATAGGAAATAAGATTATTGATATACAACCATAATTTGAACCATAATAAGTTAGAATTTTTTCTTTTTTAGTTTTGTCTTTGTAACTAATTGCTTTGTAAAAATCACCAAATAAATAGTATTCTTCGGAATACCAACCTTTGTAAATTGGAATTTCTAAAATGTCATTTATTTTATTTAAGTTTTCTTGATTAAAAACCCCATACTTTTCTGGGTCGGCAGCACAACTTTCTCCGCTCCAACTTTGAGTTTCTTCACTTGAATATTGACAATCATAAAGTATTAAATTTTCACCATGAAGTCCATTAAACCATATTTTCGTTTTATTTGTTTTACTGTTAATTTTTATAAACTCTTCTTGTTCTTCTTTTGTGTTTTTTTCAATTTCGAAGTAATTTTTGTCAGCAAATTTAAGTTCGATATATTCAATCCAATTATTAATTTCAATTTCTTTAAAAACTACTTTCGTCATTTCTAT
The DNA here is from genome assembly GCF_001831475.1 of Flavobacterium crassostreae. NCBI lineage: Bacteria > Pseudomonadati > Bacteroidota > Flavobacteriia > Flavobacteriales > Flavobacteriaceae > Flavobacterium > Flavobacterium crassostreae. The sequence goes on along the minus strand of NZ_CP017688.1, from coordinate 2,711,262 downwards.
TTCGGATTTTTAGTATTACTGCCAACGTTCCCGCCTTAACTAGTTTGCAGGCTTTGGATACGGATGTTTTTCTTCATAACGAATATACAATTAAAAACGGTAATTCCACAGAATCTGCAAATTAGTTAAGACGATTGTTATGGGCTGGTTTTTTCTTCACAAACCTAAAAACGCAAACATTTTTTGGCTTTAAATTCGAGATTTTTTTTATTTAGATACTCACTTTGTAAACAACAAATCACTCTATTTTAGTTTTTTAATTTTCGCTTTTTTTTTAAGATTTAAATCCGAGATTTTTCTTATTTGGTTAATCACTTTGTAAGGAACAAATTACACTCATTTAATTTTTTCCGTCACGCTGATAAAATGCCGTTTGCGCTTCAACTTGGGATTTTTTTTATTTTCAGATTTACTCTTTAAACTACAAATCACGCTGTTTTATGTCATTATTTTGTTTTGAGTTATTTTCTGTTTTTTAGTAATACTCTTTAAACAACAAAATATTTTTTTTGGCTTTTAAGAATCCAGTTTTTTTGCGCTTTTTTTTAGGAATTTAGAACTCTAAACCTTAAAATTATAAACAGTTTTTTCTTGCAAAAACGGCTTTATCTGCGCAAAATGGGCAAAACTAGCCCATAACGTTCCCGCCTTAACTAGTTTGCAGGCTTTGGATACGGATGTTTTTCTTCATAACGAATATACAATTAAAAACGGTAATTCCACAGAATCTGCAAATTAGTTAAGACGATTGTTATGGGCTGGTTTTTTCTCCCCAAACCTAAAAACGCAAACATTTTTTGGCTTTAAATACGAGATTTTTTTTATTTAGATACTCACTCTTTAAAAAACAAATCACTCTATTTCAGCTTTTTAATTTTCCTTATTGATTTTTTTTAAGATTTAAATCCGAGATTTTTCTTATTTGGATAATCACTTTGTAAGGAACAAATTACACTCATTTAATTTTTTACGTCACGCTGATAAAATGCCGTTTGCGCTTCAACTTGGGGATTTTCTTGTTTAAAAAAATCACTCTGAAAACCACAAATCACGCTGTTTTAAGTCATTATTTTGTTTTGGATTATTTTCAGTTTTTTAGTAATACTTTTTAAACAACAAAACCTGTTTTTTTAGATTTTAAGAATCCATTTTTTTTGAGCTTTTTTAAAGAATTTAGAACTCTAAACCTTAAAATTATAAACAGTTTTTTCTTATAAAAACGGCTTTATCTGCGCAAAATGGGCAAAACTAGCCCATAACGTTCCCGCCTTAACTAGTTTGCAGGCTTTGGATACGATTACCTTCGCTGTAACGAATATACAATTAAAAACGGTAATTCCACAGAATCTGCAAATTAGTTAAGACGATTGTTATGGGCTGGTTTTTTCTTCACAAACCTAAAAACGCAAATATTTTTTGGCTTTAAATTCGAGATTTTTTATTTAGATACTCACTTTGTAAAGAACAAATCACACTTTTTTAATTTTTTTCGTAACGCTGATAAAATCCCGTTTTAAGATTTAAATCCGAGATTTTTCTTATTTGAATAATCACTTTGTAAGGAACAAATTACACTCATTTAATTTTTTCCGTAAAGATGATAAAATGCCGTTTTCGCTTCAACTTTTGGGATTTTCTTGTTTGAAAAATCACTCTGTAAACCGCAAATCACGCTGTTTTATGTCATTATTTTGTTTTGGATTATTTTCAGGTTAGAAATAATATTCTTTAAACAACAAAACGTTTTTTTTTGGCTTTTAAGAATCCATTTTTATTGCGCTTTTTTAAGAATTTAGAACGCTAAACCTTAAAATTATAGACAGTTTTTTCTTATAAAAACGGCTTTATCTGCGCAAAATGGGCAAAACTAGCACATAACGTTTCGCCAGTTTGAGATGGCTGGAAATTCGTAACCGCTAAATTTTCTGCCTAACGAAAACTTGATACGAAACGATAATTCCACTAAATTCCAGCTATATCAAAATGGCTGTTGGTAGCTGGCAATCTATTTAATTTGTTTAATTTTAATTGGATTTTGACGAGTATCAAATACGTCTGCAATTTTTATAAGTTTTAATTCTATATCGACTGAATATATTATTTTATAATTATCGCAAACTATATATCTATAATTATAGACTCTATCAATTAACAAATCTTCGATTTGAAATAATTCTGAATTTTGTATAAGTCTTTCTGGTTCGACTAAAATTTTCTGAAGTATGCTTTTAGCAACTTTTAAATTTGCTTTTTCAATATAATATTGAAAAATTTTATCAAGTTCCCTCTCAGCAAAGTTTGACCAAATTATTGAGTAACTCATTAATTATACTTCTTAAAAAGTTCAGAAGTACTTTTATATCTACCGTTTTTAAAATCATTCTCGGACTTATCAATTCGGTCGTTAAATTCTTCTATTGACATAGGTTTAAATTCTGAATCTAGTTCTAAATCAATAGTAGATTTCTTTCTTAAAATATGTTCTAATTGAGAAATTACTTCTTCACTTTGGAGTTTAAGGAAAGCTTGCATAAATTCTATTTTTCTACTTTGAATATCCATAACAAAATATTTTTATCAAAATTACGAATTATCTCAAACAAGACATTCTTTTCTCTGTTTTTTTTTTGCTTGCTACCAACGTTATGCCACTTTGAGATGGCTGGAAGTTCGTAACCGCTCAATTTTCGGCTTAATGAAAACTTGATGCGAAACGGTAATTCCACTAAACTCCAGCTAGCTCAAAATGGTTGTTGTGCGTTCGCTTTTTTTATTTTTAATTATTCGGTTTCGCAATTTCATAAATGGTTTTTCGATTGCTAAATTCAGAAAATATGCTCCAATTATGCAAGTTACAATACAAATAAACATCATTAAATTACTTTCTACGTTTATATTTTCAAATAAATTTTGAGTTATGTGAATTATTCCTTTGTGAGTTAAGTAAATTGCAAATGATAATGATGCAATAAATGTTGTTGTTTTTGATTTCCATTTAAAAAGAAAACTATTTGGGCTAATTGCTCCAATTACTAAAAATCCGTAACCAATTGCAACCAATGGAAAGCCAAAAATGGAAGCGTAAAACGTTCGTTCTTCATAACACAAGAAATATGCACAAGTCAAAATCAAGAAGCTCACAATTAGGTTCAGATTTCCAAATTTTGAAATTTTGTCCCATAAATTTGGAAGAAACTGATAAATACCTGCAATTGAAACTCCAACTAAAAGTCCGTCAAGTCTATTGTAAGTTGGATAATAAATAAATTTGTACCAATATAGCCATGAGTTTTCATCGTTTATTTTTGGAATGTAAAAGTTATTCCAACTATAAAATCTAACTATAAAACCGATTAAAAAGAGAATCACTAATAACCAATATGATTTTTTAAAAAGATTTTTGGCTTTCAATATTATTAAGATAATTGGTAAGAAAAAGTAAAAATGCTCTTCTACACATAACGACCAAGCGTGAGAAAATGTTCCAAAATCTTTCAAGTTAGTTCCAAAGTTTTGAGTAAACGTCAGAAATTTCCAAACTGGTGGTAAACTTTCTTTTTCTCGAAAAAGAGGAACAATAAAATAAATTCCAACAACAACTAGATATGCTGGAATAATTCTAAAAAATCTTTTTAAAAAGAATTCTTTGTATGAAATTTTCTTTTCTTGTTTAATTTTTAAAAACAATTGGGATGAAATTAAAAAACCACTTAACACGAAAAATAAATCAACTCCTGTCCAACCAAATTTCGCATAATCTGGTAACCATTTAGGTTCTCCTCCGCTTAATATGAAATAATGAAAAAAGAAAACTAACAAAATTGCTAATGCTCTTAGATGATCTAATCCATAAAATTTTTCTGCAATTATGTTCTCTGAAATCACTATAGTTTATTTCTTGTTATTTTATGTTCTCTTTTCTACTTCTGGGCGGATTCAAGGGTCTAGCGCAACATCGTTAGTTATTTTTAATAAATCAAATTTAGTATTTTTCTTAGATAATGTGCTTAATTTTAGAATAACTTTTTTGGCTTTTTAAGGAGCCAAAAGTTATTTCCAAAATTAAGCCTGTGTGTTACTGATTTTATTAATTTCTTGGTTCCTCATTTCATTAGGTGTTTTGAAACCTAAAACCTTTCTAGGTCTGTTATTTAGGTTGTTTTCTATTCGTTTCAGCTCTTCAGTAGTTATTGTGTTAAAGTCGGTTCCTTTGGGTAAAAACCTTCTAATTAGTCCATTAGTATTTTCATTTGTGCCTCTTTCCCATGAGGAGTAAGGATGTGCAAAATAAATATCCATTCCAGTCTTTTCAGAGAGCCATTTATGATTAGCCATTTCCATTCCGTTATCGTAAGTCATTGTTTTTCTGAGGTATTGAGGATGTTTATTTAACAGCTTTGCAAATTCATGAGTTACTGTTTTTGATTTTCTGTTGCTGATTGGTACAATAATAACATATCTAGTTTTTCTATCTACGATGGTTCCAATGGCACTTTTGTGTCCGACACCAATCATCAAATCACCTTCTAAGTGCCCTGCTTCCAGACGTTTTTCAATTTCAATAGGTCTTAGGTCAATACTGACTTGGTCTTTGATCCGTGTTCTTTTTTTACCAAATTTTCTTTTGTCTCGTCTTTTGTGATGATGATAGGGGAGGAGTTTGATTAGTTTTTTGCCTAAAGTAGACTGCCTAGACCTATAAATATGTTTATATATAGATTCATAAGAAATAGACATGATAGGGTCATTTGGATATAATAACTTGATTTGTCCAGCCATTAATTCAGGGCTCGTTCCTTTTAATAAGCTTCTGTAAACGAATATCTTAAGTTTAGGATATGAATTTATTTTGTCTTGAGTTCTTTTGTTTTTATTGGTTTCTAAAGCATACCAATGTGCTAAATCAGCCTTGTAAATATCGGTTGGGTTTCTTACCCAAAGATTTACTTCTCGGGTTATGGTAGATCGATTTCGATTTAATTGCTTTCCAATGTAGTTTTCGGTCCTGTTTTCCTTAAGTAATGTCTCAATTATAATACGTTCTTCTAAGGATAATCGCTTGTACTTTTTTTCCATAATTCAACAAAGATAAAATTTATCATTTGTTGCGCTAGGTTATTGAATTCTCCCTGTTGCTCCAAAGTGACGCACAACGTTCCGGCGCTTGGCGAGGTTGCGAACTTCGGAACCGATTATTTTCTATCAAAGATAAAATTTCTTGCGAAATGTAAACGTGAATTTACTACAAAATTCGCAATCTTGCCAAACGCCTGTTAGTGGCTGTTTATTTTTTTATTGGATTTTCATTTTCCCAAATTTCTGCTGCATTAATTTCTTCTTTCAGCCATTTCACATATTCATAAATTATTATTCCTGAAATATAATCTCTGTCAGTTATTCCTCTTTCATTGAAATAAATTAATAATCTTGAACCACCATTTATTCCCCAATTATTTCTAATCCACATTCCTAAACCACCACCGTGAGAATTGAACATAAATAAGTCTGTTGATTCTTTAAGCTGTTTTTTACTTTTATTGTTCAATGTTTTATCTAACTGAATAAAACATTCTTTTAAGTTTTTTGGAATGTAAAAATTATCTATAGTATCAGCATATTTTCTATTTTCTTCTACTTTTAATTGTTCTAATTCATACTCTTTGGTGTCTAGTATTGCAATTTGATTATCAGCATTTCTGAATCTCCAAAAGAAATAATGATAAAAGAATTTATCAAATTCCTTCGGTAAAAAGCTTACATCGTAAGTTTGTTCTTCAAAGAAACTTTTAACTTTATCATATGGAAGTTTTTTGTCTACTTTTAAATTTAGTATTTCTAATTTTCCGTTTTGGTCAACAAAACCATTTATGTCAATTGTAAAATATTGATATTTTCCATCGTCACTATCGTTTACATACAATGCTTTCATTCCAAGCATTTCAGCTAATGCAATTGCTGTTTTTTTACCATTCTTCAAATTTGGAAAATAGGTATCATTATTTTGAGGAGTAGGAAATCGTTTTTGTTCAAATTTTATTTTATAGTTGCTCAAATTAAGTTTTGAATAAACTTTACTGAATTCAATTTTTTTAATAATTTTTTGATGAACTAAATCGAAAATTGTTGTAATTCTATTTGAGTTTGTTGAGTAAATGGTGTCATTTAATATGAAAACTGGATTCTTGGACAAGAATAATTCTTCCTGAGTTATATCATCTTTATATATGATTGTATTTTTTGTGTCATTAAATTTACTTTTTTTATAATCAATTATATTGTCAAAATTATCATAGATAAGGTTACAAGTTTCATTTTCAGGATTGCAATTGCTAAATTCTTCAATTGTAAAAGTTTTTATTAACTTTCCTTTTTTATAAATAGTAACATTTCTCAATTCAACTTCTTTTGAATTTGAATTTTTCGACATAATATAAATAACATATTTACCATCATTACTTATTGCTAAATAACTTGAACTACCAAGCATTACGAATGGTCTTTCAATTTTATATTTTAATTTATTATTTTTGAATATTAAAGATTTACCTCTTAAACTTGGATAAAAATCATCAAATGGAGTTGATTCAATATAATATTTTCCATTTTCTGAGAATGTTTTTGAGATAGAAATTGGATTATAGTTTGTTTGTGAGTTAGAATTAACCCAAAATAAAATTACTATTAAAGTTATTATTTTTCTCATTTTTTCGGGTTAAATAGCCACTAACGTTCCCGCCTTAACTAGTTTGCAGGCTTTGGATACGGATGTTTTTCTTCATAACGAATATACAATTAAAAACGGTAATTCCACAGAATCTGCAAATTAGTTAAGACGATTGTTATGGGCTGGTTTTTTCTTCACAAACCTAAAAACGCAAATATTTTTTGGCTTTAAATTCGAGATTTTTTTATTTAGATACTCACTTTGTAAAGAACAAATCACACTTTTTTAATTTTTCACGTAACGCTGGTAAAATCCTGTTTTAAGATTTAAATCCGAGATTTTTCTTATTTGCAAAATCACTTTGTAAAATACAAATTACACTCATTTAATTTTTTCCGTCAAGCTGGTAAAATGCCGTTTGCGCTTCAACTTGGGGGTTTTCTTATTTTAAAAAATCACTCTGTAAACTACAAATCACGCTGTTTTATGTCATTATTTTGTTTTGGATTATTTTCAGGTTGGAAATAATACTCTTTAAACAACAAAATGTTTTTTTTGGCTTTTAAGAATCCAGTTTTTTTACGCTTTTTTAGGAATTAAGAACCCTAAACCTTAAAATTATAAACAGTTTTTTCTTATAAAAACGGCTTTATCTGCGCAAAATGGGCAAAACTAGCCCATAACGTTATGCCACTTTGAGATGGCTGGAAGTTCGTAACCGCTCAATTTTCGGCTTAACGAAAACATGATGCGAAACGATAATTCCACTAAATTCCAGCTATATCAAAATGGCGGTTGGCAGTAGTGTTAATTCGTCAGTCAATTTGTATTTTTCAAACTGTTCCAATTTATAATTTTCAATAATTCTTGAAATATCTTTATTTATGGTATTTAAATTACCAAATTCTTTTACCGATTTATCTAAATTTATTGAAAGGTTAAATTGAAATTCGGAATTAGTTTTTTGTTTTTGTAGAAATGCAGGGAATGAGAATTCAGAAATACAAGTTCCTTTTAAACCTCCAAAATCAAACTTATATTTAAGTGAAATAGAAGAAAATATTATTTTTTCGTGAAAAGTTTGATTAGTTATAAAAATATGTTCTTGTAATTCTTTTCCGTTTATTTTTAAATTATCAATTCCAGAAATGAACTCTTTTATTTCATTAGGTGTATTTATTGTTTCATCTATTTGAACATTCAAATCTGTTATTTCAATGAATTCCAAACTTCTACTAATTGAGGGAGAAGTAAAACTATACAAGAATTGAATTCTATTTACATTATTGAAGTTTTTAAATAAAATTCTAACATAATCTGCTTCCTCTTTAACTAAATTTATATCTTTCAAATGAGTTTTAAATGATTTCATAATCATTTCGTTAATATCATTTGTTTCTTTTGAAGTTGAGTTTTTCGTTACAACAAGATTTATTTCGTTGTTTTTTTTCTCAATTGTTAGAAAAGATTTGTGTGTAGTTTTGGTTTGAACCCAATCTTTAGTCTCATTTTTTCTTTCAATCTCGTAAACTAATTGAATTTGATTAGGATTGTTTGCGACAATCGTAAATTTTGGATTACCTATAACTTTAAAATTAGGCTTGTAAACTACATTTTCTTTGATAATGTTATTTATTGAGAAATTTGTAGGTATTAATTCTAAAAGTTTCTTATCCGTTTTACAAGGAATAGTTAAAGTATTAACCTTAAATCTTTCTTCTTTTGTAATTTGATTTTCGACTAAACCTTCAAATTCTTTTGGACTTAAAATTGATGTCATCAATAATGGAATAGATTTGTTTTTATCGTTTTCATCAATAAAAATCCCTTTATCATTAAGAACATCTTTTAAATTTTTTGCAGTTAAAAAAGATTGAGAAATCATCGCTCTTAAATTTTCACCAACTGGCAAAAAATCTTTTGTTTTTTCTTGTTCGATTGCCATAATTATAAGTTTCTAAAATCAAAATCGTGTTTAACTACTTCTATTTGGTCGGAATATTTTAAATTTTCTAATTGTGACAATACTTTTTTGACACTATCGGAATGTTTTAATTTATTGTAATCTGGAAAACTGATTATAGTTTTTGTAGTTGCTTCCAGATGATTAAATTCTTTAGACAAACTAATGAGTTTTAATAGATTATTTTCATCGAAATTGTCTCTAATTCCTAAAAGTAATATTATTTGGTTATTGTTATCAATTCTGATTGGAATTACGTCAGAACAGATTAATTGTAAAGGTAATTTTTTGCCAAAACTATTGTCTTGAACCATAGATAAATTCATTCCTGTTTTAGGATATACAAAATCTATATTTCCATTTCCAAAAATGGTTTTTAATGGTTGAATTAAATCAAATAAAAATTCCATTCTTGAATTGTCAACAATAAGTATTTTATCATAAACTAAATTTAATCCTGAAAGTTGTGTGTCTGATATTTCGGGAATTATATTTTTGTTTTTACATTCATCATTATTGGAAAGCCATACTAAAACCCCTGTAACTTTTGTATCCGTTACGTTTGAAGTATTAGAGTTTATATTATTGTAAATTTCTGAATTAAGAAAGCAACGAATAGTATATGCTAATTCAACAAAGTGTTCTTTAAATTTATCTTTTGGTTTTGGAGGATAGACATCAAAAGAATATTTACTTGAAATTATTCCAATTTCCAATAATTCATCGACTAAAGGGCATTTGTAGGAAACTAAACCGTCAATTCCGTGAGTTAACCTTTTGGCAGCATCTTTCTTCTTGTGGTCATCACTATAACTACAACTTAATTCTAAATTATTTCTATAATTATTTTTGTAACCAATTAGTTCTTCAAAAAAGTATTTAACAATATCTTCTCCTTGTTCTCCAATTTTTTTAGACCATTCGCCCATATTCAGGTTTTAAATTTTATTTCTAAATGTAGTTTTTTTTAATGTTAAGTTGTTCTTTTTATACGATTTATGGCAACATTACTGCCAACGTGTCGCGGCTTTGAGATGGTGGGGAAATCGTAACCGCTAATTTTTCGGCTTAACGGAAACTTGATGCGAAACGATAATTCCACTAAAACCCCACTATATCAAAACCGCTGTTATGCCTTCGCCCTTTTTTTTTCGGTATTATTTAAAACGTATTTGTAAGTTCAGTTTGAAATATATTTGTCCGTTTTCTTCGTAAATTTTTCCAAATTCGTGTCTTGTACTACTTGCGGTTTCTAACTTTGTATTTGTAAATAAATAATCTTCAAATTCGTTTCGGTTGTAAATATGGTAGCATAAAACTTCTCCGTCTTCTTTTACAACTAAATAGCCACCAGTTGCATCTAATTCTCCAGTCCAAACTTTCGATGGCATCATTCCTAAAGCAATGTCAGTTAAAAAACGTTTGATTTTATATGAATAAAATGGATGATTAGCTTCTAAATTATAGCCAAGAGGATTTGTTATTGAAATTTTCGATGTCAATTCTAAAACCGTTGAAATAGTTGAAGTAAAAAACAAATGTAAACTTTCGGCAATTATTTTTGGTAGAGCACTATCAATCAAAATTAAGTTGTTTCCAAAAACAGAACTTTCTGTTTTTTGGAACTCCAATTTACCTCCTAATTCAGTGATTTTGCCAATTCTATCTTTGATTTTACTTCTTGTATCAATTTCGTTTATTTCTAATATTTGATTTTTAGTTAAAGTCAAATTGTTGATTTTGAAAATAAAGTTTGTCGTTTTTCCTGCATTTAATAGAGTAGAAGCACCGCCAAGTTGTGATTTTATACTAAATCCAAGTTCAGGATTTGTGTTAGTTCTTTGGTCGTGAATTACAATTCTAATATCACTTTTTACAGTCGATTTTGCTTTTAATGAATGACTGTCAAAAGAGTTGATAAAACTTTCAATTTCTGGAATTGAAAAAGTTGCATTTGTTTTTTCTTTGAGTTTTGTCAAAAGAAAATAAGCTTGTTTCTGAAATTCTAAAACCGAGATTCTAATTTCTTTTTCGCCATTTTTAACAATGACTAAATCGTTATCATAACTAAATTCAAAAGTTCCATTCGTTTCGTCACGAAGCACTTTGATTATTGGAAAAATCAAAGTTTCTATTTTGTTTAAATTACTATCTCCTGCAAAAAGTTGTTTGTCAGAAATGATTTTTAGAAGTGTATAAACTTCGCTCCATTCTCCTTTATTTCCTGTTATCATTTCTTAATTCCAATTAATTTTAAAATTTCATTTGCAGTCGCTTGAATAGCCGGAACGGCTACGGAGTTTCCAAATTGTTTATAAGCAGATGCGTCAGCAACTGGAATTAAATAATTATCTGGAAAACCTTGTAATCTTGCCCATTCTCGTGGTGTCATTTTTCTAATTCCTTCACGATTTACAGTTCCTTTTATATGAGTTGTTGGTGTAAAATCTGTAATTCTATGGTCTAACACTAAATTTCTTTCTCTTCCCATCCCGCCAACAACAATTGCGTTACTTATTCCATCATCAGGAATAATAGCGTAACCAAAACCGTTTCCTTTACTTTCGTGTCTAGCTTTATGATTTACTAAAGTTTGAACATATTGAGTTGAAAGAAAATATTTTGTTGGTGGAACTTCCTTTTCTTTGATGTCTGAAAATGCAACTTTTTTATTTGTTGGTTTTGGATATTCAAAACTCTCAATTCCCAAATCATTTCTAAATCCAACAATATAAATTCGTTCTCTGTTTTGTGGAACACCAAATTCTTTTGCATTGATGATTTGTGGTTCGGGAACAAAATATCCTAAGTCATTTCTTAAAACATTTAAGATTGTCGCTAAAGTTTTTCCTCCGTTATGATTTCTTAATCCTTTTACGTTTTCAAGAAAAATTGCTTTTGGTTGTTTTCTTTTTATGATTTCAGCAACGTCAAAAAATAATGTTCCTCTTGTGTCTTCAAATCCGCCACGTTTTCCTGCAATTGAAAATGCTTGACAAGGAAAACCAGCACAAAGCAAATCGAAATTATCGGGAATAAAGGCTTTAGTTTCTTCTTTAGTAATGTCTCCAAATGGCCTTTCTCCAAAATTTGCCTTATATGTTCGTTTAGCTTCTTTGTCCCATTCGCTTGTAAAAACGCATTTTCCCCCTAAATTTTGCATTGCTAAACGAAAACCGCCGATTCCTGCAAAAAGGTCAATAAATTTAAACTTAGGGTTTTCTAAAGGAGGAAATGGAACGCCAAAAGTGTCAAAAATCCCATATTGTAAAGCTTCTTCCGCTACAATATTCGTAATTTCTTCTTCTGGGTATTTATATTGTAAAATTTCTTTTGTGAATTTTACTGCATCTTTCTTGTAAAATTGTGAAACTCCGTTTTTGCTATTGTGCAAAAAATGTGTAATGACCGCTTCTTTGTTGTTTTTTGGTTCAACAAGTTTGTCTTTATATTCTTTTTCAAATACTTTTTCGAGCGATATTTTCTCTTTCAGTTTCATTATATTTTTTCATTCAATATTAAGATGCTAAAATACTAAATTTATTAGTGATTACTTTGTTTAGTTTTCGGTTTTGTCTTCCGCTCAATGTTTGCAGGCATTTTTGGTAGGGTGAGGCATAACTAGCGAATACGTCTAACAAAACCATCCTTATCGCACCCTATTTGGCTAGATAGGCCTGATGGTGTTGTGAGGGTATTCTATACCAAATATAGAAATATTTTTTAGGTAATGGTACAAAATTTGTCTTGATTTTGGGTTTTTGTTTTTTTTTGCATGAAGGATAGGAGCGGCATCCTTTAGGGCGCTTTTTTGGCGGCCTAAAGATATAGCGTATAGCCTGACCGGAGCTTTTGCGTAGGGCATGCCCTAATAATTTTGGTTTTGCTGGTTGGCTTGGTTTTATAATTAAGCTATCTGTAGTTTTTTTTGCTAATTGTTGTTTAATTTTTTGGGTTATCTAATTCTCTAGTTTTCAAATTAACCTATCTTTGCTCGCCGAACAATCGGTACAAAAATGGTATTATGAAGTTTGACTTATTAAAAAAAGACCCGCTGTCTAAGGCTAGAGCGGGTAGTATTACTACGGATCATGGTGTTATTGAAACGCCTATTTTTATGCCTGTTGGGACGGTGGCTTCTGTTAAGGGTGTGCACCAAAGGGAGTTAAAGCAGGATATTAACCCGGATATTATTTTGGGGAATACCTATCATTTGTATTTGCGTCCGCAAACGGAAATTTTGGAAAAAGCGGGTGGTTTGCATAAGTTTATGAACTGGGATCGCAATATTTTGACCGATTCTGGAGGGTATCAGGTGTATTCGCTTTCGGCTAATCGGAAGATTAAGGAGGAAGGGGTGAAGTTTAAGTCGCATATTGATGGGTCGTATCATGTTTTTACGCCGGAGAATGTGATGGAAATTCAGCGTACTATTGGCGCGGATATTATTATGGCTTTTGATGAGTGTACTCCTTATCCGTGTGATTATAATTATGCGAAGCGTTCTATGAAAATGACGCACCGTTGGTTGGATCGTTGTGTGAATCATTTGGAAAAACTCCCGGTGAAGTATGGTTATGATCAAGCTTTTTTTCCTATTGTGCAAGGGAGCTGTTATAAGGATTTGCGTAGGCAATCGGCGGAGTATATTGCTAATTCAAACCAAGTGGGTAATGCCATTGGGGGTTGTCTGTAGGGGAACCTGCTGAAGAAATGTATGCCATGACGGAGGTGGTTTGCGAAATTTTGCCAGAGGATAAGCCGCGTTATTTGATGGGTGTAGGAACACCTATTAATATTCTAGAAAATATTGCTTTGGGGATTGATATGTTTGATTGTGTGATGCCTACTCGTAATGCTAGAAATGGGATGCTTTTTACGGCTAACGGAACTATAAATATTAAGAATAAGAAGTGGGAAGCCGATTTTTCGCCTATTGATTCTATGGCTATTACTTTTGTGGATACCGAGTATTCTAAGGCGTATTTGCGGCATCTTTTTGCGGCCAATGAGTATTTGGGCAAACAAATTGCTACGATTCATAATCTTGGTTTTTATATGTGGTTGGTTCGGGAGGCCAGAAAGCATATCTTAGCGGGTGATTTTAGACCTTGGAAAGAGGAGATGGTAAAGAATATGAGCCAGAGATTATAACCTCAGGTAACTCCTAAGGGATTGGTATGGGTAATAAATGGGGATATGATTGATAAAAAAAATAAAAAGTTCTCTCTTTCGGACTTGGTGGGTTTAACGATACTAGATAAGTATATCCTGAAGCGGTATTTGGCCACTTTTTCGGCTATGTTGTTGCTCTTTGTGCCTATTGGGATTATTATTGATGTCTCGGAGAAGATTAATAAAATGATTGAAAACAAGATTCCGTTATCGGAAATTGCGATCTATTATTATCATTTTACGATCTATTTTGCAAATTCGTTGTTTCCTATATTTTTATTTTTATCCATTATTTGGTTTACCTCTAAGTTGGCTAATAACACGGAGATTATTGCTATTTTAAGTTCTGGAATTTCGTTTACTCGTTTTTTGAGACCTTATCTTATTGGGGCTTCTATTGTTTCGGTTTTTGTTTTGTTGATGGGGTTTTATGTGGTGCCTAAATCCAGTGAGGGGTTTAATTATTTTAGATATACCTATCTCAGGGGTAATGGCAAAGAGGCCATGATGGGCAACGTTACCGATGTGTACAGACAAATTAATCCAAAGGAGTTTTTGTATGTAAATAGTTTTAATGCCGAAACTAAGATGGCTTTTAATTTTGCCCTCGAGCGTTTTGAAAAACAAAAAATGGTCTCCAAAATTACGGCAACCAGAATTAAATGGAATCCCAAGGACAGCACCTATACTCTGTATGATTATGCCAAAAGAACCGTAGGCGAGCTAGGGGATACTCTAGAAAGAGCCTCTGAAAAAGAGGCTAAATTTAGTTTTGATCTAGAAGATTTAACCCCAGTGGTTTATATAGCCGAGACTTTGAGTTTGCATAAATTAAATGATTTTATTGATAAACAAAAAGAGCGTGGTGCCTCCAATATTAATGTCTATATGGTTGTATTGTACAAAAAATATAGTGTGCCTGTGGCTGCATTTATTTTGACCATCATTGCTGTTGCTGTTTCTTCCATGAAACGAAGGGGAGGCATGGGGATGAATTTAACCATAGGTATTGCCATTGCTTTTGGGTATGTTTTTTTTGATAAAATATTTGGCACCATTGCCGAGAAATCTACTTTTTCGCCCTTTTTGGCAGTGTGGTTCCCTAACATGTTTTTTGGAGTATTAGCAATTTATTTATTACGCAATGCAAAACGATAGTTTAAAGAGTTACCTTAGTCTGCATTTTATTGTTTTTATTTGGGGTTTTACGGCCATTTTGGGTGCGTTGATCACCATAAATTCGGATGCTATTGTATGGTATCGGATGTTAATGGCAGGGGTTTTTTTAGGGGCTTTTATAGTTTTTAAGAAAAAATCCTTCCGAGTCTCTACCACTGTTTTCCTTAAATTGCTTTTTGTAGGGCTTTTAATTGCCTTGCACTGGATTACCTTTTTTCATGCTATTCATGTTTCTAATGTTTCTATCACGCTTTCGGTTTTTTCGTTAGGGGCTTTTTTTGCGGCGTTATTGGAACCACTTTTTTATGGACGAAAAGTTTTGTGGTACGAGGTTTTGTTCGGACTGGTAATAATGGCAGGACTCGCTCTGATTATGAAGGTAGAGGTGGGGTATTATGAAGGGATAGTGTACGCCTTGATTTCTATTTTATTGGGGGTTTTGTTTACCCTAATGAATGGTAAATTGATACATAAGCACGATCCATCTGTGCTGTCTTTTTATGAGCTAATGGCTGGCGCCTTTTTTGTTACTATTTATTTTTGGTCTCAAAATATATTTACCGCTGCTTTTTTTGATTTAAGCCTCTCAAATTGGCTTTTGTTATTGCTTTTAGCTTCAGTATGTACGGCATATGCTTTTACAGTTTCGGTTAAAATAATGGAAAAATTAAGCCCTTATACCGTAATGCTAACTACCAATCTAGAGCCTGTTTACGGAATTTTTCTGGCCTATTTTATCC
The DNA here is from genome assembly GCF_001831475.1 of Flavobacterium crassostreae. Classification (NCBI taxonomy): domain Bacteria; kingdom Pseudomonadati; phylum Bacteroidota; class Flavobacteriia; order Flavobacteriales; family Flavobacteriaceae; genus Flavobacterium; species Flavobacterium crassostreae. Next base: position 2,695,541 of record NZ_CP017688.1, on the reverse strand, counting down.
TTGGCGGAAAAGAAAAAATGAGTTTCTCTTTTTATATTGGCGCTTTTATGATTGTTCTTACCGTGCTTTTAAATGGTGTGGTCAAGCATAAAATGAATTCCAAAAAATAAGCATTAGTACATCCCAATTTTTTACAATGAAAATAAATAAATTTTTAAAACCAATCCTGAATTTCTTTTTCATAGGATTGTGTATCACTACGCTAAGTAGGTTGTTGCTTTTTGTTATGTTCCACAAGCGTGTGGTACAAACACCAGATTATTGGATGATTTTTCCAATAGGCCTGCGTATGGATTTGATTGTGTTGTCTTATATTGCTTTTTTGCCTAGCTTATTGTTGTGCGTTTTGCCAGATAATTATTTGCAAAAAATAAAGAAATTTTTTACGGTTTATTTTCTGAGTTTCTTATTCCTTATGTTATTCATGGAGCTTGCTACTTTTGATTTTATAAAGGAGTACGATACCCGCCCCAATAAATTATTTATAGATTATTTAATTTATCCTAAAGAAGTAGTAGGTACTTTGGTAAAAAGTTATTTAGGATCCCTATTTTTCTCATTCTTTGTTCTGAGTGTGGCATTGTGGGTTAGTGCCAAAAATGCAGCAAAATTATTTTACCCAAAATTCACTATGTATCGGACCAAGTTGGTGTGGTTTCCTTTGGTTGCTTTTTTGTTGTTTTTGGGAGCACGCTCCAGCTTGGTATCTAAAAGGCCTATTAATGCCAGTAATGCAATATTTTCGACGGATCAACTAACTAATAATTTAGGAATTAACTCCTTATATACGGTTGGTTTTGCGCTGTATTCTTTAAAAAACGAAGATAACGCAGAAAAAATGTACGGAAAAATGGATCCCAATGAGGCTATCTCTAGGGTCAAAAAATACATGCAGGTTGCTAACAACGCTTTTACAGACCCTGAGTTGCCCTTGATGCATTTGCAAAAAACGGACAGCACTTTGGCTAGACCCTACAATGTAGTTGTTTTTTTGCAAGAAAGTTTAGGGGCAGAGTATGTGGGGAGTTTGGGTGGTTTGCCACTCACGCCATCCTTGGATGCGTTAACCCAGCAAGGATTGTTGTTTACTAATATTTATGCTACAGGTACGCGCAGCGTGAGAGGAATTGAGGCCGTAGTTACGGGTTTTTTGCCCTCGGCATCAGAGAGCGTGGTAAAATTAAGTAACTCCCAAACGGGGTTTTATACCCTTGCCCAAAACTTAAAAGAGAAGGGCTATGATACTAGTTTTATCTACGGCGGTATGGCAAATTTTGACAATATGGCATCTTTTTTTAACGGAAATGGTTTTAGTAAGATAATTGACGAAAAAGATTATGATAAAGATACAGCCGCTTTCAAAGGGACTTGGGGCTATTCCGACGAAGATTTGGCGGTTAAGGCCAATGATTATTATAAATCAAAGGGAGACAAACCGTTTTTTTCGTTACTGTTTTCTACCTCAAACCACGAGCCATTTGAGTTTCCGGATGGGCGTATTGCCTTGTATGACAAACAAAAAAACACGGTGCATAATGCCATGAAATACGCAGATTTTTCTATCGGAAAATTCTTCGAAATGGCCAAAAAAGAGCCTTATTTTAAAAACACTATTTTCTTGATTATTGCAGATCACAATACCAGAACTTATGGCAAAAATCTGGTTCCTATTAACAAATTTCATATTCCAGCATTACTAATTGGACCTAATGTACCCAAAGGGATGCGGTATACCAAGTTGTGTAGTCAGATAGATATTGCCCCAACGTTGTTTCATTTTATAGGTATGGATTTACAACACCCCATGCCTGGAATTAATCTAATGAAATTGCCAGATGCTACTCCAGGTAGGGCCATTATGCAGTTCCATAACAACAATGCTTTTAGAGTGGGTAACCAAGTGGTTATTTTGCAGCCAAACAAAGAGCCTTTGCAATTCAAGATGCAAAACGATACGGTTTTGGAGCCAACAAAGTTAAATACCGAAATGGCAAAAGACGCTTTGGGACATATAATCACGGCTTCTTACTTATACAAACAACGAAAATACAAGACAAAGCAACAAAAATAATAACCGATCAAAACACGGTTTTGCAACTGGTTTGTAACGCATTACTAGTTATATATGGTTTTGATTTGTAGTAGTTATCGCAATGGCATTTTTGTACTTGCACACTAAAATAAAAAATAAAGCGGTTGTAAATCATTTAATATTTATATTTGCAATCCAATTAAACAACAAAACGCACAAATACTATGGAATATTTAGATTTTGAGCTTCCAATTAAAGAACTAGAAGATCAGTTAGATAAATGCCTTGTTATTGGTCAAGAGTCCGATGTGGACGTTTCAACTACTTGCAAACAAATTAACAAGAAACTAATAGATACCAAAAAACATATTTATAAAAATTTAACGGCATGGCAACGGGTACAATTATCTAGGCATCCAAGCAGACCCTACACTTTAGATCACATAAAAGCACTCTGTGGCGATACCTTTTTGGAACTGCACGGCGATAGAGGTTTTGCAGATGATAAAGCCATGATTGGTGGTTTGGGTAAAATTGGAGGACAATCTTTTATGATTATTGGCCAACAAAAAGGATACAATACCAAAACACGTCAGTATAGAAATTTTGGGATGGCAAACCCAGAAGGATACCGTAAAGCCTTGCGTTTGATGAAAATGGCCGAAAAATTTGGAATTCCTGTTCTGACCCTAATAGATACTCCGGGAGCCTATCCAGGTCTTGAAGCAGAAGAACGAGGACAAGGAGAGGCGATAGCGCGCAATATTTTTGAAATGGTGCGTTTAAAAGTGCCTATTATTACCATAATTGTAGGCGAAGGTGCTTCAGGCGGTGCCTTAGGTATAGGCGTTGGAGACCGAGTTTATATGTTAGAAAACACTTGGTATTCGGTTATTTCGCCAGAGTCATGTTCTTCTATATTATGGAAGAGTTGGGAATACAAAGAACAAGCTGCTGAGGCCTTAAAATTGACTTCTGCAGACATGAAAAGACAAAAATTGATTGACGATATTATTCCAGAACCATTAGGTGGAGCCCATTATGATAGGCCTACAACCTTCAAAACCGTAGAGGAGTATGTATTAAAAGCATACCACGAGTTGAAAGATCTGGCAACCGCTACATTGATTGACCAAAGAATGGACAAATACAGTAAAATGGGGGAATATAAAGAGTAAATTTTTTATATAAAAAGTTCTAATCCGAAACCCAAACGTTTCGGATTTTTTTTGCAATATGCTTTCCTAAATAGGATGGTATAGCCATTTATTTGGAATAACTAAAAAAAATAATTTTTAAATTTATGTTACTTTTGTAGTATGGAAAACTTCAAAAACACAAACCCCGCAAAGGCGGACAAAACTACCATAATCAGCCTCGAAAAAGGAAAACTTCCTCCACAAGTATTGGAGCTCGAAGAGGCCGTTTTGGGCGCAATGATGATTGATAAAAAAGGGGTTGATGATGTAATTGATATTCTGCAACCAGATGCTTTTTATAAAGAAGCGCACAAACATATATTTGAAGCAATTGTACAGTTGTTTACCGATACGCAGCCAATAGATTTATTGACGGTATCTGCACAATTAAAGAAAAACGGCAAACTAGATATAGCCGGAGGCGATTTTTATTTAATTCAGCTCACACAGAAGATATCTTCGTCTGCACATATAGAATTTCACTCCCGGATAATACTCCAAAAATTTATTCAAAGAAGTTTGATTCGTATTTCTTCAGAAATTATTGAAGATTCTTATGATGACGGTGCCGATGTTTTTGATTTGCTTGACAAGGCAGAATCGAAACTCTACGAAGTTACCCAAGGCAATATTAAACGTAGTTCTGAGACGGCGCAAAGTTTGGTACTACAAGCCAAAAAACGTATTGAAGAAATAGCAGGACAAGAAGGTCTCAGTGGGGTAGCAACCGGTTTCGAAAAATTAGACAAAATAACCTCTGGCTGGCAACCAAGTGATTTAATCATTATTGCTGCAAGACCCGCCATGGGAAAAACGGCCTTTGTATTGTCTATGGCTCGGAACATGGCCATTGATTTTGGCATGCCTGTAGCACTATTCTCGTTAGAGATGGCATCCGTGCAGTTAATCACGCGTTTGATCTCGTCCGAAACGGGTTTATCGTCCGAAAAATTGCGTACCGGTAAATTAGAAAAACACGAGTGGGAACAATTAAGCACCAAGGTCAAAAATCTTGAAAAAGCCCCTTTATTTATTGATGATACTCCCTCTTTGTCTATATTTGATTTAAGAGCCAAAGCCCGAAGATTGGTATCCCAACACGGAATCAGAATCATAATTGTAGATTATTTGCAATTAATGACCGCTGGCGGTAATGGTAAAGGAGGCGGAAACCGAGAACAAGAAATCTCTACTATTTCCAGAAACCTAAAAGCATTAGCCAAAGAGTTAAACGTGCCTGTGATTGCACTATCACAACTATCTCGTGCCGTAGAAACCCGTGGATCCAGCAAAAGACCTTTGTTATCTGACCTTAGGGAGTCTGGAGCTATTGAACAAGATGCCGATATTGTATCCTTTTTGTATCGTCCGGAATATTATAAAATTGATGAGTGGGATGATGACGAAGCCTCTCCTACGGCGGGTCAAGCCGAAATTATGATTGCAAAACACCGTAATGGTAGTATTGAAAACGTACGTTTGAAATTTATTGGCCACCTAGGGAAGTTTGACAATCTGGAAGATTTTACAGGAGGCTACGACGATTTGCCATCTTCGATGAATCAAGAGGATAATTCGTTTATAACCAAAAACCTTCCTTCGGCACACGAAGCCTTTGGTAGCAACTTAAATGAAGATAATGACGATGACATGCCATTTTAATAGGTAATAGTTCGAACAAATTAATGCACTTTGCCAAGTTAGTTTTATATTTGATAAAAATATAAAGTAATGGTTGCCAAAAGATTTTTTTTACTATCCCTCATACTGCTTTCTTTTACGGCACACGCGTCGTTTATTTTGTTACCAATGGACGAAAGTACCCAAAAAAACCATCTCAAAGCATATGGGATTACCTATTGGTGTTTGTCCAAAAATTATAAGGTAAACTGGCTATTAAATTACAGGGGTGGTTCTTTTTTACTTCCGGATGTGTCCGAGATCCGAAAAGAATGCCAAATCAGAGGGGTTAGTTTTGAAATTCTATCCGATGCAGAACAAGATTTAATCCGTAAAGAAATTGCTAGTCCATCCCAAAATATGGAAACGGTTGTTTTAGAACGAGTACCTAAAATTGCCGTTTATACTCCCAAAGGAAAACAACCTTGGGATGATGCTGTAACGTTGGTTTTGACCTATGCCGAAATTCCTTTTACCACAATATACGATGAAGAGATTTTGAACGACCAATTGCTACTCTATGATTGGTTGCACCTGCATCACGAAGATTTTACGGGCCAATACGGAAAATTTTATGCCGCATACAAAAACGTACCTTGGTATATAGAACAAAAGAAAGCTGCGGAGGTCTTGGCGCATAAACTAAATTTTGAAAAAGTATCTCAGCAGAAAGGCGCTGTTGCCAAAAAAATTAAAAATTTTGTAATAGGAGGCGGTTTTATGTTTGCGATGTGTTCTGCCACGGATAGTTTTGATATAGCATTGGCAGCAGATGGTGTAGATATATGTGGACCTATGTTTGATGGAGACGATAGTGATCCTAATTATCAAGCCAAAATGAATTATGCAAATTCTTTTGCTTTTAAAGATTTTATACTAGAACGCAGACCCGATAAATATGAATTTTCGGATATCGACATGACCGATTTAAGAAAAATCCCGATGGAGAAAGATTATTTTACTCTAATGGAATATTCTGCCAAGTGGGATCCTATCCCGAGTATGTTGTGTCAAAACCACACCCAGATCATCAAAGGCTTTATGGGGCAAACTACAGCCTATAATCCTGCGGTAGTAAAATCAAATGTACTTGTGATGGGGAGTTGTGCGCTCAATGGTGAAGCTCGTTACCTACATGGTGAAAAAGGAAAAGGAATGTTCACTTTTTATGGAGGGCATGATCCAGAAGATTTTCAGCATCGGGTAGGAGATACACCCACGGTTTTGGATTTACACGCTAATTCGCCAGGATATCGGCTAATATTGAACAATGTTTTGTTTCCGGCTGCACGTAAGAAAAAACAAAAAACCTAGGTATGTAGTAAATGAAGTAGTTGCAACCTGGTCTCCTAAGTTAAATAAAAAAGGAAATTCGGAGTTAGGAATGCATGCCTTAGAATTACTGACTACCAAAACTGGAATGTCTATTTTTTAGATTTATGGCAATACAAGGTAATTTATAAGATACTAAATCCCCAAAAAGTTTAAAACGTAGTAGTTAAAACGCATTTATAGAGTAAGATTTTGTTATTAACGCATATCAAATTCTAACCAAACAGGTACATGGTCGGATATTTTTCTAGCTTCTTTTAATGAAGTAAACGCAGTGTAAAACGGAATAATACCTGCCTTTATTTTTTGTAAACGGGAGCTGTTGTAATAAATGTTGTCTAACTCTGAGGCCAAACATTTTTGTTGTTTACAGCCACGTTTTAAAGAAGTTTTTTGCTTAACTAAACTCGGTAAGTATCCCATTTTTTTTAATGGATTAAAAACCGTATGAGATTGAGGGCAATTAAAATCTCCGGCAAATACTAAATTTAAATCTGGATATTGCTCTGGCAAGAATTTAAAATACTTGATTTCTTTTTCGGGTTGTTGGGATTTGGTTACAGCATGAAAATTAACTACCGTAAATTGTTTGTCCTCTTTTTCAAAAGTGCACAAAAACGGTTCTCTATCTATAACAAGATGGTAAGTTTTTTCTAGCCAAGCAGCTCCAATTTTTTTTATATTGGCAGTTTTCCAAATAAAAGCATAGCGTTCTGTTTTGTAAGCACTACTACTTGTGGGATCACTAATGGTGTAGTCCCAATTAGAGCCATGTCTGTTTAGAGCAGCTGCTAGTCGAGCAATTGCCTGGGCTCCGCCATAGCCCGCTACCACTTCTTGGATGGCAATAACATCATACGGATGTATCATTTGCGCCATGTATTCTATTTCGGCAGCAGATTTGGAACGTCCAATATTTTCAATATTCCACGAAAGTAATTTGGTTTGTGAAAATAATAGAGCGTAAAAAAAGAGTAAAAACGTCGTGCAGTAAATTTTCATTAGGCTCTGGTAATTCGGTTTTTGGATGGCTAAATTAAGGGTATTTATATCCACATACCAAACAATACGGGCTAAACTAAAAGGCGTTATTGTTTAGATACAATTTTTAAATAATATTCAAAACCATCTTCATCAATGGCATTAATTTGTAGGTTGCTTGTTTGCTCCATAACAATTTCCTTTTTTTTACCATCCGTATCTATCACAATACCCATCCCTAGTTTGTTTTCAATAATTCCTTTGCCAGACACCTTCTGGCCATATTGATTTTTACCTTGTATAAGTACACTACTGTTTATGGTATCATATTTTTCGTACAATAAAGTGCGTTTTTTTAAAGGAGTTGTTGTTATGGCAGTAGTAATGGTATTGTTATTTTGACATCCCGAAAAAATAAGCACCCCTATCAGAAGTATTATTTTGTTAACAGTACGTGGCATAATTGTTTTTTATACAAAAATACCTTTACGGTTGGGATTTGTTTTACGGAAAACCGTAACACAAGTTCTTTTTAATAAAAAAAGAGATTTTTAAACCAAAATTAAGCAGTTTTTTTGGCCGTAATAACAAAGTAAAGACCAATTAATATAAAAGGAATACTCAGCCATTGTCCGGTAGAGAAGAGCCCAAGAGCGCTTTCAAAACCGCCTTGGCTTTCTTTTACGGATTCTACAATCATTCGTACAGTAAAAAGGAGTACCAAAAAAAGTCCAAATAAATAACCAGATTTTAATCTAGCTTGGGTTTTCCAGTATAAAAAAAACAAAATAGCAAATACAAAAATATAACAAAATGCTTCGTACAATTGGGTAGGATGTTTTACGGGTACTTGTTCCAATAACGAAACAAATTTTGGGTCTGTAGCAATGGCTTGGTACGCCTGGTGTGGGTTTGCAATTTGTGTTGCGTTAACCGCATCATTGGGGCTAAATTGATCTTGAACAAATTTTATTCCAAAAGCAGAAGTCGTTTCTTTACCAATAATTTCGGAGTTAAAAAAGTTGCCTAATCGTACAAAAATAGCACCGCAAGCAACCGCTACAACAATTCTATCTAAAATCCAAAGCAGAGGCCTTTGTAGTATTTTTTTGCTGTAATAATACATAGCAATAATTATCGAAATAGCAGCACCATGACTAGCCAAGCCTTGAAAGCCAGTAAATTCAAATGTAGGACTAAATCTAAATGGCAAAAATATTTCTAACAAATGGTTTCTAAAATACTCCCAATCATAAAATATAACGTGTCCCAAACGCGCGCCCAAAAGAGTTGCAAGCACCGTCCAAATAAATAAAGAATCTAGTTTTTCAATAGACTCACCCTCACGCTCGTAGATATTTTTCATCAGGTACCATCCCAGACCAAAAGCCACTACAAACATAAGACTGTAGTAACGAATCATAAAAAAACCAAGGTCAATACCCTGTGATGGGTTCCAAACAATATTTAAAGTGTGTATCATTTATTTTTTATTTAATGTAAAAATACATTATTTATACAGAAATTCAGTGTGAAATTTTGGTTAAAGATTCCTACTATTTAGAGCCTAAAAACCGCTGGTTAGTTGTGGTTGCATTTTTTGGCAGGAACCGGATCATAGCCCGTTTTGCCCCAAGGATTGCAACTGCCAATCCTTTTTAGGCCCAAATATCCGCCATAGAACAAGCCATGTACTTTTAGTGCCTCTATCATATATTGAGAACAACTAGGCTCCATCCTACAAGAGGCAGGAGTTAGCGGAGATACCAACAGCTGGTAAATGCGTACCAATACCAAAAACGGAAAAATAAGTATTTTTTTGAGCATTATTATTTGCGTATTACCACTATCTTAAACCGAAAAAGTAGTTCCTTCTTTGCTGTCTTTTAATTGAATACCAAGTGCAATGAGTTGGTCTCTAATTTGATCCGACAAAGCGAAATTTTTATCGGCTCTAGCCTGATTTCGCATTGCAATAAGTAGGTTTATAGTTCCTTCTAATTTGTCTGTAGTAGTATCGGAAACTTTTTCATCTTCTAAGCCCAAAACATCCAAAACAAAGCCTTGCATTGTATGGGCAAAATCCGCAAGATCAGTAGCCGTTAAGCTTTCTTGATTAGCAACTAATAAATTAACATAACGCACCCCTTCAAACAACTGCGCAATCAAAATAGGAGTATTAAAATCATCATTCATGGCATCATAACACGCCTGTTTCCAAGAGGCAATGTCCAGCGTACTACGCACCCCCGAAGGAATATTTTTAATAACATCCATTGCCTCCATCAATCTTTTGTAGCCTTTTTCGGCAGCTACAATAGCATCGTCCGAAAAATCAAGAATACTACGGTAATGCGCCTGCAACATAAAGAAACGAGCAACCGAAGCAGAGAATGCTTTGCTTAAAATAGGATTTTTACCAGTCAAAATCTCCCTTGGTAAAATATTATTTCCTGTGGATTTAGCCATTTTCTTACCATTTAGTGTAAGCATATTAGCATGCATCCAATAATTAACAGGAGTTTGCCCAGTACAGGCTTCATTCTGCGCAATTTCGCACTCGTGGTGCGGGAATTTTAAATCCATTCCGCCCCCATGAATATCAAAATGATTTCCTAAATATTTAGTACTCATAGCTGTACACTCTAAGTGCCAACCCGGAAAACCATCGCTCCACGGCGAAGGCCAACGCATAATATGCTGCGGTTCTGCTTTTTTCCATAGCGCAAAATCCTGAGGATTTCGTTTATCAGACTGCCCATCCAAATCCCGAGTATTGGTCAGCATGTCTTCAATATTTCGACCACTTAATCGGCCATAATGATTGGTTTTATTAAACTTTACCACATCAAAATACACCGAACCATTCGCCTCATAACCAATACCAGCATCCATTATTTTTTTAACAATTTCAATTTGCTCAATAAGGTGTCCGGTAGCCGTAGGCTCAATACTAGGCGGCAAAAAATTAAAAGCCTGCAGTATTTCATGAAAATCAATCGTATAGCGTTGCACCACTTCCATGGGTTCCAACTGTTCCAAACGGGCTTTTTTGGCAATTTTGTCTTCGCCATCATCCACATCATCCACAATATGTCCCACATCGGTAATATTGCGTACATACCGCACTTTATACTCCAAATGCAGCAAATACCTAAATATAACATCAAAAGACATAAAAGTCCGTACATTTCCTAGATGCACGTTGCTATAGACCGTTGGGCCACAAACATACATCCCTACATTGCCCTCATTGATGGGTACAAAAGTTTCTTTTTCTCCCGAAAGAGAATTGTATATTTTCAGTGTTTGATTGCTATATAAAGGCATGTTTATTTTTTAGAAGCTAATCCTGCTTTTCGTTACAATCTTTTTATTTTTAAAGAAAAAATAAAAAGGATTTTCACTGCAATCAGGGCTAGGTATGTGATTAATCAATTAGTAACAACAAGCTACTCTTAAAATTTTGTTTCCATTTTAATGTAATCCAAAAACTCTCTTCGTGCCTGAGGATCTTTAAATTTACCACCAAATTCAGAGGTTACCGTACTGCTTTCAATATCATTAATACCTCTAGAATTTACACAAAGATGCTTGGCATCAATCACACAAGCCACATCTTGTGTACCCAATGCTTCTTGCAATTCTTGCACAATCTGCATGGTCAAGCGCTCTTGTACTTGCGGTCTTTTGGCATAATATTCTACAATACGATTCATTTTAGAAAGACCAATAACCCTTCCGTTAGAGATATAAGCCACATGTGCTCTGCCAATAATGGGCAATAAATGGTGCTCACAAGTAGAGTATAAGGTGATGTTTTTTTCGACCAACATCTCCCCGTATTTATAATTGTTATCAAAGGTAGATGCTTTAGGTTTTTTGGCAGGATTCAATCCGCCAAAAATTTCTTTAACAAACATCTTGGCCACCCTATTAGGGGTTCCTTGCATGCTATCATCGGTCAAATCCATTCCTAAGGTCAACAGAATGTTTTCAACATCTTTTTTTATTTTTTCAATTTTTTCTTCATCAGTAATATCAAACGCATCGTCTCTTACTGGGTTTTTTGCACATGAAGCAATATGATTATCGCCTATTTCATCATGTATTTCGTCCTTATTTATCATTAAAAGCTACTATTGTTAGGTGTATGTTTTCAGGGCGTAAAGATAATTAATAAAAACCAAAGAATTTCTAAAGGTTTTAATAATTAATGCACTCTTTTGGATTGCCAAAAATCCGACACGCATTCTGGTCTATCCAGGCATAAAAAACCAAAAAGGCACTAACAATGTTGTTACTGCCTTTTTTAGATAGGGGTGCTTTTGCTTGCTTTTGGATTTAGGTTTTAGCCCAATCCGTACTTTTTGTAGGCAGCCGTTTTTTATTTGGCGTTATAGACCGCAATGGCTTCTTTTAGAATTTGTACCGCTTGGATCAAATCTTTTTTCTCCAATACATAAGCAATCCTAACTTGGTTCAAGCCTACACCAGGTGTAGAGTAAAAACCAGCAGCAGGTGCAACCATTACCGTTTCGCCATTAAAATCATAGCTCTCTAACAACCATTGCGCAAAATCATCTGCATTAGCAATTGGTAGTTCGGCAATACAATAAAAAGCGCCTTTAGGAGTAGCCACCGTAACGCCTTCAATTTTGTTTAATTCTGTAATAAGTGTGTCTCTACGTTCTCTGTATTCGGATATTACTTCATCAAAATAGCTTTGTGGGGTGTCTAGAGCTGCTTCACTGGCAATTTGTGCAAAAGTTGGCGGGCTCAATCGTGCTTGTGCAAATTTCATTGCTGTAGCCATTAGCTGTTTGTTTTTAGAAACAATACAACCAATCCTTGCGCCACACATGCTGTATCTTTTGGAAACCGAATCAATCATGATGGCATTTTCTTCCAATCCAGGGATATTCATTACCGAATAATGAATGTCTCCATCGTAGGTAAATTCTCTATATACTTCATCTGCAATCAAAAACAAATCGTGTTTTTTGACCAATGCAGCCAATTGCATCATTTCTTCTTGAGAATACAAATAGCCCGTTGGGTTGCCTGGATTACAAATAAGAATGGCTTTGGTTTTTGGGGTAATTAATTTTTCAAATTCAGCAACTGGAGGCAATGCAAATCCAGTATCTATAGAAGAAATTACTGGTACCACAGTAACCCCAGATGCGGTTGAAAACCCATTGTAGTTGGCATAAAATGGCTCCGGAATAATAATTTCGTCTCCTTGATCCATGGTGCTTCCCATGGCAAAGAGTAAGGCTTCAGATCCACCAGTGGTAATGATAATGTCTTCGGTATTAATAGGTAAACCTTGGTTTTTGTAAAACTGAGATAATTTATTTCTATAGCTTTCAAAACCAGCAGAGTGGCTGTATTCTAATATTTTTATATCAATATTCTTAACCGCTTCCATGGCAACTTCAGGCGTTTTAATGTCTGGTTGTCCAATGTTCAGGTGGTAGACTTTGTTTCCTTTTTTCTTAGCAATTTCAGAGTAAGGAACTAATTTGCGTATTGGTGACTCTGGCATTTGAGCCCCTTTGTTAGATATTTTTGGCATATTTTTAAGTATTGAACTGCAAATTTGCATTTTTTTTTTGAAAGTTAATATCCTTAAACCAGGTATTTATTGTTAAATATGCATTGGTAACTTTAATTTTATAAATACAGACCAAATAGAGCCTCTCGGACCAACTATAATTGGGTTGGGTTCAACCATTTTTTTATCCTAAAGATGCCACAATATGATTTTTTTCTACAAAAAAAGCCTCTTGATTGCTATATCAAGAGGCCAGAGGTGTATTGGTTGGTATTGTGGATTAGTTTGTTAGTACTTCGCCTTTTATTTTAAGGGCAATTCTTCCTTCGGGATAATTAACCGCATTAGACTCTACTGTAATTGTTTTGCGGATTGGTCCAGGTACCATATTGTATTTCACTTCGATGGAACCAGATTTTCCGGGCAAGATGCTATCATTTTGTTTGGACAAAATAGTACAACTAGATGTAGATTGAACTCCTGTGATGATCAAGGGAGCGTTTCCGGTGTTGGTAAACGTAAAGGATCTCACGCCACTATCTTGTGTTTTGTTTATGGTTCCATAATCTATGGTGTTGTTGTCTTCTCTAAATTCAATCTTGGCACCATTTTGTGCAAATCCAATACTACTAAATGCTACTATTGCAATAATTAGTGCTATTTTTTTCATTTTAAATAGGTTTTGATAACGTAAATATAGTTTTTTTATAATAATAACACAAATTTTTATTTCCCTTTTTATAGTGTACTTAATTATTTACTTTTGTTGCCTATAAAGATTACACAAAACAGCTCTCTAACAAAATGGTTGCACTATGCACGAATTTAAGTATTTGTAATACAGCATAGTGACCAAAAAATAGATCTGCAAAATTAACGATTAATTGAACCCGCTATACAATGACAATTCCTGCACAATTTGACGCCAAAACAAGTGAAAACAAATGGTACGACTACTGGATGAAAAACAACTATTTTCATTCTGAGCCAGACCACAGAACCCCTTATACCATCGTAATTCCGCCACCAAACGTAACTGGAGTTTTGCATATGGGGCACATGTTAAACAATACCATTCAAGATGTTTTAATTAGAAGAGCGCGTCTTAAAGGGTTTAATGCGTGTTGGGTTCCAGGTACGGATCACGCCTCTATTGCTACAGAAGCTAAGGTTGTGGCCAAACTAAAAGCCGAAGGAATCCATAAAGCCGATTTGACTCGGGAGGAATTTTTAAAACACGCCTACGATTGGACGGACAAATATGGAGGTGTAATTTTAGAGCAGCTTAAAAAACTTGGAGCTTCTTGTGATTGGGAGCGCACCAAATTCACGATGGATCCAGATATGTCTGCCTCTGTAATAAAATCTTTTGTAGATTTATACAACAAAGGATTAATTTACCGTGGGTACCGAATGGTAAACTGGGATCCCGAAGCCAAGACGACGCTATCTGATGAAGAAGTAATTTTTGAAGAAAGACAAGGTAAATTGTATTTTTTGAAATACAAAATTGAAGGATCCGAAGATTTCTTGACCATTGCCACCACGCGTCCAGAAACCATCTTTGGAGACAGCGCCATTTGTATCAACCCAAATGACGAGCGTTTTAGTCATCTAAAAGGCAAGAAAGCTATTGTGCCTATTTGTGGCCGTGTGATTCCAATTATTGAAGATGATTATGTAGATATTGAATTTGGAACGGGATGTCTTAAAGTGACTCCTGCACACGACATGAATGACAAAACCCTAGGAGAGAAGCACCAGCTAGAAATTATAGACATTTTTAATGAAGACGCTACCCTGAATAGTTTTGGATTGCAATACCAAGGCAAAGACCGTTTTGTGGTTCGCGAAGAAGTAGCCAAAGAGTTAGAAACAATTGGTGCTTTGGCCAAAACAGAAACGCACTTAAATAAAGTAGGAACCTCTGAAAGAACCAAAGCCGTTATTGAGCCAAGATTGTCAGATCAGTGGTTCTTGAAAATGGAAGATTTAGTAAAACCAGCCATACAATCGGTTTTAGAAGACGGCGCTATTAAATTGCATCCCAAACGTTTTGAGAATACCTATGCACATTGGTTGAACAACATACGGGATTGGAATATATCCAGACAATTGTGGTGGGGACAACAAATTCCGGCCTATTTTTACGGAGATGGGAAAGAAGATTTTGTAGTTGCTGAAAACATCGAAGACGCTTTGGTTTTAGCCAAAGAAAGAACTGCTAATCCAAAATTGGAAATAGCAGATTTGAAACAAGACGTAGATGCCCTAGATACTTGGTTTTCATCTTGGCTGTGGCCGATGTCCGTTTTTGGTGGCATCATGGATCCAGAAAATGACGATTTTAAATACTATTACCCAACCAATGATTTAGTAACTGGTCCGGATATTTTGTTTTTCTGGGTAGCCAGAATGATTATTGCAGGCTATGAATATACGGATAAAAAACCATTTACGAATGTGTATTTAACGGGCTTAGTTCGAGATAAACAAAGACGTAAAATGTCTAAGTCATTAGGAAACTCACCAGACCCATTAGATTTAATTGAAAAATTTGGTGCCGATGGTGTTCGGGTTGGATTGCTTTTGAGTGCTTCTGCTGGAAATGACATCATGTTTGATGAAGAATTGTGTAACCAAGGAAAAGGATTTACCAACAAAATATGGAATGCTTTCAAATTAATCAAAGGTTGGGAAGTTTCGGATGCCATACCACAACCAGAATCGTCTAAAGTAGCCATAGAATGGTACCAGGCCAAGTTGCAACAAACTCTTTTGGAAATTGAAGACAATTTTGAAAAATACCGAATCTCTGAGGCCTTAATGGCGATCTATAAATTGGTTTGGGATGATTTCTGTTCTTGGTTTTTGGAAATGATAAAACCAGCCTACCAACAACCTATAGACAGCCTAACTTTTGCAAAAGCGATAGAAATGCTAGAAAATAACCTAAAATTATTGCATCCGTTTATGCCATTTTTGACCGAAGAAATTTGGCAAATGCTCGCTCCGAGAACCAAAGAAGAAGCTTTAATTGTATCTACTTGGCCAGAAATGAAACCTTTTAATGCGGCTTTGATTACGGATTTTGAAAATACCATGGAAGTGATTTCGGGAGTCCGAACCATCCGTAAAGACAAGAACATTGCCTTTAAGGATGCGATTGAACTAAAAGTAATCAATAATGACAAGGTGTCTACTTATTTTGATTTAGTGGTAACTAAATTGGGAAATATAAGTGGGCTAGAATATGTTTCTGAAAAGGTAGATGGTGCGTTGTCTTATAGAGTAAATTCGAATGAATATTTTATTCCTATTACTGGAAATATAAATATAGAAGAAGAAATTGCAAAACTAACCGCAGAGTTAGAATATACCAAAGGATTTTTGAAATCCGTACAAAATAAATTAGCAAACGAGAAATTTGTAAACGGTGCGCCCGAAAAAGTTTTGGCAAACGAAAAACAAAAACAAGCCGATGCTTTAGCAAAAATTGAAACCATCGAAAGTAGCTTAGCTGGTTTGCAATAAGCAATAGGTTTATTGGTCTAAAAACTAAAATCCCAATTCTGAAATTTCAGAGTTGGGATTTTTTGTACTAATTATAAAATGGTTTTATCTACTCTCTAAAACAGTTGGTCCGGCATTAAGGAATAGATTGTAGCAGATACAAGCCTTTTTAGAAGGTGCTTCTTGTTATTAATTGGCAGTATAAATAGAAGTACCTCTTTTAGGCCATAACGTATTTGCATTTGGTAAAAAAGCCGCATCAACATGGATCAATGGCGCTTTGGTATTGTATCTAAAATCTTGGTTTACTATATTAGAATTAAACCCATTTCGGATGTTTATATCCGTAAGTAAGCTGTTGCTATAACACCAAAAAGAGGTTAATTGTGTATTTAAGTGCAAATCTAATACGGTCATTTTATTAGCCGATAGGTTAACTCCTTTAAGATTTGTATAGTATTTCAAGCTGCTAAAAAAGCTGTTTGTTAGTTTGTTAGACTGACAAAAAAGACTATTTAAATTGGTATTACCATTAAGGTTTAGATTGGTTAAATTTGCACTGTAACACCATAATCCCCACAAAGTAGTGGTTGCTGTAGGCAATATTAAAGTAGTTAGACTTGGATTGTTATTGCACCATATTTGCGCTAATTTGGTGTGGACGCTAAGGTTTACGCTTGTTAAAGTAGCATTGTAGCGGCAATCAAAATAGGCTAAATTAGGCAAGCCAGAAATGGCTATACTGCTCAAATTATTTCCAGCCACAGATAGTTGCACTAAAGAGGTGTATGCCTGAATTCCGGTCAAGTCACTAATTCCAGAACTGTCTAGATTTAGTCCTCCACGGGTGTTGTCAATTAGTACTATATTATCGGTTGTGCTAGAGTTGTCTACAGCTGCTCCAAGGGTCAATAACTTGTTTCGTAATGCTGCATCAGGTATGGCAGTTGCTACATAAGCCGCAGTTCTGGCTGTTGTATTTGTTTGCGAAAAACGCAAAAATTCAGCACTATTATAATCCTCTGGACCCGGGTTTGGTTTACTGGTGTTTTCTTTTTCTAAGGCTACTGCAGAAACAGTAGTTTCTTTGTTATCAGTAGTACATGCAACCAACTGAGTTGCTAAGGCAAGAAAAAATAATTTTTTCATAATATTTTGGTTAAAATTTTTAGTAGTAAATGTAGTATTAATACCTACAATGTGAATTACGAAAGGGTACTTTATTTATTAACATATGTTAAATAATCACCCAAGGATAAATTGGTTTTATAAATGGTTATTTGTAGAAATAAAGTCAAAAAAAATGCTTTCAATACGATTGTATTTATATAAAAGCAAAGCCGTATGCCTTGACAAAAAAGGCTAGCCGTTGTATCTAATTAAGCTAGGTTGTTTTAAATGGTATAAAGTCTGAGAACTAAAATCCCAATACTAAATTTCAGTATTGGGATTTTTGGTGCTAAATGTAAATTTTATGCAAATAAAATTAAAAACAAAAGTGGAAATACAATTCCTGCTAGAGCTAATTTCCAGCCTCTATTTTTCCAACTGAATTTTCCTGCTTTAATCATTACAGTGCCTGTTAGGGCTATAATAATTAAACTTAACGCAAAAATATCCGAGTAATAAATCCAGAAAGAAGAAGTGCTCTTGTGCAACGACATGGATTGACTAACAATTGGGGTTTTAAGGAAGGATACAATTTCGCCTTTTCCGGTTTGGAGGTCTATTTCCACGTCCTTTTTTTCAAAAGAAATCCGATATACTCCCTTTTTGACTATTTGCCGTCTCATTTTGTCGTTAATGCCCAATTTTTTGGCTACGATTTTAGCATAGGCTTCATTTAGTTCCTTTTCGGGAGGTAGTTGTAGCGTTATCTCTTTTATTGCTGTGGTGTATTTATCGGGATGCCAGTATTCTCTATGATTCATCATCAAGCCCGAAAAAGCAAAGGATATAATTAACCCAATATAGAAATAGCCCAAATCCCGATGTAGATTTCTAAAATTTATTTTTTTCATTTTGTATTCTTTTTTGTGGATAAAAACAGGGTTCTATTTGGAATTAAAACACATATTTTAATGTCGCAATCAGCTGTCTTGGTGCAATAGGATTGGCACTATAGTTCTCATGTACGGTATAATTTAAGGTGTTGGTAATATTGGATAGCTTGCCTAGCAACGCAAATTTTTTCCAAGTATACCCAGCTGACACATCTATGGTTGTGTATCCCTTAACGGGGACTTCGCGATCTTTAATAATTAGTATTCCTGCTTTGTCCAAGACTAGTTGGTTGTTCCATCCTGCCACACGATTGCCAATATAATTTGCTGTAGATCCAACAGAAAATCCTTTTAATATGCCAGAAGACAAGGTATAAAAGAAACTTAAATTAGCTGTATTGGATGGGGTTCTAGTGAGTCTGTCTCCTGTAATATAACTGCCATTGGTACCAGAGGTTTTGGTAAAACGCATGTCATTATAGCTGTATCCGGCCATTATGTTTAAACCTTCGATGGGTTTTGCACTAACATCTAGTTCAATCCCTTTGCTTTTAGTGGCACCACTCAAAATTTTTAGAGATCGATCCGTATTGGTAGTTCCGTCTGCTTTAAATTCAGCGGTTTGTGCCAATTGGCTGTTTTCAATTTGATAAAAGGTAAGATTGGTAGTCCATTTGTTATTCCAAAAACTTTTTTTGATACCTATTTCGTATTGATCAATAAAGGAAGGTTCTATTGCTTTTAAATCTACGGTAGTTCCAGAATTAGGAGTAAAAGAATTGGCATAACTAGCAAACAACGAAAGGGCTGTATTGGGTTGGTATACCACTCCAACTCTAGGAGTAAAAGCTTGGTCCACTCTGTTGGGTTCTTCAGAATTTGCTACTGGGTTTGTAGTAAAATCCGAGGTAGTTACTTTTGCTTCTTGCCAAGACCAACGTATTCCGGCCAAAACTTTGAATTGAGAGCTAATGGAAATCAAATCTTGTGCGTAGACACCAAAAGAATTGGTATCTGTAGTGGTTATTTTAGTTAGGGTGGCATCTGGTATAGGGCCTTCGGGATCAAAAGTATCCAAATTCAATATGTTGCCGCTTCCATACGTTGGATTAGCAAATGCAAATCGGTAGTTTTTGTCAAAAGAATTTTCAAAGTCTACCCCAGTAAAGAGTTGGTTTTTTATTTTGGCAGTATAAAAAGTTCCAGTTATACTTAGTTGCTGCGCCGTTAGTTGCGCTTGTTTTTTGTTCTGTCCAAGCGGTCTTTTCCAGTCTCCCTTTGCATCTGGTTGTACTCTTTCTGTAGCTTTGGATGCTTGGCTGTAGTATTGAAAGGAGGTATTGAAATTTAATTTCCAGTTGGCATTAAAATCATGATTAACCAAAGTAGACACACTACTTTGTCTGGTTTGTCCATTAGACCAACTAGCCCCCAGATACTTGTTTCGGCCTACTGGCGCTATTGTTTTGCCAATAATTCCGGTTCCAAAATCGGGTGTCCAATTGTCATGCAAATAATCTCCTTGTACTGTAATTTGTGTTTGGTCCGTTATTGCAAACAAAAGCGATGGGTTGAGATAATAGCGCTCTTTTTGGACAATATCTCTATAACTGTCCGAATTTTCATAAGAGCCTATAAAACGGTAAGCAATGTTTTTATTTATGGTATTGTAATAATCTACCGTAGGTTTATAGAAAGCATTGCTCCCCATTTGCATGCTCAAACTGCCTCCTTTTTTGAAGGTTGGTTTTTTGGTAACCATATTTAAGATGCCCCCGGGAGCTACGTTTCCAAATAATAATGCCGCACTACCTTTTAGTATTTCTACGCGGTCTAATGAGGATACTTCAGGAATAGAATTGCTTGAAAAACGAAAGCCATTTTTGAACATGTTGTTGGAAGACATGTTATAGCCTCGGGACCAAAAGGTTTCTTGTGCAGCACCTCTAGCAGAACCCACATAAACGCCATTTGCGTTTTTAATCACCTCACTCAATCGGATTGCTTGTTGTTGTGCTATAATTTTGCTGCCAATAACTTGTATGCTCTGTGGTAAATCCATGGGTTTTATACCAGAACGAACGGCACTAATTTTTTTGTTTTCTAGCCTAGTTTTAATAATAACTTCTTTTAAAGATTCTCCTTTTTTGTTTTTTAGAGTATCCAAAACTGAACTAGTAGTTTTGATTTGCTGTGCTTGCAACGAAGTGGATGCAATTAGAAGAACACAGCCGAGTAATAACGCTTTCATTTATTTAGATTTAATTAAAATAAGAGCACAAATGTACACTTTTATTTAGGTCTAACAATAATAATTTAGACTTAATAAAAATAATAATAAACCTAAAATAGTGTTTTTATAAGTTGATACTACTAAGATACCATTAGTCAAGGCATTAGTTTTTGGACCAAACAAAAAAAACCTGACAAAAGAAAAGATTCTTTGTCAGGTTTTAATTAAAAAAATAGTGTTTCGCTATTAAAATTAGCTAATTTCTACTACTTCAAGATCAAATATCAGGTCTCTTCCCGCCAAAGGATGGTTACCATCTAGAACTACTGTTTCGTCTTTTACCTCTACAACTAATAAGTTCATTTCTTGCCCTTCGGGTGTTTTGGATACTAGTCCCATTCCTACCTCTGGAGTCATTTCTTGTGGCAATTCGCTCTTAGGAACCTCAACAATTAAGTCCTGACGTGCGTCTCCATAAGCATCTTCTTTGGCAATGTTTATCGTTTTTTTCTCGTTTAACTTCATGTCTATCAGTCCTTTTTCAAAACCTGGAATCAAACGTCCTTCTCCTAATGTAAACGCTAAAGGCTCTTTTCCTTCCGAAGTGTCAAATATTTGGCCGTCTGCTAATTTTCCTGTGTAATGTACTTTAACTGTGTTGTTTGCTTTAACTTGAGTCATGTTTTTTTAATTTTAATAATCCTTTATAGTATAAAAGATTTTTAGTTTAAATTTAATTATCAAAACTAACACTAAAACTACGCCAAAAGTGTTTTTTTAGAAAGAAAAGAACCTAAATACCTTAAATACCTCTTTTTTATGACAAAAAAATCCTTTTTAGTTCCAATTGGTAGCAACTATTTAAGCAATTATTTGAGGTATTAATGTTTGTTTTAATATGGAAAAATAGTTTGGTTAAAAGTCAAAAAAAAACCGTGCATTTGGTGTGCACGGTTTAAAATTTAACTAAAAAACTACCTTATTTTACTTTTTTATAACCATATCTTTCGGTACTGGGTTTGCTTTGTTGCATGCCCGAAATCTCTATTTTGAGACTATCTGTTGCAATTGCTGTATACCGTATTTTTTGGGGATAATTAAGGCTTGTGTTTTCAAAAACCAATTCTTTCTCCGAGCTATTGGTTGCTTTATAGGCTATTGGTTGGTTGTTGTTTTGTCCTTTTGTAGTAGAGGTGTAGGTTAGGTTTTCATCTATTTGTTGCAATTGGATGGTTTCAAAATGGATGGTGTCTTGGGCTTTAATAAAATACGATTGCCCTGCAAAGGTACTGTCATTTACTTTGTTCCAAATTTCTTTTAAGGTGCCGTCGGAACCTTTGTTTTCCCAGGTTCCTAATAGCCATCTACTGGTTTTTATTTTCTCTTTTTCGGTATTTTCTGAAGAATTTGTTTGGGATTTCTGACAAGATAGTGCCGTTGCAAGTAGTAGCAGTAAATATATTTTGTTGGCTAAGTACATAAAATTACGTATTGGTTGGATTGCTGCAAAATTAGCAAAAAAAAATAGGGCTAAATATAAATTAATCCTAAAAATAGCCGCTGGTTTTAAAAACCTTCTTTTAATAAAGCGTGTACCCGTTCTTTGGTTGGGGTTTGGTTTTTTAATTTGGCTCTAAGGACATCAAACGGAACTTTAAAATCACAACCTAGTTGGTATTCACTACATCCATAGGCCATTTTTCCTTTTAGGATACTGCCCTTGTTGCATTTTGGGCAAGGTAGTGCTGGAGTTGCGGTGGCTGCTTTTGGAGTGTTTTTGTTGGTGTTTTTAGGTTCTAATTTTAGGTTAAAACTAGCATCAAAACGCAATAGACCTTCGGTGGTTCCGGTGCTGGTTTTAAAATCTTTCAGATTTACGGTAGTTCCTTTTTGGAGAAGTCTTAGGTATTGGTTTTCGGATATTTTTTTGTTTGCAAAAACAAAAGGCAATACAAATTGGCAGCCTAATTTATAATTACCACAACCGTAGGCGGTCTTGCCTTTTAATAGGGTTGCTTTTTGGCATTTTGGACACATTTCGGACAAAAGTCCTTCTGTTTTCTTTTTGGTAGTGTTGCTGGCAATTTGTTTTGGTTGGGCTGCGGTATGGGATAGGTTGGCATGGACTGTTTCGCTGCGTACTTCGTAGACTAGAGCATCTACCATGCGCTTCATGTTATGGATAAAGGCACTTGCGGTATAACGGCCTTTTTCGATGTCTTTGAGTTGTTTTTCCCAGATTCCTGTTAAGGCAGCAGATTTGATGTTTTCGTTTTGAATAATAGCAATTAACTGAATTCCGGTTGGAGTAGGTAGGAGTTGTTTTTTGTTGCGTACAATATATTGGCGTTTAAATAGGGTTTCAATTATGTTTGCTCGGGTGGATGGACGACCAATACCGTTTTCTTTCATTAGCTCTCTTAAATCTTCGTCTTCTACTTGTTTGCCTGCGGTTTCCATGGCACGTAGCAAGGTGGCTTCGGTAAATTGGTTGGGAGCTTTGGTTTCTTTTTCTAAAAAACTAGGTTGGTGTGGGCCTTTTTCGCCTTGGACAAATAGAGGCATTATGTCGGTTTCTTTTTCTTTGGCATTCGGATCTTCAAACACCAGGCGCCATCCTTTTTTTAGGATAACCTTTCCGGTGGCTTTAAATGGAACTTCTGCTGCTTTGCCAAGCACGGTGGTGTTGGCTACAGTACAATCTTCATAAAAAACGGCTATAAAACGTTTGGTTATAATGTTATAGACTTGTTGCTGGTTGTAGGGCAAGTTGGATTGGATTCCGGTGGGAATAATAGCGTGGTGGTCGGTTACTTTTTTATCATTGAATACTCTTGGAGATTTTTTAATTTTTTTGTTGCATAGCGGCTCTGTCAAAGTGGCATAGTGGCTCAGTTTTTGCAAAATCCCGGGTACTTTTGGGTAGATGTCCATTGGTAAAAAGCTGGTGTCTACTCTGGGATAGGTGATTACTTTTTGTTCGTAGAGAGTTTGTGCAATTTTGAGGGTTTCTTCTGCGGAGAACCCAAATTTGGTGTTGCAATAGACTTGTAATCCCGTTAAATCAAATAGTTTTGGGGCATATTCATTGCCTTTTTTTTCTTCGATGGAAACAATTTCGAATTCGCTTTCTTGGACTTTTTGTGCCAAAACTTCGCCATCTTCTTTTTTTAAAAAACGGCCTTCTTCGTAACTAAATAAGGTGTCTCTATATAGTGTTTGCAATTCCCAGTAGGGTTGTGGTTTAAAATTCTGGATTGCTATAAAACGCTCTACAACCATTGCTAATGTGGGGGTTTGTACCCGCCCAATGGATAGCACTTGTTTGTAACCGCCATGTTTTACGGTATACAATCGGGTGGCGTTCATGCCTAATAACCAATCTCCGATGGCTCTTGAAAAACCGGCGTAGTATAAATTATCATATTGCGAGGAGGGTTTTAGGTGGTTAAATCCTTCTTGGATTGCCTCTGTGGTCAAAGAAGAAATCCATAGGCGTTGCACGGGGCCTTTGTAGTTGGCTTGGTGTAGTACCCAGCGTTGTATGAGTTCTCCTTCTTGGCCGGCATCTCCGCAATTGATCACCAATGTGGCTTTGTCAAAGAGTTCTTTGATGATCTTGAATTGTTTTTGGATTCCAGAATTTGCTACTACTTTGGTTTCAAATTTTTCTGGAAGCATGGGTAGGTTGTTCAAATCCCAGCTTTTCCAGTGGGGTTTGTAATCGTTGGGTTCTTTGAGGGTGCATAGATGCCCAAAGGTGTAGGTTACGGCATAGCCATTGCCCAGGTAGTAGCCGTCTTGTTTGGTGTTGGCTCCTAGTACGGATGCAATTTCGCGGGCTACACTTGGTTTTTCGGCAATACAGACCTTCATTTTGTTGTTGATTTTGAGGGCGCAAATTAAGGATTTAGAATTTGGTTTTAAAAGGAAATGTGTTGGAGTTTTTCAAGGGGTGTTTGCTAATGCGGTTATTTGGATTTTTGAGGTTTTTTGTAAGCTTGATGCTGTTTTTGAGTAGAGACTGGGTTTGTAGTACGGATTTTTTAGCCCCAGTAGTAGTGTAAAGCCTTTGTGGTTGGGACCTACTTTTTTCTTGCGCTGGTAGAGCGACCAAAGGAAGCTCCTGCCAGCGGATAGAAAAAGAGCGACCAAACGCAACGCTTGAAACGGATAATGGGAATTGGCTTCGG
This sequence comes from Flavobacterium crassostreae, assembly GCF_001831475.1. NCBI lineage: Bacteria > Pseudomonadati > Bacteroidota > Flavobacteriia > Flavobacteriales > Flavobacteriaceae > Flavobacterium > Flavobacterium crassostreae. The sequence goes on along the minus strand of NZ_CP017688.1, from coordinate 2,670,815 downwards.
AGAAAAAAAAACACGTTATTTTGGTCTTGGTTTTGCAATTGGATGTTGTGAGGTTTTGTTTTGTAATTCCGGTTCTAGGGGTGGGGTTGTAAATTGCCCAAAAGGAATATTGCAAACTGAATAGTTTTTTGTAATTTTGCACTCCAATAAAAGGACTAAGAATATGTTAGATAGACTTCAAATAGTAAAACAACGCTTTGATGAGATATCGGATTTAATTATCCAACCGGATGTTATATCGGATCAAAAGCGTTATGTGCAATTGAATAAAGAGTATAAAGACTTGAAGGCTTTGGCTGGAAAGAGAGATGAATATGTGATTTTGATAGCCAATATTGAGGAGGCTAACGAAATTATTGCCGATAATAGTGATGCCGATATGACCGAAATGGCCAAAATGCAACTAGAAGAGGCGAAGGAAAGGTTGCCGGAATTAGAGGAAGAAATCAAGTTTATGTTGATCCCCAAAGATCCAGAAGATGCCAAGAATGTTATGGTAGAAATACGTGCCGGTACCGGTGGGGATGAGGCAAGTATTTTTGCTGGAGATTTATTCCGTATGTACACCAAATACTGCGAAAACAGAGGTTGGAGAACTTCTGTGGTGGATATGAACGAGGGAACTTCGGGTGGTTTCAAAGAGGTTATCTTTGAGGTTACCGGTGAGGATGTTTATGGTACCTTGAAGTTTGAGGCAGGAGTGCACCGAGTGCAACGGGTGCCACAAACAGAAACGCAAGGAAGGGTGCATACCTCTGCCGCTACGGTGATGGTTTTGCCTGAGGCAGAAGAGTTTGATGTGCAGATTGATATGAATGATGTGCGTGTGGATTTCTTTTGTTCGTCTGGGCCTGGTGGACAATCTGTAAATACGACTAAGTCTGCGGTGCGTTTGACGCATATCCCTACGGGATTGGTGGCGCAATGTCAGGATCAAAAATCACAACATAAGAATAAAGACAAGGCTTTTGTAGTATTGCGTTCGCGTTTATACGAACAGGAATTAGCCAAAAAACAAGCCGAAGATGCCACTACGCGTACTTCGCAGGTGAGCTCTGGAGACCGTTCTGCCAAGATTAGAACCTACAATTATGCCCAAGGGCGTGTGACGGATCATAGAGTTGGTTTGACGTTGTATGATCTGGGGAATATCATGAATGGGGACATTCAGAAAATTGTAGATGAGTTAGCGTTGGTAAACAATATGGAAAAACTCAAAGAAGCAAGCGAAGTTTTTTAAACAAGTACTGTTCTGTATTATAGATAGATGCTCCATATAGTTTTAGTGGAGCATTTTTTTTGCTTTTTTTGGTGTTTAGGAACTAATAAAGCAATATTTTTGTTAAAAAAAAACACTATTTTTGTTAAAATCATGAAAGTTTTAATTTTTAAAAACGTCTAAATCACCTTAAATTATGAAAAAAAAAGTACTTACTTTTCTTGCTTTTGCAAGTGTAGTTTCGGCCAATGCACAGTCTTATCTAGGCTATACGCATGACAATTATGCAGGAGTCCAAGGGGTATTGTTTAACCCTGCGTCTATTGTAGATTCTAGGTTTAAAACCGATATCAATTTGTTTTCGGTAAGCTCCATGGCTAACAATGATGCGTATGGTGTTAATTTGATGGATGCTTTTAAGAGTGATTATGATTTTGAAAACAAAGCTAAAAAATCGTTTGCCTTAAGTAATAATGCCATGCTGAACACGGATATTATGGGGCCTTCCTTTATGTTTAATATTGCTCCTAAGCATTCTTTGGCTGTCTATACAAGAGCACGATCTTTTGTGAACGTATTGGATATTAATGGAAATCTAATTGATGAATTAGCCAAAGACAACACCTCTAATTTTGATTATAGCGTGGGTAGTCCCAATGCCGTAGGAAATTCGTGGGGAGAGTTAGGAGTATCTTATGCCGCTGTTTTATTTCAAAAAGGGGCTCATTTTGTCAAAGGAGGGGTTACGGCTAAATATTTGCAAGGGGTTGCAAACTACCATTTTCAGGCAAATAATGTACAAGTAAAGTATGTTAAAAACAGCTTAAACCCACAAAATAGCCAATACACCAGTACGGGTACTGCTTTGTATGGATCCAGTCAAGATTTTGCTGTAGATAATGACGTGGTGGTAGACAGTAAATCTAGAGGTCTTGGTTTGGACTTGGGATTCATATACGAGTGGAGGCCAGATTATGAGGCTTCGAGATCGGATTTGATGGACTTGAAACACATCAATAAATACAAACTCCGTTTTGGGTTGGCGCTAACAGATTTAGGAAGTGTTAGGTATGATAAAGGGATTCGTAATTCGTATGATCTAAATGCTACCGTAACTCAAGGGCAATACGATAGTGCAGAGGATGCAGATGCCTTTTTAAAAAATAATTATACTGCAACGGTGGTCAATGGAGCTGTAAAAGCATTTTTGCCTACAACTTTACGTGCCGATGTGGATTGGAACCTACATAATAAATTTTATTTAAATGCCAATGGTGAGTTTAGCGTGGTCGATAAATCAAAATTAAACCAAAATAGCAGTAGCAATCGTTTTAGTCTAACCCCACGCTATGAGTCCAGATGGTTTAGTTTTTATATGCCAGTTTCGTACATACAGTACAGCAAACAAGCCCAAGTAGGTGTTGGTTTGCGTACGGGTATTTTCTTTATTGGGTCGGGATCTGCGCTAACCAATTTAATGTCTGATAATTCTAGAGCAGTAGATATGCATTTAGGATTTAAAATTCCGGTGTATCAAAAAAAAAAGAAACAAGTTCTAGAGCCTGTAGTAGATAAAATAGAAGAAGTTGATGAGGTTATGGAAGAAATAGTTGCCGAAGAAATTTTGATAGATACCGATGGCGATAGTATTGTGGACGAAAAAGATAGATGCCCAGAGATAGCTGGTCCAGTTGCAAATAATGGTTGCCCATGGGAAGATAGCGACGGGGATGGAGTGCCAGATAAAGACGATCAATGCCCAGAGGTAAGAGGAGCAATGGTTAATAATGGCTGCCCCGAAATTACGGGTGATGTTATTAAAGAGCTAAATGTGTTTTCTAAAGCGGTATTGTTCAATTCAGGAAAAGCCACTATACGACCAGAGTCTAACCCGAAATTGCAAGAAATTGAAAACGTAATGCGTAACTATCCTACAGCTAATTTTAGGTTAGAAGGCTATACGGACAGCACTGGTTCTGCAGTCAAAAATTTACAATTATCTAAAGAAAGAGCTGCAGCGGTAAAAACGCATTTAGTAGCCAAAGGCATTAGTGCCGATAGGTTATCTTCGGAAGGATTTGGTATTGTAAAACCTATTGCAACCAACAAAACAGAAGCAGGAAGAGCTGCAAACAGAAGAGTAGAAATTATTTTGGTAAAATAATCCATTCGCATTTTATGCTCCAAAAAGGAGGTCTGCAAAGACCTCCTTTTTTTGGTTTAAATTTTGGAACAGCTATTGGAGTTGTTTTGGACTATACGGTATGGTTTTTTGGGAGTAAAACACGATATTTTTATATTAATTGAATACAAGTTTGTAAATTTGCAGCACAAGCAAACAACAAATGACTACACAACACCTTATTGACCAAATTAAAACCAAGAAATCCTTTTTAACTGTAGGATTGGACGTGGATTTAAATAAAATTCCAAAACATCTTTTAGATTTAGAAGATCCTATTTTTGAATTCAATAAAGCCATCATAGATGCTACCCATGATTTGTGTGTAGCCTACAAGCCCAATATTGCTTTTTTTGAAGCTTATGGTATCAAAGGCTGGATGGCATTGCAAAAAACCATGCATTACCTCCATACTACGTATCCAGAAATTTTTACTATTGCGGATGCCAAACGTGGCGATATAGGCAATACTTCTACGATGTATGCCAAGGCATTTTTTGAAGATTTAGAATTTGATAGTGTGACCGTTGCTCCGTACATGGGTAAAGATTCGGTAGAACCCTTTTTAGCCTTTGAGAACAAGCACACCATTATGTTGGCCTTAACATCCAATGAAGGAGCTTTTGATTTTCAGACCATAAAGGTAGATGGCAAAGAACTCTACAAACGTGTTTTAGAAACAGCCAAAACCTGGAAAAACAGCCAAAACTTGATGTATGTAGTTGGTGCAACCAAGGCAGAATATTTTACAGAAATCCGTAAAATTGTTCCAGATAGCTTTTTGTTGGTTCCAGGAGTAGGAGCGCAAGGAGGTAGTTTGTCTGAAGTTTGTAAGTACGGAATGAATGCCCAAATAGGCTTGCTTATAAATTCTTCCAGAGGAATTATATATGCCTCAAACGGCGTAGATTTTGCCTCTAGAGCAAGACAAGAAGCCTTAAAAATGCAACAAGAAATGGCACAAATAATGGCTTTGCACTTAATAAAGTAGCGTTTGTTGTTTTTTTAGATAAAGCATTTATAGTATTTAATAGGTATGGTTTTTAGCATCCGATTTATAAAAATAAAATTTTAAAACAAAACCAATCCAATGCTAAAAACTGCAACAGACCAATTAGGGACCGTACATACTTTTAAAACTACGCCGCAACGGATTGTTTCTTTGGTGCCTTCACAAACCGAATTGCTATGTGATTTGGGATTAGAGGCCAAAATAGTTGGAATCACTTCGTTTTGTGTACATCCGCACCATCTTAAAACTACTAAAAAACGTGTTGGAGGCACCAAAAAAGTCCATTTAGACAAAATAAAAGCCTTACAACCAGATATAATTATTTGTAATAAAGAAGAGAATACGTTAGAGATGGTGCAGCAATTGGGCACCATTTGTCCGGTTTGGGTCACTAATATTCTTACCATTGAAGATAATTTTAGAATGATTTTAGATTTTGGAAAAATATTCAATTCTAGAACAGAAGCCCAAAAATGGCACGACAAATTGGTTTTTGCTTTAAGCAATTTTAAAGATTTTATAAAAGACGTTCCAGTCCAAAAAACGGCTTATTTTATCTGGAAAAACCCGTATATGGTGGCAGGAACTCATACGTATATAAATGAATTATTGCAACTCAATCATTTTGAAAATTGGTACCAAACCAAAGAGCGCTATCCTGAAATTATTTTAGAACAAATGGTTGTAGATGGAGCTCCAGATTATATTTTTTTGTCTTCGGAGCCATATCCTTTTAAAAAAAATGCCGCCTATGAAATGCGTCAACATATCCCAAAAGCTAAAATTGTGTTGGTGGATGGCGAAATGTTTTCTTGGTATGGTAGTAGGCTCTTAAAGGCGCTAGATTATTTTAGAATACTGCATCAGAACCTTCAAAACGAAGCTGCTGAAGCAGTAATAGAATAAAAAACCAAAATCCTTTAAAAAACCAACCACTAAAGTTGCTTTTTTAAAGGATTTTGGTCTGTACTTTGGTTTTAAAATAAAAACTCTACTGTGGTATAAAAGGTTCTGTTATCCGACGGAATAATTCCCGGACCTGGATATCCTGTAGCTCTACGGGTAAAGTAATGGTTGTTTGTAAAATTAGTGATACCGGCTTCTAGTTTCCAGTTTTTCCATTTGTACGAACAAGATATATCCGCTACACTATAGGCCGGAATAGTTCCAGAAATGCCCGTCAAGACATTGTTGCTGTTATTGCTACTAGCACTCGATAATTGTGAGGAAACATGGGTAAATTGAATGCTTGACATCACGTTTTTGTAGCCCAGACTAGTTCCTGTTTTGATATTAAATAACGGGACAAACTCCACCTCATAGCCTTTTTTGATACTAGGTATTGCAGATTTTAGGTAGCTTGATTTGGTAATGGCCGAATTGGTAAATACATTCCAGCTTAGATTTTCGGTATCTTTAAAACAGCTTTTGGCAATGTTCCAGTCTACCAATGTTTCAAAACCGTAGGTTAGCGCCGTTCCGGTATTGGCTCTAATTTTGACAATTTGATTGGAGGCGTTGGTGCTGTCATATTCGCCAATTTTGTCGTTATAATAAAGACCAAAAATACTGGTGTCAAAGGTTATTATATGTTGAATATGGCCCCGTAATCCAATATCCGAAGTATAGCCTTTTTCGTCGGTAATGTTTTCGTCTATTTGTTGGCTAGGATTTATCGTACGGATATCGCTAAAGGTTACAGATCGGTAATTTTGAGAGGCATTTCCGTAAATTTCCAAACCTTTTTTGGGTTTGTAACTCAATCCAACACCCAATAAAAGCAAGTTCCGATCTTTAACGGTGTTCTCATTTTTGGTTTCGTTCAGAATAATATTGCCTGCGAAATCCCGATTTATTTTTTTATAATAACCATCGGCCTTGGTTATAATTTTTTCAATTCTAAAACCTGGTGTTACCGTAAAATTGGCATTTATCTTAAAAATATTTTCTCCAAAAAGAGCCAAGTTTTTGTTAGGAAACCTAAAATCGGATTGGTTTTGATAATACGGATAGGCTGTTGTAGCCAGGTTAAAGTTGGCATTAGTATCTGCACTTCCGGGGCCTTGTTGTTGTTGGTTATTAGATTGGTAGTATTTTGCTCCTATCAAAAAAGCGCTTTTTTGTTGTCCAATAGGGTAACGCTTTAGGTAGCGCGTTTCGGCGCCCCAGTTTACAAATTTTCCTATAATTAAATCCCTCTCTTGCATTGGATCTGGTGTGGTAATGCGGTTGTCTCTAAACCCTAAGGCTTTTCGGCTGGCATTTAAACCAAATAACTGTACCGAAAAATCCGTGTCCAGGTTCCATTGGTGCTTTAGGCGTAAGGCAAATAAATTCCAGTTTACTGCAAACCAATTTCGGGTACGGTTGCTTTGTTTTGGGTTTTTATAGAATTGGGCATCTGTTAAACCTCCGGCTTGTTGTGCTAAATAATTGTAGTAAGTATAGTCTAAATGTACAGAGGTTTGGGGTGTAAATTGGTAGTTTAGATTTGCAAAATAATTTTTGCTCTCAAAGTCTGAATTTGGTCGGTATCCATTTCCTTGTTTGTAATTATAAAAACTGTAGTAGCTAAATTTTTTATTGGTGCCACTCACCGATGTAAAATTGGTGCCTAACCCATAAGAACCTATGGTGCTTCGGGTGCTAAATTCAAATGGTTTTGTGGTAGGTGTTTTTAATTTAAAATTAATCAAACCACCAAATTGGGTTCCGTATTGCAAGGAAGCGGCACCACGAATAATCTGAATTTCTTCTAAAGCTTCGGTGGGAGTGGCATAATAACTCTCGGGATAGCCCAGCACATCGGCACTAATGTCGTAGTTGTTCTGGCGGGTGTTAAAATTGGCAGTTCGGTTTGGGTTCAAGCCTCGGCCTCCAATACTTAATTGCAAACCTCCATCCGAACTTTCGTTTATTGTTAGTCCAACTACCTGTGCAAATATTTGGCGGGCATTGTTGGTGGCTTTATTTGCCGTTAATTTGCTAATGTTGATTACCTCTGTTTTTTTGCCGGCATAAATAGCGGTTTCTTCAATGTCATTTAGTTTATAAAGGCTTTGTAGTTTGTCATTTTGTTTTCGGATAATAACTTCGGTTAGTTGGTTGATTTTGTTCAAAACAATTTTAATACTACTACCGGTGGAGATGTCATTTTGCTCTACAATAGCAAAGCCTTCTTTAAAAAAGACTAAGTCATAACTTGCGGGCTTTTTGGGTTCAATTTCAAAAAAACCATTTTTGTCGGTAAGTAATTTTGTATTGGTAGCTCTGTTGTAAATTTCTACTCCAGCTAATTTTAGGCCCTTATTATCCGTGACAACGCCCGATATTTTGTTTTGAGCAAAAGTCAATAAGGGGAGCAATAAGAGTAGAAATAATCTAAAATCCTTTAATGGTGTCCTTAAAAGGAAGTATCCAGGTTTTGTGTTTGAAATTTTCATTTTCTTGAGCTAAATTTATTTTGGGATCAATATATTTTTGGCTTAACCTTCCGTTGAGAGCTACATAGCTCTCTACATAAACTTCGGGATTTGTAACGCCTTGTTGTTGGTAATAATCGTGTAGATAGTGTGCGTATTCTAAAATAAAATCGGGTTGAAAAGCCATTTGTTTTTCCTGAAAAGGGGTTAAAAAATGGCTGTTAGTCACTACAATTTGTTTTTGGGTAACGGCATCTTTTACTATAAAGGTAGCATATCCTGCTTTTTCCATAAGCATGACCCGCCAAGAAAATCGAAAACCTTCTTCGGTCCAGAATAATTCTCCGGGATAGGCCAAATACCTAAACGGGAAGAGGAGTTGCAAAACAATAAAACTGCTCAATACAGCTACTTTGGTTTTATAAAATGCGGTATTGCTTGGTTTTTTGATTTTTTGGTTTTCAAAAACAACCAGTGATCCAGAATAGGTTTTGGAAAGGAATTGCAATATTTTTTATGAAAATCCGCATCAAAAAATAATAGCGTACTAACAATCATTACATACGGAAAAACGCCTATTGGAAAGAGTATTTTGGTCAAAACATGAAATACTATAACTAAAATAAAACCAAATAAACGGGTTGGTTTGTAGCGCAACAAAAACACTATGGTAAGATCGTAGACAGCTCCGGTCCAGCTAAAGGCATAATGTACCCAATTTTCATTGAGTAAGGGACCAATAATGGGAATGTTGGAGTGGTGTGGCAACCATATTTTGAGAGGCATGGCATTGAATAACCAATCTGAATTGAGTTTGGCGAGTCCTGCATAAAAATAAACGATTGCTAGTATGGTTTGGAGCAGTCCAATATTCCAAGAAGGAATTTTTGCATAACGTAACTTTGGGTCTCTATATGCATCTACCGAAAAATAACAGTTTGCAGGCAAAAACAGCAACACAAAACTAATTACCGAAATAAAATAATAGTGATTGAGGTAGGTTGTTTTGTCTAGTAATTCAATATAAGTAAAGCTCAGAAAAAAAGTTAAAATAGCCCATTTGTATTTGTATCCAATGGCCACAAATAAGGCGGCAATACCTGCAATTAGAAATAAGAGATAGGTGTAGTTTCCGAGGGGTTTGACCCATTCCCATCCGTAATATGTAAAATGAAATTGTGGAATTAGGTAGCGTTGTTTTATCCAGCCATAACTTGCAAACCGAATCAAACTAAACAGCATCATTAAACCAAACGCTAGCCTATAGAAAGCTAGCGTTGCGGCTGAAGTATTTTGTTTAAAATAATTTAGATTCATTCTTGTAATTGCTGTTTTGGTAGGTTAGATCTTTTAAAAACGCTAAATTAATCCCCATCACTATCTACATAATCTATAGTAATGTTTAGGGCTTGCATCATGTCTAATTTGGTGTAAATTACATTTTGTTGCACTACATCATAGGCAGCAATCATTAGGGTATTATTGTTGGTAATCTGTGTAGAAAAACTTGGGTCCAAGCCAGCAATTGCGGTAAAAGCTGCAGCATATTGTTGGAGAATTATTTGGCTTAGTTTTTGTCCGCCACGCATGGCATTTACATAATCCAAATACGTTTTTAAACCTTCGCCAGTTGTTGCACTACCGTAATGTTTGCCGTTAAAGAAATCTTGGGAGGCTTGTAGGGCAGTATTTAGTAACTCTTTAGAGAGGTTGTTTTTATAATATGCTTCTACTTTTTCTGGAAATTTAGTGGCATTAGAAAATACGCCACAAGGAATTCCAATTTTGCCCGACCGAATGTCTTTTTCTAAATTTTTGACAAAATTATTGGTGGTTATCGCAACAGAGCCGCTCACAGAAGCACCACTGTTGGCAATATACAGGTCTCTGTAATTGGATTTCCAATCTGTAGTCACTAGGTTGGCATTGGTTGCCAATTGGGCGGTTACAGCAGTTAAATACTTTTGGTATTTTGAAGCATGGGCATCGGTGCTATAATTAGCAATTATTGCCGCATCTGTACTGGCTAATCCGTGCAGTAAATAATCTAAGGCAGGAAATCCTTGTTTGTCAAATTGAGACAATAAAGCCAAGTTATAATTATCTGCCAGAATATTATTTTCGATACCCGTTAGATTAGTTGGATAGGTATTGGCACTTTCTTTGAAACTAATTTCTTCGGATTTTCCAAAGCTATATATTGCAACATATTGGTATGCTTTATAGGCTTCTAACCAAGAGGTTCTTACGGCCGCAAGGTTGGTTTGGTTTGCCGTAGTAGTAAAGGCTGCTACATTTTGTGCTAGTGTTGCTATTTTTGCCTCATAATTGGTATAACTAGGTATAATAATGTTGTCTGCCCAGTTGGTCAACAGTAATTTTCGGTCATAATTACTGCCTGAGGTGCTGTCCTCTCCGCTATCACTTGAAGAACAAGCCGCTAGGGTGATCAATGCACTAAAAAATATAAATAGTTTCTTTTTCATGGCAACTTCTTTTTTTTTGCAAAAGTACAAAAGCAATTGTACTTAATTGTAGTTGTTCTTAATTAATTTACGGTAGCGGCTTGGGCAACTGTAAAGCCAAATTTGGCAGCAATTTGTGCAGAAAGCGTATCTAGCTTTGGACCTAAAGTGTCTATATCCCACAACCCGTTGTTACCGCTTATTAGTGAGGCAAGCATGGCATCTACTTCTGTTTTTGAAAAATAAGGAGCCTCAGTACCTGGTTTATTAGTATAACGCAAGCTAAGGATAAATCCATAAGCCTCCGATAGAGCATGGAATGCTTTGGCACCTTTATCTGTAGTGAGTTTGTTTTTTCCTTCTTGCAAATAATATACCGCTCGTACCGCTGGTACTAATGCCAATTTGGTTTTTATAACTGCAATTTGTGCATCACGTGTGGCATAATCATTGGCAACAATAGCAGCTCTACCTTTACGGAAAGCTAAATCAAGATCCGCTTTTAGGGTATTGAAATCTGCATCTGCGTTTACTTGATTGATGTAACTACTCCAAAATTTAGTTCCACCTGCTCCATAGAGATAGCCGTAGGCTTCGTCCCAAGTATGTTCCATGGTAGTATAGGTTTTGTTAGCCTCTAGTACTTTGTTGGTATTGTTCACTTTATTGTTAGCCTCATCTAGTTTATAGGTGCTCAAATAATTATTGACTACTTGATCTATAAAACACGCTCCCATCATTCCTTTTAATAACACTTGTTGCGGTTCCAAACCATTTGTGGCAAACAATCTTTTGCTGGTACCGTCTGTATAGACACCTGCAGTACCTGCTGCTGCTGTAGCTCCTAAACTTGCTTGGTTAGCAAGGGTCAATTGGCTTTCAAAAAAAGCTTGTACCGTATTTTTTTCTAAAGAACTTCCGCCTCCCAATAATAATTGAAAATACTCTTTGGATGCAGCTGTTTTGTCTTTTAATTGTTTACCAGAGGTATTTAGTTCTGCTAATGTAAAGGGATTGTTGCTATTGGAGTACATATTGCTAAGTATGGTTTGATCCACTACTGTTCCGTTGGTGGCAGCAGTTTTGATGTAGTTCCCCATTTCCTCTAGCATTAATAATCTGCTGGATTGTCCCGAAAAATCTACGGTTGTGGTTTGGTTTCTTTCAAAAGTATAGGTAGCTGGGATGGCATAGGTTGCTAATTGATCGTCCGCATCTTTGGAGCAAGATGCAAGGCTTAATGCAGCAATAATAGTAGAGGCAAAAAATAATTTAGTAGGCTTCATATGTTAGTTATTAAGATTAAATAAAAATAATTTTGGCAAATATACTACGCATTTTTTGATTGACAAAGTTTGTTTAGATTATTTCTAAATAATTTTATTTTAAGAGATACAACGCGATAACGCTACCTTAAATGGTATGTTGTTTTATTTAAATTTAATCTAAATAAAATTTGTTTTTTTAAAATAACGGTATACTTTTGCTTTAAATTTAATTATTCTAAATAAAAACAGCATGAAAAAAGTAATTTTAAGAACGTCTTTATATTTAGCAGTGGCTACTTTAGGCTTGGCTTGTAATCGATCGGAGGATACTACAGATAGTACCTTAAAAATAACTAAAAAAGAAGTAATCGCCAATTATGCAGCTATTGCTTTTGCAAACTATAACAAAGCCTACCAAGACGCAATACTATTAGAAACAGCAATAAATACCTTTGTTGCACTGCCAACACAAGCTACTTTTGATGCAGCTAAATCCAGCTGGAAACAAGCCAGAGAAAGTTATGGTACCACCGAAGCATTCCGTTTTGCCAACGGCCCAATTGATGCTAAAGATGGCCCAGAGAGTCTTATGAATGCTTGGCCATTAGATGAAAATTATATTGATTATGTTCAAGGTGCCTCCGCATCTGGAATAATTAACAACCCTGTTTTGTTTCCGGTTATTGATAAGTCTTTTTTGGAAGCTCAAAACGAAAATGGAGGCGAAAAAAATATCAGCGTAGGCTATCATGCTATCGAGTTTTTGCTATGGGGGCAGGATCTAACAGCTCCATCAGAGAAAAAAGCAGGTTTGCGTCCGTATACTGATTATGTGGATGGCGGCACTGCGGCAAATCAAAAACGTAGAGCAACGTATCTTAAAGTATGTGCGGATCTTTTGACAGATCATTTAAATTATCTAGTAAACCAATGGAAAGTAGCAGGGGTTTATAGACAATTATTTTTGTCATTGCCAGAAGACCAAGCCATTAAAAATATGTATCTAGGAATAACCACCCTTGTATCGGCAGAACTGCCTGTAGAACGAATGAATGTTGCTCTAGGAAATGCAGATCAAGAGGATGAGCATTCTTGTTTTAGTGATAATACCCATAGAGATATTGCTCTGAACTTGCAAGGAGTACTTAATGTTTATCAAGGAAAATATGGTTCTATAGATGGTGCATCGCTTGAAGATTTAGTAAAGCAAAATGCCATAGAAGTCTATAAAGATACAGACCAAGCAGTTCAAGCTTCGTTAACCAAAGTAGCCGCAATTATGACCCCGTTTGACTTAGCTATTGCAGGAGGAGTAAACTCTGTAGAAGGAGCCAAAGTACGGATAGCGGTTTTAGAACTAAAGAATTTAGGTGCTAATTTATTGGCAGGAGCCTCCAAAATTGGAATAATTGTTACTAGTTAGTCCATAAAAATAGGTATAACTAAAGTGTTCTTTTTTTAAGGACACTTTTTTGATTTTAAAAACCATGAATGCTACTCTAAAAATAAGTTTTTTACTAATTAGCTTTTCCTTTTTGGGTTGTAATACCAACCAAGACGAAGAATATACGGCACTTACCCCCGAAGCTGGGGAACAATTCTCTGGAGGGACTACTACTTTTTTTAATGCCACCGAAGAAGCTTTTGGGTTCTCGGCACCCAATTTAACTTTTGATGAGCAAACGGATTTTGGTATCGGAAATTCTTTTTTTAGGCAAAGTTGGGTTTCTGCCCCAGCATCCACTACGGCAAGAGATGGATTAGGTCCTTTTTTTAATGCCGTTTCGTGTTCTAGTTGCCATTTTAAAGATGGTAGAGGTAGGGCGCCATTGGTAGATGGAGAAACCGCACATGGCTTGCTCTTGCGTTTGAGTACGCCCGGAATTACCAACACCGGAAGTGCTGCATTGGATCCAGTTTACGCAGGGCAATTACAAGATAATGCTATCTTGGGACAAACCCCCAAAGGCAAGTTTGTTATAACCCACCAAGAGCTTATTGAAATTCTAGAAGATGGCACCAAAGTAATGCTCAAAAAACCTACATACCATATTACTACTCTTGGGTATGGTCCATTAGCCACTGCTGTAAAAATATCTCCTAGAGTAGCCAATCAAATGGTAGGCTTAGGGCTTTTGGAAGCAATAGATGCCAGTACTTTGTTGCAATGGGCAGATCCTCAAGACACCAACAAAGATGGAATATCTGGTAAATTGAACTATGTATACGATATAGCATCCAAATCCAAAAAAATTGGACGTTTTGGTTGGAAAGCAAACCAGCCCACTATACGCCAACAAGTTGCAGCAGCATTTTCAGGAGATATGGGGATTACCTCCGTATTGTTTCCGGACGAAAACTGTCCGCCTGGCGTAAACTGCGCTACAATACCCAATGGAGGAAATCCAGAAATTTCGGATGCTAATTTAGATAAAGTAGCCTTGTACTCTAGCACACTTGCAGTGCCAGGTCGTAGAAATTATACCGATCAAAATGTTTTAGAAGGCAAAAAAATATTCGAAACCATAAACTGCATCAGTTGCCATAAGCCTAAGGTACAGACCGGAAATACCCATCCTATAACCGCTCTACGCAACCAAACCATTAGACCCTATACGGATTTGTTACTGCATGACATGGGGGCAGGTTTGGCAGATAATGCTCCAGATTTTGAAGCCTCAGGTACCGAGTGGAGAACACCTCCTTTGTGGGGTATTGGGCTAATAGCCACAGTGAATAACCATACCAAACTACTACATGATGGTAGAGCAGATAATGTAACAGAGGCTATTTTGTGGCACGGTGGCGAAGCCCAAGAAGCCAAAAATAGTTTTAAGAAACTCTCTGTATCCCAGAGACAAAAACTACTAGATTTTATAAATTCATTATAAGCTATAGCAGTAAATACACAAAGGGATCTTTAATTAAGGTCCCTTTTTTGTATTTAGAGACTAAAGCCTTGATTGGAAGTTTATTTGCGAGTTGTTATGTGAAAATATTGTATTATTTTTGTAAAAAAAGAGCAATTGATCCATTATACAATTTATCAAAACAAAAAAAGTACCCAGTGGGTTACTTTTGTGCATGGAGCAGGAGGTAGTTCTTCTATTTGGTATAAGCAAATAAGAGATTTTCAAAAACAGTACAATGTATTGTTGTTGGATCTACGCGGACACGGAAACTCCAAACCTTCTCTACGGAATGCCTTTAAACAAAAGTATACTTTTGAGGCTTTGGCCAATGATATTTTGGAAGTTTTGGACTTTTTGAAAATAGAAAAATCTCATTTTGTAGGAATATCTCTAGGCACTATCTTAATCCGACAGCTAGCCGAAATGCATCCCGATAGGGTGCAAAGCATGATATTGGGTGGGGCTATTTTAAAAATGAATTTTCGCTCTCAAGTGTTAATGCGCTTAGGCAATGCTTTTAAATACGTTTTGCCTTATTTGGTATTGTATCGTTTTTTTGCTTTTGTAATAATGCCCAAAAAAACCACAAACAATCCCGAATTTTATTTATCAACGAAGCCAAAAAATTGTATCAAAAAGAATTTTTAAAATGGTTTAAACTTACCTCAGAGATCAATCCGATACTCAAATGGTTTCGTCAAGTAGAATTAAACATACCCACTTTGTATATCATGGGCGAAGAGGATTATATGTTTCTGCCTTCGGTTCGAGAAGTTGTTGCAAGGCATTATAAATCCTCGGAGTTATTTGTTATCAAAAATGCGGGGCATGTAGTAAATGTAGAACAGCCCGTACAGTTTAATGTGGCAGTGCTTCATTTTATGAAAAAATCCTAAAAAAAGTATCTAACCAAAAATGCCAACACTCTTAGAATGTTGGCACTATTTAACTAACCAAAACCAAGTAATAAATAACCAGTTTATTACCAGCGCAAAGTACGTCTATAAGGCAGTATCCAGCTGTTAAGGTTTTGTTATTACTTTGTTGTAGCTTGGTTAAGGTTGTTTTGGCTATAGTATAACCAGCAAAAAACGAGTTAAACCGTTGTTCTGTAGAGGTGTTAGTAGGTTATCTACACGCGCCTCTCAAAAATAGCTTGGGAGCTAACAGCGGTTTATTTAGAATCCTGCATCGCAAAAACAGTTTGCAATAAAGGCGAGGTTCTGGCACCTATGTTGGTACGAATGTTTTGTTCCTCTACCGCAATCATTTTAAAAACACCATTCATGGCTTGGTTGGTTACATAATCGTTTAAATCGGGGTTGACTTTGTTTACCAATGGAATACTATTGTATTTAGTAATAATATTTGTCCAGACTTTATCTGCACCAACTTTGCTAAAAGAGTTTTTAATAACCGGATTAAATTTAGAGTACAAAGCAGTTGTAGTACTATTTTGTAAGTAGGTTGTTGCGGCGCTTGTATCTCCAAGCAAAATACCCTTGGCATCCGTAATGGTCATGTTTTTGATGGCACTTACAAATATTGGAGTTGCTTCTTTAACGGCATCTTCGGCAGCCCTATTGAGCACCTTTAAACCTTCATCTGCCAAAGAGTTAAGCCCCATTTTTCTTAAACCAGAGTCTACTTTTCGTAATTCTTCGGGCAAAAGAATTTTTACGGCTTCATTTTTATAGAAACCATCCGTAGCCGTTAATTTGGATACTTGTTTGGTAATTCCGTTGTTTAAAGCCTCTTTTAATCCTCCAGAAATATCTACCGTTCCTGCGGTTGCTATTCCAGGATATTGAGTAGCAATTTGTTGCAATTCAGCACAACTAGTTACCGTCAAAAATAATGTAGATACAAGTAGGGTTTTAATTTTAAATAAAGGCGTTAATTTTGGTATGTTTGTTGTAGTCATTAAAAAAAAAATATTAAAGTGAAAAAGATAATAGGTTGTATTCTCGTTTGTTGTTTAAACACCATGTATTCGCAACCAATAAAAGTAGCGAAAATAGTTTCAGAAAATAAAATTACTTCATTTTTGGATCAAAAGCTAATCTTGATTGATTTTTGGGCCACTTGGTGCGCTCCCTGTGTTTATGCTACCCAACAATTAGAAATTTTGCAAAAACACAATAAAGAGAAGCTTTTTGTGGTTTCTATTTCGGATGAGTCCGAAAATAAAATTGCAACATACCTAAAAAAAAGACCAATTGATTTAATGGTTACTTCGGATTATCAAGGTTTTACGGTAGATAAATATGCCGTACAATCCAGACCTTATGCAGTATTGCTGGATCTAAACGGAACTGTTCTTTGGAGTGGCAATCCCTCGGATCTATCTCAAGATGCATTAGATTATTATTATACTATTCCAAAAAAAAGCAAGCACCCAGTAAAATTGGAGCAGTTAGTAGAGGTTAAAAGTCCAGAAATAATTTCAAATAAGGTGCTCTCCAAAGGAGAAAATTTAAAAATAGAATCATTGCAATCTGAGGTGCAAGAACTGATTCAGAATGAGGACGAGGTGTACTATTCGGGTTCATTAAAAAATTTGTTTTTTGTTTTAAAATCGTCTTATCCCTTTGAATTAAAATTTGAAAAAGGCACCGATAAAAACATTAAAATTAGTAGCACCAAGGCCATGTGGGATTTTGAAAAAGACAAAATTATAGTTGCAGTTTTGCAGTTTTTAGATTTAAAAAGCCATGTACATACACAAAAAATTACAGCAGTTGCACTACAAGTAAAAAACAAAAAAATGCTTTGGGATTCTAACCAACTAAATTGGGAAGGGAGCCCGGTAAATTATATTATAGGAACGGATAGAATTCAAGCCGACAACATGAGTATTACTTCTTTGTGTAGTTTATTGAGTAGAGAAAAACAGGTTAATTACGTTTATACTGGTTCGGATACTACTTTGTACGATTGGGATTTTCAGTACCAATTTCAAGACTTAATGCAAGAAGAATTTGAGAGTTCTTTTGGAATTGTTTTTAAACCCATCACTCTTGATGTAGCGGTGACTACAGTTTCTAAAATAAAATAAGGTCTTTCAATAGCCAAAAAAAGCTTTTAATCTATTTAAAAATAAAACACGTATAGCTAATTGGTGTGCTGCTTTGGTGTTTTTTTTAGACATAAAAAAAAGAGTAACTCAAAAGGAACTTTCCCAAATTTTTGGGGTTTGTTCGCTTTCTTTTGAGTTACTCTTTTGTAAACAGTATTGGTATTATTGAATAATTCGGAATTCGGTTCTTCTGTTTGCTTGGTGTTGCGCATCCGAACAATTTACGCCATTAGAACATTTGTTTTTTAATCTAGTTTCACCAAATCCTTTGGCTACTAATCGATCTCTTGTAATACCTTTAGATACTAAATAGTTTACCACTGATTGTGCTCTTTGTTGGGATAAAGACATGTTGTAGTTGTCATTTCCTCTCGCATCGGTGTGCGACATAATCTCAACCCTTAGATTTTGTTTTTCGCGCATTAATTTCAATAAGTTTCGGTCAATGTCTGTGGTAGAGGTTGGTGTTAACTTAGCGCTATTGTATTCATAAAGAATGTTTAACAAATTGTTTCCAGAGGCAATAGAACAATCTACTTCTTCCCAAACGGTAATTCCTCCTTTTTTAACCAATTCTGTTTTGGTAATAGTTTTGGTAACTGCAGGGACTAGTTCTTCTGTTGTAGCTGCTGCTCTGTCTAGTACTTGTCTTTTTATGGTAGCATATTCTGCCGGAATTTCGATGGTATTTGCAATAGCAGCAGTAGCAACAACTTGTTTTTTGACAATACTGTATTCTGCTGGGATAGCAACTTCTTCTACTCTAGCTGGCGTAGCAATAACGAGTCTTTTTACCACACTATATTCGGCTGGAATACTTATTTCTTGTGTTTTTGCAGGAGTATTCACCATTTGTTTTTTTACAATGGCGTATTGCGCAGGCACTTCAATTTCTTGGTAGGTTGCTGGAGTTGCAATAACTTGTCTTTTAAGCATGCTGTATTCTGCCGGAATTTCAGATTCGTTTACTTTTGCAGTAGAGCTTACTACTTGTTTTTGGTACGCATTCTTTGTTTCGCAAAGTTCTTTTGAAATACCATCTGCACAAGAAGTTTTTTTTGTAGTAGCATCTGTGGCCAATTTGGTGGTAGCTACGGTTTGGGTTTCTTCGGGAGTTTCTACATAACACATGGTCATACAGTCTTCTTTATTGGCAGAAGGGCAGTCCTTTAACATGGTGTATTCCCATTTTCCAGATTTGGCTTTAGTCACAAAGGTTTGGGAACCCTTAGAGAATTTGGCAGGAACAACTTCTAGTCCCGTAATGGCTTCTTTGGCTATATATGGTACCTCTACTGTAGTGTATGATTGTGGCAAAGCAGTTAGTTTTTTAACAGCCTCTTTGGCTAAAATTTTTTCTTCTTCACTTTTGTAGGTAGCGGGTTTAAAAACCATTTTTTTGTAGGCTTCTTTGGCAATGATTTTTTCTTCTACGGTTTTGTACGTAGCAGGAATTACCACTAATTTTGTCGAAGCTTCTTTAACTAACATTTTTTCTTCAACGGTTTTAAATGTGGCCGCTACCATAGATTGTGTTTTGCTAGCTTCTTTAACCAGCATTTTTTCTTCTACGGTTTTGTAGGTTGCAGGTAGTATAGTGGTTTTTTTACCAGCTTCTTTTATTAAAACAGTTTCTTCTACGGTTTTATAGGTTGCAGGTGCTACGGTTAGTTTTTTGTACGCTGGTGCAATCTCGAAGGTTTCAGTTACATCTTTGTATTCGTCTTTTGTGATACATTTAATGTAACATTTTCCTGGGGTTGGACTTGGCGGAAGCTCTTGAGCATACGATCCTAGAGATAGGAGTGCCACCAAAATAGGGAACATGGTAATTTTTTTCATTTTAAGTTTTTTAAGTTTTATTATAGCACAAGGTAGGGTATTGATAAAATTTTAACAAATTATTGTACCATTCTTATCTATTTATTAGATAAAAAACACCTTTTGACGATAAAACGCATTTTTAACTTTTAAAATTACCGCTAGATATGCTATTAAAGTAGTAAATTGCTTGCTTAAAACTCTTATCATTCTCAAAATGAATACACAAACACCCTACCTCCCTAAGCATAAAGTACGTATTGTAACTGCAGCCTCTTTGTTTGATGGTCATGATGCTGCAATCAATATCATGAGAAGAATTATCCAAGCCACCGGTGTTGAGGTAATACATCTTGGGCATGATCGGAGTGTTGAAGAAGTAGTCAATACTGCCATCCAAGAAGATGCCAATGCTATTGCCTTGACTTCTTACCAAGGAGGGCATATCGAATATTTTAAATACATGTATGATTTGTTGCAACAAAAAGGAGCAGGACACATAAAGCTATTTGGTGGTGGAGGCGGGGTGATTTTGCCTACAGAAATTGCCGAATTGCAAGCCTACGGAATTACCCGTATTTACGCTCCAGATGACGGCCGTTCCATGGGTTTGCAAGGAATGATTAATGATCTAGTAGAGCGGTCTGATTTTAGCCCGCCAACTCCCGAAGGAACAGCTCCAGAGATGGTAAATAGACTCCAGAATAAGCAAGTTACTACTATAGCGAGGCTAATATCCTTGGCCGAAAATAACCCACCAGAATTTTATAAACTATTTCCAGAGTCTTTGGTTGCTCCCGCTTTGAAGACGGCCGAAACTCCTGTTCTTGGAATTACCGGAACCGGTGGAGCTGGTAAATCTTCTTTGGTGGATGAGTTTGTACGTCGTTTTTTGATTGATTTTCCGGACAAAACCATTGGTTTAATCTCTGTAGATCCATCCAAACGCAAAACAGGAGGCGCATTATTAGGAGACAGAATCCGTATGAATGCCATCAACAGCCCGCGGGTGTACATGCGTTCTCTTGCCACTCGACAGTCTAATTTGGCATTGTCTAAGTATGTTGCGGGTGCAATTCAGGTACTAAAAGCAGCTACATTTGATCTTATTATTTTAGAAACGTCCGGAATTGGGCAATCAGACACCGAGATTATGGACCACTCTGACGTTTCCTTATATGTAATGACGCCAGAGTTTGGTGCCGCAACACAATTAGAAAAAATAGACATGCTAGATTTTGCGGATGTAGTAGCTCTAAATAAATTTGACAAACGTGGGGCTTTAGATGCTATTCGGGATGTTAAAAAACAATACCAACGCAACCACAATCTTTGGGAAGCAAATCCGGACACGATGCCAGTTTTTGGTACCATTGCTTCACAATTTAATGACCCAGGAATGAATACGCTTTACCAATTTATTTTAAATAAAATTGTAGAGAAAACACATTCGGATTTAAAATCTACTTTTGTGGTAAGTCCAGAAAGGAGTCAGAAAATTTTTGTAATACCCCCACAAAGAACCCGTTATTTATCCGAAATAGCCGAAAGTAATAGAAAATACGATCAAATAGTTGGGAGCCAACAAAAAGTAGCCCAAAAACTATACGGTATTTTTAAAACCATCGAGTCTGTTTCTGGCAAAGTTCCTGAGATCACAAAAACAGGAATTGATGATAGTTCAGTCTATCCTTCTGCCGTCAAAGAACAGGATGAAAACACTATTTTTCTTAATCTATTACTGAATCAATTTGATAAAGTAAAAATGGATTTAGACCCCTACAATTGGGAAATACTACTAACATGGGATCAAAAAGTAAATAAATATAAAAAACCTATTTATAACTTTAAAGTAAGAGGCCAAAATATAGCAATCAAAACGCACTCCGAATCGCTATCGCATTCTCCAATTCCTAAAATAGCCTTGCCTAAGTACGAAGCTTGGGGAGATATTTTGAGATGGTGTTTGCAAGAAAACGTTCCGGGAGAATTTCCTTTTACATCCGGATTATACCCCTTTAAAAGAGAAGGCGAAGATCCCTCGCGTATGTTTGCTGGTGAGGGTGGGCCAGAACGAACCAACAAGCGTTTTCATTACGTAAGTGCTGGATTGCCCGCCAAGCGTTTGTCTACAGCATTTGACAGCGTCACCCTGTATGGAAATGATCCCGATATACGCCCCGATATTTACGGAAAAATAGGTAATGCAGGCGTTTCTATTTGTTGTCTAGACGATGCCAAAAAACTCTATTCTGGTTTTGATTTGGTACATGCCATGACCTCGGTAAGCATGACCATCAATGGTCCGGCGCCAATGTTGCTTGGTTTTTTTATGAATGCCGCTATTGACCAACAATGTGAGTTATACATCCAAGCAAATGGATTAGAAAAAGAAATTGCAACTAAAATAGACCAAATATATCAAGACAAAGGAATTGCGCGACCGGTTTATAACGGCGATTTGCCAGAAGGAAACAATGGTTTAGGATTGCTGCTTTTGGGTGTTACCGGAGATGTTGTTTTGCCTTTGGAGGTATACCGTGAGATTAAGGCAAAAACACTCTCTCAAGTTAGAGGTACCGTTCAAGCCGATATTTTAAAAGAAGACCAAGCGCAAAATACCTGTATTTTCTCGACAGAATTTGCTTTGCGTTTGATGGGAGATGTACAAGAATATTTTATTGCCAACAAAGTCCGAAACTTTTATTCTGTTTCTATCTCAGGATACCATATTGCCGAGGCAGGTGCCAACCCCATTACGCAATTAGCATTTACGTTATCCAATGGGTTTACCTATGTAGAGTACTACCTGAGTCGGGGCATGGATATTAATGATTTTGGACCAAATTTGTCGTTCTTTTTCTCTAACGGAGTAGATCCGGAATATGCTGTTATAGGGCGTGTGGCACGTAAGATTTGGGCCAAGGCCATGAAAATAAAATACGGAGCAAATGAAAGAGCCCAAATGCTAAAATACCATATTCAGACCTCAGGACGCTCTTTGCATGCTCAAGAGATCGATTTTAACGATATCCGGACCACCCTACAAGCCTTGTATGCAATTTATGACAATTGCAACTCCTTGCATACCAATGCTTATGATGAAGCAATCACCACCCCAACCGAAGAGTCGGTACGCCGTGCGATGGCAATTCAGTTAATTATAACTAAAGAATTAGGTCTAGCCAAAAACGAAAATCCAATTCAAGGCTCCTTTATTATTGAAGAATTAACCGATTTAGTAGAAACAGCTGTTTTGCAAGAATTTGACCGTATTACAGATCGTGGTGGCGTATTGGGTGCCATGGAAACCATGTACCAACGCTCCAAAATTCAGGAAGAAAGCCTATATTACGAAACCTTAAAACACACTGGAGCATTTCCTATTGTTGGCGTCAACACGTTTTTGAGTTCCAAGGGGTCTCCAACAGTCATTCCGACGGAGGTAATTCGGGCCACCGAAGAAGAAAAGCAATTTCAGATCCAAACCTTAAAAAATTTACATAAAACCAATGCCCAAGAAGTACAAAAACAGTTGGACAAGATTCAAGAAGCAGCTATTAAAAACGAAAATTTATTTGAGTATTTAATGGAAGCCACTAAAGTGTGTAGTTTAGGGCAAATCACAGCCGCATTGTTTGAAGTAGGAGGGCAGTATAGAAGAAATATGTAGAAATGATTATTTGTTAATATTTGAATAACTTAAAATTCAATGTTTACAGGGTTTTTAGGGTTATTCGGATTTAATTAAATTTATATGAATACGTATTTGGTTGACTAAATGTTGACTAGATACGTTTTTTATTTATACATTTGTTTTGTCTCTAAGCAAAAGTTATGGCTACATTAAAATACATTATTCAAAGCAAGAACGAAAATTCAAATATATATGTTCGTTACTCGATTGACCGAAAAACTAATTTAAAACGGAAAACAGGTTTCACAATTAATCCTAAAGATTGGAGCGTAGACAAAGCACAACCGAAACAAACTAGAGATGACCTAAAAGCGATCAAATTCAAGCTTGATAAATTAGCTATTTTTTTAAATGAAGCTTTTAATAATGCAGTAAGCAAAGGGGCTCAATTTAATGGTGATTGGTTGCAATTTCAAATTGATTTATTCAATAATAAAATTAAGATTGTTGACTTTGATATACTTACCAATTCTATTGATGCTTATATTGATAACGGCGATAATTTAACAAAGGGTTCCATAAAAAACTTAGAGAATCTTAAAAAGTTTATAGTTAACTACGAAACCGATGCTTTGAAAGGAAATCAGATACTTATTAGAAATATTGATTTAAATTTTATTGATACTTTTAAAAAATATCATGTAAGTAAAGGTCGTTCTGTAAATTATATTGGGACTTACATGTCTTTATTGAAGGCGGTAGTTAAAAAGGCTTCGCAAAATGGTATTCCAATACACCCACAGTTTAATCAAATAAAAATGATTAAGGAGCATAAAAATCCTGATGAGATTATTATACTCACTGAAGAAGAACAAGAGCTTCTCAAAAATGCTAACATAATACTTCAATCTCATATTAATGCTCGGAAGTGGCTTTTACTTGGTTGTTTAATTGGGCAAAGGGCAGGGGATTTATTAAACATAACAGATAAAAATTTAAGAGATTTACAGGGTATGAAAATAATTGAGCTGAAGCAACAGAAAACAGGTAAGTTAGTTGCAATTCCATTACTTCCTGAAGCGCTTAAAATTATTGAAAACGGATTGCCTTATAAAATTAGTTTAGAACATTTTAATAAATACAGTAAAGACATTTGTAAAATAGCGAAAATTAATACAATCATAAAAGGCAAAATGCGTATTGATAAAAAAAGGACTTTAACCGCAGGTTATTACGAGAAATGGCAAGTTATTAGTTCCCATGTTTGTCGTAGAAGTTTTGCAACTAACTTTTATGGAAAAATTCCAACATCTGTTTTGATGAATATAACTGCTCACGGTACAGAAACTGTTTTTTTGAATTATATTGGCAAAACAACCTATGATAATGCTTATCAAATGCTAGAGTATTTTAGTAAACTTAAGCCTATAATCGAAAAAAGTAATAGCGATATTTAAAGTTTAAAAAATATAGATAAATACCAAAACACAATGGATTACGAAGAAATATATGAGGGTTTTTATGCGAAATATTATGCTAAAATTGAAATTTTAATAAAAAACTATTTGATAAAACAGCGAAGTGTAAACTTGCCTTTTTTTACAGCAATCAATAAAGTAAATCATTATTTCGTTAATGATTTTATAAATAAGTACCACTTACACAACAATGAAAATTTAGAAAAATTATATCAGATTTTTTGTAACCGACGATTTGCCTATTCCATTAACGCAATAGAAGGGATTTTGGAAGATCAAATAAAAAAAGGTTTTGACAAAATTGATGTTTTGGAACTTCCCATAGATTATAATTACTCTAAGTTAATTAAAGAAATTGCATTATTAGAAGTTGAAAAAGAGATTTCACGACTGCTTTCAAATAACTTACAACTTCTTAAAATGTTTTATGAATTAAACGAATTTGATGAGTTTGAAATCAGACGTAACGGGAATTTATCTATTGAAGATTTTCCTATTTATAGAAAATTAGCTACCAAATTATACCCTAAACAATTTGCTAATTTTATAGAAGATGTAAATTTTAATCTAAATGAAGTGAGAGATTCGAAAGATCATATAAATTCAGAAAACAAAAATCCGTATCCTCTGTTATTCCTCAATTTGGATGTTTACAATTGTTTTTTAGAATATCAAAAACACATAATAGATTTTTATATTGACTTTTCGTACCTTAAAAAAAGAATGGAATTTGAAAAATTAATCCATCATCACAAAGACAATGATTTTATGAAAATTGTTTTTGAAGAGATAAAATTAATAAGCGAAAAGAAATACAATGAGTATTATGTAAATGGCAAATTAAAATCTTTGACAAAAAGTTTCAGTACCCAAAGGAATAACAACTTCAATATAGTATTCAAAGATTTATTAAATTAACTTCAATAAAATGCATTCGCCCATAATGGGCATAAAGCACCCTAAATGGGCGTTCATATATATTCAAATTTGTGCTTATTAATCAAAATAAAAGTACAATGAATAATCAAATTTTTTTAAACGGCATTACCTTAGAGCAGTTAGCCGAAGCTCTTACTCCTTTAATTCAAGCGAGCCAATCTGCACAATCTCATCAGAGTGAACTGATCGGTCGTAAAGAGGTGTGTATAATGTTAGGCATAAATTTAACTAGTTTATGGAAACATACGAAAAGCGGTAAGCTATCTTCTTACGGTATTGGCAACAGGGTTTTGTATAAGCGTTCTGAAGTACTGAATGCTATTACTCCTATTAACCCTAAAAATTAAAGCTATGACTACAGCTGTCAATCTTCCTCATAGCCAAAGTGAGGTAAAAAAAAGGCTTATTGAAAACATTGAAAAGTGTTCGAATGAACTTGAAGCTTCTGAAAACTCAAAGAGCGATATTTTAACTGGATTACTAAAAAGCATAAGTCCAATCAACTTTGAATTATTAGCTTTTCCCGACGCTGAAAAAGACAGAAAGGAGGCTGATAGACTAGCATCTATAATCTTTGACGAAAATGGAGATCCTAGATCTGAGTTTAAGGACGAACTCAAACAGCATAAAATAGTGTTAAGTAAGTTGTCTAAAAACAAACTTACAAAAAACCATTATTTGATAATTTGCATTGAGCAGTTAATGAAGATTGCAAAAGAAAATAATTGGGGATTATGCAAAAAGAACGGCTACATTTATTTATATAATGGCTGTTATTGGGAAGAGATAGATAAGGAACGCTTCCAATTTTTTCTTGGTGATGTTGCTATGAAAATGGACGTTGAAAAATTCAAAGGGAAGGTTTACACGTTCAAGGAAGATTTATTAAAGCAGTTTCTTTCAGATGCTTATTTACCAGAACCAGACAATAAAAAAGACAGTATTCTAATCAATCTTCAAAACGGTACTTTTGAGATTAGCGCAACCAAACAAGTGTTAAGAAGTTTTGATTCAAATGATTTTTTGACACATCAATTGCCATTTGAGTTCAACCCAAAAGCAACTGCTCCAATGTTTCGAAAATATTTAGACGAGGTTTTACCTGTTAAAGAAAAGCAAAGCGCTTTAGCAGAATTTTGCGGATATGTTTTTATAAATTCTAGTGTTCTTAAACTGGAAAAAATGTTAACCCTTTACGGTACTGGGGCAAATGGAAAGAGTGTTTTTTTTGAAATTATAAATGCTTTGTTGGGATCTGAAAATATTAGTAATTACTCGCTACAAAGTTTAACTGATGAGAAAGGATATTCTAGAGCTAAAATAGGAAACAAACTAGTAAACTATGCAAGTGAGATTAATGGTAAACTAGAAACGGATATTTTTAAGCAAATGGCATCTGGAGAACCTATCGAAGCTCGTTTGCCTTATGGAGAACCTTTTATACTCAACGATTATGCAAAACTAATCTTTAATTGTAATGAGTTACCCAAAGATGTAGAACATACAAACGCCTATTTCCGTCGGTTTATGATTATTGAATTTGACCAAACTATACCCGAAGAAAGGCAAGATAGACAGCTTCCAAATAAAATAGTTGAAAATGAATTGGCAGGTGTTTTTAATTGGATTTTATCTGGTTTGGATAGAGTTTTAGCGAACAAAGGATTTAGTAAATGTGATGCTGTGGATAATACTCGAATTAATTACCAAAAACAAAGTGACAGTGTTCTCTTGTTCATAGAAGAACACGGTTATAAAGTATCTGCTACGGAAAGGATTTTAATTTCAGACCTATATCCATTGTATAAAACATTCTGTGTTGATGATGGATATAAAGCACTGGGTAAAAAGAATTTTATTTTAAGACTGAACCATTTTAAAATGCATGTAAACCGCATAACTATTGGGAATGTAGTTTATTTAACCAATCACTAATCCCTTTTTGTTAAAACAAAATGTTTTGTTTTAGTATCACATTTTACATTTTTTACATTGATAGTAGGAAATAGTAAAAGTGGTAATGTACTCGGAAATGTATAATATGCAGAATATGTACGTAGAACAAAACATTTTATTTTAATGATTTTGATATCATAAAAATGAAATTCTCCAATAAATTAGACCCTAGCAGTAAAAAATTCGTTTGTCCAAATTGTAATAAAAAAACGTTTGTTCGATATCTTGAAGTTGAAACTCTCAGTTATTCAGCAGATGAATTTGGGCGTTGTGACCGTGAAAGTGAATGTTCCTATCATAAAAGCCCAGTAATTGGAATAATAGGCTATTCTATACCTTTTTTGTCACTGATGAGTTTAACCGATAAAGCTTATAAATTGACAGCTGAAAATGGCACTATTCATATTGTACCAAAGACTGTAATAATGGAACAAAACGAAAATAGTTGTTTCATTGCGGGATGGTTTTTAAAAAACAGTAAATTTTCTTATTTGACCAATGAATGTAAATTTTTTGAAAAAGGTGGAATAGCAAATGTCTTTATTCCGAAAGAACAAATACCCAAAGTAGTTCCTAATTATCATAGTCTTGAATTATTAGATAAATTGTATTGTAACGATTTAAATACAGATAATTTAACAGAGTTCTTAAAAACAAAATTCACAAATGAAGAGGTTTTTAAAATGAAGCAGGATTATTTGATTACTGCTACAAATACTCCTTGGAACAATTCTACTGTGTTTTGGCGTATTGACAACAATGAAACTGTTTGTGGTGGTAAAATTATGCAATACGATAGGTATAGAGGCAAACGAATTAAAGAACCGCACAATAAGACTACTTGGATACATAAATACTATGAAAAATCTAGTTTTAAATTAAGTCATTGTTTATTTGGTTTGCATTTAATTGTTGAGGATTATTCAAAAATAATTGCAATCACAGAGAGTGAAAAAACCGCAATCATAATGAGCCGTTTTATTCCCGAATACATTTGGTTGGCAACAGGAGGGAAGGGAAATTTAAAATTTGAATTGTTGCAGCCAATCAAAAAGAGAATAATAGTTTTATTTCCCGATAAGTCAGAATATAACGATTGGTTAAGTAAGGCGACTGAACTCAATTCAAAAGGGTTTAAGATTTCCGTTAGTGATATTCTTGAAAACACGGATTATCCCAAAGGATTTGATTTGGCAGACTTGTATTTGAGTTTGGAGAATGGGTAATCTAAATGTTTTTTGCAAAAACAAACTAATTTCTCAAACACGACAATTCTTAAAATTTGTTTTGGATAATTAACTTTTGCAAAACGTCACGAAATTTTGCAAAGAAATAAAAAGTGTTGTTATAAAAGTTGTTGTGGTCTATATAACTATTTTAGTTATAGTCAATAAGTAATAAAATTCGATGCAATATAAGAACCGTTGCAAAGGTTTTGCAAAAGACTTTAGTTCCTGTAGTTTATAAATCAACGAATAACGGATCATTTATAGTTACAATTAATAATGCTAATGTTTGTTTACTCAAAACAGTCTATTATTTTTTGCAAAAAAATCAAAGACCATTGCAAAGCTATTACAAGCAGCATTTGTTATTCTTAGACAAATTAGAAGTGCATTTTATAACATTTTTTGTGAAACAAAAGGGCACGCTAAAGGTTGATTACTCCGCAAAGTAGTTTACAAAAGCTTTGCAAAGGAATGCTATATTTTTGCAAAAATTTTGTGAGCAGCATTAATACTCGCAAAAAACCGTATTTATAACTATAAAATCTAAGGGATGTTTTCGTAATACCGTTGCAAAAGCTTTGCAAAATTATTTTGAAACGTAATCTGCTTAAAAAATACATATCTGGGTATTGTGGTTAAAATAATCGCATTAACAATAGAAGAATCCTCTTTAGCGTGATTTGTGTTTACAAGGTCAAAACAAGGTTTTACGTAGGAATATTATATGGTAATTAAGTTAAATCACATTAACGTAAAAAATATTTCACGTTAATATGATTTATATAAAGCATCTGTTTTTTTAAGTATCCCAGTAAATAATATCACTAAAAGTGGGTATAGTAAAATCCTACAAAATGTCGTTTATTTACAAATTCAATCAAAACGAGTTTAAACAGTAGTGAAGCAACCAAGAACGATTGCATTCTTTAGGGTTTCCCTCATCCATCTTAATTAAATATTCGATACTTTAGCAATCGAATTATTAGATTTTAAATTAAAATCAATCTCTTAATGACATTCAACGAAGATTCCAGAGTAAAAATACCCAGCTTACTCCATTTAACCCGTTTAGGATATACTTACCTTTCGTTAAAAAATGCGTTATGGGATGAAAGCACAAATATATTTACGGATGTTTTTATAGACAGTATTTCTAAAATAAACCCAGGAATTGAACAGTCTGATGCGAAACGATTATTGGACGAAGTTTCATTATTATTAGACAATGAAGATTTAGGTAAGGCTTTTTATGAACGTATTACAGAACGATCTGGAATACGATTAATTGACTTTGAAAACTTTGAAAATAATACCTTCAATGTTGTTACAGAGTTGACTTGCAAAAAAGATGATGAAGAGTTTCGACCAGATATAACTTTATTGATTAATGGAATGCCATTGGTTTTTATCGAAGTAAAGAAGCCTAATAACCAAGATGGTATTTTAGCGGAACACAAGCGTATTCAATCGCGTTTTGAGAATAAGAAATTCAGAAAATTTGTCAATATTACCCAATTGATGGTGTTTTCCAACAATATGAAATATGATGATAATTCGCCAATGCCCATTGAAGGGGCTTTTTATGCCACGGTTTCCTATCAGAAACCATCATTTAATTATTTTAGAGAGGAAAATAAGTTTGATTTGGATGCTGTATTAGCTCCATTTGATGATGAAAAAGAAAATTTCATTTTAAAGGACAACAATTTAGTGGGAATTAAAAATTCACCTGAATTTCTAACCAATAAAAATCCAAATTCACCTACCAACAGCATTTGTACATCTTTATTTCAAAAGGAACGTTTGCAATTTATGTTGCAATATTCCATTGCTTATGTCAAAGGAAGCAAAGGATTGCAAAAACACATTATGCGTTACCCTCAACTTTTTGCCACCAAAGCCATTGAAGCCAAGTTAGAAGAAGGGGTTAAAAAAGGGATTATTTGGCATACGCAAGGAAGCGGAAAAACAGCACTCGCCTATTACAATGTTAAATACCTGACTGATTATTTTCAAAGTAAAAAGATCATCCCAAAATTCTATTTTATCGTAGATCGTTTGGATTTATTAATTCAAGCGGGAAAAGAGTTTAAAAGCCGAGGTTTAGTCGTTCATAATGTGAACTCAAGAGAAGAATTTGCAAAGGATATTAAATCAACCAGTGTTATTCATAATAATTCGGGTAAAGCGGAGATTACGGTAGTTAATATTCAGAAGTTTCAGGATGATCCAGATGTAGTTCGTAATACCGATTACCAACTCAATATTCAACGTGTCTATTTTTTAGATGAGGTACACCGTAGCTATAATCCAAAAGGAAGCTTTTTAGCCAACTTGAACGAATCGGATCCCAATGCGATCAAGATTGGATTGACAGGAACACCATTGTTAGGAACTGATTACAATTCGAAAGCTTTATTTGGGGGATATATTCATAAATATTATTACAATTCTTCTATTGCGGATGGTTATACCTTGCGTTTAATTCGAGAAGAAATAGAAACCAATTATAAGCTTACCCTAAAACAAGCATTAGAAGAAATTGAAATTCTAAAAGGAAATGCCGACAAGAAAATTGTCTATGCACACCCTAAGTTTGTAGAACCAATGCTCGATTATATCGTTCAGGATTTTGAGAAAGCTCGAATTTCCATGAATGACAATTCCATTGGTGGATTAGTCGTTTGTGACTCTTCTGATCAAGCTAAAATGTTGTTTGAAATATTTGAATCGAAATACGCTACAAATACGACAGTTCATAGTGGATTGTTACAAGCTGCCGAGCCATCTGAAAGTTATGGTGACAAAAAGAAAGCCGAAAGCAAAGTAACCACAGCTGCGGTAATTCTGCATGACATTGGAACCAAACAAGACCGAAAAGATCAGGTAGAAGCTTTCAAAGACGGTCATATTGACTTTTTGTTTGTCTATAATATGTTATTGACTGGTTTTGATGCCCCACGATTGAAGAAATTATACATAGGTCGTGTGATTAAAGCACACAATTTACTGCAAACCTTAACCCGAGTTAATAGAACCTACAAAGATTTTAGATATGGTTACGTGGTTGATTTTGCCGATATTCAAAAGGAATTCGATAAAACCAATCAGGATTATTTTAACGAATTACAATCAGAATTAGGGGATGAAATGGAACATTACTCCAACATCTTCAAATCGCAAGAAGAAATAAATACAGAGATCAAGGAAATAAAGGAAGTATTGTTTCATTTTGATACGATGAACGCGGAGATTTTCTCCCAGCAAATTTCCCAAATCAATGATCGTTCTGAAATACTGAGAATTACTCGAGTGTTGAATAATGCTAAGAGTTTGTATAACTTGATTCGACTGTCTGGTAATTATGAATTATTAGAACAACTCGATTTTCATAAACTAACCGTTTTATCTCGGGATGCTAATAATCGTTTGGCATTGATTAATGCAAAAGAAGCCTTAGAAAGCAATATTGATACCTCAAATCTTTTAAACATTGCCCTAGAAGACGTTATTTTTGCTTTTGTCAAAGTGAAAGAGGAAGAAATGGTATTGGCAGACCAACTCAAAAATATTCTCCAAAAAACGAGAGAAACCTTAGGCGGTAATTTCGACCAAAAAGCACCAGAATTTATTTCGTTGAAAGAAGAACTGGAGCGCTTGTTCAAAAAGAAAAACTTGAATGAAGTGACCAAAGACGAAATGGAAAGCAACATCCGAGAACTCGAAAAGATTTATAGCAAAGCCAAAGAATTGGAACGCAAAAACCAATTGCTGAGAGCCAAATATGATAATGACGAAAAATACGCTCGCCTTCACAAACGTTTAATGGAAAAAGACCCTTTGACGGATAGCGAAAGTAAATTATTTGAAGCGTTACAAGGATTGAAGACAGCAGTAGATGCACAAATCATTCAAAATTCTAAAATGCTTGAAAACGAAAGCTTTGTAGAGCGAATGGTAATGCGACTGGTAATTGACCAATTCAAAAACAAACAACATATTGCATTGGATGCCGCAACAACCAAGCGAATCAACGGTCTGATTGTAAAAGAATATATGAATGAATTTTATGGACGAACAGCCTACTAATATGAAACAGCAAGAAGCCATTCAATTATTTGAAGAAAAAAAAGTAAGAACCCTTTGGAATCAAGACGAGGAAAAATGGTATTTTTCTATTGTTGATACCGTGAGTGTTTTAACTGATAGCCCTAATCCAAGAAAGTATTGGAGTGTATTAAAAACACGATTAAAAAAAGAAGGAAGTCAGTTGACTACAAATTGTAGTCAACTGAAAATGCAGTCAGCTGATGGGAAATATTACAAAACGGATGTTGCTGATACCGAGCAGTTATTTCGATTAATACAATCGATCCCTTCGCCTAAAGCGGAACCTTTTAAATTATGGTTGGCGCAAATAGCAGCGGAACGTTTAGACGAAATGCAAGATCCTGAATTGACTATTGACAGGGCATTGGAACAATATATGAGTTTGGGTTATTCTGAAAATTGGATTAACCAACGCTTAAAAAGTATCGAAATTCGTAAAGCGTTGACTGATGAATGGAAAAGCAGAGGATTGAAAGAAGGCGTTCAATTTGCCACACTTACGGATATTATTTCTAAAGCTTGGTCTGGTAATACTACCAAAGAATACAAAGTATTGAAAGGACTCAAAAAAGAAAATCTGAGGGATAATATGACCAACACCGAGTTAATCTTGAACATGTTGGCAGAAGCCTCAACTAAAGATATTTCAACAGCTACCAATCCAGAAAGCTTTGAGGAAAATAAAAAGGTGGCTGAACAAGGCGGTAACGTAGCCAAAGTAGCTATGAAAGAATTAGAATCCAAAACAGGGAAAAAAGTAGTGACTGCATTGAATGCAAAAGACAGTTTGAAACAAATAGAAGACAAAAAGAAAGACGAATAAATGACTACCACAGCACAGTTTGAAAAGCAAACCAAAAACCTCATAGACGATTTAAAAAGCGTTTGTGCCAATTATGGTTTGGGAAATGACGGAAACGAATTCAAGATTATCACCCAAGTATTTTTATATAAATTCCTGAACGACAAATTTGTTCACGAAGTAAAACAACTTGATGACAAAATAGCCAAAGCCGACAATTGGGAAGCGGTTCTAAGAGAATACAATGAGAATGACTATGAGATGCTGTTAATGTCCATGAGCGAGAGTACCGCCCGTTTACAGCCCAAGCATTTTATTTCGAGTTTGTTCGAAAGACAAAATGAAGCCAACTTCTCGGATATATTTGATAATACCTTACTGGATATCGCCAAAGAAAACAGCGATTTATTCTCGGTATTGACCGAAGGTGGCGAGAAAATTGTTTTGTTCGAAAACATCAGTAAGTATGTGACGGACAAAAGAGACGATTTTTGCAAAGCCATCATTAATAAGCTAATCAACTTTAGTTTTGAGAATATCTTTCACGAAAAGTTTGATTTTTACGCTACTATTTTCGAATATTTAATCAGTGATTACAACACGAACAGCGGCGGAAAATATGCCGAATATTTCACTCCGCATGCCGTAGCCAAAATCATGGCACGTTGTTTAGTGGCTGGCGAAGTGAGCAATGTGACTTGTTATGACCCGAGTGCGGGATCTGGAACCTTGTTGATGAACTTAGCCCACCAAATTGGCGAAACCAAATGTACCGTCTACTCTCAGGATATTTCGCAAAAATCCTCCAACTTGTTGCGACTGAATTTAATCTTGAACGATCTCGTGCATTCGATACCCAATATTGTAAAAGGAAACACCATACTAGAGCCGTACCACAAAGACAAAAACGGACGTTTACAGCAGTTTGACTACATCGTATCAAATCCTCCGTTTAAGTTGGATTTCTCGGACTATGTGACTGATTTGGACAGCAAAGAAAACCACGAACGCTTTTTTGCAGGAATGCCCAATGTGCCAAAAGCCAAGAAAGACAGCATGGCCATTTATCCTTTGTTTGTACAACACATTATGTACTCACTTACCGCCAAAGGTAAAGCCGCTATTGTAGTTCCCACAGGATTTATCACCGCACAAAGCGGCATTGAACGCAAAATACGCGAGCAAATGGTAGAGCGCAAAATGTTGCGTGGTGTGGTGAGTATGCCCTCAAATATTTTTGCCACTACAGGAACCAACGTTTCTATTTTGTTTCTCGACAAAGAAAACACCAAAGGTGATATTGTATTGATGGATGCCTCCAAACTGGGAACCACAGTAAAAGAAGGCAAAAACCAAAAGACCTTGTTATCTCCCGAAGAAGAAGATTATATTATTGATACGTTTAATAAACATGAAGCGAAAGAGGATTTCTCGGTTGTGGTTTCTTATGACGATATAAAAGCCAAAAACTACTCTTTGAGTGCAGGACAATATTTTGAAGTAAAGATTGAATATACGGATATTTCTCCTAAGGAATTTGAGGACAAAATGAAATCTTTTGAAAGCAATTTAAGTGCGCTTTTCAGCGAAAGCAAAACTCTGGAAATGGAAATTCAGAATAATTTGAAGGGGTTGAGATATGAGTAAGGTCAAATTAATTGAACTAAAGAATTTACCAATTCAGTTAATTGATGGAGATAGAGGTATAAATTATCCATCAAAATCTGAATTTACAAATAATGGATATTGTGTATTCCTAAATACAGGTAATGTTACTAAAAATGGATTTGATTTTTCAAATATTGAATATATTAGTGCAGAAAGAGATTTGTTATTAAGAAAAGGGAAGTTAAAGTATAATGACATCGTTCTTACTACAAGAGGAACTATTGGAAATGTAGGCTATTACAATGATAAATTACAATATAAACATATTAGAATAAATTCTGGTATGATAATAATGAGATGTGATGAAAATCAAATAAATCCATATTATTTATATTTGTTTTTGAGGTCAGAAATATTTAAAAAGCAAGTTCTATCTCAAGGTTCAGGAAGTGCTCAACCTCAATTACCAATAGGAAGCTTAAAAAATATTTCATTTCCATTTGCAAATGTTTTAACCCAACAAAAAATAGCCAAAGTTCTTTCTGATTTAGATGCAAAAACAGAAGTCAATAACCGCATCAATAGCGAGCTGGAAGCCATGGCAAAAACGCTGTACGATTATTGGTTTGTACAGTTTGATTTTCCAGACGTAAATGGTACGCCCTATAAAAGTTCGGGAGGAAAAATGGTTTGGAATGCAGCGTTGAAAAGAGAGATTCCTGAGGGTTGGGAAGATGGTGTTTTGAGCGATATTGCAAATATTACTATGGGACAATCTCCTCCTGGCGAAAGTTATAATGAAGAAGGAAATGGAATGATCTTTTACCAAGGTTGTACAGATTTTGGGAATCGTTTTCCAACTATTAGAAAATATACAACATCACCAACTAGATTTGCAAAACAAGGCGATATTTTATTGAGTGTTAGAGCTCCTGTTGGTACTTTAAATATTTCAAAAGAAGATTGTTGCATTGGTCGTGGATTGGCTTGTATGAATAGTAAAAATGACGCTATTACTTATTTGTTTGGTGTAATGGTCAATCTGAAACAAACTTTTGATAGAAGAAACGCTAGTGGAACTACTTTCGGTTCAATTACAAAAGATGATTTATTTTCTTTACCAGTTGTAATTCCAAATGCAAAAACGGTTCGAGCATTTCAAAATTTAGTATTCCCTTCTTTTGAAAAACAAAACAAAATCGAGTTAGAAAACCAAGAACTCGCCTCGATTCGGGATTGGTTATTGCCTATGTTGATGAATGGTCAGGTTAGTGTGAGGGATGTTGCCGAGCAGTTAGGGATGGTTGCGGAGGATAGCGCTAGTTATGGAAAGTAAAACTATAAATCAAGACTTTAAACTAACCATCCAATCAGGAGGAATGATTGAATTTAGGGAAACAGGAATCATACCTCGGTTTTTAGTATTTCATTCCCGAGAACTCCGCAGAACATGGCGTTTCAAACAGACAAAAGACACCCAAAATGGTGTGCTGAAAGTAAATGGTCAAGTAGCGTTTTATTATTTTTTTGATGGTCTAGGTTGTAAAATGAAGTCTGTAGCGAATGGAGTTATTGGTGCCGAATGGGAGATTGAAGAGGTTGTTATGGAGTTACGGGATTGACGTTTAAATAATCTAATCTACCAGAATAATCCTTGTGTATTTTAAAAGCTCGAAATTTCGAGCTTTTAATTTAATTTTATAGTTTGATTGCCACTGTATTCCCAAAGTTCAAATCCGAAATTTTCAATGTCTGCATTGGATAGTTTTAGTCCGTTGGTACTTATAGTCGATAATCTATTAAAAGCTACAGTAGCAGACAAAGGATTAGGTGCTGTTGACTGTGTATTGCAGTAGCAACATTTTTTGACAGTAAAATTAGCTATAAAAGAAACGATTGTGGGTACAGTATTTAATTCGTTTAATGTCGCAATCATTTGACTTGTAGCTTTAGTCAAAACTTTAGTTGCAGGAATCCTGTTCTTTAACTCATTTAAAATAAAATAGGAAGACTCATTTGTGGTATGAACAAGTACATCACACCTTTCTTTGCCTTGTTGAAAGACATGAGGAGTATTTGTAAGGAAACCATCATAATCTATAATGGCTACTTCCTTGTTGTATGGATTTTCATATTTGACCATGCCATTTGATGGAGTCATATGCACAACTAAATTTCTGGCTACATCATCTATTTCAAAATAGCGATGGCTTACATTTTGTGCAATGCTAGTAGTGCAAACTGGCAATGAATGGTGATTTATAAAATCATTAATAAGTAAGCTTTCCATATTAACCTATAGCGTTATATTGATCATAAATAGCATTAATTGTTTCAGACAAAGGGTTTGTATTTACTAACCTTTCGTTTTGAGCAATTAAACTTTGCAATCCTCCATCGGCAACTTGATAAACTGCTAATTTTTCAAAATCATATTTTGCTATTCCTTCCACATTGTTGTCAAAAGCTTTAATCATTAGATTAAGTTGATTCACAATATAAGGGCTGTGTGTCGAGATAAATAAATTGGTGTCATTGTCGTTTTTATTAAAACAATCTTTTACCAATTCATCCATCAATTTAAACTGAGCATCAGGATATAAACTCAGTTCAGGCTCTTCTATATGAATAAATATTTTTTTGTTTAACTCACTTAAATTTTTAACAGGTCTAAAATCTGTTAAACTATCAACCGCTGACAAATAACTTAAAACAGATCTATTAAACGCATCTTCGAAATCAAATTTTGAAGTAAAATATTTTGAAATTAAAGTAATGGGAGCTGAACTTTGAGTTCCTGAAGAACTGTTTTTGAATTTTATTTCAAAATCCTTGCTGTCCTTTGACTCAACTACATATTCTTTGCCTTTATTAGTTCTTTTTACCACAAATTTAAGACCAACATGATCTAAATTTATTGATTTCAATGACTCAGTAGCAAGTTCAAAATCCTTATAAACTTCATGAAAATAAAAACCTAAATAAGCCCCTGCTAATGATGCGCTATTGCTAGCCCATAAGGGTATAATATTTCTATTTTCTGTAACAAAACTAATTTTTGTAAAATGAATATTGTTAGGACTAATAAATTTAGTTTTGTTTAATTTTTTATCATTGTATTTAATCTCAACAGTTTCACCATCATCAAAAGTAACAGTATAAATTATTACAGTATTTGATTTAATAAATTCATCTAAACCACTGTTTTTTATATGCTTATCTATGTGAAAACGGAATGGACTTTTAGAAATTTTACTGTGTTTTAAATAAGACCTGATATTTTCCATTTTAAACACATATCTAAAAAGAGAGATGCACTTCATCAATGTACTCTTACCACTTCCTGATTCCCCTATTAATACCGTGAAAGGCTTAATATCTTTAATATGAATATCTTTAAGCGGCCCTAAGTTCTTGATTATTATAGATTCTTTCATTTTTATTCTAAATTGTACACAAATGTAAATAAATTAGTTAACAATCAATATTTTGTTGGATAATTATATAAAACGGTATGGTTTAATTTGACAAAGAATTTATATTTACATTCAATAATAGTTGTAAATAATTGAAAAGATAAAATTATATATTAACGCTCTATATTAGATTTATATTCAAACAGAAAAAAGCACCAGTAAATGATTAGCTATAAAGACTACGAAAAACAAGTATATGATTGGTTAATGTCCAAGCATAATAAGAATGAAAAATTTACTTTTTCAGTAAGACAAAAAGCCAATAAAGGGGCTGAATTAAATTATTTTATAGGTACTGAGAAATCTAATTATTTTTCCACAACATTTTGGTTTATACCTGTTGCTTATCCTGGTTCATCTTCAGATTTGATCAATCTTGTTTTCAAGATAAACAAAAATGAAATTAGCTATAATATTCAATTTAATCAAACTAAAAATCCAGAAAACAAACAAAATCAATTAGCACTTGATTTAATCAAAAATATTAGATTAAAACTTGAAAGTTTTGGTGATAGATTTTCTAGAAGTGAAGACGCTCATAAAATGGAGTTTTCTCAAGTATCGTCAAACAAACAATATATTAATTTTGAAAGTATGGTGTTTGATTTGGAAGATGATTTAGATAAAATTATCCCCATAGTCGATACTGAAATTCAAAATATAAAAGTTAAAGACAATACATTTATAGCACATCGATTTTCTACAGAAGAGCAAAATAAAATGTTTAAAAAGATGGGAGAACGTTTTAAAAATTATAAAAGTCATGATGTAACTTTCGATTTAATCGACGATACAATTGAAGAAGTTGTTGATATTACATCATTAGAATTAAAAAACCAACCACTCAATCAAATCCTATACGGTCCTCCTGGAACTGGAAAAACCTATAATTCAATCAATCGATCCTTATCAATACTTGAACATAAAAGTGAATTAGAAATCAACCTTGAAAATAGAGTTGACTTAAAAAGAAGATTTGATGATTACATTAAGAATGGTCAAATCGTCTTTACTACATTTCATCAAAGTATGAGTTATGAGGATTTTATTGAGGGTATTAAACCTGAGACGAAAAACGAAAAAGTAACTTATGAAATAATTGATGGGGTTTTTAAAAAACTATGTAAAGAAGCTTCTGCCAAAAAAATATCTAAAAACTTTGATGACTCCTATTCAAGATTTATCGAAGAAGTTATGACCAAAGGTTCTCTATTGTTAGAAACTCCAACACACAAAAAGAAATTTAAGGTTATTATTAATAGTAACGAAACTGCTGTAGCAATACCCGAAACAGAAAAGGGAACAAATATGGGAGTTACCAAAGAAATGGCAAGAGATTATGTTGTTAATGGCAGTATTAGAGACTGGAAACCTTATACGACATCAATCGGGGAATACATCAAAAAGCACTATCCTGTTGAAGTAGAAGATATTGCTAATTCAAATAAAAAATTTGTTTTAATTATTGACGAAATCAATCGCGGTAACGTTTCTCAAATCTTTGGTGAATTAATTACATTGATTGAAGAAGATAAACGATTAGGGAAAGATGAAGCATTAGAGGTTACATTACCCTATAGCAAAGATAAATTTGGGGTGCCAGCAAATTTGCATATTATTGGCACAATGAATACTGCAGATAGAAGTGTAGAGTCATTAGATTCAGCTTTGAGAAGGCGTTTTAGTTTTGAAGAAATGGAACCTAAACCATATTTAATCAAGACAACCGGTAAGTCTGGTCGAATGAAAGGTCTTGTAGACGGTATTGACTTAGAGGAACTATTAAATACTATTAATACCCGAATTGAAAAACTAATCGATAAAGATCATAGAATAGGTCACTCTTACTTTTTAAAAGTTCATGACTCGGCTTCTTTGCATCATTCATTCAAGAATGAAATTATACCTTTATTGGAAGAATATTTCTTTGGCGATTTCGGAAAAATAGGATTGGTATTAGGTTCAAGCTTTGTAGAAAAAATAAATCATACTTTTAGTTTTGCTAAATTTGACGAATACGATACCGATATACAGGAAGATCTAAAACAAAAGTCAGTATTCAAAATTAGAAAAGAAACGGATTGGAAATTTTCTGAAATCTAAATTATGAGTAGACTAATCCGTGTTTTTGAACATGATAAATTAACTTCCAAATCTCGTTGTGTAAAAGGGGAAGCTTTGGGAGATAAAATCATTGATAAATTGTGGCAATACAATGATGCCAACAAAAACATCTATTTTGAGGCTATTAGACATGGCGTTAAGTTCAAAAGTTATGTAGGGGTTATTCAAATTGGGAGTACTACAATCGAGATATTACCTAAAGCTGATAAAGCCAACACTTCTAATGAAAATGAAAAAGACGTTTGGCATAAAGTGTTACTGAGTATGCTTGCCCATTGCAAGAAAATAAAAGTAAACGCGGTATCAGAAGCAGCTTTACGAAAAAGACATAATTCGCTACTAGATTTGTATTTTGAGTTATTTTTAAATGAAATAGGACAGTTACTGCAACAAGGGCTAATTAAGAAGTACAGTAAAGATAGCGGTAATGTTAAGGCATTAAAAGGACGGTTAGACTTTGCTAAAAACATACAGCAGAACTTAATTCGCCAAGAGCGATTTTATACTACGCATCAGGTTTATGATTATGATCATTTAATAAATCAAATTTTGTTTAAGGCATTACAAGTCCTGAAAACAATTACGAACAACACCTATCTAATTGATGGTGTAAATCGTTTGTTATTAAATTTTCCAGAAGTAAAAGAAATCCAAATCAACAAATCTCATTTTGACAAATTAACTTCTAACAGAAAAACTGCACCATATAGCGAAGCGATAAAAATTGCCAAAATGATTTTACTCAATTATTCTCCTGATATCAAAGGAGGGAATGAGAACATGTTGGCTTTGTTATTTGATATGAATAAGCTCTGGGAAGAATATATTTATAGAATGCTTTTAAAAGTGGATGATCCAACTATAAAAGTAAGTTTTCAAAATCGAGATAAATTCTGGAATGATAAATTGATTAAGCCAGATATTGTGATTTCAAAAACATACCTGACTAATGGTGAAAATAAAGAGAAACCTTTTATAATAGATACCAAATGGAAAATCAAGGAATTTGCCGACCCTGATGATGAAGATTTAAAACAAATGTATGTTTACAACATGTATTGGAAGTCCGAAAAAAGTATGTTATTATATCCAACAACTAATAGTAAAGAAACTTCTTTTGGTAAATTCCATAAAGGAAGGGTAGCTGAGAATTTTTGTAAATTAGGTTTTGTAAAAGTGATGAATGGAATGGATCTTAATTTAGAAATAGGAAAAGAAATTTTACTTTTATTGGATATATAATTTTAAACTTAATAATCATTCTTGATTATTTTTGTCTAAAAAACGGAAAATCCTTTTGAAATTATTTTAGAGAAATTAAACAATATTGAGAAGACTATTGAGAAACTCAATGCACCGTCAAAAAGTGAGGATGATTTTGTGGATATAGATGAAGTAGCTAGTTTTGTTGAATTATCTAAAGCGACTGTTTATGGTTTAACCCATAAGCGTAAAATTCCACACTTTAAAGTTGGAAAACGATTGTGTTTTAAAAAATCAGAAATTGGATAACTTCAACAAGAGTAAAAACAAAACAAGAAATAAATCAGTTGGCTGATGAGTATATTTTTTAAAACCCATTGTATTGAATCATAAAATATTGCCTTTAAAAGGCAGTCACTCTAATTGTATAAGTAAACATAATAGAGAGTTTCGCCATAAAAAAATCACCTCGTTGACTAATGGTTGACTAAAATTTGTTTTAAATCAATGAAATATGGGTTAATTAGTATAGAAGAAATATGTAGAAACACAAAATAGATGCGCGTAAAAAATGAAAAAAAACCCTTGGTTTTATTGGGTTATTCCATTCCCATAATAATTTAGGAGTATTCTTTTAAATTTCAAACGGATTTATTAATAATAAATTTTAGATTATTTTGGTTTATGGGACGCACTAATTGTTTAAAAACAGAGAGTCTTTTTAAGAATTAAAATACAAGCTCGTGGACTAAAATAGTTTTAAACCAATACAATAGAGATAAATTAGTTTATAAAAATAGCTAAGCAAGCTAAAATTTGGCACAGTTCATGAATAAGATATACTAACCATAAAAAAATAGATTATGAAAAAAATAATTACTCTTTTGTCTGTTATCGGTTTGCTGGTGTTATCGGGTTGTACCGGACCCCAAGGCCCAGCTGGTTTTGATGGACTAAACGGAACCAACGGATTAACAAGTCAGGCTTTTGAAGCCACAGTGTCTTTTAACGGAAACAATAATTATACTAAATCACTCTTTTTTGATTCGCCCCTTTATTCTTCGGATGTAGTTTTGGTGTACCATTTATATAAAGTAGTCAACGGTACGGATGTATGGAGGCCTGTTCCGCAAACCTATTATTTAGATAATGGCGATGAGGTAGATTATAATTTTGATTTTACCACAAAAGCAGTAACGATTTTTATGGGTGCAAATTTTAATTTAAATTTAATTCCGTCAGGTTGGACACAAAACCAAACTTTTAGAGTAGTGATGGTTCCTGCCTATTTTGCAGCTTCGGTCAACACCAACAACTACCTAGCTGTTATGGCTGCTTTAAATAAAACCGATTCAGAGATTACCAAAGTTGAATTTTAATTTTGTAGATCCTCGAGTCATAAAAAAAAGGAAATCCATGGATTTCCTTTTTTTTATGACTCTTTAAAAACCTATAAAATTCGTTTATTGGTTAGGATTGTTTTTTACTTTTTGTTAATGAAACCGCTATACCAGTCAATAAAGCAGCTGCAATAAAGGCCAAAGAACCCCATTCTGGAATTTCTATAAAATCATGCAATAGCATTTTTAGCCCCACAAAGCTCAAAATGGCAATTAAGCTGTATTCTAAATAGCTGAATTTTTCCAGCATATTAGCCAAGAAAAAATACATAGAACGCAACCCTAAAATAGCAAAAATATTAGAGCTGAACACCAAAAAAGGATCGCTGGTGATGGCTAAAATGGCAGGAACGCTATCCAAGGCAAAGATCACATCCATAACTTCGATAACAA
The DNA here is from genome assembly GCF_001831475.1 of Flavobacterium crassostreae. Taxonomy (NCBI): domain Bacteria; kingdom Pseudomonadati; phylum Bacteroidota; class Flavobacteriia; order Flavobacteriales; family Flavobacteriaceae; genus Flavobacterium; species Flavobacterium crassostreae. The sequence continues at coordinate 2,627,080 of NZ_CP017688.1, read as the reverse complement.
GTAATGCAACAAATAGAGGTGTTGCGGCTCTGATGTGTTTTCTTTTTACAAAAAAGTGCTCGCCATCTATAGTAGTAGTGATGGGCATGATTTTTTTAATCATTTTAAAAACAAAAGATTTTTTGGGATCAAATTGCTCCTCTTCATCGGTAAACAACATTTTCATAGCGGTATAAAACAAAAATGCTCCAAAGATATAAGTAGTCCATGAAAATTTGTGAATAAGCAATACCCCAAAATAAATCATAATTCCTCTAAAAACAATAGCACCCAAAATCCCCCAAAACAAAACGCGGTGTTGGTATTTTTTGGGTATTTTAAAGGCAGCAAAAATAATAGCAATCACAAAAATATTATCTACACTCAAAGAGAGTTCAATCAAATACCCGGTTATAAATTTCATGGTAGCCACAGCGGGTTTCAATCCATCAGGATTTGCTACATAGTTATTACTATACAACCAATAGATTACTCCAGAGAAAAGAAACGAAATAGTCACCCAGATTCCAGTCCATTTACTAGCTTCTTTGGTACTAATAATGTGTGGTGTTTTGTTAAAAACACCCAAATCTAATGCTAAAAATATAAATATAGCAATCAAAAAACAACTCCAGACAATCATACAATGTGTTTTATAATTTGAAAATACAAAGATACTTTTTGGTAGAGAAGATTAAAACTTATTGCAGCAAACTTAATCTCCTGAGGCTATTTTTAAGTTACTTTTAGGAAATACCCTGTTTTAGTGCAAAAAATAAGTTAAAATAAAACACCCACTAATTACCGTACTATTTCTTAACAATTAGATAATTTGGAGTCTACACCCATAAAAAATAGAGGCAAACTTTATATAAAGTGATATTTTTTTTATATTTGCAGCAAATTAGAGGGGGTTTAAACAAAACAAAACAAAATTATGTCTACAATACGATTCCAGGCTTTAAGAGAAGCTTCTACCAGAAAGCCAGTACAATTTGAAGAAACAGCCAGAAAATCGGCTATTTTTGGTTCCAATGTTTTTAATGAAAAAGCAATGAAGCAATATTTGACTTCGGATGCTCTTAAAGGCGTGCAAGGAGCTATTGAGCACGGAATAAAAATTGACAGAAAATTAGCAGATTATATTGCCATGGGCATGAAAGAGTGGGCACTATCCAAAGGAGTGACACATTATACACACTGGTTCCAACCATTAACTGGAGCTACCGCAGAAAAGCACGATGCCTTTTTTGAAACCTCTCCTGATGGCGGCGATCCTGTCGAAAAATTTGGAGGAGCACAATTGGTACAACAAGAGCCAGATGCCTCTAGTTTTCCTAACGGAGGAATCCGAAATACATTTGAGGCAAGAGGATACACTGCTTGGGATCCAACCTCACCAGCTTTTATATATGGGACTACTTTATGCATTCCAACAGTATTTATTTCGTACACCGGAGAAGCATTAGATAATAAAATACCTTTATTGAGAGCTTTGTCTGCAATTGATGAAGCCGCTACAGATGTGTGTAAATATTTTGACAAAAACGTCAAAAAAGTAACAGCAACTCTAGGATGGGAGCAAGAATATTTTTTGATCGATAGATCCTTGGCAGAATCCCGTCCAGACTTAATGATGACCGGTAGAACGTTGCTTGGGCATACCTCCGCCAAAGGACAACAACTAGACGACCATTATTTTGGTTCTATACCTACTCGTGCCTTAACCTACATGAGAGATTTAGAGCAAGAATGCATGCTTTTAGGCATTCCGGTAAAAACCCGTCATAACGAAGTAGCACCCAATCAGTTTGAATTTGCTCCTATTTTTGAAGAAACCAATTTAGCAGTAGACCACAACTGTTTGTTGATGGATGTGATGCAAAAAGTAGCAGAACGCCATGATCTAAAAGTATTGCTACACGAAAAACCTTTTAAAGGAGTGAATGGTTCCGGAAAACACAACAACTGGTCTCTAGCCACCGATACAGGAGTAAACTTATTGAGTCCAAGCAAAACTCCGATGACTAACCTACAGTTTTTAACCTTCTTTATCAATACCATCAAAGCAGTTAATGACCACGAGGCATTATTAAGAGCAGCCATTGCAACGGCAAGTAACGACCACAGACTAGGAGCCAATGAGGCGCCACCTGCAATTATATCCGTATTTATAGGAGAGCAATTAACCAAAGTGCTCGAAGAGCTAGAGGGAGTAACAACTGGAAAATTATCTCCAGAAGAAAAAACCGATTTAAAATTAAATGTTGTAGGTAAAATCCCTGAAGTTATCTTAGACAACACAGACAGAAACCGAACGTCCCCGTTTGCCTTCACCGGAAATAAATTTGAATTTAGAGCCGTAGGATCTACCGCCAACTGTTCTAACTCTATGACTACCTTAAACACTATTGTAGCCAAGCAATTAAAAGAATTTAAAGCCGAAGTAGACGCTTTAATCGAAACCAAAGACATGAAAAAAGATGATGCAATCTTTAACGTGTTACGCGAGTACATCAAACATTCTAAAAAAATCCTTTTTGAAGGAGATGGTTACAGCGAAGCTTGGGAAATAGAAGCCGCAAAAAGAGGTTTAAGCAACTTCAAAACCACGCCACAAGCCTTAAAAGCAAGAGCATCCAAACAAGCCTTAGATTTGTTTTCTAGCATGGGTATCATGAACAACGTAGAGGTAGAGGCTCGTTATGAAATTGAACTAGAAGAATACACCAAAAAAATTCAGATAGAAGGACGCGTATTGGGCGATATTTCTAAAAACCACGTCATTCCAACGGCTATAAAATACCAAAACACCTTAATAGAAAACGTAAAAGGATTAAAAGATATTTTTGGAGAAGACTTTAAAGAAATAGCCAAAGAGCAAATACTAATAATCAAGTCTATTTCTAGACACATCGAAGGCATCAACTCTAAAGTTGCAGAAATGACCAACGAAAGAAAAAAAGCCAACGTATTGACCAGCGCACAAGAAATGGCCGAAGCCTATTGTGATAACGTAAAACCTTACTTTGAAATAATCCGTGAGCACTGCGACAAATTAGAGCTATTAGTAGACAACGAATTATGGACTCTAACCAAATACAGAGAATTATTATTTACAAAATAAGCAACCCATAATCCATACCAAAAACCGCCACCTAAACCGTGGCGGTTTTTGCATTTAAAGCAACTACACAATCCCACAAAAACCCAATACTTACAAAAACGAACTACCAAAAACCCAAAAAAAATAATTATCTTTGCCAAACAACCCAGTTGCCATTAGCAACATACACAACAATATTAAATGAGTTCAGATACTAGCAAACGATATGCGCTTAGAGGTGTATCCGCATCCAAAGAAGATGTGCACAACGCCATAAAAAACATAGATAAAGGATTGTTTCCTCAAGCTTTTTGTAAAATAGTCCCAGATTATCTCACCCAAGACCCAAACTACTGCCTAATCATGCATGCAGACGGCGCAGGAACCAAATCCTCATTAGCCTACATGTACTGGAAAGAAACCGCAGACCTATCCGTCTGGAAAGGCATCGCCCAAGACGCATTAATAATGAACATAGACGATTTATTATGTGTAGGAGCAACAGACAATATTTTATTATCCTCCACCATCGGTAGAAACAAAAACCTCATACCGGCCGAAGTAATCTCCGCAATCATCAACGGAACCGAAGAACTAATTCAAGAACTAAAAACCTTTGGAGTAACCATCCACTCCACCGGAGGCGAAACAGCAGATGTAGGAGATATAGTACGCACAATAATAGTAGACTCTACCGTAACGGCACGCATGGAGCGCAGCAAAGTAATTGATAACGCCAACATACAAGCCGGAGACGTCATAGTAGGTCTAGCCTCCTTTGGACAAGCCACCTACGAAAAAAGCTACAACGGCGGCATGGGCAGCAACGGCCTAACCTCTGCACGTCACGATGTTTTCGAAAAATATTTAGCCACCAAATACCCAGAGAGTTTTGATGCTGCGGTTCCCGAAGATTTGATTTATTCCGGTCAGGTAAAACTAACCGATGCCGTCCAAAATTCACCTATAGATGCAGGCCAATTAGTGCTTTCGCCTACAAGAACCTACGCACCAATCATCAAAAAAATTCTAGACAAATACTCCTCTGATGCTATTCACGGAATGGTACATTGTAGTGGCGGCGCACAAACAAAAATTTTACATTTTGTAGACCACCTCCACATCCACAAAGACAATTTATTTCCAGTGCCACCACTATTTAAACTAATACAAGAACAATCCCAAACCGATTGGAAAGAAATGTACCAAGTCTTCAACTGTGGCCACCGCATGGAACTCTACGTACCCGAATCCGTTGCCCAAGACATCATAGCAATTTCACAATCCTTTAATGTAGAGGCACAAATAGTAGGCCGCGTCACCGCATCCCCAACCAAAAAACTAACCATCAGCAGCCCATACGGCACCTTCGAATACAATTAAAAATACACCCAGGAGCCAATCCCGCTATCCGCTCTATCTTTAGGTTCTTAAAGAAAGAACCCAAAGGATGCCGCTACTATCGGGGCTAAAAAAAACAAAAACCATGTACGAATTAGTTTTTTGGAAATACCAAGAAGGCGTGTATCTCAACCACCAAGAAGTATACGAAAACCTCGAAGAGCAACCCCAGCCAGAAGGCCTAGAAGAGCTACCCGTAGCCGTTATTCTCAACAGAATAGGTTCCGTATTCAGCAAATGGGAAAAAGTAGATGCCAACAGTTGGAAAAACACCACTGGAGTAGGAGCCTTTCACGTAAAGACAACCCCCCAGAGCATACAAATAGATTGCTACGGAACCCAAGGCAAAACCATGGACAAACTAGTAGATATTATGGCAGAATTTCAATGTCCGTTATACGATCCACAAGTTCCAGAACGATACGATGAAATGTATGAATAGCAGACCAACACCATAAATACACCAAGACATTAAAAGTAAATCACTTTATTTTTAATGTCTTTTTTATAGCCCAATACCCAAAAAAACAACACCCAAAAAAACAAACCATGAAAATACATTTAAAAAACGGCATAGACAGCCTGCTGTTCGGGATGAATCAAAACGACGTAATCGCCTTATACGGCAAACCCGATCGCAAGTATACCGACGAAGATGACAACGTAATATTTGCCTACAATACCCACAAAATCCGTTTAACTTTTTATAAAGAAGAAGCCTTAAAACTAGGATATATAGTAGCCTCAAGCCCAGATCTAGAATTGTTTGAAAACAAAATAATAGGCAAAAAAATAAAAGAAGTAAAAAAAGACCTATCCAGAAAAGGAATTGCAAAATTCACCCAAGAAGAATTTGATACCTTTGAAAACTATTTCAACGAAGACAATTGGATAATCCTACAAACAGAATTTGACGAGGTTGTCAAGTTCGAAATTGGTGCCATCATCAACGATAAAGACGAATTTGACTGGAAGTTTGGCAAAAAATAAACAGCCGCCTTCTTTGTTTCTAGAAGACCAAAAAAACAAAACCCGATAGCAAAGCTATCGGGTTTTTAAATACCATACTATGGGTAGTTGTTATTTGGTTTCGGGTTGTTTTTCAAAAATTTCCAATTCAAAAACCAACGAAGCGTTTGGAGGAATAACCCCACCAGCACCTCTTTCGCCATAAGCTAAATTTGCAGGAATAATAGCCAGCATTTTTTCACCATAGTGCATCAAGCTCAACGCTTCCAAAAATCCAGGAATCATTCCTTCTTTGCGTCCAGCCTCAAATGCAAAAGCATTGTAACCCTTCAAATCGGCTCTTTTTTGGTCGTACTTTCCGTAGGTTTTGTTTACCTCTGCGTAGCTGCTATCAAATAAGTTTCCGTCTTCAAAATAGCCTGCATAATGAAAATAAAGTGTAGTTCCCTCTGTAGGCTTTACTCCAGTTCCTTTTTGAATAATTTGATATTTCAGACCAGTAGCAGTGGTAGTAGCAGTGGTTTTTATAGCTTTAATATAGGCAGCTTTTTGTTCAATAACTGGAGCGTATTTCTCTTTATACACGCGTAATTTTTCGGCCTCTACAGCAGCCTGCTCTTTTTGTCTTTGTTGGTCAATCAACGCTTGTTTTTTAGCCTCTTCGGCTTTGTTGTTGTAATAATTTTCAAAGACTTTGATTGCATCAAATTTTTTGGCAAGACTTCCTTTACGGCTAATCTTTACAGAGGTCATTATATCGTCTTGCAAAATAGCATTGACTACTTGCATTCCGCTAGTTACTTCCCCAAATATGGTGTGTTTGTTGTCTAACCATGGAGTGTCTTTATGGGTTATAAAAAATTGGCTAGAGTTAGTAGCGGCTCCAGAATTTGCCATAGCCAAAAGACCGGCTTTGGTAAATTTTAGATCCGAAAATTCATCCTTAAAAGAATAACCAGCTCCCCCAGTTCCGTTACCTAGTGGATCTCCAGTTTGGATCATAAAATCGTTAATCACCCGATGGAATTTTAGGCCATCATAAAAAGGTTTTCCTTTTAGTTTTTCATCGGTAACAAATTGGTTTGTTCCTTCTGCAAGGGTGATAAAATTAGCCACAGTTACCGGTGATTTTTGGAAGTCTAGTGCCAAAACAATAGCTCCTTTGTTGGTATTTATTGTAGCAAAAATTCCTTCTGCATTGTTATTTTTTTTGGATGTTTTTGGGGTGTCTTGTGCGTGCATATTCGCTATGGCTAAAAAAACAAGACCTAATAATTTTAATTTCATTGTTATGGATTTAAATAATAAAAAAAAGGATATTTCTAAATGCGTTATTCTGGAGCTACTTCTTCCACTAATTCCACTTCAAAAATAATATTTGCATTGGGTGGGATAACCTCTCCAGCACCACCTGCTCCATAGGCTAAATGCGAAGGGATAAATAAGGTTGCTTTTTCGCCATAGGCTAATTTTTCTAAACCTTCTATAAAACCAGGAATCATTCCGTCTTTGCGCCCAGCTTGAAAAGCAATGGGTTGGTAGCCATTTTGACTAGCCCGATTGGGATCAAATTTTCCGAACGTTTTTGCTACATTTTCAATACTAGTATCAAAAAGCTGGCCATCTTCAAGAAAACCGGCATAATGGATGCTTATTTGGGATCTTTTGGCTGGTTTTTTGTTTTTGGTAGTCTTGGTGATTACGTATTTAAGCCCGGTGGAGGTTTTGGTTGCTTTGCTTTTTAAGGCATTAAAAAATTTAATTTTGTCCTCGCGAACATCTTTATATTTTTCATCATATGCTTTTTTGTTTTCTTCTTCAAGAGCTAATTTTTTTCTTTGGTTTTCAGATTCAACAGAAAAATAATTGTAAAAAGTCTTAACGGCATTAAACTTTTTTGCAGCTTCTCCGTTGCGGATAATGGTTACTTTATTTATGTAATCGTTTTGTTGTACTTGTAGCACTACATCCATTCCGTTTTCTACCACATGTCCAAAGATGGTGTGCTTGCCATCTAGCCATGGTGTTGCCAAATGGGTAATAAAAAACTGACTGCTATTGCTTGCGGGACCATTGTTTGCCATCGCCAAAATGCCTCCTTTATCAAAACGTAGCTCCGTAATTTCGTCTTTAAATTTGTAGCCACCATCTCCAGATCCAGTTCCTAGAGGATCGCCAGTCTGAATCATAAAATCATTAATCACCCGATGAAATTTTAATCCATCAAAAAAAGGCTTTCCTTTAAGGTTTTTATTGGTTACAAAATCATTTTTTCCTTCGGCTAAGGTTACAAAATTAGCTACTGTGATGGGTGCTTTTTGATACTCTAAAGCAACAATAATAGCACCTTTATTGGTTTCTATTTTGGCATAAAGGCCATCTGGTAGGTTGCTGTGGTCTTGTTTGCACGAAGATAAACTGGCAATGGCTAGTAGTATAAGTAGGATGCTTTTTTTCATGTCAAAAATTTTAACTTATTTAATAGTGTCTTTAGGTGGGTTTATATTTAATTTTTTTGGAGTGGTTGTTTCTTTTTTTGCAATAACGGCCGTTGTAGTCGTTTTTGGTAACTGGGTCTTGGTGTTAGACGTGGTTGGTTCTGGGACAAAATTATTTAGGGTAACCGTTACCATTAAAGGCTGGTTGGTTCCTATTTTTTGATTGTCTCCATGATAGCCAAAGGCCATATGAGATGGAAATAAAAAACATATTTTTTCTCCTTTTCGCATCTTTTTTATTCCGTCTCGTAAACCCATCATTATTTCTTGTTTGTCCACATAATAGGTTTGTGGTTGGAGTTCTAGCTTGGTGTATATTGGGCTGCCTTTTAAGTCTTTAATATCGTAATCATAATAGGCAATGTCTCCTCTTTGTGGAGTCAGGGTATCGGTGGTGTTTTTTATTTGGTAAGCATACCAATATCCTTTTGAAGAAGAGAGATACGCTGTTTTTGGGTTGTTTTTTATGAGTGTTTTAATTAAATCTTCTTCGGAGGCAACGAGTTTTTTGTTTCTTGCCACCGATTTTTTCATAAAAGAACCCGAACTATGGGAGATGGGTTGTCTGGCTTCTTGGTGTTGTTTGCAACTGCTTACAACAAGGCATAAAAGAACAAAAAGAGCTATGGATGGATGGAACTTCATGATTAGAATGTTAATTGTGCTACTAAATTTTCAAATTTTGCTACTGTTTCTTTCAAAGTAGTTTCTGATTTTCCGCCTGCAGCATTACGATGGCCTCCTCCGTTAAAATGATCTCTGGCAAATTGATTAACGTCAAAATCGCCTTGAGAGCGAAAAGATATCTTGATGATTTGTTCTTCGGTGTTTTCTATAAAAATGGCTGTAAAGTGCACTCCTTTAATGCTTAATCCATAATTTACAATTCCTTCGGTATCTCCTTTTACATGTTCAAAGGTATGGAGTTCTTGTTGGGTTAGGGTAGTGTAGGAGGTGTTTTTATTGGAAAGCACCTTCATGTTTTGGAGGGCTCGTCCTAATAATTGTAATCGGTTGTAAGAGCTGTTTTCAAAAAGCAAATTGGGTATTTTGGTGTTTGCAACCCCTAGATCTATTAATTCTGCTACTATACGGTGGGTGTTGCCAGTAGTTCCCGGAAATCGAAACGAACCAGAATCGGTGAGAATTCCGGTATAAATGCAAGTTCCTATTGTGGTATCTATGGCGTGTTTTTGGTCCAAAAAGCCAATAAAGTTATAGAGCATCTCACAGGTAGATCCAAAAGCAGTATCCGAATAGACATGCGCGGCATAGTCCTCTGGTTTTTGATGGTGGTCGATCATAATGTAGGTAGCTGGTAAGTTGGCCAAAACTTTTTCCATTTCGTGCCCTACCCGGTGTAATGCATTAAAATCTAATGTGAATATTAGGTCTGCTTGTTGTAATATTTGGGTACAATTTTCTTTATCTTTTTCAAATATTTTGACCGTTTCGGAGCCTGGCAACCAAGCCAAAAAATCCGGAAATTCATTGGGAGCAATCACCACTGCGTCGTGCTTGTATTTTAACAAAAAGTGGTACAATCCTAGGGTGGATCCCATGGCATCTCCATCAGGGCCTCTATGCGGAATTATTGCAATTTTTTTGGGTGTTGCCAACAGCAACGCTATAGCTTGTATATCTTGTATTTTCATAGTTTGCGAAATTACATTTTTTTAATGTAAACTTGGAAATCATTTGTAAATAAACCTATTTTTTAGACTCAAAACAAGTTTGGTTTTCGTATTTTAATCTTTTTATATAAATGATACTTAGCTCCTTTGACAATTTGTGCCTGATAAATTCCTACAGATCCAGATGCTAAGTAAGCTACCAAACAAGCAATACCGATATATAATCCTGATTGTAGTCCAAAAAGTTCGATTCCCATAACGGTACAAGCAATAGGAGTGTGGGTAGCTCCAGAAAAAACAGCTACAAATCCCATGCCTGCCAATAAGGCAATAGGCAACGGAAACACTATGGACAAACTGCTGCCCAAAGTAGCTCCTATAAAAAATAAAGGCGTGACTTCGCCACCCTTGAAACCAGCTCCTAATGTAAAGCCGGTAAATATAATTTTTAATAAAAAATCGTAGTAATTACTGGGTGTTATAAAGGAATCTACAATGCTTGGAACCCCTAATCCGATGTATTTTGTGGTTCCGATGCCGTATAAAGTGATTGCAATTAGTATTCCTCCTACCATTGGGCGTAAAGGAGCATAGGTGATTTTTTTGGCAAATAATGCGCCCCAGTAATGCGTGCTTCGGGCAAAAAGCATGGCAGCCAAACCAAATAGTATACTGACAATAAGTACGCAAAGTAAGGTTTTTAAACTCCAATCCGGTACGGATGAAATACCATAGTGCGTATGTTCTACCTGCCAGAAAGCAACCGTAAAGTGTGCGAAATAGGCAACCACCAAAGCTAAAATGGCACTTTGGATACTAATTTTACTAAAATAAACCACCTCAAGAGCAAAAATAGCTCCAGCAAGTGGGGTTCCAAACACCGATGCAAATCCAGCGCTAATACCCAAGATAATAATGGATTTTCTATCGGTTTGATTTAATTTAAACCAAGATGTAAATTGGTCTGCTATTGCGCCCCCCATTTGCACCGCAGTACCTTCGCGCCCTGCAGAGCCACCAAAGAGATGGGTTATAATGGTGCCCAAAAGCACCAACGGAGCCATTATTAAAGGAATTTTAGTGCTAGGAGTTTGGTATTCTTGTAGCAATAAATTATTTCCTTTTACGGCAACTGCGCCATAATAATGGTAGCTTAACCCAATGAACAAGCCTCCCAGGGGCAGAAATGCTATAATCCAAAGGTGGTTTTCTCGGATAGTTGCTGCCCACTCTAACGAAACTAATAAAAAAGCCGAGGCAGATCCAGACATAAAACCCAGTAAGGCACAAATAAGACCCCATTTAAAAACCAGTAAAAGAGTTTCTTTTAGTTTAAGTGCATTCATTTAGTGTAAAACAGTTAGTATAAAAAATGGCATATTTTTTGCAATTTAAGCAAAAAAACCAAAACCAATTATTTATTAAGGCCAATGTTTGGATGCTCTCTCTGATTGCAGTTTTTTTTTTGGATCAAATACCCAAAGTGGCAAAGCAGTAGCATAATAGAAAGTTAAATTAAATCTGGATTCCGAATTTTTTATTTTTGGTTTTTTATTTTTAAAAAATAATAATAACAAGCAGTCCATAAAGCAACCCGCATGAAAACCTATTTATATATACTAGCATTAGTTCTTACAACAACTCTAGGCTATTCTCAAAACGAGTTCCGTTCTAAATTTAAAGCAATTCCGCCTGTGGATACGGGATATAAAGCCCAAAAACCCGCAGCACCCTTGCGTACGGATCCCATTATAGTAGCGCCAAATTTATTTAAAAAATCAGACCCCTTTGCACCACCGAGTACTAATTTTCAGATTGGAAAACCAAATCCCATGAGTATGACACCTAAAACCGATTTTGTCAATCCAGGAGATGAAGTAAGGGACCGGATGAATAAAAAAGAAGATCCTGTAGAAGGAATTGTTTACAGAAAAAACCAAAATTTAGGAGATTTTAAAACCAGTTCCCGTAGCGCAAAAGTATGGTATCGGGATGCCGCTTACGTTGATGGAGACCAGATTAGAGTATATCTCAATGATGTAGTAATCCAACAGCAAGTAAATTTAAATAGTGATTTTAAAGGTTTTGAGATAGAATTGCAACCAGGATTCAATAAAATTGACTTTGAGGCTTTAAATCAAGGAAGTTCAGGCCCAAATACGGCAGAATTTAAGGTGTATGATGCCGAAAATAATTTAATATCCGCAAGCCAATGGAATCTTGGAACTGGATTTAAGGCAACCATTATTTTGATAAAAGAGTAATTTGCAAAGCAGAATATACCCAACTAGAGTAGCTGATTTAATCGTAATCCGAAATATTTTAGTTTTTTTAGAAAGATACTCTGCCGCAATACTTGTTTAGAAATTGCTTTTATTTTAGGATGACTTTCAGCCAATTATGCCCAAAGTTTAAAGCAGAGACTGCGTTAGACTAAAACGAGAACTAAAAAAAAATAAAATTTTTCAAAAATCAATTTTTCAATTCAAAATATAAAAAGTATTTTTGCGCATGCAACACAACGTACTTATTTTAGATTTCGGATCGCAATACACTCAGCTTATTGCGCGTAGAGTTCGCGAATTAAATATATTCTGCGAAATTTTCCCTTATAATCACATACCAAGTGATTTATCCAGTTATAAAGCCGTAATTCTTGGTGGAAGCCCATTTTCTGTTCGTGCAGAAGACGCTCCCCATCCTGATTTGTCACAAATCAGAGGAAAATTACCCTTACTAGCGGTTTGTTATGGCGCACAATACCTAGCCCATTTTAGCGGCGGTGAAGTAGCGGCATCCAATACTAGAGAATACGGTAGAGCTAATTTGTCTTTTATAAAAGAGAACGAATTATTTTTTGAAAATGTTTCCCAAAATAGTCAAGTTTGGATGAGTCATAGTGACAGCATCAAAGCCTTGCCTACCAATGGAATAAAATTAGCAAGCACCCACGATGTAGAATTTGCTGCCTATAAAATTGAAGGCGAAACGACCTATGCAATCCAGTACCACCCAGAGGTTTTTCACTCTACGGATGGTTCTAAAATGCTAGAGAATTTTTTGGTAAAAATTGCCGAAGTTCCCCAAACCTTTACTCCTAATGCTTTTGTAGAAGAAATGGTTTCGGAATTAAAACAAAAAGTAGGTAATGACAAAGTTGTTTTAGGGCTTTCTGGTGGAGTAGACTCTACTGTAGCTGCCGTTTTGTTACACCAAGCCATTGGAAAAAACCTGTATTGTGTTTTTGTAAATAATGGATTGCTTCGCAAAAATGAATACCAAAGTGTACTAGATCAGTATAAAGGTATGGGCTTAAACGTTAAAGGAGTTGATGCTGGAGATCGTTTTTTGTCCGAATTAGCAGGAGTTAGTGATCCAGAGACCAAGCGTAAAATTATCGGAAGAGTTTTTATCGAAGTTTTTGATGATGAATCCCACCTTATCGAAGATGTAAAATGGTTGGCTCAAGGAACGATATACCCAGATGTTATTGAATCGGTTTCTGTAAAAGGCCCCTCGGCAACCATAAAATCACACCATAACGTAGGTGGTTTGCCAGATTATATGAAATTAAAAATTGTAGAACCGCTCCGCATGCTTTTTAAAGATGAAGTGCGTAGAGTAGGAGCTTCGTTAGGTATTGATCCAGAATTATTAGGAAGACATCCGTTTCCGGGACCAGGACTTTCAATACGTATATTAGGAGATATTACTCCAGAGAAAGTACAAATTTTGCAAGATGTAGACGCCGTTTTTATAGACGGACTAAAATCTTGGGGATTGTATGACAAAGTTTGGCAAGCAGGAGCTATTTTGCTTCCGGTAAATAGCGTAGGAGTAATGGGCGATGAGCGTACCTACGAAAAAGTAGTTGCCCTACGTGCAGTGGAGTCTACTGATGGGATGACTGCAGATTGGGTACATTTGCCTTATGAGTTTTTGATGAAAATATCCAATGATATCATCAATAAAGTAAAAGGAGTTAACAGAGTAGTATATGACATTAGTTCCAAGCCACCAGCAACCATTGAGTGGGAATAAAACGTTGGAGGTTTTAATTTAGGGTTTTTGGATTCAAATCCCCGTATCTTTTATAAACGGTATCCTAATTTTGATAAATTGGGGTACCGTTTTTGTTATCTTTGCCATAATAATTTTTAAATAAATAAAATGAAATATTTTTTTGCAACATTTGCTTTCTTTTTGTTTTTTGCCCAAACTGCTTTTGCTCAAAATAAAATTATAACCCACAAGATAGAAAAGGGCGAAACAATCCATCAAATAGCCCGCAAATACCAAGTTACTCCATTTGATATTTACCAATTAAATCCAGATGCACAAAGAGGATTACAGGTAGATACGGTATTGCTTATACCTGGTAAAACAGAAAAAGCCAAAGTATCCAAGATAGAAAAAGCCAAAACAGAAAGTAAAAAGACACCGTCAATTTTGTCCTCAGCACCTACAACCCATTTAGTAGTTGCCAAAGAAACATTGTACGGGATCGAAAAAAAATACGATGTCACAGATGCGGATTTAAAAAAAGCAAATCCAGACCTTACAATTGATGGTTTAAAAATAGGTATGGTTTTGACGATACCTTCTAAAAATGCAACCAAAACCCCTTTTGCCAATGTTGCTAAGACTAGCAAAATAATTCCCGAAGAAGCTCTTTATCATGAAGTGTTGCCTAAGGAAACTAAATATTCTATTGCAAGACAGTACGGTACAACCATTCAAGAAATAGAAAAACGCAATCCAGAAGTAGCAGATAATTTGCCAATAGGATACCAATTGTTAATCCGAGGGACGCCTTCAAAGATAGCAAGTGTAATTAAGAGTCCGGAGCAAGAACAAAACCATTCTTTGATTCCTGCAATGGCAGTAAAAGACAGCTTGATTACTTACGTTGATTATGAAATACAACCTAAAGAAACCCTTTATAGTCTTTCAAAAATGTTTGCTATTAGTCAAGAAGAATTACTACAGCTCAATCCAGAATTAAACCAAGCAGTAGCCATTGGAATGCTTATAAAAGTGCCTTCAAAAATGGTGGTAGCTAGTGCAGAAAAAAAAGTATACGCTTCTTTGACTAAAAATATAGCCGAAGGAAAACGCAAAAGAATGGCTTTGTTGTTGCCTTTTAATGTTTCAAAAATAGAAGGCGATACTATTAATTCTGCCTACAATAGATTAAAAAAAGACAAGTTTTTAAACATGACCTTGGATTTCTACGCAGGAGCTTTAATAGCAATTGACTCGGCAAAAACCTTAGGGCTTCCTATTGATATAGAAATTTATGACTCGCAAGAAACCAAAAACAGCTCTAATGTAGCGGCAATTATACGCGATAACAAACTACAAAATGCCAACGCCATTGTGGGGCCTTTTTACCAAAGTAATGCAGAGGTTGCTGCACAAGCAGTACGGCTTACTAACGTACCGGTTATTTCTCCGCTTTCTAAAGATTTAGGTAATGCGTATCCTAATTTATACCAAACGATTCCGACTAGCGAAGAGGTCAAAAACAAGATGTTTGCTTATATGCGTACCCAAAATGGCAACATAATGGCTGTGGTGGATAGAAAAAAAGAATCAATACTTAAATACCTACAACAATACCAAAATGACATTCCATTGGTAGCTTTTAAAGAAAACGGAAGTCTTTCGACGGAAAGCCTAAAAAGTATGTTGGTTAAAGGAAAGACCAATTATGTAGTGATGGAAACCGCTAATACTTGGATGATAAAAACCACAATTGCTACTATGTTGAGTGCAATGCCTAGCTATTCTGTTCAATTAGTGATTTTAGAACCAAATGAAACTTTAGATTTTGAAGAAATAAAATTCACCAATTTAATTAAGTTACAACTCATGTATCCTTCCGTAACTCGGGATTATGTTTCTCCAGAAGCAGCAGCATTTGACAAAAAGTACAAAAAAATAAATGCAATTTACCCAAGTGATTACGCAACTCGTGGGTTTGACGTTACTTTTGACACCATGATGCGATTGGTTCAAAACGTAAAATTTGAACAAACGGTAAACGCCGTGGCAACCAATCGGGTTGAAAATAAATTTGAATATTATAAAAAAGACGATGGTGGTTATACCAATAAAGGCGTGCATATTATGTATTATGATACCGATTTAACCATTAAAGAAGTACAATAATGCTAAGTCAAGCCGCATTTTGTCAAAACCATGGGTAGTGCTCTGGTTTGTGCTAAATATAGTTTCTTTTTTGTAAAAAAAATAAATAAACACAAAACAAGTTTTAATAATCTGGAGTGATCTTGGTGTTTAAAGCTTGTTTTGTTTAACAAAACAAATGAATCAAAACCAACAGCAATTAATTAAGTTAGCCCACACCAAAATGCCCTTTGGCAAATACGAAGGACGCTATTTAATAGATTTGCCAGAATATTATGTGGTATGGTATCAAAACAAAGGATTTCCCAAAGGTGTCCTAGGAGAACAATTGCAATTAATTTATGAGTTGCAATTAAATGGACTAGAGGATCTAATTAGAAATATCCGAAAAAAATACCCAAAACCACTTAAATAAAAACAGAAAACGCTTTTTTATATTGAAATAGGCATCTTAATAATGGATTATTTTATAAATTATCTCATTTTTAAATTAGCATAATCTCAATTTATAATCGTATTTTCGCCAAGTTTTTTACACAACTACAATACAAACTACAACATAATGAATCAAACAAAATATATTTTTGTTACCGGTGGTGTGACTTCATCTTTAGGAAAAGGAATTATAGCAGCATCTTTGGCAAAATTGTTACAGGCAAGAGGGTATAGAACAACTATTCAAAAATTTGATCCGTATCTGAACGTAGATCCCGGAACTTTGAATCCATACGAACATGGAGAGTGTTATGTAACAGATGATGGTGCTGAAACAGATTTAGATTTAGGCCATTATGAACGCTTTTTGAACGTGCCGACTTCTCAAGCAAACAACGTAACCACCGGAAGAATTTACCGCTCTGTTATTGAAAAAGAACGACGAGGAGAGTTTTTAGGTAAAACCGTACAAGTAGTACCTCATATTACCAATGAAATTAAAGATAGAATGCAATTGCTTGGTAATTCAGGGGATTATGACATTGTTATCACAGAAATAGGCGGTACCGTTGGAGATATAGAATCCTTGCCATACATAGAGTCTGTTCGTCAATTGGTTTGGGATTTGGGAGAGAATAATGCCGTTGTAATACACCTAACATTGGTTCCGTATTTGGCCGCAGCAGGAGAGCTAAAAACCAAGCCAACCCAACATTCTGTAAAAACGTTGATGGAAAGTGGTATCAAAGCAGATATTCTGGTATGCAGAACAGAGCACGAAATTTCGGATGAAATACGCCATAAATTAGCTTTGTTTTGTAATGTAAAAAGAGAAGCAGTTATTCAATCTATTGATGCAGATACGATCTATGAAGTACCTAATTTAATGCTTCAAGAAGGGTTGGATTTAGTTACCCTAAAAAAATTAGATTTGCCTAAGAAAGCCGCTCCGGATTTAAAAACATGGAACACTTTTTTGAAAAGATTAAAAAATCCAAAACATACCGTAAATATTGGTTTGATTGGTAAATATGTAGAAATGCAAGACTGTTATAAGTCCATTTTAGAAGCATTTATACATGCAGGTGCCGCAAACGAAACCAAAGTAAATGTAGTATCTATCCATTCGGAGCATATTGATGCTACAAATGTAGCCGATAAGTTTAAAGATTTAGACGCAATCCTTGTTGCTCCTGGTTTTGGAGAACGAGGAATAGAAGGAAAAATTGAAGCAGTGCGTTTTGCCCGCGAGAATAAAGTACCCTTCTTCGGTATTTGCTTAGGTATGCAAATGGCCGTTATAGAATATGCAAGAAACATATTAGGCTATGCAGATGCTAACTCTACGGAGATGAACGAAAACACGACGCATCCGGTGGTAAATTTAATGGAAGAACAAAAAAATGTAACCCACAAAGGAGGAACCATGCGCTTAGGAGCTTGGAAGTGCACTATTGAGCCAGACACCCTTGCTTACAAAATATACGGACAAACAGCAATATCAGAGCGTCACCGCCATCGTTATGAATTTAATAGCGCCTACACCAATGAATTACAAAAAGCAGGACTAATACCCTCTGGAGTTAATCCAGATACAGGCTTAGTTGAAATTGTTGAAATTAAAGAGCATCCGTTTTTTATAGGAGTACAATACCACCCAGAATACAAAAGTACCGTGGCAAACCCACATCCTATTTTTGTAAGCCTTGTAGCAGCAGCAGTAAAAGCTAAAAAAGCAAAGTAAGATTTTTAAAAATACGCATGCATGTAATAATGCCTAGTTGCGCTTATTGTAAGCCAGGCAAATAATAATAATTGTATATAATGGAACAAAAAAAGTTTGACCCTAATTCCTTAATTGGTTTTGTATTAATTTTTGGTATATTAATTTGGATAATGTACAAAAACCAACCAACTGATGCAGAACTTGCAACAGAAAAAGCCAAAAAAGAGTTGGTAGTTACGCCACAAGCCAAATCCAATAATGCCAAAACGGTTCAAAATACTATCTCTGCTACTAGCAGCGATACTTTACAATTGGCTCAGTTGCAAAAATCCTTAGGTAGTTTTGCTTATTCAGCAGCATTACCATCTGCCAAAGAAAGTTTTACTACTCTCGAAAACAAGTTGGTAAAGTTGAAAATTGCAAATAAAGGTGGGTACATTGTTGAGGCTACTTTAAAAAACTTTGAAAGATTTAAAAAAGGATCCGGAGAATTAGTAAAACTAATAAAGGATAATAACGCCAATTTGAACATCCAGTTATTTACCAGTGACAACCATACTTTAAATACCAAAGACCTTTATTTTGAGCCTACTGTAACCCAGAATGGTTCGGATCAAATTTTATCCATGCGATTAAAAGCTGGAGCAAATGAATTTTTAGAGTACAAATACGTACTTAAGGCAGACGATTATATGTTGGATTTTGATATACAATCCCAAGGATTGCATAAAATATTGAATACTTCCAAGCCTTTAAACCTAGAATGGGACTTAAAAACCTATACCAATGAAAAAAGTATAAGTTATGAAAACCGTTATTCAGAACTATATTTTGAACACAAAGAAGGTAAAAGTGACTATTTAGGATTGGGTAGCCAAGAAGATGATGTGGTGCAAGACGTATCTTATATTGCCTACAAACAGCACTTTTTTTCTTCTATATTATTGTCCAGCACTCCATTTGAAACAGCAGAATTACACTCCACCAATTTAGTCCAAGACGATAAAGTAGATACTACCTTTACGAAACAATTTAAAGCCATGGTGCCTTTGGCATTTAAAAATGGTGAGATTGACCAAAAAATGAATTGGTATTATGGGCCAACAGATTATAAATTATTAAAATCGTATGATAGAAACCTAGAAGACATTGTGGCTTTAGGTTGGGGTATTTTTGGTTGGATCAACCGCCATGCTTTTATACCTATGTATGGATTTTTAAGTTTGTTTATTTCACATGGTTGGGCAATTGTTTTATTTACCATATTGGTTAAATTAGTGATGTCTCCAATAACGTACAAATCCTTTTTGTCTCAAGCAAAAATGAAAGTATTGCGACCTGAAATTGCAGAATTGGGAGATAAATTCAAAAAAGATCCCATGAAAAAACAGCAAGAAACCATGAAGCTGTATAATAAAGCTGGAGTCAATCCCATGGCAGGTTGTGTACCTGGATTATTGCAAATGCCAGTATTTTATGCCTTGTTTCAGTTTTTTCCTTCAGCAATAGGCTTAAGACAACAAGGATTCTTGTGGGCAGATGATTTGTCTTCCTTTGATTCCATATATAAGTTGCCATTTAGTATACCTGCCTATGGAGACCACATTAGTTTGTTTCCTATTTTGGCCTCAATAGCTATTTTCTTTTATATGAAAATGACAACTGGAGATCAGCAAATGGCAGCACCGCAGCAAGAAGGGATGCCAGATATGGCAAAAATGATGAAAATTATGATTTATGTATCGCCATTAATGATGTTGTTTTTCTTTAATAGCTATGCTTCAGGTCTGAGTTTGTATTACTTTATATCCAATACCATTACAATTGGTATCATGTTGGTTATCAAAAATTATATAATTGATAGTGATAAAATTCATGCTCAAATTCAAGAAAATAAATTAAAAGAACCCAAAAAACAAGGCAAGTTCCAGAGAAAATTACAAGAAGTAATGGAACAACAAGAAGCCATGAAAGCGCAACAAAAGAAGAAATAAGTTGTTGTTGTAGGATTCTGGAAAATAAAAAAGTAGTATCCAAGACATAATAAATTAAAAACAGTAGTAAGCTTGTCTTGCTACTGTTTTTTTTTTGGGTAAGTTTTTTTTTATACAATAAAAAGGGGTTGTTCCATGGAGTTTGTTATAAAAAAAAAGTATTCGAGTTATAACACAAACTCGAATACTTTTTTTACTCAATTTAATAGGGATACATTTTATAGCATGCTATCCATAAGATACAGATAGCTGCTGTTTGCAGTAGCTTTTCTTTATAATTTGTATTATTTTATTTTAAAGTTTTTTTCAATTGCTTTTATCATCTCTCCAGCAATATCTTTGTTGGTTGCACCCTCAATTCCTTCTAATCCTGGTGAGGAGTTAACCTCTAATAATAAGGGGCCTTTTGAGGATCGTATTATATCTACACCAGCTACTTTTAGATCCATTGCTTTGGCAGCTTTGATAGCAATTTTTTTCTCTTCGGGGGTTACTTTTATTATAGACGCGGTTCCACCAAGATGGATGTTGGCTCTAAATTCTCCAGGCATTGCTTCTCTTTGGATTGAGGCTACTACTTTTCCGTCAATAACAAAACAACGAATGTCTTTACCGTTGGCTTCTTTAATAAATTCTTGCACTAGTATGTTTGCATTAACACTTTTAAAGGCATTAATAACACTCTCGGCAGCTTTTTTGGTTTCTGCAAGCACAACGCCCTTTCCTTGAGTTCCTTCTAATAATTTTACAATTAAAGGGCAACCGCCTACCATTTTGATTAGATCATTGGTATCTAACGGAGAGTTTGCAAATCCGGTAGTCGGAATACCAATACCACTATTTAATAATAATTGCAACGAAAATAATTTATCTCTGGATTGGGTAATTGCATTGGCAGAGTTTAAACTAAATACTTTTAGTGCTTCAAACTGTCGTGTCAAGGCGCAACCATAAAAGGTAATACTAGGCCGAATTCTAGGAATTATGGCATCAAACTGATCCAGAATTATTCCGCCTCTGTAGTGGATCTCCGGAGTTTGTGCGTCTAGACGCATGTAACATTCTTTAATATTTAAAAAATGCATTTCATGGCCACGCATTTCTCCAGCTTCCATGATGCGTTTGTTGCTATACAATTCGGGGTTGCTTGCTAGTACACCAATACGCAGTCCAGTACTGGCTTTTTCAGCATTTTTATAAAGTTCTTTTAAGCTATCGGTGGTTGGTTGTCCTAACAAGAATTGTTTTTCAGGATCTACAAGCACTCTTCCGCTCATTGCTTCTCGGCCCAAAAGCATTCGGTACCCCATGGAGTCTCTGTTGGTTAGCGTCATTTCTATGGGCCAATTGGAGTCTCCTATTTGTAAATTGGTTCGAATAACATAACGGTGTTCTCTAAAACCACTAGAGCTTTTAACAATTCGTTTGTCTACTAAAGGCGCTTCACAGTGGATCACCGTTTTTAGATTGTTTTGGATTGGGTTGATGTCAAAACGAACCCAATTGGTTTCGTTTTTGATAAAAGGTGCAATGTTTATGGCGTGTAGCGCAGAGGTTTTTGCGCCGGAATCTACACGTGCTTTTATGGTAGGAATATTTAATTCTGGGAAGGAACACCATTCTTCACTACCAAGAATAACTTTATTTTCAGACATATGCTGCTATTTATTAAGACTGTTTTATAAAAAATCAAATGTATATATTTGTTTTTAAAAATGGTGCTAATTTACTTAAAGAATAAACCCGTTAGTTTATAAAAACGTAACGGGTTTATTAAGAATTGCTACTCCATATCCACAGAGTGTTTACCCATTAGTAGTATCTTCTGTTTTTTCAACCCGTACCGTAAGCTCTTGAGCTCCTTCTTCAATATCCATGTAAATTTTGTCACCAGAGGTTATTTTTGAGGTGATAATTTCTTCTGCCAAAGCATCTTCAACATATTTTTGGATGGCTCTTTTTAGAGGTCTAGCTCCAAATTGTTTGTCAAAACCTTTCTCGGCGATAAACGCTTTTGCTTTATCGGATAGTTTTAGGTTGTATCCTAATTCAACGATACGCGCATATAGTTTTTTTAGCTCAATTTCAATAATTAAGTCTATGTGTTCTTTTTCTAGTGCATTGAACACAATTACATCATCAATACGGTTTAAAAATTCTGGAGCAAAGGTTTTCTTTAATGCATTTTCAATAATGCTTTTAGAATTATCATCTGCTTGTGCTACTTTGGCAGCAGTTCCAAATCCAACTCCTTGTCCAAAATCTTTTAGTTGTCTGGCTCCAACATTAGAAGTCATAATGATTATGGTATTTTTGAAGTCAATTTTCCGACCTAAACTATCGGTCAAATAGCCATCGTCAAGTACTTGTAATAACATATTGAATACATCTGGATGTGCTTTTTCAATTTCGTCTAGAAGTACCACTGCGTAGGGTTTGCGTCTTACTTTTTCAGTCAATTGCCCTCCTTCTTCATAGCCAACATATCCTGGAGGCGCTCCGATTAATCTAGAGATAGCAAATTTTTCCATGTATTCACTCATATCAATTCTAATTAAGGCATCTTCAGAATCAAATAATTCTTTGGCCAAAACCTTCGCTAATTGGGTTTTTCCTACACCTGTTTGACCAAGAAATATAAACGAGCCTATCGGGCGATTTGGATCTTTTAGTCCAGCACGATTTCTTTGTATAGAACGTGCAATTTTAATTACCGCTTCGTTTTGACCAATTACTTTGCTTTCGATAAGTTCCGGTAATTTTGCTAATTTATTGCTTTCTGTTTGCGCAATGCGGTTAACCGGAATTCCGGTCATCATAGAGACTACATCAGCAACATTGTCTTCGGTTACTTCTATACGGTTCTTTTTGGCGTCTTCTTCCCATTGTTCTTGTGCCAGTGCTAAATCTTTTTCGATGCGTTTTTCGTCGTCTCTAAGTTTTGCGGCTTCTTCGTATTTTTGTTTTTTGACTACGGCATTTTTAAGTTCCCGTACTTCCTCTAATTGGCGCTCTAGGTCTAGTATTTTTTTTGGAACTTCAATATTGGTGATATGTACTCTAGAACCAGCTTCGTCTAAGGCATCAATAGCTTTGTCTGGCAAAAATCGTTCAGACATATATCTATCGGTCAATTTTACGCAGGCTTCGATTGCTTCGCTGGAGTAAAAAACATTATGGTGGTCTTCGTATTTGTTTTTTATGTTGTTTAAAATAGTGATGGTTTCTTCCACAGAGGTTGGTTCCACAATTATTTTTTGAAAACGACGCTCTAAAGCACCATCTTTCTCAATATATTGTCTGTATTCATCCAGGGTAGTTGCTCCAATACATTGAATTTCTCCTCTTGCTAAAGCAGGTTTGAACATGTTGGAGGCATCCAAAGATCCTGTGGCACCACCAGCACCAACAATGGTGTGGATTTCATCAATGAAAAGAATAATGTCATCATTTTTTTCTAATTCATTCATTACAGCCTTCATGCGTTCTTCAAACTGCCCTCGGTATTTGGTTCCTGCAACAAGGCTGGCCAGATCTAGGGTTACTACTCGTTTGTTAAATAGTATTCTAGAAACTTTTTTTTGTATAATTCGCAAAGCCAAACCTTCGGCTATGGCAGATTTACCTACACCAGGCTCTCCTATAAGCAGTGGGTTGTTTTTTTTGCGACGGCTCAAAATTTGCGATACACGCTCAATTTCTTTCTCACGGCCCACTACAGGGTCTAGTTTTCCTTCTTCGGCCATTTCGGTTAAATCACGACCAAAGTTATCCAATACGGGTGTTTTGGATTTTTTGAGTGACTTATTAGCGGGATTGTTAAAACTAGCTTCTTTAAGGCTGTCATCTTGTCCTGGTTCGTCATTAAAGGACTCGGTTGCTCTTGGCAAGTTTTCTAAAAACTCTTCTTCGTTTGGTGTCATATTTATATATTGTTCTTTAGCTGCATCATAATCAATTTTAAGTTTATTTAGTAGCTTGGTTGTGGGGTCGTTTTCATTTCTTAAAATGCATAGTAACAAATGCGCAGTACTCACAGAAGGGCTCTGAAAAACTTTGGCTTCTAAAAAAGTGGTTTTGAGCGCACGCTCTGCTTGACGGGTCAAATGGAGGTTTTTTTTCTCTGCATTTATTTCGATACCAGGTATTGCTGGACTCAGAATTTCTACCTTTTTACGTAAGTGTTCTAGATTAACATCTAGGTTGTTAAGTATCTGTATTGCCTTGCCATTGCCATCTCTTAGAATGCCTAGCATTAAATGTTCGGTACCAATAAAATCATGCCCTAATCGTAAAGCTTCTTCTTTACTGTAAGTTATCACGTCTTTTACTCTTGGTGAAAAATTATCGTCCATAATATATGTTTAGTAAATGTAAATTTAGTGAATTAGTATTTTAAAAACAAAAATCATTCCTTAAGATCGTTTGGCAGCTAATTAACCAATAAAACAAATGTAATGGCATTCAATACACAAAAAAAATAGCCAACAATACGGGGATTTTTATTGTTAATAAATCCTTGAAATTAGTCTCAAAAAAAGCTTTTAAAAATTTCAAAAAAGCGTATATTGGCACGTTTTGAAACTAATATAATTTTTTAATATAACAACTTATGTCTGAAGGAGAAAAGATAATTCCTATTAACATAGAAGACGAAATGAAATCTGCTTACATTGATTATTCCATGTCAGTAATTGTGTCTAGAGCGCTTCCGGATGTTAGAGATGGTTTAAAACCGGTACACCGAAGAGTTCTTTATGGGATGTATGATTTAGGAGTTTTTTCAAATAAAGCCCATAAAAAATCGGCAAGAATTGTCGGGGAAGTTTTAGGAAAGTACCACCCACACGGAGATACATCGGTGTATGATGCTATGGTTCGTATGGCTCAGGAGTGGAGTTTACGTTATTTATTAGTGGATGGTCAAGGTAACTTTGGGTCTGTAGATGGAGATAGTCCTGCAGCAATGCGTTATACGGAGGCTAGAATGCGTAAAATTTCGGAAGAAATAATGGCAGATATCGAAAAAGAAACGGTAGATTTTCAGTTAAACTTTGACGATACGTTATATGAGCCTAAAGTAATGCCTACACGTGTTCCTACCTTACTAATCAATGGAGCAACCGGTATTGCAGTAGGTATGGCAACCAATATGCCTCCGCATAATCTTACAGAGGTTATCAACGGGACCTTAGCCTTTATGGATAATAATGCTATTGAGATTGATGAGCTCATGACACATATTAAAGCCCCTGATTTTCCTACAGGAGGAGTTATTTATGGGTACGAAGGAGTTCGCGAAGCTTTTAAAACCGGTAGAGGTAGAGTAGTTATGCGTGCCAAAGTTGGTTTTGAAGAGGTAGACGGTAGAGAGTGTATTATTGTTACCGAAATACCATATCAAGTCAACAAAGCAGATATGATCAAACGTACTGCAGATTTAGTTAATGACAAAAAGATAGACGGTATAGCCAACATCCGTGATGAATCAGACAGAAATGGGATGCGTATTGTTTATATTTTAAAACGAGATGCAACACCTAATGTGGTTTTAAATACCTTATATAAATATACCCAATTACAATCTTCTTTCAGTGTCAACAACATTGCATTGGTGAACGGACGCCCTCAGATGCTGAATCTAAAAGAGATGATTCATTATTTTGTAGAGCATCGCCATGATGTAGTAGTACGAAGAACCCAGTTTGAGTTACGCAAAGCCGAAGAAAGAGCACATATATTAGAAGGTTTAATAATAGCCTCGGATAATATTGACGAAGTAATTGCGCTAATAAAAGCATCCAAAAACACCGAACAAGCAAGAGAAAAGTTAATTGAAAGGTTTCAATTATCGGATATACAAGCTAGAGCAATTGTAGAGATGCGTTTGCGTCAGTTAACAGGGCTAGAACAAGACAAATTAAGAGCAGAATACGAAGAGATAATGAAATTAATAGAGCATTTAAGAGCTTTATTGGCAGATGTTAACTTAAGAATTGCTTTGATTAAAGAAGAATTAGTAGAAATTAGAGATAAATACGGAGACGAACGCCGTTCTGTAATTGAATATTCAGGCGGAGACGTTAGCATCGAAGATTTAATTGCAGATGAAAAGGTAGTAATAACCATATCGCACGCAGGGTATATCAAACGTACCAATCTCTCCGAATACAAAACTCAAAACAGAGGTGGAGTAGGTCAAAAAAGTGCCGGAACAAGAGATCAAGATTTCTTAGAGCACATGTTTGTAGCTACCAACCACCAATACATGATGTTTTTTACGCAAAAAGGAAAGTGCTTCTGGATGCGCGTTTACGAAATTCCAGAAGGAAACAAAACAGCCAAAGGAAGAGCAATTCAGAACCTTATAAATATTGAAAGTGATGATAAAGTAAAAGCCTTTATTTGCACCCAAGATCTAAAAGACCAAGACTATATTAAGAGCCATAATTTAGTTATGGTAACCAAAAAAGGACAAGTCAAAAAGACCTCTTTAGAGAAATATTCAAAACCAAGAGTTAATGGGGTTGCTGCAATCACCATCAAAGAAGGAGATGAGTTGTTAGAAGCCAAATTAACCAATGGAGAAAGTCAAATTATCCTAGCGGTTAAGTCCGGAAAATTAGTCCGTTTTGAAGAAACAAAAACACGACCAATGGGAAGAACAGCTTCTGGGGTGCGTGGTATATCCCTTAAAGACGACCAAGACGAAGTAATTGGTATGGTTACTGTAGATAAAGATGCTGTCAATGACTCTCAGGTTTTAGTAGTTACCGAAAAAGGATACGGAAAACGAACCAAATTAGTTGACGAAGACGGAGAAGACGTTTACCGTATAACTAACCGAGGCGGAAAAGGCGTTAAAACACTTAACATCACAGAAAAAACAGGCCAATTAATCTCAATCAATGCCGTGACAGATGCCGATGATTTAATGATAATCAATAAATCTGGTTTAACCATTAGAATGGCAATTGAAGATTTACGCGTAATGGGACGTGCCACCCAAGGAGTAAAATTAATCAACCTTAAAGGAAAAGACTCTATTGCTGCAGTGACCAAGGTCATGAAAGATGATGCGGAAGAAGTAGTAGTTGACGAGGAAGGAAATATCATTGAAGGAACAACAATTGAAAGAGTAAAACCTGTTTTGGAAGTTCTTGAAGAAGATGTTTTAGAAGACGATAACGAGGATGACGACGACGACTTAGAAGACGATCCAGAAGACGATTCAAATGATTCAGACGACACAGAAGAATAATTAAAGCAAATAAAAAATAAATTAAAAGAACGTTATGAAAAGTAAATATGTACTACTTACCTCTGCTTTACTAGTATCAATGGCCACTTTTGCTCAAAAAGATGAACTTAAAGCTGCTGAAAAAGCATTTAAAAAAGGACAAGCGCAAGAGGCTCTAGAATTATTAAAAGGAGCAGAACCTTTAATGGGCAACGCTTCAGAATCTGAAAAAGCACAGTTTTTCTTTGTAAAAGGAAACGCCTTATTGGAACTAGCAGACAAAAAAGTCGAGGAAGACAAAAACAGATCCTTAGCAGCAGCAGCTTATTTGGATCTAATACAAGCCGAAAACGCTTCCGGAAAATCAAAATATTCCACACAAGCAACCCAATCGATACTTACAATCAAAAATAAATTGATTGATGGAGCAATTGCAGACTCTAAAGAAGATAAATTTGCTATAAGTGCAAAAAAACTGCACGAAGCTTACTTATTAGATCAAAAAGACACGTTAAATCTTTATTACGCCGCTTCCACCTACATAAATGCAAAAGAGTATGACAAGGCATTAAAATTATATAAAGACCTAAAAAAAATAAACTATTCCGGAAAAGAAACCAACTATTTGGCTGTTAATAAATTGACACAACAAAACGATCTTTTCAAAAATGCTCAAGAAAGAGATAGAATGGTTAAGTTGGGAACCCACCAACAGCCAACAACAGAGGAAATTCCGTCCAAAAGAGGAGAAATCAATAAAAACATTGTTTTGATCTTGGTAGAAAACGGAAAAATTGACGAAGCTAAAGCGGCCATAGCAGATGCAAAAAGAACCAATCCAGAAGACACCTCTTTGATCTTAACCGAAGCAAATCTATACCTAGAATCCAAGGATTTTGAAACATACAAAAAATTAGTCAATCAAGTTTTAGAAAAAAATCCTAATGATGCAGATTTAATATTCAACTTAGGAGTAATAAGTGCCAATGCTAAAAATCTAGCAGATGCAGAAAAATATTACAACCAAGCAATCAAGATAAACCCTAGCTATCTTAATGCATATATCAACATGGCAGCTTTAAAACTAGAAAAAGAAGGTGTTATAATTGAAGAAATGAATAAATTAGGCACTTCAGACAAAGAGATGAAGCGTTACGAAGTTCTAAAAAGACAACGACAAGATCTATTCCGAGCAGCAATACCTTATTTAACCAAAGCCTTAGAATTAGATCCAAAAAATACCGATGTAGCTAAAACACTCCTTGGAGTGTACTCAGGGCTAGAGATGACTGCTGAGAAAAAAGCTTTAGAAGCAAAAATGTAATATTAGTATTATGTAATTAAAAAAAAAGGAACTTAATTGTTCCTTTTTTTTTGCACCAAAATAACCAAATCCGCAAAAATAGGATCCTTTGTTAACGCATTAGTTACCCAAAAGGTTTATTTCCAGAATTACAAATAAAGCAGAATTGTTTAAAACGCATTCACATAGACAATTCAATCTATTAAGAAAAAGTAAATAAAACGCAAAAAGAAGTCCTTACCATAAAAAAACAAAGGAGCTATTTCCTGCTATCCGCTACAATCTACCTCGCCGAACCCCGTCTCGGCAGGATTTCCGCTACTATCAGGGCTAGGAGCGAGGCGTTCCAAAGCTAATCTCATTCCAAAGTTAAGCCTACCTATTATATAAAGACAACAGATACACCTGCAAAAAACAACCACCAAACCCCTAAAACCGGCAGTATAACCACAAAAACAGCAGCAAAGACCTATAAAAGCAACAAAAGAAGCATTTGTATAGAATTAAAAACAAAGCAGTTAGCGATTCTTATTAAGAAAAGGTAAATAAAAGGTAAAAAAAGTATTGATTAACCGAAAAAAGGCGGTAGTTTTGCACCCGCAATAAGAAACAAGTTCTTTCAAATACTGGCAAGCAGACGAAATCAAGGTGAAAATTTATTTTTCAAAAAAGAGTTCAAAAGCTTGTGAGAATTAAAGGAAAAGTTTACATTTGCACCCCGCTAAACAAGCGACGTTATTTGACATACTGCTAAGAGAAATAGAGAAAAAATTAAAAAATTATTTTTTAAAAAAACCTCAAAATTTTCTTGCCAGTTACCAAAACAAGTCGTAGTTTTGCACCCGCTTCGAGAGTCACGAAAATTGACCGACGAAACGAGAAACAAGATAAGACACGTTCCTAGACATATTGAATTGACAGCCGTTTTAAGAGAGATCTTAAGACAAAGAATAAGAGTAATAGAAATGCAAGAATAAAAAAGAACCAATAGATCTTCAGTCAAAAATAAATAGCTTAGAGATAAGCAAACAATATACGATGAAGAGTTTGATCCTGGCTCAGGATGAACGCTAGCGGCAGGCTTAACACATGCAAGTCGAGGGGTATAGTTCTTCGGAACTAGAGACCGGCGCACGGGTGCGTAACGCGTATGCAATCTACCTTTCACAGAGGGATAGCCCAGAGAAATTTGGATTAATACCTCATAGTATAGCAGTCTCGCATGAGACCACTATTAAAGATTTATCGGTGAAAGATGAGCATGCGTCCCATTAGCTAGTTGGTATGGTAACGGCATACCAAGGCTACGATGGGTAGGGGTCCTGAGAGGGAGATCCCCCACACTGGTACTGAGACACGGACCAGACTCCTACGGGAGGCAGCAGTGAGGAATATTGGACAATGGGCGCAAGCCTGATCCAGCCATGCCGCGTGCAGGATGACGGTCCTATGGATTGTAAACTGCTTTTATACAGGAAGAAACCCTGGTTCGAGAACCAGCTTGACGGTACTGTAAGAATAAGGATCGGCTAACTCCGTGCCAGCAGCCGCGGTAATACGGAGGATCCAAGCGTTATCCGGAATCATTGGGTTTAAAGGGTCCGTAGGCGGTCAGATAAGTCAGTGGTGAAAGCCCATCGCTCAACGGTGGAACGGCCATTGATACTGTCTGACTTGAATTATTAGGAAGTAACTAGAATATGTAGTGTAGCGGTGAAATGCTTAGAGATTACATGGAATACCAATTGCGAAGGCAGGTTACTACTAATTGATTGACGCTGATGGACGAAAGCGTGGGTAGCGAACAGGATTAGATACCCTGGTAGTCCACGCCGTAAACGATGGATACTAGCTGTTGGGCGCAAGTTCAGTGGCTAAGCGAAAGTGATAAGTATCCCACCTGGGGAGTACGAACGCAAGTTTGAAACTCAAAGGAATTGACGGGGGCCCGCACAAGCGGTGGAGCATGTGGTTTAATTCGATGATACGCGAGGAACCTTACCAAGGCTTAAATGTAGATTGACCGGTTTGGAAACAGACCTTTCGCAAGACAATTTACAAGGTGCTGCATGGTTGTCGTCAGCTCGTGCCGTGAGGTGTCAGGTTAAGTCCTATAACGAGCGCAACCCCTGTTGTTAGTTGCCATCGAGTCAAGTCGGGAACTCTAACAAGACTGCCAGTGTAAACTGTGAGGAAGGTGGGGATGACGTCAAATCATCACGGCCCTTACGCCTTGGGCTACACACGTGCTACAATGGACGGTACAGAGAGCAGCCACTATGCAAATAGGAGCGAATCTACAAAACCGTTCTCAGTTCGGATCGGAGTCTGCAACTCGACTCCGTGAAGCTGGAATCGCTAGTAATCGGATATCAGCCATGATCCGGTGAATACGTTCCCGGGCCTTGTACACACCGCCCGTCAAGCCATGGAAGCTGGGGGTGCCTGAAGTCGGTGACCGCAAGGAGCTGCCTAGGGTAAAACTGGTAACTAGGGCTAAGTCGTAACAAGGTAGCCGTACCGGAAGGTGCGGCTGGAACACCTCCTTTCTAGAGCCTTAGTGTTAGCGCAAGCACGCTAGGGAAAGAGACGAAAAGAGAAGTTGGTCATTATGCTTAAAGTTTTATTACTCTTGCTGTTAATTTAAAAAAAAGAACAAATAATTTAAGAATGAAGAGTGTCTCGTAGCTCAGCTGGTTAGAGTACTACACTGATAATGTAGGGGTCGACAGTTCGAGTCTGTCCGAGACAACAATTTAGGATTAGTTATATATAAGGAAATTTTAGAAGTATGAGTATGAATACCTTAATTCAAAATTCAACATTCATAATTTAAGATTAGAAATGGGGGATTAGCTCAGCTGGCTAGAGCGCCTGCCTTGCACGCAGGAGGTCAACGGTTCGACTCCGTTATTCTCCACAATTCCGAAAGGAAAAAAGTTCATTGACATATTGAGATAAGAAAATATTACAAGTAGAAAGCGTTTTTTACTATTAGTAGTAAAAGACAAAAAAAACGGTCTTAATTAATTTTAAGATTGGTACAATAAGCAAAATAAGGGCGTATGGGGGATGCCTTGGCTCTCAGAGGCGATGAAGGGCGTGATAAGCTGCGAAAAGTTACGGGGACGAGCACACATCGATTGATCCGTAAATACCCGAATGGGGCAACCCACTATGTTGAAGACATAGTACACCTACGGGTGGGCAAACCCGCTGAACTGAAACATCTAAGTAGGCGGAGGAGAAGAAAACAAAAGTGATTCCGTAAGTAGTGGCGAGCGAACGCGGATTAGCCCAAACCAAAGTTGTTACGGCAATTTTGGGGTTGTAGGACCACGATATTCCATGTAAAACGAACTAGAATCTACTGGAAAGTAGAACCAAAGAGGGTGATAGTCCTGTATAGGTAAGTGCTATAATGGATAGTGGTATCCTGAGTAGGGCGGGACACGAGAAATCCTGTCTGAATTTGGCGGGACCATCCGCTAAGGCTAAATACTCCTGAGAGACCGATAGTGAACCAGTACCGTGAGGGAAAGGTGAAAAGAACCGTGAATAACGGAGTGAAATAGATCCTGAAACCATACGCTTACAAGCGGTCGGAGCCCTTTCGTGGGGTGACGGCGTGCCTTTTGCATAATGAGCCTACGAGTTAACGTTGCTGGCAAGGATAAGTGGTTAAGCCACGGATCCGTAGCGAAAGCGAGTCTGAATAGGGCGCTTTAGTCAGTAGTGTTAGACGCGAAACCGTGTGATCTACCCATGGACAGGTTGAAGCTTTGTTAACCCAAAGTGGAGGACCGAACCCGTTGACGTTGAAAAGTCTTGGGATGATCTGTGGGTAGGGGTGAAAGGCCAATCAAACTCGGAAATAGCTCGTACTCCCCGAAATGCATTTAGGTGCAGCGTTATGTATAAGTTATATAGAGGTAGAGCTACTGATTGGATGCGGGGGCTTCACCGCCTACCAATTCCTGACAAACTCCGAATGCTATATAATGTTTCATAACAGTGAGGGCTTGGGTGCTAAGGTCCAAGTCCGAGAGGGAAAGAACCCAGACCATCAGCTAAGGTCCCCAAATATATACTAAGTTGAAAGAACGCGGTTTGTCTGCCTAGACAGCTAGGATGTTGGCTTGGAAGCAGCCATTCATTTAAAGAGTGCGTAACAGCTCACTAGTCGAGCGGACGAGCATGGATAATAATCGGGCATAAGTATATTACCGAAGCTATGGATTTACGATAATACGTAAGTGGTAGGGGAGCATTCTAATGGGGTTGAAGGTGATTCGTAAGGGTTGCTGGACTAATTAGAAAAGAAAATGTAGGCATAAGTAACGATAATGCGGGCGAGAAACCCGCACACCGAAAGACTAAGGTTTCCACAGCTATGCTAATCAGCTGTGGGTTAGTCGGGACCTAAGGCGAACCCGAAAGGGACAGTCGATGGACAACGGGTTAATATTCCCGTACTAGTTTTAACTGTGATGGGGTGACGGAGTAATGAAAGTGTCGCGAACTGACGGAATAGTTCGTTGAAGTACGTACCTATAGGCTGCGCAGGCAAATCCACGCGGCTTGGGGAAATACGATAGTACTCGGCGTCTTCGGACAAAGAGATAGTACACCTAAGCGCTTCCAAGAAAAACCTCTAAACTTCAGGTTAATAGTACCCGTACCGCAAACCGACACAGGTAGTCGAGATGAGAATTCTAAGGTGCTCGAGAGATTCATGGCTAAGGAATTAGGCAAAATAGACCCGTAACTTCGGGAGAAGGGTCGCCAGCAGCAATGCTGGCCGCAGTGAAGAGGTCCAGGCGACTGTTTATCAAAAACACAGGGCTCTGCAAAATCGTAAGATGAAGTATAGGGCCTGACACCTGCCCGGTGCTGGAAGGTTAAGAGGAGATGTTATCTTCGGAGAAGCATTGAATTGAAGCCCCAGTAAACGGCGGCCGTAACTATAACGGTCCTAAGGTAGCGAAATTCCTTGTCGGGTAAGTTCCGACCTGCACGAATGGTGTAACGATCTGGACACTGTCTCAGCCATGAGCTCGGTGAAATTGTAGTAGCGGTGAAGATGCCGCTTACCCGCAGTGGGACGAAAAGACCCTGTGCACCTTTACTATAGCTTAGTATTGACCTTGGACAAATGATGTGTAGGATAGGTTGGAGACTATGAAGTGGCGTCGCTAGGCGTTGTGGAGTCATTGTTGAAATACAACCCTTTGTTTGTCTGAGGCCTAACCCCGCATTGCGGGGGACATTGCTTGGTGGGTAGTTTGACTGGGGTGGTCGCCTCCAAAAGAGTAACGGAGGCTTCTAAAGGTTCCCTCAGTACGCTTGGTAACCGTGCGTAGAGTGCAATGGCATAAGGGAGCTTGACTGAGAGACATACAGGTCGATCAGGTACGAAAGTAGAGCATAGTGATCCGGTGGTTCCGCATGGAAGGGCCATCGCTCAAAGGATAAAAGGTACGCCGGGGATAACAGGCTGATCTCCCCCAAGAGCTCATATCGACGGGGGGGTTTGGCACCTCGATGTCGGCTCGTCACATCCTGGGGCTGGAGAAGGTCCCAAGGGTTGGGCTGTTCGCCCATTAAAGTGGCACGCGAGCTGGGTTCAGAACGTCGTGAGACAGTTCGGTCTCTATCTACTGTGGGCGCAAGAAATTTGAGTGGATCTGATTCTAGTACGAGAGGACCGAATTGGACAAACCTCTAGTGTATCTGTTGTCACGCCAGTGGCATGGCAGAGTAGCTACGTTTGGAAGGGATAAGCGCTGAAAGCATATAAGCGCGAAACCCACCACAAGATGAGATTTCTTTTAAGGATCGTGGGAGATGACCACGTTGATAGGCTATAGATGTAAAGGCAGTAATGTCATAGTCGAGTAGTACTAATAATCCGTAAGCTTATGTACACCCTTTCCAGCCTCGTAAGAGGCTGGGGAAACTTTCTAATTATATTTTTTTCTTTATCTCAGTATGTTACGATATTCTGTAATGTTTATTAGCACCATGCTAATTTACCCATTGCAAAACGACCTTAAGGTGGTTATTGCGGCGGGGCTCACCTCTTCCCATCCCGAACAGAGAAGTTAAGCCCGCCTGCGCAGATGGTACTGCAGTTATGTGGGAGAGTATGTCGTCGCCTTTCTTTTTAAAAAACCCTTATCCTAATCGGATAAGGGTTTTAATTATCTTTTAGGTACCTTAGC
Organism: Flavobacterium crassostreae; assembly: GCF_001831475.1. NCBI lineage: Bacteria > Pseudomonadati > Bacteroidota > Flavobacteriia > Flavobacteriales > Flavobacteriaceae > Flavobacterium > Flavobacterium crassostreae. The sequence goes on along the minus strand of NZ_CP017688.1, from coordinate 2,592,418 downwards.
TCAGATGGTAGAGCAATGGACTGAAAATCCATGTGTCCCTGGTTCGATCCCTGGAGGTACCACTTATTTTGCTCGGATGGTGAAATTGGTAGACACGCTGGACTTAAAATCCAGTGAACAGCAATGTTCGTGCGGGTTCAAGTCCCGCTCTGAGTACACTTTAAAACTGTGAAAAATTATTTTTTAATTTTTCACAGTTTTTTTTATTACTTATATTTAAATTCTCGGTCAACTGTATGGATCATTGGATCAATCCCAAAAGGATCAATCCCAAAACCTGTGGAGCGACAAGAATTAGGCATAAATATTGAATCATGCGCAAATGTTGTGGGTTATCCAAAAAGGTTTGATAATCTAAACAAGAAAAAATCAATTTTCAGAACGCCTTCAAACCGACTTCTGAACGCTTTAATTTTAGTATTAAAAGATTATTCCTATTTTAATTATGAATTTTAAAGAAGCTTATGAATTTCGTTTCTTTCGAAGTATTCGTAATAAATGCTTTTATTGCATCATTTGCATAAAGTTTTTGTCTATAATATATTTAATATTGTATTTTTATTAAAAAAAATATGCGGTTTTACAAAATAATATTTTTAGTAATTTTTGTTCTTAGATTCTATTCTTGCAAACCTCAGTCATCTAATACAAAATTGGTTATTCAGCAACAAATTAGCCAGGGTCAAGATACTGTTTTTGTTAATTTGAAAGAGTACAGTTCAGATTTTGTTTATGACATCAAATATGCAACAGATGCTACTTTTTTAAATGCAAAAGTGTATGATTGTCCTGCATGTTATATGCGTTTAAAAACGGTTAAAGCACTAATTAAAGCCAATAAGGATTTTGAAAAAAGAGGGTTTAAAATAAAAATATGGGATTGTTATAGGCCCTTAGATGTCCAAATAAAAATGTGGAAAATTGTTCCGGATCCTCGGTATGTTGCCGATCCCAATAAAGGATCGATACACAATAGAGGTGGAGCTGTGGATGTAACCTTAGTAGATAAATATGGTAAAGAATTAGATATGGGTACTGTTTTTGACTTTTTTGGGAAAGAAGCCAGTCATAAATATTTAAATTTACCAAAAAATATTCTTCTTAATAGAAGGTTATTGAAGCGGATAATGGTAGCTAATGGGTTTAAGTCACTGAATTCAGAATGGTGGCATTATGACTTGAAAACTGCAATAGCTGATCCAATTTCTAATGCCAAGTGGTCTTGCGATTAGTTTATTTGATGCAATGTAGATGGTCTATAAAATAAGTTTCGGGTGTATATAGGGTATTGTCTAGTTCTGATGTTAATTGTTTTGGAATAACGTAGTCCTTACTTTCGGTCAAAAATCGGATTCTAATGAAAGACACTGGTGAGGCCAATAGATCTTGAATATTCTCTTTTGTAAATAAAAAAACTCCATTCAAAACACGGTTGTTATACCCTTTATCATCTTGAATCAACGTGCTACAGTTTTCTTGATTGAGATGTTGTAATGTAATTATTCCACCATTTTGTAGTTGTAGATATACTTTTGAATTTTTGTCTAAACAATTGGCTGGTATAAAATGCTTGCTTTTTTGAATTGTTTGCATATTTAAGGTAGGGATGTTATCCGTAATGGCTAAGTTTAGGAACACATAGCTGGAGTTATCTGCAAAATGTTTTTCTGAAATTAGATATTCTTTAGTCATTTTGTAGGTTCCTATAGAATCGGTACCATTTTGGACGTATGCACAGGGTTTTTGAGCAAATATAGTATGGAGGCTAAGAATTAGCAGCAGATGCAGGATTTTCATTTTATTTTATTACAAATTAATACTATTTTATTGTTGTTTATATCGGTGGTAAAAAAAGTATAAAGTGTACCACCATCTTTTATATCCCATTTTTTACGAATTTTCTCTACAGTTTCTGGAAAATTTCTGGTAGTAACGTTAGACTTGGTATTTTTTAAATACGTTTGCATCGGTGCTTTGCTATAAGTAAATGTAGTTTGTATATCAAAAACCCTACCAGGGAAGTCTAGTATGCTGTCGGAAGTATATAAATGGGAGTGTTTATGTAGTTTTTTGATGTTATAAAATTGACTTACGGCATCAAAACCTCCCGATTTCATAATTGCACTGTTGGGCTCATAAAGGTATTTTTGAGGTAAACTGTATTTTGCATTTCCAATTGGAGCTTGCATTATAAAACTAAAGTGTTCTAATTTATCTTTAGTCAAATTTACTGTTGCAATGGTGGTATTTCCAGAATAATCTTTATGCAGCTCCCACAGCAGTTCTTTTACTTCGTTATCTAAAGCAATAATGTGTATTGTTTTTACATTATTTAGCTCTGTTAATCCAGCTGTTATATCCAGAAGTGGTGCTGTTTTGACTAATATTGAGGTGCTGTATTTAAAGTAGAAATTTAGGTTTTCAGGAACGTTTGGTAAACAGTCTTGCAGCATAAAGACTTTTCCCTTGGCATCATTACGTCTAGAAGGATCAATATATATCCAGTCCCATTTGGTATTTAAGCTACTAAGTGTTGTTGCGCTATCTCCGGTATAACAAATAATGTTATTGGCTTGGAGTTTGGTAAAATTGTGTTTTACGATAGCGGCTAATTCTGGATTAATTTCACAATGTGCTATTGTGTTCATTTTTTTAGAAAAATAGTAATCATCAACTCCAAAACCACCCGTTAGGTCAATTAAATTTTTGCCCGAAATAAGGCTGCTTTTGTATTTAGCAGTAGATTCGGAGGAGGTTTGTTCTATAGATATTTTACTGGGATATATAATTTTGTCTGTAGCAAACCAGCTAGGCAACTTTTGTTTTGCTTTTGCTTTAGCTTCTATTTGTTTTAGAATAGTGCTCCATTCTATATCTGGGAATGGATTTTTTTGCAAGGCTAGTTTTGCTACTGAGGTTGGTATATTTTCGGTAATGAAATTTTGTACTTCATTGCTTAATAACTTAGATTCCAAAATTACATGTTTTTGGTTAATAACTGAATTACTTTATTTTCAGGAAAAAATTCTTTGGCCACAACTTTTAGCATCGTAAATAGTGGAACTGCTAGGATCATCCCTAAAACACCAAATAAAAATCCAGCCATAAGAATTACTAAAAATATTTCTAATGGGTGTGAACTTACACTTTTTGAAAAAATTAAAGGTTGTGATAGATTGTTGTCAATAATTTGTATAATCCAAAAACCAAGTAATACATAAATGGTTGTGGGTAAAATTTCGGATTGAAAATCGGTTCCTAAATTGGCCAACATGGTCAATGCGGCTGCTAATATAGAAGCGATTAGAGGCCCTATGTACGGAATGATATTTAATACGGCACACAAAAAAGCAATAACAATAGGGTTTGGGATGCCAAATATAAGTAATACAATCAAATAGAGTATAAATACGATAAATAGCTGTAAGAGTAACCCGATAAAATAACGAGATAGTAAGGGGTTTATTTTTGCTATAGAATTTAAAATTTGGTCTTCATGACTGTCTGGAATTAATTTTCTGGCAGTTATTAAAAAAGATTTGCGATCTTTTAATAAAAAAAAGGTGATAAATAGGACTGAGGCCAACCCCATCCCAATGCTACTCAATGTTGCCAAAATAGTGTTTAAAAAATCGGGTAGAATATTGAAATTAATTTTAGAACTAAGGTCTGCTTCTTGAAACATTTTTGAGGCATCAATATGGTAGCTTTCTAAAAAGGCACTAATTTGATTGATAAGTTCTAGTGTGTTTTGCTCTATTTCATTAGTGTTTAACAACGATAGGTTTTCTCCTTGGTCTAATATTAAGGGAATAAACATCATTATAAATCCACCAATTATTATTAAAAATAGAGCCATAGTAGCTATGGTTGCTACAGTGTTATTGCATTTTAGACGTTTTGTAAAAAAAGCAACGATAGGATATCCTATTAAGGTGAGCAAAAGCGATACTACTAGATAAATTAGTACGGCTTTTATTTGGTATAAAAAAAATAGTAGCAATGCTATACTCACTAGTGTAAATAGCGCTCGCAATATTCCATTGGATATAATTTTGGAAGAGATCATAAAAATATTTTTTTGAAAAAGTAAATATACCGCTATTAAAGTAGCTCCTTTTGTGTTTAACTTTTTTTTTGCAAAAGCAAAATTAGCGTATAGTATAAGTAATGCATTTGTGTTTATCCCTAATATAGCCAATATTGGGTTGGATTAGTTACTAAAGACGTAGTAAATAATATTTGCTCCCATTTTTAATGCCTTTTCTCGTATTTCTGGAGGATCGTTGTTTACTTCAGGATCTTCCCAGCCATCTCCTAAATCACACTCGTAGGTGTAGAGCAATACCAGTCTGTTTTTTACAAAAACACCAAATGCTTGTGGTCTTTTTCCGTCATGTTCATGAATTTTAGGCAATCCATTAGAGAACAGAAAGGGTTTTTGAAAAAGAACATGATTGGCTGGTAATTCTGTCAAAGGAACATTTGGAAATAGTTTTTTAATCTCTTTCAAGACATATTGGTTTAGGCCATAATTATCATCGATATGCAAAAAACCACCTGCTTCTAAATATTTTTGGAGGTTGGTAGTCTCTTCGGGGTCAAATACAATATTTCCATGCCCAGTTAGGTGTACCAATGGGTAGGAGAATAAATCCGAGCTAGAAGGGGTTACGGTAGCCGGTTTTGGATCCAAATGGGTGTTTATGGTAGCATTGCAATATTTTATTAAATTAGGTAAGGAGGTGGGGTTCGCATACCAATCGCCACCACCGTTATATTTCAGTAGCGCAATCTGTTGGGAGAAGCTGTAGATTGAAAAAAATAAAGTAATAAAACACAGTTTTTTCATAGAGAAGATATTTAAATAATAACGCTACATTTCGTTAAGAAATACCATACTATGGCAAGCAACAAGAGCTGCTGTTTCGGTTCTTAAACGCGTGTTTCCTAGAGATACAGCCTTAAAATTAGCTGCTATAGCTAGATCTATCTCCTTTTTAGAAAAATCGCCTTCGGGGCCTATCAATATGGTAGTGTCTTGTTTAGGCTGCGCCACTGATTGGAGTGTTTTTTTGTCTGTTTGTTCGCAATGTGCAATAAAAAGTTGGCCAGAATATTCTTTCTTTAAGAATTCTTTTAATGTAATTGCAGGATTTAATTTAGGCAAATACACTTCGTTTGCTTGTTTTAAAGCGGTTAAGATAATCTTATCAAAACGTTCTTTATTGATAACTTTTCTCTCCGAATGATCACAAATAATTGGTGTGATTTCTTGGATACCAATTTCGGTCGCTTTTTCTAAAAACCATTCAAAACGGTCGTTCATTTTGGTTGGAGAAACGGCAAGATGTAGCTGAAACTCCGAAGCAGGTTTTTTTTCTACAGAAAGAACCGCTACAGTACATTTACTATCTGAGGCTAAGGTAATTTGGGATTCAAATATATACCCCAATCCATTAGTCACAAAGAGGATGTCTCCGTCTTTTTTTCGTAAAACTTTTATAATGTGTTTGCTTTCTTCTTTAGGAAAGGTAAATTCGCTGGTTTGAGAGTCAATATCCTGATTGTAAAATAGTTGCATTGTTTTTTAAAATTGTATGCGTGCTTTTGAAACTACCGATGCAGTTTCAAATTTTTCTAATAAGTACTTTTGATAACCTACAATTCCTATCATTGCAGCATTATCTGTGGTGTATTCAAATTTGGGTACAAAGGTCTGCCATCCGTATTTAATTTCGGCCTCTTTGACGGCTTTTCTAATTCCAGAGTTTGCAGATACGCCACCACCAATGGCTATTTGTTTTATACCAGTTTCTGTAACGGCTAATTTTAATTTGTCCATCAAAATTGCAATAATGGTGTGCTGTATGGAGGCACATATGTCGTTTCGGTTTTCGGTAACAAAATTGGGGTCTAGTAGTTTTTGTTTTTGTATAAAATACAATATAGCGGTTTTTAAGCCAGAAAAACTAAAATCCAATCCAGGAACTTTGGGTTTTGTAAATTTATACGCCTTCGGGTTGCCTAACTGGGCATATTTATCCACCAATGGACCTCCAGGATAGGGCAGCCCTAGTATTTTTGCACTTTTGTCAAAAGCTTCTCCTACGGCATCATCTGTAGTTTGCCCCAGTATGGTCAGGTCAAAATACGAATCTACACGAACTATTTGTGTATGCCCTCCGCTGATGGTAAGTGCCAAGAACGGAAAAGTGGGTTTTTTAAAACCTTCTTCGGCAATAAAATGAGCCAAAATATGTGCATGCATGTGGTTGACGGCTAGCAACGGAATTTGTAAGGCTAGAGCCAAAGATTTAGCAAAAGAACTGCCAACTAATAACGATCCCATCAAACCAGGGCCTTGCGTAAAGGCTATTGCGGAGAGTTGCTCTTTATGTATACCTGCTTTTTGGAGAGCGGCATCTACCACTGGCACAATATTTAGTTGGTGAGCACGTGAGGCTAATTCGGGAACTACGCCTCCGTATTGTGTATGAACTAGTTGATTTGCAACCACATTGGATAGCACTTGGTCATTGCATAAAACAGCAGCTGCGGTGTCATCACACGAACTTTCAATAGCTAGGATAAAAACCTTAGGATTTTGCATAAAAAGGCACAAATTTTGATTTATATTTGAGGAACCCAAAACTCGGTTTTAGGGTGCAGCCAAAATTAAAGAATTTTTATCAAAACAGACACTCTTTATAGAGGCAATGTACCAATTTTTTAGAATATTTTAAACCATATTACGTATCAAAAAATCTATTAAAATAGTTTTTCGCTTTTTGCTAGGGCTACTCTTGCTGTTGCTTTTGTCTGCAATAGCATTATCAGTGCCGTATGTTCAAACCAAAATAGCACAATATTTTACCCAAACCATTAACAAAGACTTTGGAACAAATATAAGTATGGATGGGGTGCGATTGTCTGTTTTTGGAGGCGTAAAATTAAAAAATGTACTGATTAAAGACCACCATCAGGATACGTTAATTTTTACCAAAATTATCCATACCAATATTTTAGATGGCAAAAAATTATTGGATGGAGACTTGTTATTTGGAGACATACACCTAGATGGATTAATTTTTAATCTAAAAACCTATAAAAACGAAAAAGAGAGCAATCTAGATGTATTTATAAAAGCCTTTGATAGCGGCAAACCAGCAACCAAAAAATTTATATTACAGGCCAAAACGGCTACAATATCAGATGGTTATTTTGTGTTACAAGACGCTAACAAACCAAGGTCCAAGGAGGCCGAATTTAAACGGTTAAATATACAATTAAAAAATTTCCAGATTTACGGACCCAATGTAAGCACCACCATTGCCAAGATGTCGTTTTTAGACCACAGCGGCATATATGTGGCCGATTTACATACGGATTTTAGGTATACCAAATCAAATATTAAATTGCAAAATTTAGTTTTATTGACTAAAGAGTCAAGCCTGAAAGGAGAATTGATTTTGCGTTATAAAATCACAGATTTTGCAGATTTTAATAACCGAGTTCAATTTGATTTTAAAATTAAATCGGCACGTTTGGCCTCTAATGATCTTCGGAATTTTTATAAAGAAATAGGTAAAAATCAATTTTTTGATCTAAGCACCAGAATCAAAGGATCGTTAAATGATTTAAATCTAACTAATTTAAAATTGTTAGATTCTAGAAACACTAGCATACAAGGAAAGTTTAGGTTCCAGAATATTTTTGGTAAACAAAACCAACCCTTTTATATGGAGGCGGATTTAAAAAAGTTTTATAGTAGTTATGCTAATTTGGTAGCAATTTTGCCTACTATTTTGGGCAAAAAACTACCCACAGAACTACAAAAACTAGATTATTTCACGATAGTAGGTAGCACTCAAGTGAGCAAAACCTTTTTAAATGCTGATGTGGATATCACTAGCCAATTAGGAAAAGTACAGTCTGTATTGGCATTAAAAAATATCGATTTTATAGACAAAGCATCGTATGTTGGTACTGTTACTTTAGATAATTTTGATTTAGGCAGCTTGCTGGATCAAAAAGATTTAGGCAAAACCAGTATGAATATAGCGGTAGATGGTATTGGATTTACAGAAAAATACCTTAATACTGCTTTAAACGGAGTAATAACTAAGATAGATTTTAAAGACTATACCTATACCAATGTTACGGTCAACGGAAATTTTAAAATACCGAATTACACGGGACAAATTACAATAAAGGATCCTAATTTAAACATGCATTTTGATGGCTTATTGGATTTAAGCAATAAAGAAAATAAATACGATTTTCATATAACGGTTGCCAATTCCGATTTGCATAAATTAAAATTAGTCAAAGACCCCACTGCACTCTTTAAAGGCGATGTTGTGGTTCAAGTGTCGGGCAATACTATTGAAAATTTGCAAGGAGCGGTTTATATCCAAAAAACCGTGTATCAAAACCCTAAGGATACCTATTTTTTTGATGACGTTACCGTTTTTTCAAACTTTGATAAAGACAAGGTACGTACCATAACGGTAAATTCTTCGGATATGGTGCAAGGCGAAATTGTAGGAAAATTTCGGTTTGATCAATTGGGCAATTTAATTAAAAATTCTTTAGGGAGTCTGTATACCAACTTTAAACCCAATAGAGTAAGCAAAGGACAATTTTTGAAATTTGATTTTACTATTTATAATAAAATCATGGAGATTTTTTATCCACAAATGGCAATTGCTGCCAATACAAAGGTTAGAGGTAACATAAAATCAGATAGCCAAGAGTTTAAATTAAATTTTAATTCGCCACAAATAGTAGTTGCAGACAACACCTTTGATAACATCCGCATTACTATAGACAACAAAAATCCATTATATAATGCGTATGTGGAGTTGGATAGTATTAAAACAAAGTACTACAAAGTTAGAGATTTTAATCTGATTAATGTGACCATGAAAGACACCTTGTTCTTTAGATCCGAATTTAAAGGAGGCAGTAAGGGCGAAGATTATTTCAATCTAAATTTATACCACACAATTACCAAAGACAACAATAATGTAGTTGGAATAAGCAAGTCAGAATTGAAGTTTAAGGACTATTTATGGTATCTTAATGAGCAAGATAATCCAAACAATCAAATTATTTTTGATAAATCTTTTCGAAATTTCAATTTTGATGCAATAGTACTGTCCCATCAAAATCAAGAAATTACCCTAAAAGGGAAGATAAAAGATGCGGTAAATAAGGATTTAAATCTTAGTTTTAAGGATGTGGATTTATTTAAAATTACACCGGCAAACAAAAAATTTATTTTTAATGGTACCATTAATGGAGACATAAGTTTTAAACAAAATGATGCCATTTATAAACCTACAGCTTCCTTGGTTTTGGATCATTTAAATATTAACCAAACGGATTTAGGAGATTTGCATTTTAATATTGAAGGAGATAAAAATCTTCAAAAATTTACAATCAATTCGTATGTCAAAAATGAAAATTTAGAATCCTTAAGTGCCAACGGGAATTTTGAAATTATAGGCAAAGAAACCCTTCTGGATCTAAAAGTGCAGCTTGCAAATTTTAATTTAGGGGTTTTAAGTTCTTTAGGAGGTGAGGTGCTTTCTAACATTAGAGGGCTAGTAACTGGTAATGCTAGTATTGCAGGAAACACCAATAAGCCTAAAATAAACGGCCGTCTTTATGTAGACAAAGCAGGATTAACCATACCGTATTTAAACATAGACTACCAACTCAGCGATAGATCTATAGTGGATTTAGCCGATGAAAAGTTTTTGCTCAGAAACAACACTCTTACCGATACTAAATTTGCTACCAATGGGCTCTTAAATGGAAGTATAGAACACAATAACTTTGCAGATTGGAAATTGGATTTAGCCATCAACACCAACAGGTTGCTAGTTTTAGATACCAAAGATAAAGACGATGCTGCCTATTATGGAACAGCCTTTATTGATGGAACAGCCACCATAAAGGGCCCTACAGATAATTTATTTATAAAAGTAGCCGCACGATCCGAAAAAGGAACTACCGTCAAAATCCCTATAAATGATGCCGAGAGTGTTAGTGATAATGCTTTTATACACTTTTTGACCCCAAACGAAAAGCGCAATATTAAATTGGGTATTACTGAAAACACCAAAAAATATGGAGGACTAGAACTAGAATTTGATTTAGACATTACACCAAATGCAGAGGTAGAAGTTATCTTGGACAGAAACTCTGGTCACGGTATGAAAGGAAAAGGCTACGGAACCTTATTGTTTAAAATAAATACCCTCGGAAAATTCAATATGTGGGGAGATTTTCAGCCCTATGAAGGTTCTTATAATTTTAAATACGGAGGCCTAATAGATAAAAAGTTTAATGTCAAAAAAGGCGGTTCCATTTCGTGGGAAGGCAACCCCATGCGAGCCCAATTAAATTTAGAAGCAGTTTATAAAACCATTGCTAGTCCAGCTGTTTTGTTAGAAAACGCCTCCTTTAATCGCAAGGTTCCCGTTGAAGTAATTATCGGTATTAGAGGCGATTTAGCAAGTCCAGATCCAGACTTTAATATTGAATTTCCAACGGTTAGCAATGTGTTAAAATCCGAGATTCAATACAAATTAAACGATAAAGACGTCCGACAAACACAAGCCTTATACTTGCTCTCATCGGGAGGGTTTTTAAGCACTGAAGGGGTTAGTCAGTCCGATTTTTCAGGAAGTTTGTTCGAAACTGCCTCGGGATTATTGGGAGGAATTATTCAGTCCGATACCGAAAAATTCAAAGTAGGTTTAAATTATACACCAGCAGACAGAAGGTTAGGCAAAGAAACCGATGGGAGAGTTATTGCCACCATTTCGTCTAAGGTAAACGAAAGAACTACCATTAATGGTAAAGTAGGGGTGCCTCTTGGAGGAGTCAATGAGTCTGCAATAGTGGGCGATCTCGAAATACAATATCGAGTTAACGAAGATGGAACCCTCAACCTTCGTTTATTTAACAGAGAAAATGATATCAATTATATAGGAGAAGGAATTGGTTACACACAAGGAATGGGAATATCCTATGAAGTAGACTTTGATACTTTTAAAGAACTGGTAAACAAAATATTTAAAAACAAAGTACTAGGCAGCCAACCCTCTAATACCGATTTCTACCAAGATTCGGCTTTATCTCCGGAGTATATTAATTTTACGAAACCCAAACAACCCAAAAAAGACGTGCCCCAAAAAAACAAAGAAGCACTTCTGCCGGAAGAATACTAACCAAAGAGTTATACTAATTTTAAAAACCATCTCCTTTCATTTCTGAAATAGATGGTTTTTTTGTGAAGAGTGCTTAACTTTAAATTAATCTGTTTTGGGCATTTGGCACAAATTTAGTCCAGCTAAAAAGGGATTACCTTGATAATACTTTAGTTTAAAAAAACAACGTATTGCTAAAACCAATGTTTTTTAGGTAGTATAAAGCAACTTATTAACGAAAACGTTTGAATTAAAAAAAGACACAAATATTATTAAATCCATAACGTAGTTACTGCATTATGTTTGTTAAATTTACAATTAAAACAAGAGAACGATGCCAACCACCATAAAAAAAATAGCCGTACTAACCTCTGGGGGAGATTCTCCAGGAATGAACGCAGCCATTCGGTCTGTAGTTAGGACTTGTGCATATTATAAAATAGAATGTCTGGGAGTCTATAGAGGCTATCAAGGCTTAATCGAAGCAGATTTTAAAGAAATGGGCCCACGTGGGGTAAACAATATTATAAACAAAGGAGGAACCATATTAAAATCGGCACGTTCTTTAGAATTTAAAACAACAGAAGGACGTCAAAAAGCGCACACTAATTTGGTTCAATCTGAGGTAGATGCATTAGTTGTAATTGGTGGCGATGGTACCTTTACAGGAGGTTTGTTGTTTAACACCGAGTTTAATTTTCCAATTATTGGCATACCTGGAACCATAGACAACGATATTTTTGGAACCAGCCACACCATAGGATATGACACCGCATTAAATACTGTTGTGGAAGTAATCGATAAAATTAGAGATACAGCAAGTTCGCACAACCGATTGTTTTTTGTGGAAGTAATGGGTAGAGATGCAGGGCATATTGCATTAAATGCCGGGATTGGAGCAGGAGCCGAAGAAATCTTAATACCCGAAGAAAACTTAGGATTAGACCGTTTATTAGAATCCTTACAAAAAAGCAAAGCATCCGGAAAATCATCCAGTATTGTAGTTATTGCCGAAGGAGATAAAATTGGCAAAAACGTATTTGAATTAAAAGACTACGTAGAGGCCAATATGCCAGAATATGACGTAAGAGTATCTGTTTTAGGTCACATGCAACGAGGCGGTGCTCCATCATGTTTTGACCGAGTTTTGGCTAGCAGATTAGGCGTAAAAGCGGTAGAATCTTTATTGGAAGGAAAAACAAACTATATGGTAGGCCTACAAAATGATAAAGTAAACCTAACTCCATTAGAACAAGCAATTAAGGGCAAATCCGAAATCGATAGTGAGTTATTACGTGTGTCGGATATTATGTCTACCTAAAAGTAGTTGCAGTTGTTATAAATACAAGAAAAAAAACAGCGCTACCAAAATTAATTAAGAACTAAAACAAATAAAAACAAAAGCAAATGTCAAAAGTAAAATTAGGAATAAATGGTTTTGGAAGAATAGGAAGAATTGTATTTAGAGAAGCCTTAAACAGAGATAACGTAGAGGTAGTTGCAATCAATGATTTGTTGGATGTAGATCATTTAGCCTATTTATTACAATACGACTCCGTTCACGGAAAAATTAAAGCAGATGTTAGGGTTCAAGACGGAAAACTTTTTGTAAACGATAGGTATATTCCTACCACTGCAGAGAGAGAGCCAGCAAAATTAAAGTGGGGAGAGCTAGGGGTAGATGTAGTGGCAGAATGTACCGGATTATTTAAAACCCGCGCAACAGCAGCAGAACACCTAAAGGCAGGAGCCAAAAAAGTAGTAATTTCTGCCCCGTCCTCTGATGTACCTATGTTTGTAATGGGAGTAAATCATGAAAAAGCCTTAGCCTCAGATACCATTGTTTCTAATGCCTCTTGCACTACAAATTGTTTGGCTCCTTTGGCCAAAGTTTTGCAAGACAATTTTGGAATTGTAGAAGGGTTAATGACCACCATACACGCCACTACATCCAGCCAGATGACTAATGACGGCCCTTCTAAAAAAGATTTCCGTGCTGGTAGATCCGCATTAGTCAACATGATTCCGGCAAGTACTGGTGCCGCCAAGGCAGTAGGAAAAGTAATCCCAGAGTTAGAAGGAAAACTCACCGGTATGGCTATCCGGGTTCCTACCGTAGATGTATCTGTAGTAGATTTGACGGTAAAATTAGCCAAAGAAACCTCTTATGCAGAAATAATGGCTGTTTTAAAAACGGCATCCCAAACTACAATGAAAGGCATTTTGGGATATACAGAAGACTTAGTCGTATCCCAAGATTTTGTTTCGGATCCAAGAACTTCTATTGTAGATGCCAATGCCGGAATGGGCTTAAACAGTACTTTTTATAAATTAGTATCTTGGTATGATAATGAATATGGGTATTCTAGCAAACTCATTGATCTAGCCTTATATATATCGCAATTACAATAGCAGCCTGCTATTTTATAATCTCGTTAGAGAACCACTAACGGGATTTTGTATTTATTTTAAAAGCACCAAAAGCAATTTTATTATATAAAAAAAAACAAAGAAGCAACCCCAAATTTAAACCAATACAAATGAAATTAATAGTTGATAGCGGATCTACAAAAGCAGATTGGATTGCAATAGATGACCACGGAAAAATACTCTTTACTACCCAAACTCTTGGTTTAAATCCCGAGATTCTAGAAACTACCGAAATTATAGGCAGACTAAACGACCGTTTTGATATTTTACAAAACAAAGACAACGTTAGCCATTTGTTTTTTTACGGTGCCGGTTGTGGAACCACAAAGATGAAAGAAGCCCTTTCAGAAGCCTTTCAGGAATATTTTACAAAAGCAATTATATCCGTAAAAGAAGATACTTATGCTGCAGTTTATGCAACAGTTGCTCCAGCCCAAAAAGCCATTGTTTCTATTTTGGGAACCGGCTCTAATTGCTCTTATTTTGACGGAAAAGAATTGCATCAAAAAGTACAATCTTTAGGATATATACTAATGGATGACGGAAGTGGAAATGTTTTTGGAAAAGAATTAATACGGAAATACTACTTCAATAAAATGCCCAAAGAATTGGCTCTAATTTTTGAAAAACAATACAATTTAGACCCCGATTTTATTAAAACGAAGTTGTATAAAGAAGCCAATCCCAATGCTTATTTAGCCACTTTTGCAAAATTTTTGATCCAGAACAAAGACCATGAGTTTTGCAGAAAAATTATCCAAAAAGGAATGAAATCCTTTATAAATAACTATATCCAACAATACGAGAATTATAAAGAAGTTCCGATACACTTTGTGGGTTCTATTGCTTATTATTTAAAAGAAGAATTACAAGAAATTTTTGACAGCTACCAATTGCAGTTAGGCAACGTACTACGAAGACCCATTGACGGCTTAATAGCCTATCACATTACCATGGAATAAAAAAATGCTTTGTTTTTTAATTGGTTTTAAACTCCCAAAGGAGTAAAGCAACTAATAAACAAAGCAATTTTCAGGATGTTTTTACAACTACAATATAGCTATTACTGAAATTTCAACATTTACATTTTTTGGCAAACAAGCCACTTGAACTGTTTCGCGAGCTGGAGCGGTTTTTTCGTCAAAATAAGCGCCGTAAATTGTGTTTATTTTGGCAAAATCATTCATGTCCATGATATAAATAGTAGTTTTTACGACATTTTCAAATGTCATTCCGGCTGCTTCCAAAACGGCCTTCATGTTTTCCATCACTTGTTTTGTCTCAGCTTCAATAGAGCTGGTTTCTAACAATCCTGTTTCGGGAATTAGCGCTATTTGCCCCGAAGTATATAGGGTGTTTCCTTTTAAAACAGCTTGACTATACGGCCCTATTGGAGCAGGTGCTTTGTCTGTAAAAATAATTTTTTTCATAATCTAGGCGTATTAAATATTTATTTATGTTATAAGGTTTGCTATAATTTAGCGGTTTGGAGTGCTTCTTTTATCCCATTTTATATCGCTCAATACACCAGATTTTATTCCTATAAAAAAGCCCCAATTTGCATTAGTTCCCAAGGGCATCCAGTTAAAATCCATTCTCCAACTCAGTAAGTCTCTCTCAAAACGCAACTGGGTATAGGTAACTCCGTTTTGAACTAGATCATAACCAGTGGATATTCCTGCTTTCCATTTTGGCGTTAAATCGGTATTTGCAGATATCATAATGGAGTTACTGGTAATTTTCTTTTCGCGGTTGTTGTTGCTGTATGTTAAGGAATAGGCAAAAGTCATGTTCCAAGGTAACTTGGCAGTAAAGAAATCAGAAACGCTATCTTCTTTTTCGGTATCTTCTGTATCAAATTGACTAATGTTGCGGTTATTTTGAACGGTGTTTCTTCCAAAAAGATCGTCTTCACGGCCACCATTTCTTTCTACTTGGTCTTTCTTTTTCGAGTTGTCTTTCTGAGTGCTCGAAATGGAGTAGTTTAAGGTCATGTTGGCACTTGTCATTCTAAAAAGACTACCACCATTGTCTACATTATAGGTATTGATTCTTTGTCCAGAATTATTTAATGCATACGGATCTAAGGTGGCTCCAAAATTCACATTCATTTTATCTTTAAATAATTGTGTGCCTCCACTGACTCTCACCGGAGACCATTTTAGAGCTGTGGTTCCGTTTGCATCTAGGTTGTAACTGGTAGAAAGGTTAAAGTTGTTTAAGAGCATGATTTTTTTGGCGGCAACTTTGGTGCTATCTCTATCGGTTACTTTGGCCTCAAAGGTATTACTCAAATTAAAGTTCATTATATTGGAGTTATTTAATCCGGGTGCACCAAAAATACCACCTTCAAAACGGCTATATTGTTTGTTCATGGTGCCACTAGCGTCTGTGGCATAGGTGTCATAATATTTTTCAAAACTAGGTGTGTATCCATAAGATACAGCCGGACGGAGTACATGTCTAATGGATTGTATTTTTTTGTCTTGGCCGAAATTAAAAGTTCCGTAAATAGTGGTCCCTAAACTAGAAGAAAAAGAGTAAGTTCTAAAGGCATCAAAACCATTTACTACCTTATCTACTACGGCGCTTTGGTTTGGGTCAAAACTCCTGTTAATGGTTTTGGCATACCAAACCTCTTCATAATTTAAACTAGTAGAGGCACTAAAGTATTTAAATAGTTTAAAATTAGTACTTAAAGGGATGCTGTGTTGCATGCCTATTTTGGCGTCTCTAAACATTTGGGGTTTAAAAAACAAAGAGTCCGTAGTCACAATATTGTTACGACCGCTGAGGTTGTATTGTAGGTTTATATTCTTTAAGAAACCTTTTTTGACACCATTTTCGCCTACAAATGGATAGATGCGATCTACGCTCAACTGCAAAGTTGGCAAGGTCATGTTGATGATTTGCGTTTGGGTATTCTGGGCATGCGTAGCAGATACAGACAGTCGCACTTGCGGTACTGAATTAAATGTTTTAGAATACGAAACCGATGAATTTAAGGTATTATTTAAATTAGAACCAACATTGGCCTGATTGATCGATTGCTGAAAATATTTACTACTTCCAAGATTTACCGAAGCCGTAAAGCTAGAGTTGGGGTTGGATTTAGCATCTCTGGAGTGAGACCATTGCAAATTATAGATTTTTTGTTTAGAATAGTCCGGATACCCTCTCTCGCTAGTGATTAAGTTTTCGTACCTAAAATTTACATTCCCTCTGTATCGGTACCTTTTGGCATACGAAGACTCCATGCTCAAACCATAACTCCCATTGGTATAATAATCTCCCAAAACAGTAAGGTTGTAGTTATCGCTTAACGCAAAATAATAGCCTCCGTTTTGTAACGAAAAGCCCCGGCTATTAGAATCATTATAACTAGGAAGAATCACCCCAGAGATACTTGTTTCTTTACTCATAGGAAAATAAGCAAACGGAAGTGCAATTGGGGTCGGTACATCTGCAATTACCATATTGGTTAAGCCAGTGACTACTTTTTTTCCGGGTACAAATTTAACCTTATTGGTTTTAAAATAATATTCTGGATGGTCTATGTTTTTAGAAGTAGTAAAACGTGCCCCTTTCAAAAAATAAACCGAATCATTTTCTTTTTTAGTTACATCGGCTTTAATCCTAAACTCACCCTGATCCGACCTAGAATTCCAGATGAGTGCTTTTTTAGTTTTAAAATTAAAACGGATAGAGTCTGGTTGCACCGCATTGCTGCCTTGTTTAAAATTAGGATATTGAGTCATCTTTCCGGTAGAATCTTTGATGCGTCCGGCATAGACTTCGTTTTTTTGGTAATCCAAAATAATAATTCCTGATGTTAGCTCAATATCTTGATAATAGAGCTCGGCAGTATCGTATAGCGTAATTTGCTTTTTCTTTTGGTCAATACGTGCATATTGCTTGGCTTTGTATTTCAGAATGCCGTCCAAAAAAGCTTTTTTAGATACAACGGTATCAACTTTAATTGTTGCACTATCCTGTAAGGGTGCAGCTACTAATGGTTTTGCTTTACTTGTTGGAGGTTTGGTAGTGGTATCTGTTTGTTTTAGAACAGCTAAGGGTGTTCTTTTTTGTAAAATTTCTTGACCATATAGATTGCTAAATCCAAAAGTCAGAAAAAAGGATATTAAAACGATATTAAATAAGTTTGTCTGCAAAGGTATAAATGCTATTTTTGTAAAATTATGGCTTGTTTTTTGAAGTGTCAAACTTACAGATTATTTTTTGTCAAAAATAATCAAATAAAAAAATTAACCCGTACTGTTTCAATAAAATTAATATAAGATTTATGCCTGTATTTCATAAAATAAAAATTGCACTCTTTTTGGGGCTAATGATAACGTCTTTTTGCTCCCATAGTCAAATTAAAAATTTCAAAGTTACTTTGGATGCAGGCCATGGTGCTCATGATTTTGGAGCTACTTATAATGGCCATGTCGAAAAAAACATTGCCTTAGCAGTTGTCTTAAAAGTCGGCAAGATGTTAGAGGAAAACCCAAAAGTAGATGTCACCTATACCAGAAAAACAGATGTTTTTATTGATTTAGTAGAAAGAGCCAATATTGCCAACAAAGCCAACGCCAATATTTTTGTTTCTATACATTGTAACGCTAGCAAAAACACTGCAGCGTATGGGACCGAAACCTATGTAATGGGTATGAATAAAATTGCTTCCAATCTCGAAGCTGCCAAAAAAGAGAATTCCGTTATTACCCTAGAGAAAGATTACAAACGCAAATACGAAGGATTTGATCCAGACTCTCCAGAAACCATGATCGGAATGACTTTAATGCAAGAAGAATACTTAGGAAACAGTATTTCTTTGGCAAGCAAAGTAGAAAATGAATTTGAAAAATTAGGCAAAAAAATACGCGGTGGAGGCGTAAAACAAGCGCCATTTATGGTTTTACATAAAGCCTATATGCCACGTGTGTTGATCGAGATGGGATTTATATCCAACTACACCGAAGGTAATTTGTTAGATACAGAAGAAGGACAAAACGAAATTGCCAATGCTATACATGCCGCTATAATCAGTTACAAAAACGAATATTATGGAGACGGCACCATAGAGACTTACGAAACAAGAACAAGAGTCCAAACTCCAGAAAAACCTAATGTAGAACCTGTAATTACTAAAAATAATCCAGTAACAACAGTTGCTAAACCCAGCCCAGAAGCAACCACTAATGCTGTTGTATTTAAAATACAAATAGCCGCAACCGGTAAAAAAGTAGCTCTAGAGGCCAAAAATTTTAAAGGATTAAGCCCTATTACAATGGAAAAATCCGGAACGATCTATAAATATATGTATGGCGAAACTACCGATTATAACCAATCTAGAGCACTTTTGGAACAAGCCAAAACCAAAGGCTACACATCGGCTTTTTTAATAGCCTTTAAAGACGGCAAAAAAATCAGCATTCAAGAAGCAATTAATTACTAGCAAGTTCAATATTTTGTATTAAATTTGTGAAAAAACACTTAGATTTTGAAACTAACAAGAGAGATTAAGACTGCAATATTAGTAATTGCATCTATAGTATTATTTATTTGGGGATATAGCTTTTTAAAAGGACGGGACCTTTTTAGTAGTTATAAAAAACTATACGTACAATACGATTCTGTAGAAGGCTTAACGAGCTCAGCTCCGGTTACCATCAATGGTTTGATAATTGGAAAAATAAACGCAATTACTATAAACGAAAATACCGGAAAATTAGTAGTAGAATTACAAATTAAGTCTGATTTTCCTATTTCGCCCTCGAGCACAGCCACTATTTATGAACCAAGCTTTATAGGCGGCAAACAAATAGCAATAAACCCCAACCTAAAAGACAAGACCATTGCTGTGGATGGGAGTTATTTATCTGGCGAAGTAAAAAAAGGAGTGACCGATTTAGTTGGCGAAAAGTTGGTGCCAATCCAGCAAAAATTAGAAAAACTGATGCGCAATGCCGATCAATTGTTCACTAATGTTAATAATGTTTTAGACCAAAAGGCACAAGAAGATTTAAGAAAAAGTCTAGCCGAATTAAGTTTGACCATGGTGCAGTTTCATAAGGCTACCCTTAGTATGAACAGTATTCTGGACGAAAACAAAACCCAAGTAAAAGATGTTGTTTCTAATTTTGGCAAAATAAGCCAGGATTTTGCAAGTATTTCAGACTCCTTAAATAAAGCAGATCTAGGCAAAACCGTCAAAAATTTAAACCAAACGTTGGTTAAAGTAGACGCAATAATGAAAAACTTAGAATCTGGTAACGGCACTATGGGCAAATTACTAAAAGATGAGGCACTTTATACTAATTTATCTAAATCTACAAAAGAGTTAGAGCTGCTGCTACAAGATGTAAGACTACACCCTACAAGATACATTAATGTTTCTGTTTTTGGAAAAAAGAACAAACCCTACAAAGGTGTTCCAGCGGACAATATAATTAAATAAAACACTATTTATGAGCTATTTAGACAATATATTATTTGCTATTTTATTGGTAATTGGTTTTGGTTATTTTTTTAACAACATCCAAAAAATCTATCGGAATATCCATCTGGGGATTGATGTAGACAGAAAAGATAACCCCAGCGCCCGCTGGAAAAACATGGCCAAAATTGCTCTAGGACAGTCTAAAATGGTTCGTAGACCCGTTGCCGGAATCCTACATATTATAGTGTATTTAGGATTTGTAATTATCAATATAGAATTGCTAGAAATCATAATTGATGGTTTGTTTGGCACCCATAGGATTTTTGCATTTTTGGGCACTACCTACAACGTATTGATTGCATCCTTTGAAATTTTAGCCGTACTAGTAATACTTGCAGTGGTTATTTTTTGGATTAGAAGAAATGGGATTCGTCTTAAAAGATTCTGGAACCCAGAAATGAAAGGATATCCCAAAAAGGATGCTAATTACATTCTGTATTTTGAAGTGGTACTAATGTCTTTGTTTTTATTAATGAACGCATCGGATTTGCATTTGCAAAATGTACCCAATGGCTTTTCTCATTTTATAAAAGCAGGTTGGTTTCCGGTGAGTCAGTTTATAGAGCCCTTATTTAACGGAATGCCTAACCAAACCGTACTTATTTTAACCGAAACATTCTGGTGGCTGCACATAACAGGAATTCTGGTATTTATGAATTACCTTTATTTTTCAAAACACTTACACATACTATTGGCTTTTCCGAATACCTATTTTGCAGATTTAAATCCTTTGGGGCAATTGGATAACCTCGAAGCAGTGACTAAAGAAGTAAAAATGATGATGGATCCTAACGTAGATCCTTTTGCAGCAGCGCCAGCACCGGCAGATGTGCCAAGTAAGTTTGGAGCAAGTGATGTTCAGGATTTAAATTGGGTACAATTATTAAATGCCTATACGTGTACAGAATGCGGACGTTGCACGTCTTCGTGTCCGGCAAATCAAACCGGAAAAAAATTATCTCCCCGCAAAATAATGATGGATACCCGTGACCGATTAGAAGAAGTGGGTAAAAATATAGATGCCAATAAAGGGATTTTTGTGCCAGACAACAAAACATTGTTGAATGATTATATTACCGCAGAAGAATTGTGGGCCTGTACCTCCTGCAATGCATGTGTAGAAGAGTGTCCAGTGAATATTAGTCCATTGTCTATAATCATGGATATGCGTCGTTACTTAGTGATGGAGCAAAGTGCTGCGCCACAACCTTTGAACGCCATGATGACCAATATTGAAAATAACGGTGCACCATGGCAGTACAACCAACAAGATCGTTTGAATTGGAAAAACGAGAACTAATTCCAAAAACACGTTTCTTTACTATTTATTATAACGGTTAGAAAAACAACCAAATAAAAAACAACCAAATGTCAGAAAATTTAATAGTACCAACAATGGCAGAAATGCTAGCCCAAGGAAAACAACCAGAGGTTTTATTTTGGGTTGGGTGTGCAGGAAGTTTTGACGATAGAGCCAAAAAAATTACAAAAGCATTTGTTCGTATATTAAACAGAGCAAACGTTTCTTTTGCGGTTTTAGGTACCGAAGAAAGTTGTACTGGAGATCCAGCCAAAAGAGCAGGAAATGAATTTTTATTTCAGATGCAAGCCATGATGAACATTGAAGTTCTGAATGCTTATGAGGCCAAAAAAATTGTTACCGCATGCCCTCATTGTTTTAATACCTTAAAAAACGAATACCCAGAACTGGGAGGCCACTACGAAGTAGTCCACCATACAGCCTTTTTAAAATCGCTGTTAGATGCCGGAAGATTAACCATTGAAGGGGGACAATTTAAGGGAAAACGAATTACGTTTCATGATCCTTGCTATTTGGGTCGGGCCAACAAAATATACGAAGCCCCAAGAGATTTAATTCAAAAGTTAGAGGTAGAATTGGTAGAAATGAAACGCTCTAAAGCCAATGGCCTTTGTTGTGGAGCTGGAGGAGCGCAAATGTTTAAAGATGCAGAGCCTGGTAATAAAGAAGTCAATGTGTTGCGCACAGAAGATGCTCTTGAAGTACAACCCGATATCATTGCTGCCGGATGTCCATTTTGCAATACCATGATGACAGATGGCGTTAAAAATAAAGAAAAAGAAGCAAGTGTGAAAGTAATGGATATTGCAGAACTAATTGCAAACGCACAAGATTTATAACAAATAGTCCTAATAAAAAGGCAATTCCTAGTCAGGAAACCAAAATAAAATAAAACACTATGTACGTACCATTTGAAGATTTGCCAGAAGAGTCCAGAATTTGGATCTACCAATCCAACAGAAAATTTTCGGATGCTGAATTTTCGGAAATAGAACTAGATCTAAAAACATTTTTAGAACAATGGGCTGCCCATGGTACTAGTTTAGAATCTTCTTTCCAGCTAAAATACAACCGGTTTCTAATTATTGCCGTTAATCAAGATGTACAAGCTGCAACAGGTTGTTCTATAGATGCCTCTGTAGAGTTTATTCAGACACTCGAAAAGAAATATAATGTGGACCTGTTAGACAAAATGAACGTTACATTTAAATTAGGAGAACACATTGCTCACAAAACCTTGATTGATTTTAAAAAAATGGTCAAAGACAAAGCCGTGACTGCAAATACGATTGTTTTTAATAATTTAATAAATAACGTACAAGAATTTAAGGAATCATGGGAGGTTCCAGCTATGGATAGTTGGCATAGCCGTTTTTTTTAGAAGATCCAATCCCTGTATACCAAAAGACATTAGAGAGTTATTTCTAGATGTCTTTTTTTTTTGGAGCATTCTTTTTGGTTTTTATGGGTGTAATGTAGGCTACTAACACCCTTTTATTTAATTGCCATGATGCTAGACTCTTTGTTATTTTGGAGTTATAAATATAAATAATAAAAAACAAGAGGTAGACCGCTTGGTTTTTCTTAATTTCGTTTTACTAAAATACATACATGAAAATTGCAATAGTTTGTTACCCAACCTTTGGTGGGAGTGGCGTAGTTGCCACAGAATTAGGGCTTGAATTAGCACGCCAAGGGCACGAAATTCATTTTATTACCTATAGACAACCCGTGCGTTTAGCCTTATTAAATGCAAATGTGCACTACCATGAGGTAAATGTGCCAGAATATCCGTTGTTTCATTACCAGCCTTATGAACTTGCTCTTTCGAGTAAACTAGTAGATATGGTTAAGTTACACAAAATAGAAATCATGCATGTGCATTATGCCATTCCGCATGCCTATGCAGGATACATGGCCAAGCAAATGCTAAAAAGTGAAGGCATACGCATTCCAATGGTGACCACACTACACGGAACCGATATAACCCTAGTAGGAAACCATCCGCATTACAAACCTGCAGTAAGTTTTAGTATCAATAAATCCGATGTGGTTACCTCTGTGTCCCAAAGCTTGAAAGACGATACCTACAAACTTTTTAATATAAAAAAAGAAATCCATGTTATTCCTAATTTTATAGAATTAGACAAAAACACCAACGACCCCAACATTCCCTGCCACCGATCTGCAATGGCTAAGTCCGAAGAGCGCATAATTACGCATATTAGTAATTTTAGAAAAGTAAAGCGCATCCCGGATATTATCAGGATTTTTTATAAAATCCAGCAAGAAATACCCTCTAAATTAATGATGGTTGGCGATGGTCCTGAGAAAGAGAAAGCCGAAAATTTATGTCAAGAACTTGGTATTCAAGACAAAGTTATCTTTTTTGGAAACAGTAACGAAATAGATAAAATACTCAGTTATACCGATTTGTTTTTATTGCCATCAGAAACAGAGAGCTTTGGTTTGGCAGCCTTAGAAGCAATGGCTTGGGGAGTTCCGGTTATTTCTAGCAATTCGGGTGGTTTGCCTGAAGTTAATTTTGAAGGCCTTTCGGGCTATTTGAGCGCAGTAGGAGCGGTAGATGAAATGGCTCAAAATGCTATAAAAATTTTAAAAGACGAAACCATACTTTCTGAATTTAAAAAAAATGCACTCCAAGTAGCCAAAAGATTTGATATTAAAAACATTTTGCCTCTATATGTCGCTTTATACCAAAAAGCAATAAAAAAACACTCTTAAAATAACCACACAGCACGTGCTATTAATTTGGAAGAGGTATTATTTTTTAAACACAACCATGAAAAAATTTCTACTATTCTTTTTATTCTGTCTACAGTTTTCTTGTACGGGAGTTCCAAAACCTACAGACCATTCTTTGGGTTTGTACCAAGTTTTGACCCAACAAGAAAATGGAGGCGCTAGTATTCGGTTTTATGAAATCCTTTCAGAACCAAATGAAATTAAAATGTTGCAAAAGGATCCTCTCTTAAAAAACAAAATAAAAGCATCGGATCTTATTGTTTCTAATTTTTTGATTCTAAATATGGGAGAAAAAAATACCTCAGGATATGCAATTGGAGTAGAAAATGTAACCCAAACCGATAAAAATATTATTGTAACAGTTAAAGAAACCATACCAGAATCGGCAGCACAGCTTATGCAAAGCAGGGTGTATCCTTTTTGTGTGGTGAAAATAAATTCAAAGAAAGAAATTATTATTAAATAAAAAATGCCTCAGATAGATCGCATCTATTTGAGGCATTTATAGTCTACATTTTGTTAGATAACAAAGTAGTTTTAAAATTGGTACCGTACACCAAGAGCGATATCCGGACCAAAACTATTAGCCACTTTGTCATTAAAATAAATCTCGGGTCTAAAATCTAAAGAAAGCAATAGCGGAATATCAAAGTTGTATTCAATCCCGATATCTCCCGCTGCAAATAAATACGTATAGCTCTCTTTGTATGTTTTGCCAAAATTTTCTTTGTTTTTATATCTGTATTGGTTACTAGCATTGGCTAATCCACCTCCTACACCTGCATACCAATTAAAGCCTTGATCAATATTCCAAACCCATTGGTAAATTCCGGCCAATTTTATGGCATCTGTATGCTCGCTGTTTCGCCAACCCAAATCCAATTCTAATCTGTTGTTGCCAGACAAGCCTCTTTGGTAAGAAACTTCACCGCCAAAACCGTCATTACTTCCTAAACGAAGACCTAATGCGTTTTTAGAAATATCTTGCGCCTGAACAGAGAATACCGCAAATCCGAGCATACATGCTGATATAATACGTTTTTTCATAATATACTTTTGTTTGTTTCCAAAAGTACTATAAAGTTGTGCTTTAGGATTATGTTTTAATTATAAAAAGTTATAAAATTTGTAACTATACCACACGTAGTTTATAGCAAGGGCAAATGTTTTTTTTTGTTTTCTAAAATAAAAGAACTTAATGCCTGACCACTTAATAGATCTTCCATTTCTAGCAAATTTTCTTCGTCTTCTTCCTCTGTAAAATTAGAAGCTTCATAACGGTACATTTTCCAGCGTTTATTGTTGTATTCTAAAGCAGTTAAGTTTTCGACCCAATCCCCAGAATTTAAGTACAAAGTACTGCCGTTTTTATTTTCTTTCTTTAAAATTTTAGGTTCGTGTATATGACCACACAAAACATAATCGTAGGCATTCTCAATGGCTAATTCGGTTGCTGTTTCTTCAAAATCCGAAATATGCTTTACTGCTTTCTTAACGCTAGCTTTTATTTTTTTAGAAAAAGAGTAGGGTTCTTTTCCTATCTTTTGTAAGCACCAGTTGATAAATCGGTTGGACAAAATAAGATAATCGTATCCAATACCGCCTAGTTTGGCAATCCATTTGGCATGATTTACAGAAGCATCAAAAATATCGCCATGAAAAATCCATGCTTTCTTTCCATCCAATTCTAGGACTAATTTATCTACTAAGGATATATTACCCATATTCATATCACTAAACTTCCGGAGCATTTCATCGTGGTTTCCGGTTATATAATATACTTTGGTCCCTTTGGAGGCAAAACTTATTATTTTTTGAATAACTTTTAAATGCGTTTTTGGAAAATAAGACTTTCTGAATTGCCAGATGTCAATAATGTCTCCATTTAGCACTAAAGTTTTAGGTCTAATGGAGGATAGGTATTTGTTAAGTTCTAATGCATGGCAACCATAAGTACCTAAGTGTAAGTCAGAAATTACAACCAATTCAACTTTTCTTTTTTTCAATGGATTTTAATTTGATTTTAGCAAATTAATCCAATTTGAAACAGATTAACTTAAGCTTAAGGTTATTGTTTTGCTATTAATATTAAGAAAATGCTAAATAATACCGTTTTTAACAAAAAAGTTTAAAGTTTAAGCTTTCTAACTTTGAACTAAAATATTACATTTGTTCAAAACTAAAAAGAATGGCAGGAAATAGCTACGGAACACTATTTAAAATCACCACTTTTGGTGAATCACACGGTGAGGCTCTAGGAGGAATTATAGATGGTTGCCCACCAGGAATTACATTAGACTTGCAGGCAATTCAGTTAGATATGTCTAGAAGAAAACCCGGACAATCTGCAATTGTTACACAGCGCAAAGAGCCAGATGACGTGCAGTTTTTATCCGGAATTTTTGAAGGCAAAACAACCGGTACACCTATTGGTTTTGTTATACCAAATACCAATCAAAAATCGGATGATTATTCTCACATAAAAGATAATTATAGACCCAGTCATGCCGATTATGTCTATGACAAAAAATATGGCGTAAGAGATTATCGCGGTGGCGGTAGAAGTTCTGCTCGCGAAACCGCTAGTAGAGTGGTAGCTGGTGCAGTTGCAAAACAAATGTTGTCGGGTATAAAAATTCATGCCTATGTGTCTTCTGTAGGGCCTATTTTTTTAGAAAAACCATACCAAGAATTGGATTTTTCTAAAATCGAAAACAACCCCGTGCGTTGTCCTGACGAAGAGGCAGCAGTAGTTATGGAAGACTATATACGAGATATTAGAAAACAAGGAGATACCGTAGGAGGAACCGTAACTTGTGTAATTCAAAACGTGCCTATAGGTCTTGGAGAGCCTGTTTTTGACAAACTCCATGCAGAATTAGGCAAAGCAATGCTATCCATTAATGCGGTAAAAGGCTTTGAGTATGGTAGCGGTTTTTGTGGTGCTAAGATGAAAGGGAGCGAACATAATGATTTATACAACACTGATGGTACTACGCAAACCAATCTCTCTGGTGGTATTCAAGGCGGTATTAGCAACGGTATGGATATCTATTTTAGAGTTGCCTTTAAGCCTGTAGCCACCATTATGCAAAAACAAGCATCATTAGATACTAAAGGAACTATTACCGACATGACAGGAAAAGGCCGTCATGACCCATGTGTAGTGCCTCGTGCAGTGCCAATAGTAGAGGCTATGGCTGCCATTGTTTTGGCAGATTTTTATCTAATAAATAAAACCTACAGCACGACTTCTAATCTTTAAAAAAAACAACACCCTGTTTTGTACTTTTATTTACTTAAAATAAAAGTCTAAAACAGGGTGTACTTCTAAATAAGCAACACTCTAAACATCCAATGCATAACACACCACCCAAAAAGCCGTCTTTTTTATCCAACCTAACAACACAAATTCTAATTGCAATGCTATTAGGAGGCGTTTTAGGAATTATTATTCACAATACCATCTCGGATGCCGACGCGCTAGTTTTTAGCAACCGAATAAAAATACTAGCCACTGTTTTTATCCGATTGGTACAAATGATAATTTCACCTTTAGTATTTACCACACTAGTGGTAGGTATTGCAAAATTAGGAAACGTTAGTGCTGTAGGTAGAATAGGAGGTAAGGCCTTAGGATGGTTTTTTACCGCTTCGTTTATTTCGTTGTTATTAGGAATGTTTTTTGTCAATATTTTGAAACCCGGAACCGGTTTACACTTGGCTCACATAGACTTGAGTACTGCATCTGAGGTTGCCGATAAAACCAAGAGTATTTCTTTTGAAAATTTTATAGAACACATTGTTCCTAAAAGTATTTTTGAAGCAATGGCAACCAATGAAATTTTGCAAATTGTGGTGTTTTCTATATTCTTTGGATTAGCAGCGGCTTCCATAGGAGATTACGCAAAACCAGTAGTTTCGGCACTAGACAAGACTTCGCACATCATCTTAAAGATGGTTAACTATGTGATGAACTTTGCCCCTATAGGTGTTTTTGGTGCCATTGCAGGCGTTTTTGCGGTGCGAGATTTTCAAGAACTGGCACTTACGTATTTTAAATTTTTTGGCTCTTTTTTAATTGGGATATCTTCTCTTTGGGTTTTATTAATAGCAGTAGGATATTTGTTTTTAAAAAGCAGGATGACCATTCTTTTAAAACGAATTGTAAGTCCTCTAATTATTGCTTTTGGTACCACTAGCAGCGAAGCTGTTTTTCCAAAACTGACCGAAGAGTTAGAGCGTTTTGGGATCAAAGACAAAATTGTCTCTTTTATGCTGCCTTTAGGGTACTCTTTTAACCTTGATGGAAGCATGATGTACATGACCTTTGCAAGTATTTTTATTGCCCAAGCCTATGGTATAGACTTGGATTTAGGAACTCAAATGACCATGCTTTTGGTACTGATGCTAACCAGCAAAGGAATTGCCGGTGTGCCTAGAGCCAGTCTAGTTGTAGTTGCTGCTACATGTGGTATGTTTGATATTCCGGTAGAAGGGATTGCTTTGATACTGCCTATTGATCATTTTTGTGATATGTTTAGAAGTGCTACCAATGTTTTAGGAAATGCCTTAGCTACTTCGGTAGTAGGTAAATGGGAAGAAGGCAAGCATGAGGAAGAAAGTATTTTGGGATAAATAGAGGATTTTTTCATTTAAAATAACTCCTTTTTTAAGAATTTTAGGCAGTATACCGTGCCTATTTCTGTTAAAAAACACATTAGTATATAGTTTCTTTTTTTTTATTATTAGATTGTAATCCGTTATATTCTGTCCTTGGGTTTTTTAGGTCTGAATATAACGGATTATTTAATTAAAATACTACTATGAAAAAAATAGCTTTGCACTGGAAGATCCTTATTGCCATGGCCTTAGGATTGGCCTTTGGAATACTAATGAAAAACCTAAGCCTTACTGCGGTTGTTATAGATTGGATCAAGCCATTTGGTACTATTTTTATCAACTTATTAAAAATGATCGCAGTCCCTTTAATTGTAGTCTCTTTGATTGTTGGGTTGTCTGATTTAAAAGATATTTCTAAAATTTCTAAGCTTGGAGGAAGAACCGTGTTGTTTTATTTGTGTTCTACTATGGTGGCGGTAATAATAGGTTTAGGGCTGGCAAATAGTATTCAACCCGGAAGCTATATTAATAACGAGTCCCGACTTTCTTTGTTGGCACATTATTCTACAGATGCAAACCAAAAAATAGCCATGGCAAGTTCTGCAAAAACAAATGGGCCATTACAACCTTTAATAGACAGTGTGCCGGATAATTTTTTTGCAGCATTATCAGATAACGGAAGCATGCTTAAAGTCATTTTGTTTGTTATTTTAATTGGAATAGGACTTATTTTAATTGAAGAAGAAAAAGCAAAACCAGTGATTGATTTTTTTAAAGGACTAAATGCGGTTATTATGAAAATAATTGATCTCATCATGCTTTTTTCACCGTATGGCGTATTTGCTCTCATGGCTGCTCTCATGGTCGAAATTCCTGATTTTAGTACCTTGGGTGCGTTAGGTATTTATGGATTAACCGTATTATTAGGCTTGGCGTTTATGACTTTTATTTTTTACCCTCTATTATTGATGGTTTTTGCAAGAGTGAGTCCTTTAAAATTTTTTAAAGCAATTGCTCCAGCACAGTTGCTAGCCTTTTCTACTAGCTCTAGTGCCGCTACACTGCCTGTTACTATGGAGTGTGTTACGGATTTAGGTGTGGATGATGAGGTGTCCAGTTTTGTGTTGCCTTTAGGCGCTACCGTTAATATGGATGGTACCAGTTTGTACCAAGCAGTTGCAGCGCTCTTTATTGCTCAAGCAATGCTTCCGTATCCTTTAGATTTTCATACACAATTAATGATTGTAGTTACGGCAACTTTGGCTTCTATAGGTTCTGCTGCAGTGCCTAGTGCAGGTATCGTTATGTTGGTAATTGTTTTAGGACAAGCCGGAATTCCAGAGGCAGGACTAGCGCTTATTTTTGCCATTGATAGGCCTTTGGATATGTGTAGAACGGTGGTAAATGTAACCAGTGACGCTACTATTGCAACTATTGTAGCGAAATCGGTGGATAAATTACATTTTTCTAAAGACTAAACAGTACAAATTAGATGTAAAAAAAGCCTTAAACAATATATTTGTTTAAGGCTTTTATGTTTGCAATGGTGTTAAAACCCACTAGGCTCTTTGTAATAAAACCTACTAAAATTTAATACCATCTTTTTTTGTTTTGTTTAGATGTAGTAGATTTTCTTGATTTATGCGCAGCACCACTTCGGTTAGAGTTCTTTGGTTTTGTAGCAGTTCCAGGAGCAGTTTCGGGACTTCCGGATTGCCAAGGATAAGGATGTTCTTTAACAATATCTACATCTACTTTTATTAATTTTTGAATATCTTTCCAGTAGCCATGTTCGTCTTTGCTGCAAAAGGAAATAGCAATACCGCCGTTACCAGCCCGCCCAGTTCTTCCAATCCGATGCACATACGTTTCGGGAATATTTGGTAAGTCAAAATTAATAACAAACGGTAGTTGATCAATATCAATCCCTCGTGCAGCTATATCTGTTGCTACAAGCACTCCTACTTCTTTATTTTTAAAAGCCTCTAAGACTCTTTGTCTGGCATTTTGTGATTTGTCTCCATGAATTGCCTCAGCAGCAATGTTGTTTTTGCGCAACGCTTTTACTACATTATCTGCACCGTGTTTGGTTCTAGAAAAAATCAACACGTTGGATAAATTGTCATTTTGGATCAAATGATATAACAGATTTCTTTTTTCGGTTTTTTCTACAAAATATACCCGTTGTTCGACATTCTCCGCCGTAGAGGATACTGGAGAAACTGTTACTGTTTCGGGCTTGGTCAAAAACATCTCTGCAAGTTCTCTAATTGCTATAGGCATGGTTGCAGAGAAGAATAAAGTTTGTCTATTCTGAGGCGTAAGTTTAACAATTTTTTTGACATCATTAACAAAGCCCATATCCAGCATTTGGTCTGCCTCATCCAATACTAAGGTATGCAAATGGTCAAAATCAATAAAACCTTGTTTGTGTAAATCTAGTAGTCTTCCTGGGGTAGCAATTAGAATATCGACTCCTTTTTTTAGAGTATCTACTTGTGGATTTTGGGATACACCACCAAAAATGGTTAGTTGCGTTAAGTTGGTATATTTTGCATACGTATCAAAACTCTGGCCAATTTGTACTGCCAACTCTCTAGTTGGAGTCACTACTAGCGCTCGGATTTGTTTGGCTTTTTTTGAAGAGCCTACAATTCGGTGTAATTGGTGTAAAATTGGTATAGCAAATGCAGCTGTTTTTCCGGTACCTGTTTGTGCACAACCTATTACATCTTTTCCTGCCAATACTAAAGGGATTGCTTGTTCTTGAATAGGAGTAGGGTTAGTATAGCCTAGTTCGTATACGGCTTTTTGAATACTTTTTGAAAGGGATAAATCTTCGAATAACATATTTATAATAATTAAATATCCTGTAATAAGTACAAGGATAGGATACAAAGGTAGTGTTATTTATCCATTTGTTAATTTTTGGCTCCATTAAGGAGTGTTTATTGGTTGGATTTTATAAAATCAGTAACCAAATATGCAATGAGTTTGCCTATTAAATGGTTGTTTTTTTCTTCTCCTAAATCTGGGGCTCCTTCACAGATATGCAAATAGGAGGCGTTTTTATTTTTTCCAAAAAAAGAAACAAATTGGCGAAGTTCTTCTACTGAAAAACCGCTTGGAGTCATGGCGCTACTAGCAATATTTGGTATTGCATCTAAGTCAATTTCGAGGCCAAAAAAAGCAGTTTGTATAAAATCTAGAGCATTTTCCATCTCGGGTACAAAGGCTTTTTCTTTTCTTACATTGATGCTGTCATAGGTGGTGTATCGTACTCGGTTTTCGGTTTTTTTGATAAGATCCAAAACGCTCTTGGAGGTGTAGTTTTCGTGTAGCCCAAAAATAAAATAGTGGTTTAAAAACCCCTCTTCGTAGGCATAAGAGAATCCATTGCCACTGTGGCGGCCTTCTAGAATTCTAAAATCCGAATGAGCATCAAAGTTAATGGCATTAATTGGTTTGCCTTTGGCTAAGGCAGTCCCTTTAATATTTCCGTAAGAATTATTGTGCCCCCCACCAATAATAATCGGTGTTTTGCCAGATTTGACAATATGAAATACAATATGCGCAACCTCTTTATCTATTTGTTGTACTAATTGACTTAATTTAGATCGATCATCAATATCGTTAAAATCAAGAGAGGCTACTTCTTTCATTTGTTCCAGAACATCTAAATGTCCCAATATTAAGATATCGTTACCTTTATTGAAACGATTGTGTTGTATGTTGGCAATATTTTTTATGGCATTTTGCCAGGCAGATGCTGTTCCGGGTCTGCCAAAATTGGCCCGAACCCCAATGTCTTCTGGGATTCCGAACAAAACATATTGTGCTGCACAGTTAGTTAGAAAAGAAATAGGGTCAATTCCTTTTTGTACCGTAAGCATTTTCTCACCAAATTTTATTTCTCCGCTTCTATGATTTGTTATCTTTGCAAGATCATTGGGTGTAAAAAGGACTAATTTTTCCATAACATATATATAATGTTCAAAAATAATATAATTGTATCAACTTACGTAGTAAGTCAAAATAAATAGTAAACTTTTAAAAAAAAAAGAATTTTAAGAAATGAAAAATTTACAAAACAACTCCATTTTAAAAGCAGTTATTGCTATTTTGTTTGTAGCAGGTTTGGCTTATGCCTATAAAGCGAATGCAGACCTGAATGTTGTAAAAACAGCCTTAAAAGCCGAAGCTACAAAAAAAGAATTGGCTCTGAAAGAATTGTTAGAATTAAAGGCTACTTATGATGTTGCAATTGCCGAAAATACATCATTGTCTGAAGAGTTAATGCAGGAGCGAGATAAAGTGGTTAGCTTGCTAGCAGCCTTGAGTACGTGTGAAGGTGGCGATGTTGGCTCGATGTTAAAATACAAAAAGCAATTCTATGTTTTGCAAAATAAAATGAAGGTTTTGATAGCCGAAAAAGAACGACTAAAAAATGAAAATGCTCTTGTGACATCACAACGCGATAGTACTACGGTGGTCTTAGAAGAATCTAAAATAACCAACAAGCTACTAAGCTCTCATAATAAAGCCCTTATTAACACCGTTGAAAAAGGATCTAAAATACTGCTTTTGAATCTAAAAGTAGCGGCATTTAAAGTAAAGAGTTCCGGCAAACAAATCCCAACGGATAAGGCAAATAGAACCGATATTTTGAAAATTAGTTTTACAATTGCGGAGAATCAAATAGCAAAAGCGACAGAGAAAACCTATTATATACAAGTGGTAGACAGCGAGAACAACATAGTTGGAAACAAAAAAACAGCCAATTTTGGTACCGCTAGTTTAGAGTATAGTTTAGTTACTAAAGTGAGATATGCTAACCAAACCATTCAGGTGCACGAAGAGTTGCCAAGTATGCATTTTATAAAAGGAGATTATAAAATAGCTGTTTTTGACGCTAGAGAACTGGTTTTAGACTCTAGCTTTATTTTAAGGTAACTTTTATTTAAGAAGGTAGTTTTTAATCCAATAAGATGTTTTATTTACTTCCTTTTTGTTTAAAAAGTAATATAATTGTAGTATGTTACGTTATAAATTGAATATATAGTATTAAATTTGAAAAAAAAAATAATTTAAAAAAATGGAAAATCAACAAAACAATTCAAGTCTAAAAGCAGTTATTGCTGTATTGGCAGTTTTATTAGTAGGTAGCTTAGTTTATATCTTTAAAATTACCTCCGATGCGGATTCTGTTAAAACAGAACTAACCACTACATTGACCGAAAAAGAAACGGTAATGAAAGATTTGCAGGAATTGAAAGCAACTTATGATGCTGCAATTACTGAAAACACCTCTATGTCTGAAGAGTTAATTAAAGAAAGAGACAAAGTAGTTAATTTGATTGCGGATTTAAACAAATCTAAAGGAGATGTT
The DNA here is from genome assembly GCF_001831475.1 of Flavobacterium crassostreae. Lineage (NCBI taxonomy): Bacteria > Pseudomonadati > Bacteroidota > Flavobacteriia > Flavobacteriales > Flavobacteriaceae > Flavobacterium > Flavobacterium crassostreae. Next base: position 2,558,159 of record NZ_CP017688.1, on the reverse strand, counting down.
GCCTCACTATCTAAATACAAAAAGCAATTTTTTGCCTTACAAAACAAAATGAAAGTTTTAATGGTCGAAAATGAAGGCTTGAAAAAAGAAAATGCCCTTGTAACCTCGCAACGCGATAGTACCGTAGTTGTTTTGGGAGAGTCTAAAAAATACAATGAAGTATTAGTAGGACAAAACGAAGAGTTATCTAGAACTGTTGAAAAAGCTTCTAAATTGACCATTCTAAACATGAAAACGGCAGCTTATAAAATGAGAAGCTCTGGAAAACAAATTGAAACCGACAAAGCAAGTAGAGCCGATGTTTTAAAAATAAGTTTTACAATAGCCGAGAATCAAGTTGCAAGATCAGGAGATAAAACCTACTACATACAGGTTATTGATGCTAAAAATAATGTTTTAGGAAACAAAAAAACAGAAGATTTTGGAGACACTTCGTTAGTATATAGTTTTACTACTAATGTGAAATACGAAAACAAAACCGTACAGGTTAGCGAAGATTTACCGGGTAAAGAATTTGCTAAAGGAAGTTATTTTGTAAATGTTTTTGACAAAAGTGAATTAGTTTCAAAAACAAGTTTTACTTTAAAATAAGATAAAAATAGTAGTACTACCTATTCAAAAAGAGGCGCTAATTTAGCGCCTCTTTTTGAATAGGTATTTTTTTGCCTTCTATAAAAACGCAATCAATTAAATTACTGCCAAAAGCGTATGGTATTTGGTAATAGGAGCTTAAAGGCTTAGTAAGTATTAGGTTGGCCTTTTTGCCAATCGTAATACTCCCGTGCGAATCAGATAAGTTCATGGCATAAGCGCCATTAATAGTAGCAGCATTTATAGCTTCCTCTGGAGTCATTTTCATTTTTATGCAGGCAGTTGCAACAACAAAATTCATGTTTCCAGATGGTGTGGATCCAGGATTAAAATCGGTTGCTAAAGCCAATGGCAATCCTGCAGCAATCATTTGGCGGGCAGGAGTATACGGAATGCTCAAAAAATACGAACAAGAGGGTAGAGCTACGGGCATTGTATTGGTGTTTTTTAAGGCTTCAATATCTTCGGTGGTCATTACTTCAAGATGGTCCACAGATAAGGCATCGTATTTTATACCAGATTGGATTCCGCCAATAGAATTAAATTGGTTCACATGTATCTTTGGCTTTAGGCCAAAACGAATACCTGCTTCCATAATTTGTTCTGTTTCGGCTACAGTAAAATATCCAGTCTCACAAAACACATCAACGTATTGTGCTAAATCTTCTTTGGCAATTTGGGGTAGTATATCGTGGATTAAAAGCGCAAGGTATCCTTGGCGATTCTCCTTATAGGCCAAAGGGAAAGCGTGAGCTCCTAAAAAGGTTGCTTTAATGGCAATGGGATATTGCTGTGCTAATTTTTTTATAACACGAAGCATTTTCAGCTCGCCATCAAGGGTTAGCCCGTAACCAGATTTAATTTCGACTGCTCCAGTTCCTAAACGCATCACTTCTTCTAAGCGTTCTTTAGATTGGTCATAAAGTTCGTCTTCGGTAGTTTGGTTTAATTTTTGGGCGGAATTTAATATTCCTCCTCCACGGTTGGCAATTTCTTCATAACTCAATCCGTTTATTCTGTCTACAAATTCTTGCTCTCTATTGCCAGCGTAGACTATATGTGTATGGCTATCGCACCAAGTAGGTAAAATTATTTTTCCTGTTGCATCAATAGTTTTGTCAAAAGTTTTTTGAGGCACATTTTTCATTGGTCCAAATTCAGCAATCAAAGTGTCTTTGATTACTAAATAGGCATTTTTGATGGTTGGAAGTAGTGCCATTTCGGGACCAGACACCTTTAAAATGTTGGATTCGCGTACTTGCAATAATTCTTTGATGTTTATAATTAGGGTTGTCATTTTGTCATTTTATTTTTCTGAAACGGTTATTTCAAACATTTTATTCCAATTTTTGCCGGTTACAAAAATGGTTTTTGTTTTTGGATTGTAGGCAATTCCGTTTAGAACCTCGGCAGCACTGTTGGTGACTAATTTCCGTAAGCCAGATAAGTCAATAATGCTTTCAACGGTTCCGTTTTTGGGATTGATAACCGCAATGGCGTCTTTTTGCCAAACATTGGCGTAAATTTTGCCATCAATGTATTCTAACTCATTAATTGCTTTTATTTTGGTGTTTCCAGAATAAACATTAATATAGTCTAACATTTGTTGGTTATCGGGGTTTACGGTCCATATTTTTTCGGTGCCATCCGATTGGTAGATGTTTTTGCCGTCATTGGTCATTCCCCATCCTTCAATTTCTTTGGTGTAGGCAAAAGTTTTTTCTAGTTTTAGGGTATTTGCATGGTATATAAATCCTGTTTTTTCTTGCCAAGTCAATTGGTATAATTTATTGTTTATAAAGGTAATTCCTTCTCCAAAATAGTTGGATTCCAGATCTACTTGTTTAAAAATCCTGCCCGTTTTGTAATCGTATTTACGGAAGTAAGAGTTGCCTTTTTGTCCAGTGCTTTCATACAGGGTATCTTTGTAAAACTCCAATCCTTCCGTAAAGGATAGGCTGTCATGCGGATGGGTAGCAACAATTTTGTATTGTAATAAACTAGTCTGCACCGCAGAGACCAACTCAACTCTTGCAGTTGCCTGGGCATTTTTACCTCCGTAATAAACCAATGCTTTTAGGTTTTGGTATCCTAATTTTTGATCTTTTAGAGAAAACGTAAATGGAGCGGTTGTTTTATTGGTTCCTGCTCTTTGATCATTGATGTAGTAACACACGCTATCAATGGGTTTGGAACTGGGGTTCAAAATACTCAAATTAAGCGTATCTTGAGAGAGGTAGTGTGTCTTAAATTGGGAAGTATCAAAGCTAAATAAAGAATTTTCTGTTTTTTTTGTGTCGCCGCAACTACTAAGGATGCTGCTTAATAAAATGATATATAGGGCATTATGTTTTTTCATGGCGTATTTTTTTAGATACCACAATATACAATGTTATTTTAAGAGCACAAAGGGCTTGCAAAAATATAAAAAGGTTGTATATTTGCACCGGCAAGTCCTACACGACCAGCTCCTGCAGACTCCCCCAGGATGGGAACATAGCAAGGGTACGTGGTTGAGCGGTGCGATGTAGGTCGCTTGCCATTTTTTAATCTGAACTTGTTTCAGGTTTTTTTTTGCCTAAATTTTAAAATTTCATAAAATAAAAACAATACTGGTCTTCCTTATGGAGGATTTTTTTATTTTTGGACGGTACAAAAAAAGGGGTTTCAAAACGTTTGTTGGTTTGTAGTTTACAAATGGCGTTTTTTTACATTTTTAAAAAAAGAAATTAATGAGTAAAGTAGTATTGATTACGGGAGGTTCTTCGGGGATTGGAAAGTCTATTGGAGAATTTTTGCATCAAAAAGGTTTTGTGGTATATGGAACTAGTAGAAATCCAGAACGGGTTTTAGATTCGGTTTTTCCGCTGGTGGCTTTAGATGTTCGGGATGCAGATTCGGTTGCTCGGGCTGTTGCCGAGGTGGTGGCTGCTTGTGGTAGGCTGGATATTGTAATCAATAATGCGGGTGTGGGTATTACGGGGCCGTTGGAAGAAATTCCTGTTTTGGAGATGAAAAAACATTTTGATACTAATTTTTTTGGTCCCATTGCGGTTATCCAAGCGGTGTTGCCACAAATGCGGAGCCAACAATCGGGTTTGGTTATTAATATTACGTCTATTGCGGGGTATATGGGTTTGCCGTACCGGTCTATGTATTCTGCCTCCAAGGGGGCTTTGGAATTGGTTACGGAGGCTTTGCGTATGGAGGTAAAATCTTTTGGTGTGGCTATTACTAATGTGGCTCCTGGAGATTTTGCTACCAATATTGCCTCTGGCCGTTATCATGCACCGGTTATTGAGGGGTCTGCTTATGAGGTTTCTTATGGGGAGTCTTTGCGAACTATGGATGCGCATGTGGATGGTGGTAGTGATCCCAATGAGATGGCTTTGGCTGTTTATAAAATTATACAAACTAAGGAGCCTAGGGTGCATTATAAAGTGGGGGCTTTTATGCAAAAGTTTTCGATTGTTTTAAAAAGAATTCTTCCGGATAAAGTCTATGAAAAAATGCTAATGAAGCATTATAAACTTTAAATTTGTACGGGTTTGCGTGAAGGATCGCAGCGGAAATCCTCCCGTTTTTTTCGGGAGATTGCAGCGTAGAGCCTGACCCTTGTGGGCACGCCCAAAAATAGAACACACAATTTTAATCAGAAATATTATGAAATTTTTTATTGACACGGCTAATTTAGCTCAAATTAAAGAAGCACAGGCCTTAGGAGTTTTGGATGGCGTTACTACAAATCCGTCTTTGATGGCTAAAGAAGGTATTACCGGAAAAAACAATATATTGAAGCATTATGTGGCTATTTGCAACCTGGTAGAGGGTGATGTAAGTGCTGAGGTGAATGCGTTGGATTTTGAAGGTATGGTTAAAGAGGGAGAAGAATTGGCGGAACTGCACGAGCAAATTGTGGTGAAGTTGCCAATGACCAAGGAGGGGATTATGGCTGCTAAGTATTTTTCGGACAGAGGGGTTAAAACCAATGTAACTTTGGTGTTCTCGGCTGGACAGGCTTTGTTGGCTGCCAAAGCAGGGGCGACGTATGTATCTCCGTTTATTGGTCGTTTGGATGATGTATCTACCGATGGATTGGCCTTGATTGAGGAGATTAGAGATATTTATGATAATTATGGTTACGAAACGCAAATTTTGGCAGCATCTGTTCGCCACACGATGCATATTGTTAATTGTGCAAAAATTGGTGCAGATGTTATGACTGGGCCTCTTTCGGCAATTTATGGTTTATTGAAACACCCTTTGACGGATATTGGTTTGGCACAGTTTGTGGCAGATTTTGAAAAAGGTAATAAATAAAAATATGAAGTTATTGTGGGGTTTTTGAGCCTAATTATACGATACTAAAAGTGCCATTTTGATACAAAATGGCACTTTTTTTTGTGGTTAATGGGTTTTTATTTGCGCACAAATGGCGGTAGTAGTTTGGAGGATACTTCTCCAAAACCAATGCGTACTTGTCCGTTTTTGCAAAAGCCTTTTAGGATTACGGTATCGTTATCATTGATAAATTTACGTTGGCTACCATCGTTTAATACTATTGGGTTTTTGCCACCCCAGGTAAGTTCCATCATGGAGCCGTAGCTGCTTGGTGTTGGGCCGGATATGGTTCCGGATCCCATCATGTCACCAGAATTAACTCGGCAACCGTTGGAGGTGTGGTGGGTTAGTTGCTGGTTCATGGTCCAGTACATGTATTTAAAATTGGAGGTGCTCACTATTGTTGGGCTCGCGTTTTCGGGCTGTATGGCTACTTCTAAATGGATATCAAAGGAGTGTTTGCCTTTTTGTTGCAAGTAGGGTAGTGGGCTTGGGTTTTGTTTTGGGCCGGGCACTCTAAAGGGTTCCAGGGCATCCATGGTGACGATCCAAGGCGAAATGGATGTTGCAAAGCTTTTGGCTAAAAATGGTCCTAAGGGTACGTATTCCCATTTTTGGATGTCGCGCGCACTCCAATCATTTAGTAAAACCATTCCAAAGATATAATCTTCGGCTTCGTTGATAGGGATCATTTCGCCCATAACATTGGCATCGGTGGTAATAAAAGCTGTTTCGAGCTCAAAGTCTATGGAGCGAGAGGCACCAAAAACGGGTGTATTTTCGCCTGAAGGTAAGGTTTGCCCTATGGGTCTATGTACCGGAATTCCGGAAGGAATAATGGTGGAGCTTCGGCCATGGTAGCCTACAGGAAGGTGGAGCCAATTGGGTAGTAAGGCGTTTTCGGGATCACGAAACATTTTGCCTACATTGGTAGCGTGCTCTTTGCTAGAATAAAAATCGGTATAATCGCCTATGAGCACAGGCAATTGCATCTCTACATCTTGGATGTTAAATATAACAATGTCCCGATGTTTAGGTTGGTTTTGTAATTGGGGATTGTTTTTGTCAAAAATATCTGCAATACGATTACGGACCAATCGCCATGTTTTTTTGCCATCCGAGATGAAGTCATTTAAGGTATCTTGCATGAACATGTCATCGGTTAGTTCAATACCTTCAAAATAATTTAATTGTTGCAAAGCACCTAGATCAATTGCATAATCCCCAATTCGGGTTCCTACTGTTACTATGTTTTCTTTGGTAAGAAAAACTCCAAAAGGAATGTTCTGAATTGGAAAGTCGCTATTTTCGGACACTTCTAACCATGATTTTCGGTTAGTATCGTTGGCGGATATTGGCATAATAGGTTAATTTTTTTGTTGAAAATTATAGTTCAAATATATTATAATCTGTGAGTTTTGCAAGCGTTTTTTTGTATTTTTGCTACAAATTAACTAAAATCAAAAAAATGCAACGCGACGAACAAATTTTTGACCTTATTCTAGAAGAACAAGATAGACAAATACACGGATTAGAATTAATTGCTTCGGAAAACTTTGTAAGTGACCAAGTTATGGAAGCTGCTGGTTCTGTTTTAACCAATAAATATGCCGAGGGATATCCTGGAAAAAGATATTATGGTGGTTGTGAAGTAGTAGATGTTATAGAACAAATTGCTATTGATAGAGCCAAAGAATTATTTGGGGCAGCTTATGCCAACGTACAACCACATTCTGGATCGCAAGCAAATACAGCAGTATACCATGCTTGTTTGAAACCAGGAGACAAAATATTAGGTTTTGATTTGTCTCATGGAGGACATTTAACACATGGGTCTCCAGTGAATTTTTCGGGACGTTTATACACTCCTGTTTTTTATGGTGTGGATCCTGAAACCGGACGTTTGGATTATGATAAAATTCAAGAAATAGCTCTAAAAGAACAACCCAAATTAATCATAGCTGGCGCTTCGGCATATTCTAGAGATATGGATTTTGAGCGTTTTAGAGTAATTGCAGATAGCGTAGGTGCTATTTTGTTTGCAGATATTTCTCACCCAGCAGGTCTTATTGCTAAAGGATTGATGAACGACCCTGTGCCTCATTGTCATATTGTAGCTACAACTACTCACAAAACCTTACGTGGTCCTAGAGGAGGACTGATCCTGATGGGTAAAGATTTTGAAAATCCAATGGGTTTAAAAACACCAAAAGGAGATATTAGAATGATGTCTTCGTTATTGGATTTAGCTGTTTTTCCGGGTAACCAAGGAGGACCGTTAATGCATATTATTGCTGCAAAAGCAGTAGCATTTGGAGAGGCTTTAAAAGACGAGTTTTTTACCTATGCAGTACAATTGCAAAAAAACGCAAATGCTATGGCAGATGCTTTTGTAAAAAGAGGATACCACATTATCTCTGGTGGTACGGATAACCACATGATGTTAATTGATTTAAGAAACAAAGGAATTTCGGGTAAAGAGGCAGAAAATGCTTTGGTAAAAGCCGAAATTACGGTAAACAAAAACATGGTTCCCTTTGATGATAAATCGCCGTTTGTTACCTCTGGAATTCGTATTGGTACTCCAGCAATCACTACCCGTGGATTGGTAGAGGAAGATATGGAAACTATTGTTGCTATGATAGATAAAGTATTGACCAACCACACCAATGAAGATATCCTCGAAGAGGTAGCTACCGAAGTAAATGAAATGATGAGCGAAAGAGCTATTTTTGTATTCTAAAAGAACAACTAATTTAGTTTTTATACTACTATTTTGAAATCGAAAGTCAAAATCCTTGCAATGGCATGTCTATTGGGTTTTTGGCTTTCGATTTTTAATAATAGAACAATTTGCTAACTCTTTATACCAAAACAAATGGGAGTATTACGATTAGAACTACCGACCGATCCAAGATGGGTTACTATTGTCGAAAAAAATATTGAAGAAATCCTGACCGATCACGCTTGGTGCGAACAAAAAGCCGCAACCAACGCCATAACCATAATTACTAATAACTCCGAACATCAAGACTTGGTTCAAGATTTATTAGCCTTGGCCAAAGAGGAGATAGAGCATTTTGAACAAGTACATGCTATAATTATAAAACGAGGGCTAAAACTAGGCAGAGAGCGCAAAGATCCCTATGTGAATGATTTGTATTTGTATATGAAAAAAAGCAGCAACGGCAGTAGGGTGTCTAGTTTGGTAGAACGATTGTTATTTTCGGCAATGATTGAAGCAAGAAGTTGCGAGCGATTTAAAATTTTGTCCGAAAACATTAAAGATGAGGAGCTTGCTGTTTTTTATAGAGAATTAATGGAAAGTGAGGCCGGACATTACACCACTTTTATTACCTATGCACGCAAATATGGTACAGGAATTGATGTAGAGCAGCGCTGGAGAGAATGGCTAGCCTACGAAGCATCTATAATTGCAAACTATGGCAACCAACAAACCATACATGGATAGCGGCAAACGTTAACAGAATTATAAATTTTAAAAAAGAGGCTCTTTTGTAAATTTAAAAAGCTTTTTTTGTGTAGTGATTTTGGAGTATCAAAGCAAAAAAATGCGTCTAATAAATACCGTAGTATTAAATGAGATTGTATATAAAATATGATGGAATTGTAGCCTGTAGAGTTATTTTGCAAGAACAATTGGAGCTACTAGAGATAGATTATAAACTTTTAGAATTGGGAGAGATTGAAATATCCAACTCGGTCACCAAAGAGCGTTTAGCCCAACTCCAAGAAGCATTAAATAAATATGCAATATTTATAGTTAGTAACGAAAAAAGCCAACTAATCCAAAAAATAAAAGATGCTATTGTAGAGATGGTCTACGAGAAAGATAAACTACCATCGGTTACTATTTCGCAATATTTATCTGATAAATTAAATTTTAGTTATGGGTATATTACAAATATTTTTTCGGAGTACACCTATACATCCATTGAAAATTTTATAATAATCCAAAAAATAGAAAGGGCCAAAAAATTAATTATTGAAGATGAATTGACTTTGACCGAGGTTTCTTATAAATTAAACTACAGTAGTGTAGCTTACTTGTCTAGTCAATTTAAAAAAGTTACAGGATTAACTCCTTCTGCTTTTAAACGAATAGTAGATAAAAGGAGGAGTTTATCAAATTAAACACATACTGTTATGATTACACACAAGGATTCCATACATATTTTGATTGCAGATGATGACGAAGATGATCGCGCATTTTTTAGTGATGCCATGATGGAGCTTAAAATGAATAATAAGCTAACTCTCTTTAATGATGGTAAAGATTTGATGAAATACCTATCACGGACTGATATTGTGATGCCACATATCTTGTTTTTGGATTTAAATATGCCGTACAAATCTGGGTTTGAATGTTTAAAAGAGATACGATTGGATGCCCGTTTTAAAGAAGTATCGATTGCTATTTATTCCACCTCTTCATCGGAGAAGGATATTGAGGAAACCTTTATTGAAGGAGCAAATATTTATATAAAAAAGCCAAATGATTTTAATAAACTTAAAAAAGTAATAAAAGAAGTGCTTAATATGAATTGGCAATTTCATTCTTCAGGGTTAAATAAAGAAACTTTTTTCTTTAGCATCTAAATTTTCTTATAAATGAAGTTAAAAATTTTATACGGAAATTCTCAAATATTTAAAATTGCTCTAGGTATAGCAATTTTAGTAATTGTATATTTTGCATCTGTTTTTTACAAACAGATGCAAAATTTAGAATCCTCGGTTAATGTAATAGCCAACGCCACCGAAACACAGCTTGAGTTAGAGCGCGTACTCTCTACAATAAGTATTTACGAAACCAATCTCAGGAGTTTTATAATCACAAATGACAGCACGTATCTAGAACACCGTTTTTTAAGAAAAGGCGAAATAGAGCTTAATTTTGACCGTATTAAAAAATTAGTAGTCCATAATCCCTCCAGAACCAAGGATGTAGACCAGCTAAAAAAAATGATTGATTTTCGGTTTGCTCTCTTTAAAGAAACGCTACTCTTGGCCAAAAGTAAAAACCCAGACAAGAGTCCGTTGATCGCTAAGCTCAAAGAAAGTAGTGACTTTACCGAAGGGATGAAAAACTATGTGTACCAAACTATTGATACCGAGTCAGATAAAATAAAAACACATAATGATAACCATCAATTTGAACTTCAGGATTCTATAATTAGTGCGTTTTTGTTGGTACTGCTCTCGTTACTTATTTTGTTGCTTTCTTTCAATAAAATGAATGTAGATATTTCAGCACTACAGAAAGCAAATGATGAACTCCAATATTTAAACCACTCCTTTAATAATGCCGAAAAAATTGCAGGATTTGGGCATTGGAAAATTAATTTAAAAACCAAAAAGTATTTTTTTTCCGATAATTTTTTTCGCCTTTTAGGGGTGCAACCCAATGATTTTGAACCCAATATTGAGAACTTCTCAAAATTTATTCATCCCGAAGACGTCGACTTTGTTATAAAAGCTCATAGAGATTCTTTAAAGAACCACAACGATACCTCGGTTATGTTTCGGTACATACTACCAGATGGTAGCATCCGATACATTTGGTCTGTTGGAAGTTTTACACAAAACACTAGCGGCGACTTGATCAAAACAGGTGTAAACTATGATGTTAGTAATTTATACAAAAAAACACTGGAGTTAGAAGAGAATAATAAAAAATTACAGAGTATCAATCAAGAGTTAGAATCGTTCAACAACATCGTAAGCCATGATTTGCAAGAACCCTTGCACAAAATACAGATGTTTATCTCTAGGATAGAAGCCAAAGAGATGGATTTGATATCCGATCAAGGGAAAGTGTATTTTTCAAAAATTAAATTTTCGGCCAATAAAATGCAAACCTTACTAATTGATTTAGTAAATTATTCTCGTGCTCTAAAGGGAGATAAAGTTTTTGTAAAAACAGATTTGAATATACTTTTAAGCCAAGTTCTAGAGGACTTATCTTTAAATATAGCCGACAAAGAAGCCGTAGTTACCCTAGAGAATTTACCTGCTATAAAAGTAATTCCTTTTCAGGTAGAACAATTGTTCATTAATTTGATTTCAAATGCTCTAAAATATAGTAAAGAGAACATTGTTCCGGAAATTAGTATTTTTGAGGAAGAGATTTTTGCTAACGAAATCTACGAAAACAAAATTATTACCAATGAAGAATATTGTAAAATTGTAGTTTCGGATAACGGGATTGGTTTTCCGCAAGAATATGCCAATAAAATATTTCATTTATTTTATAGATTGGACAAAGACGTAAAATATTCTGGAACTGGTTTGGGACTGGCAATATGCAAAAGGATTGTAGAGAATCACGACGGTTTTATACAAGTAAATTCAGAGCCAAACATAGGATCTAAATTTGCAATTTTTATACCTCGGAATATTTAAAAAAAAAACGAGTCCAGATTATATAATCTGGACTTGTTTTTTTTGTTGATGTTGCTAAAACCAAACGTGTGGCAGGATTACGTTTTCTTGACATATTGTGTAATTATCACAATTGTTTGCCCGTCTACTTTGCCTTCAATATATTCGGCGTTTTCGTGATCCAACCGGATGTTTCGCACTGCGGTTCCTTGTTTGGCTACCATGCTAGATCCTTTAACTTTTAGATCTTTTATAAGTACTACAGAATCTCCGGTTTCTAGTATTACTCCGTTACTATCTCTATGGATAATTTTGTTTTCGTCTTCTTCACCCTCACCAGTAGCTTGTGCCCATGCCAGGGTGTCTTGGTCAAAATACATTTGATCTATTAGTTCTTGCGGCCATCCTGCTGCGCGCAAACGGCTTAGCATTCTCCAAGAAACTACCTGAACAGCAAGGTGCTCACTCCACATGCTGTCGTTTAAACACCTCCAGTGGTTTAGATCTTCATTTCCGGGGGTTTCTATCTGGTCAATACAAGTTGCACAAGCCATTAAGGCTTCGTCTAGGCCGCCTTTTATGGTTGGTAATACCGTATACACTTTTAAATTTTCGGTGTTGCCACAAAGTTCGCATTTGGCTGCGCTGCGCTTGTTTAATTCTCTTTCTATACTCATTATTTGGGTGGTTGTTTTTTTTTACGAAAGTACGGTTTATTGCCTTTGAGACCTAATTATTGGCTTTGTGTTGGTCCTACATGGATTTAATTAAAATGCTTTGGTCTGCTATTTTACTCGAACGGCTTTGGGAACCAGTTTTTGATATTCGCCTCCATTTCTAAGTACATCTCTAACAATACTGGAGCTTATATACGATGTTTTGGCGGCAGTAAGCAAAAATACGGTTTCTATTTTGGAGAGGTAGCGGTTGGTATGCGCAATGGCTTTTTCAAATTCAAAATCAGCGGGATTGCGCAAACCACGCAGTATAAAATCGGCTTGAAGTTTATGGCACAAATCGATAGTTAGCCCTTGGTAGGTTATTACTGAAATTTTAGGTTCGTTCCGGAAAGTTTCTTCAATAAACCGTTTTCTTTCTTCGATGGTAAACATGTATTTTTTGTCTGCATTTATTCCTATTGCAATCACAATGGCATCAAATAAAGGCAGGGCTCTTTTAATAATATCTTCGTGACCTAAGGTAATTGGGTCAAAGGATCCAGGAAATATGGCTTTTTTCATTTTTTAGGTCTTAAGTTACAACAACAAAGGGTTTTTTATAAAGCCAATTCAATAGCGTTGGTAAATAAATCCGTCAACGAAATACCGGCTGCTGTTGCTTGTTGCGGAATTAAACTCTCTGGAGTCAATCCCGGAATGGTGTTCATCTCCAGCATGAAGGGTTCTTCATTGACAATTATAAATTCGGTTCTAGAGAAACCGCTCATTTTTAATAATTCATAGGCACGTTTTGCAATGGCACCTACCTTTTGGGTCATTTCGTCCGAAATTCTAGCCGGCGTTATTTCTTGTGATTTTCCTTGGTATTTGGCTTCATAATCAAAAAAATCATTTTCCGAAACAATTTCGGTGATTGGCAATACAATAATTTCGCCTTTATAATTGATAACTCCAACGCTTACCTCGGTGCCGTCCAAGAAACTTTCAATAATAATTTCGTCATCTTCTTGGTAGGCAACTTCAATGGCAATTGGGAGTTCTGCTTCGGTTTTGACTTTCGAAATTCCAAAACTAGAACCAGCTTTGTTTGGTTTTACAAAACACGGTAAGCCTACTTTGGTAACTATTTGATTGGTTTGGATGGTGTCTCCTTTATTTAAATAGTAGGATGTAGCACTTTTTATTCCGTAGGGTTTTAAAACCGATAAAAAATCTCTTTTGTTAAAAGTAAGTGCGGCCTGGTAATAATCACACGAGGTTTGTGGGATTTGCAATAATTCAAAATAAGCCTGCATCAAACCATCTTCGCCCGGGGTGCCGTGTATGGCATTAAATACGCAATCAAACGTTATTTTGGTTTGGTTTACAGTAACCGAAAAATCGTTTTTATCGATCGGAAATTCTTTTTGATCCGCATCTACATAAACCCATTTTTCTTTAAAAATATGAATACAAAAACCGGTGTATTTGGATTGGTCTAGATAGCGGTGAACTACTTTTCCGCTTATTAGTGAAATTTGGTATTCACTAGAATAACCGCCCATAATTATGGCAATATTTTTCATTGGTTGCTTTTGTTTAAGGTTTTAAAATAGAAGTTCTAGACTAATTACTAGAACTCTTTTTGGTATATTATTTAGAAACTTGTGGGCTCAAATAGTAGGTTTTTTTCATTTTTTGTAGGGGTATACCCTATAGAAATCTAGCTTTTATAGCAATAATAAAAAAGCAGGAACTACCATTAAACAAAATTATCATTTTTTTTGGAACGAAATAGCTTTATCTTTGCGAGAAATAAAAATAAATTTATGAGTTTACGTAACTATCTTACTAGCCGAGTATTTGTTTTGCAATTATTTCTAGCAGTTTTGGTTATTGCTGTTTTGGGCTATTTGTTTATACATTGGTTAACTTTTACCACAAATCATGGTAATGAGATTGTAGTGCCCAATTTAAGTAGGCTTACTGAGGAGCAAGTGGAAGAAAAATTAGATGGCCTTGATCTTGCTTATGTATTGCTAGACAGTATGGATTATAGGAGTGACTACCCAAAATATGGTGTGGTACAACAAAATCCTTTGCCGGGAGCTAAGGTAAAAGAAGGAAGAAAAATATACATTAAAATTAACTCCTCGGGTTTTTCGTCGGTCAAAATTCCGGATTTAATTGAAAAAACCTACCGAGAAGCCGTGCCTACCTTAAAAGCCTTGGGATTAGAGGAAGGAACCATTACGTATATTCCTAATCTAGGAAAAGACATGGTGTTAGAGATGCGCTACAAAGGAAGAAGTATCCAGCCAGGAGATAAGGTTTTAAAATCGTCTAAAATTGATTTGGTTCTGGGAGATGGAAAAGCGAGTTATGAAGAAGAGGTAATAACGGATTCTGTTACAGAACCAATTGAAGAAGCACCCAATGAACAATAATATAGTTACAGAAGATCTAGATCAAGAGTTGTATGAGCATTTTAAATTTGAAGTTCCCAAAGGACAAGCGCCCTTAAGAATTGATAAATACTTAATGGGCTTGATCCAAAATGCCACCCGTAATAAAATACAAACCGCTGCTAGTGAGGGCGCCGTTTTTGTAAATGAAGTTGCCGTAAAATCAAATTATAAAGTAAAGGCTCTAGATGTGGTTCAGGTTATGTTAACCCATCCGCCATATGAAAATCATATTGTTGCCGAAAATATAGCATTGAATATTGTTTATGAAGACGATACTTTGCTATTGATTAATAAAGAGCCTGGTATGGTGGTTCATCCCGGACACGGAAATTATACCGGAACCTTGGTCCATGCCTTGGCGTATCATTTTGATAATTTGCCAATGAACAGTAGCGAGCGCCCAGGTTTGGTACACCGAATTGATAAAGACACCTCTGGATTGTTAGTAATTGCCAAAACAGAGGCTGCCATGACGCATTTGGCCAAACAGTTTGAAGCCAAAACATCCGAGAGAGAGTATGTCGCCTTGGTGTGGGGAAATGTAGCACAAGATGCAGGAACCATTGAGGGCAATTTAGCACGCCATCTAAAGGATCGGATGCAGATGGCTGTTTTTGCAGACCCCGAAATTGGCAAACCCGCCATTACCCATTACAAAGTTTTAGAACGTTTTGGTTACGTAACTTTAATCTCCTGCCAATTAGAAACCGGTAGAACACACCAAATACGAGCACATTTAAAACATATTGGGCATCCTTTATTTAATGACGAACGCTACGGAGGACATTTGATCCTAAAAGGGACTACCTTTACAAAATACAAGCAATTTATAGACAATTGTTTTAAAGTATTGCCAAGACAAGCCTTACATGCCAAAACATTAGGTTTTGTACATCCAACCACGTCCGAAATGATGCGTTTTGATACCGATCTGCCACAAGATTTTCAGGATTGTATCGAAAAATGGAGAGGCTATTCTAAATCCCATTTAACAGAGGAAGAAGAAGCATAAAATCGAAATTTTAAAATTTTAAAGTAATTGCCTCAGAAAACCGTATTAGTTACTAAGGTTATTACACTATAAAACCCCTATTTTTCTGGTAAATAGGGGTTTTTTGATTGCAAAATTGTGTTGTTTGTTAACAGCAATTAGACAATCTTAGTTTTAATGTATGTTAGTGGTTGTAAGAATAAGCCTTTCTGCAAAAAATGTCTTAAATTTAATGTAGGCCAAAGAGACTACATTAAAACGGTATTTGCAATACCCACTTTTAGTGATTTTGTAAACTAGTATTTGTAATGTTATTTTGGGTTATTTTAGTTTAGGACGGCCTATAAAGTTTCTCAATTGCCTTGGTAGTTTAAGTTGCAAATGACGATTCTTTGACTAATTTTGCATAAAAATAATTTACCACCATTGAAAGATACTGGAAAACACCAAGGGCTTAGAAATCAATTAGTAAGCGTTTTGATAGAAAAAGGAATTACCGACAAAAATGTTTTGGATGCAATCAAAAAGATTCCGAGGCATTTGTTTTTGGATTCTAGCTTTGAGAATTATGCTTATCAAGACAAGGCTTTTCCTATTGATGCCGGGCAAACCATATCCCAACCCTACACTGTAGCCTTTCAGTCTCAATTATTAGAAATTAAAAAAGACCATAAAGTATTAGAAATTGGTACCGGATCGGGTTACCAAACCGCTGTGTTGTGTCTGTTAGGCGCTAAGGTATATAGTATTGAAAGGCAAAATGAATTGTTTAAACGCACCTCTGTATTATTGCCTAAATTGGGTATCCGCCCCAAGCATCTTACCTTTGGAGATGGCTACAAAGGGCTACCTGGTTTTGCTCCCTTTGATAGTATTATTGTCACTGCAGGTGCGCCTTTTATTCCGCAAGCCTTGATGGCACAGCTCAAAATAGGAGGTAGGTTGGTTATTCCGTTAGGCGATACGGTACAGGTAATGACTTTACTTATTCGAAAAAACGAAACCCAATTTGAAAAACATGAATTAGGAGAGTTTCGATTTGTGCCCTTGTTAGAGGATAAAAACTAACGCCAGGTATGTAATATATTGACTGATTTTATAATACTATGTAAACTTCAAACCTTACTACAAAAAAAACCTAAGAAGAACAGCTGTCGTTTTCTTAGGTTTATATAATTAATTATAAATTTTTTTGATCCGGTCTAAATCTCGTTTGGTGTCTTGTTCTTTTAAAGACTCTCTCTTATCGTAGGTTTTTTTACCTCTACATAGTCCGATTTCGAGTTTAGCCATTCCTTTTTCGTTGGTAAAAAGCTTTAGCGGAACAATGGTAAGTCCTTTGGCTTGCACGCTACGTTCTAAACTTTTTAATTCTCTTTTGTTTAAAAGGAGTTTTCTTTCGCTACGTGCTTTATGGTTAAATTGGTTTCCAAAGGTATATTCTTCAATATAGGTATTGATGGCAAATAGCTCGTTGTTACTAAACTCGCAAAAGCTTTCGGTAATATTGGCCTTGCCTAAACGAATGGATTTGATCTCGGTTCCTGCCAAAACAATTCCAGCAGTAAATTTTTCAATTATTTCATAATCAAAGCGAGCTCTTTTATTAAGTATGTTGACTGTTTTTAGCATAGTAGGACAAATGTAACAACAAATGTATCAATCAGCAATTTTTTTTATAAAATTGGCATAAATTTGCAATATGGAAAAACAACAATCAAAAGATCCCTTACACGGGATCACACTCAAGGCAGTTTTAGAACAATTGGTTGCGCACTATGGTTTTGCGGCTCTTGGGGAGCGTATTCCAATCAAATGTTTTAATGAAAATCCAAGCATACCATCTAGTCTTACGTTTTTAAGAAAAACAGATTGGGCCAGAAAAAAAGTAGAAGCCTTATATGTAAAAAATTACAAAAATTTTAGTACACCATCTTAATGTAACCGATACGATACCATTACGCCGCCTCGGTAGGGCAGCCATTCGCCGCTTTTGTTGTAGTTTTTAACGTGTTCATAGCGGCTACCATCACTTATACGGTATCCTTTATAAAAACCATGGTGCCAACCACCACCCAAAAAACAGTCCAATAAAAAGCGCTCGTTAATTTTTGCTTTATAGCCTATTGTAGCTCCTGCAAAATAACCAACACCTTTTTCGTAATAATCTGTGTTTAGATAATTCCATTTTTGAAAATTATATATGCTCCCCCCAAAATGGGCGCCTAGATAAAATCCATTATCTTTAGCCTTAAAATGGTATCGAAACTCGGGTGTAAGGCTATAAAACTCTCTGGGTTTGTTATTAACCGACTTCCAGAAAGAAGCCATTATATCCAAATTGAAAGTTGTTTTATTGCCAATACTGGTTTCCATGGCTATATTAGGTACTGTAAGTAAAGTCGTAAAAGCATTTACTTTTAGATACGTTTGACTTTGGGATGTAGTTACAAAAAGGAGTAGTATCCAAAAAAATTTTTTTTTCATAATCAGAAAGGGGCAACCAAATGCAGTTACGGATATTGGTTTTTAAGTGTCATTTAGTTACAAAATAGGTAACGCAAAGGTAAAGATTTTATTACTGGCACAACCCAGACTCTTTTTTGTTACGATTTATTTAACAAAGAGTAAATTGCGGTGTCCAAAAAATGGTCGTTATAAAAATGATTTTCTATAAAATGAGCCTCTTTTATAAAACCATTTTTTAGCAATACTTTTTCAGAAATGGTGTTGTTGGGATCAATCACGGCTTCAATAGAATGCAGTTTCATTGGGCCAAAACCATAGGCAATTACTTTTTTTAAAGCCTCGGAGATGTACCCTCTGTTATGGTGGTCAGGGTGCAAGATATATCCTACCTCGGCACGGTAGTTCTGTGGTTGTATTCGGTAATGCCCTATCATTCCAATCAAAGTAGTACTGTCTTTTAAGGTTATTGCCCAATTAATACCTTCGTTTTTGTCTATTGTAGCATCCATTGTAGCAATATGCTCTAAAGCATCTGCAAGGGTTTTGGCAATGGGTCTAGGGATGTATTTCATGGTATCTTTGTTAGAGCGTAAGGCAAATACTTCGTTGGCGTCTTCTGGAGTAATTCTGCGCAATGACAAACGTTGGGTTTCTAAATCTGGAAAAGGAGCAAAGTTAATTTGTAGCATTTTGGATCGTTTTTAATTAAAATACAGTAATGGTATATTGGGATCTAAAAGTAGCCTTAGGTTGCAAGATTTCAATTCCTTCTTTTTCCATAATATTTCCAGAACTAGTTACCGTATCCGAATAACCAAACCAAGGCTCAATACAAATAAAAGGAGCATTTGGCAACGTCCAAAGACCTAAATCCGGAAAATCTTCGAATTCGATCTGTAGTAAAGGTTTTTTTTGAGCTAAAATAGTTACTGTTTTAGAGGGTATGGATCTAAAAATTAAAGCATTGTTTTTAAATAATGCATACTCTAAGGATAGCGTAGTATCGGTAGTACTTAGTGTGGCTTTTTGATTGGAAATTAAATTGTTTTCCAGTAGAGTATACCTTAGTGGTACCTTATTTTTAAATTCAAGGGCGTAGTCCTCAAATTGTCCCGCTAACGCAAAAGCAGGGTGAGCACCAATACAAAAAGGCATTTCGGTGGAGTTTAAATTTTGTACTTTATAGCCAACAACAAGACTATTTTGTACTAAAGTGTAGCAGATTTGCAACTCAAACTCAAAAGGATATACTTGGAGCGTATCGGCAGAATTTTTTAGAACAAAGGTAGCGCGATCGTCTTTTTTTTCTATTAATTCAAAAACCATATCTCTAGCAAATCCGTGTCTGGACAAACTATAGTTTTGTTGCTTATAGCGGTATTGGTTGTTTTTTAGAGTGCCCACAATAGGGAACAATACTGGAGCATGCTTGCCCCAAAATTCTGGGTTTGCATCCCAGAGATATTCTTGGTTGGTGTGGACATTTTTTAGGGAGAATACTTCTGCTCCAGCATGCTTTATCTCAGCGGATAAAAAGGCGTTTGATATGGTGGTTTTCAAAATAAAAAAAATTTAAGTAAAGAATTACTAGAGGTAAATATATTCAATTTCTAGCTTAAAAAAAGACTTTTAAAAATCAATGTAATAAATTTATGCTAAAATTATAGTTAAAACGTATCAATTTGTTAACACTAAGTTTTTTTTTATTAATTTGGTTGTAAAAATAAGAAAACATGAAAAATATTAGGTTTAAAGCCGTATTACAATTGGCTTTAGTATTCGGATTTTCGTCACTCTGGGCACAACAAGTCACAGAAAAAAAAGCCGAAGTAACGGTTTCAAAATACAACTACCAAGATGCTTTTGGCCCCTTTTTTTATACCAAAAATGGCAGTAGCACACGTTCTGCAAGTGGGCAACCAGGAGCAGAATATTGGCAAAATAGAGCAGATTATACGCTTACCGCTACCTTAAAAGAATCTAATAACGAAATAATTGGGACCGATCTCATTACTTATACCAACAATAGTCCCGATGCCATGGGTTTTGTTTGGATGCATTTGGATCAAAATTTGTTTAAACCAGATTCTAGGGGTGCTGCAGTAGTGCCCTTGACCGGGAGCCGTAATGGCGCTCAAGGCGAAGTTTTTGACGGAGGTCACAAAATCAAATCGGTAAAAGTGCTTAAAACAATCCAAGGAAAAACAATTGAAAAAGAAGCAAAATTTGTAATAACCGATACCAGAATGCAGGTTTTTCTGCCCGAAGAATTAAAGGCAAAAGGAGGCGTTGTGAAGCTTAAAATAGACTTTTCGTACCTTTCACCCCAAGAAGGTTCCGACCGTACGGGAGTGTTAGAGACACAAAACGGAAAAATTTTTACCATAGCACAATGGTATCCACGCATGTGTGTGTATGATGATGTGCGCGGATGGAATACAAATCCTTATTTAGGAGCGGGAGAGTTTTATTTAGAATATGGTGATTTTGACATCCAGATTACGGCCCCAGCAAACCACATGGTAGTCTGTGCTGGAGAACTATTGAACCCAAAGACAGTATATAGCACCCTTGAACAAAGTAGACTAGCCAAAGCCAAACAAAGTGATGCAACAGTAGTAATACGTACTCCAGAAGAAGTAGCTACTCTTGCTAAAACAGCCACCACCACCACCAAGACATGGCATTATCAATTGAAGAACGCTAGAGATATTTCTTGGGCATCTTCTGCAGCATTTATTTTAGATGGTGCCAAAATTAATCTTCCGAGCGGCAAAAAAGCACTAGCATTATCTGCCTACCCGGTAGAAAGTGCCGGAAATGATGCTTGGGGACGTTCTACAGAATACACCAAAACCTCGGTAGAAAATTATTCCAAAAGATGGTTAGAATATACCTATCCTGTAGCGATAAACGTTGCCGGAAACGAAGGCGGTATGGAATATCCAGGTATTGTTTTTTGTAGTTGGGAATCTAGAGGCGAAGATTTATGGGCGGTAACAGACCATGAATTTGGGCACAACTGGTTCCCAATGATTGTTGGATCCAATGAGCGTTTGTTTGGTTGGATGGACGAAGGCTTTAATAGTTTTATCAATACCTTGAGTGCAACAGATTTTAACCAAGGAGAGTATAAAAATCCGGTTTCGGATATGCACCAATTGGCAAGTAGCTATACCAATCCGAGTTTAGAAACTATTATGAGCGCTCCAGATAACATGAAAGAGGGCAATATAGGTGTTCTGTGTTATGCAAAACCTAGTTCAGGATTAATTATTTTAAGAGAGCAAATATTAGGGCCTGAGCGTTTTGATTTAGCGCTGCGTACTTATGTTGCTCGTTGGGCTTTTAAACATCCTACTCCGGATGATTTTTTTAGAACTATAGAAAACGTTGCAGGCGAGGATCTAAGCTGGTTCTGGAGAGGCTGGTTTGTATACAACTGGCAGTTTGACCAAGCAATCCAAGGGATTAAATATGTAAAAAACGATCCTAAACAAGGGGTAATTATTACTATAGAAAATTTAGAAAAAATGCCCCTGCCAGTCATTCTAGACATAAAAACCAAAAGTGGCAAAGTAGATAGAATTAAACTCCCAGTTGAGGTTTGGCAAAAAAACACTATTTGGTCTTTTAAGCACCCTAGCACCGAAGAAATTGAAAGTATTATCTTGGATCCAGAACACGTTTTTCCAGACAATCAAGAATCCAATAACACCTGGAACGCTACAACTGGAGTACTTGAAAAAGACCTTATTCTAGATTCGTATGTTGGAGATTATTCTAACAATAGAGCACCAATAAAAATTAATTTTACTGAAAAAAATGGGGTTTTAACGGTTTTTATTACAGATTATCCTAAATTTCCGGTTACCTCTATTGGAAAAGATTTGTTTGAATCTAAGAGAGCAGGATTAAAATTCCAGTTCAATGAAGACAAAACGGGATTTGATATGATTATTAGTGAAAATCAAAAAATTCCTTTTACGAAAGACCAAAAATAAAAAAATATAACATCTATTTCATAAAAAAAACCAGCACTGATGCTGGTTTTTTTTTTATCAAAAATATACTAAATATTAGGCCGGAATTTGCTGGCTCAAACAGTGTAGGGTACCAAATCCCCAGATAAAGTCAATGGCACTAATGCCTATTATTTCTCTATCCGGAAAACAGCTAGCTAAAATATTTAAAGCCACACGATCATTAGGATCATTAAAGGTAGGTACTAATACACAGTGATTTAAAATCAAAAAATTAGCATAACTAGCCGGTAGTCTTAAATCTTCAAAGTCAATTCGTTTGGGCATAGGCAATGCCACAATAATAGGAGCTTTTCCGTTTTCTAGAGTAGCATTTTGAAGGCGTTTTAAATTATCCTGTAAAGGTTTGTAATTCGCGTCTTTTTCATCCGTTTCTATAATAGTTACAATAGTGTCTTCGTTCACAAAGCGGCACAAATCATCAATATGGCCATGGGTATCGTCTCCTTCTACGCCGTCTCCTAACCAAATCACATTAGTGATGCCAAGATATTCTTTAAAAACAGCTTCGTAATCTTGTTTGGTAAAGTTAGGGTTGCGGACCTGAATATCTGGATGCATTAAACATTCTTCGGAGGTCAACAAGGTGCCTTTTCCGTTAGTATCTATTGCACCTCCTTCAATAATAACGGGCTTGCCTTGGTACATTACTTGCGTAAGGGGTAGGTTTAAATGTTGCGCCACAGTAGCGGGTACGTGCCTGTCTAATTGGTAGTTTTTATACTTGGCCCATCCATTAAAATTAAAATTTAGAGCCTCTCTACTAGTTCCATTTTTAATAATAATGGGACCTGAGTCTCGCATCCAACTCCGATTGGTTTTTTGAATAACAAAGCTAACATTGGCAAGGTTTACTCGTGCCATTTGAAGCATTTGGGTTACTTTTTCTTGAAGTTTTTGATCGGCTACAATCAAAAAAACAGTTTCGTATGTGGCAACTTTTTTGATAAACTCCACAAATGCCCATTGGATGGCTTCGTATTTTCCGGGCCAATCTTTTCCGTTATGTGGAAAACAAAGTAAAACACCTTGTTGTTTTTCCCATTCTGCAGGAAATCTTCTTTTATTTTCAGTCATAATCAATTTCTATAATACGAATACAAAGGTAAACATTCAGAGGTAAAATTAAATATTTAATTTTTTAGAGCTCTTTTATTGCTGCATTTTTTTATAAAAAGTACTTCGGACATTTTTAATTAATCATTAGGTAATATTTTAGTAATACCTCTTCGGGTGTATCCTGTTATTTTTGCCAAAAACAAAAAAAATACACAATGAAAAATTATGGATTAACAGTATTAGCTGCAATTTGCCTATTATCTAGTTGCACCAAAAATGAGTCTATAGAAGACGCAATACTAGAACAACTAATTGACGAAAACCCAGCTAGTTTTAAAGAAATAGGGTCTATTACCATCGGAGCAGAAGGTGCCGCAGAAATAAGTGCGTATGATGCAGTTTCCAAAAAGCTGTTTACAGTTAATAATAGCGATACCAACGGCATCGATGTAGTAGATTTGTCCGATCCATCCAATCCAAAGTGGATCGCCAAAATAGATTTGACTCCCTTTAATGGCGCCTCGAACAGTGTGGCTACTTACCAAGGCAAATTGGCTGTGGCCTTAGAGGCTACCTCAAGCAAACAAGATTTAGGTAAAGTGGTTGTTTTTGATACGGCCAATTATAGTGTTATTAAGGAGATTACCGTAGGTGCATTGCCAGATATGGTTACGTTTTCGCCAGACGGAAAATGGATCATGACTGCCAATGAAGGCGAGCCAAATAGTGATTATTCGGTAGATCCAGAAGGAACTGTTTCTATAATTGATGTTGCTAATAACTATGCCGTTACTACTTTAAATTTTAGCAATTTTAGTAGCCAATTAACAACCCTAAAAGCAGGTGGTTTTAAGATTTCTAGCCCGACAAATGATTTTGCAAAAGACATTGAGCCAGAATACATCACCATTGCTGCAGATTCTAAAACAGCCTGGGTAACTCTACAAGAAAATAATGGCGTTGCCAAAGTAGACCTACTTGCCAAAAAAATTACGGCTATATTTCCATTAGGTTACAAAGATTTTAGTTTGGCCGAAAACGCTATTGATATTAGTGATAAAGACGATCAGATCGTATTTAACCCTTGGAATGTAAAAGGAATGTTCATGCCAGATGCTATTAGTAGTTTTGAGGTAAACAATGTTGCTTATTTTGTAACCGCCAACGAAGGAGACGCCAGAGAATACGACAACTATGTTGACGTAAGTAGAATAGGAAGCAGCTCTGTGATTTTAGATCCAGTAAAATTTCCGAATGCCCTTGCTCTAAAAGACAATGCCAAAATGGGACGTTTAAACATTGTTAACAAAATGGGAGACACTGATGGAGATGGAGATATCGATGAGTTGGTAAGTTTTGGTGGAAGATCTTTTAGTATCTGGAATGGTACTACAGGCAAAATGGTATTTGATAGCAAAAATGAATTAGACAAAAAAGCCCATGATTTTGGCACCTATGATGACAAACGTAGTGATGATAAAGGTGCAGAACCGGAGGCAGTTGTAGTGGCCAAAATGGGATCAAAATCCATCTTATTTGTTGGTTTAGAAAGAACCGATAATTGTATGGTTTATGATGTGACTAATCCCAATGCACCTAAATACTTACAAACCCTAAAAACAGGAGATGCTCCAGAGGGATTGTTGTTTATTCCGGCTTCTCAAAGTCCTAATAAAAGAAGCTTAGTGGTAGTAAGTAGTGAAGGAGATGGTACCATCAAAATTTACCAACCAGACCGAAACTAAACAACGGATTATAATAAAACAACACCTACAAAAAATGGACTATAGCAACTGCTGTAGTCCATTTTTTGTAGGTGTTACTAACTAAATTATTTTAGCGGTTACAAATGTGTTGGGATTAGTCAATTGCACGTTTGGTTATGTCTCCAAAGGCATCAATTCTTCGGTCTCTAAAAAAAGGCCAGTTCTGACGCACGTTTTCTTGCAAATCCAAGTCTACCTCCGCAATTAAAATTTCTTCTTTATCATGAGAGGCTTGCGCCAAAATTTCTCCTTGTGGTCCAGCAATAAATGATGCTCCCCAAAATTCAATACCATCTGTGTCCGGAAGGTATTTTTCAAGACCAATACGATTTGCGGCAGCCACATACACTCCGTTGGCAACAGCGTGCCCTTTCATTACATTCATCCAAGCGCCATATTGATTAGCGCCATATTGTTCTTTCTCTGCAGGATGCCAACCTATTGCAGTAGGATAAAATAAGGTTTCAGCTCCTTTAAGGGCTGTAAGTCTTGCTGCTTCAGGATACCATTGGTCCCAACAAATTAGGGTGCCTATTTTTCCTTTTTGCGTAGGGATGGTTTTAAACCCTAAATCTCCAGGTGTGAAATAAAATTTTTCATAAAAATGAGGGTCATCCGGAATGTGCATTTTACGGTACAATCCTGCCTCTGTCCCATCAGTATCTATAATGTAGGCACTATTGTGGTAAATGCCAGCCATTCTTTTTTCAAAAAAAGGAACAATAATTACTACAGACAACTCTTTTGCTAAAGCGCTAAAAGCAATAAAAGACGTACTGTATAATGGTTCTGCTATAGAAAAATTAGCTACATCTTCACTTTGGCAAAAATAATGGCTACTGTACAATTCTGGCAACGAAATTACCTCGGCACCTTGGCTGGCGGCATCCCGTACCCAATGCAAGCATTTTTTGAGGTTGTTTTCGGCAACATCATTAAGATTTAATTGGATAACGGCTATTTTATATTTTTTATTTGGCATCATAATAAATTTTAGACTACAAAAATAGGGAATTTTATAAACAGTAAAAAGGGGCTGGGTTTATAAAATTATGGGCTTACACAAATGTTATGTTTGGTTAACAATCCTTTTATACCATCCATTGAAAAAAGCGCTTTTTTTATTTTTGTTTTTTCGGGATCTATGGTATAATTATAACTGGTTCTAAAATTGGCTTTAATAGCCGTGGCGTTAGCAAATTCGGCACGGTACAAATCACAACGATCAAAAAAAGCCTCGGTTAGATCGGTATTCATAAAATCTACGGCAACCATACTGCATTGTTCAAAGGGGGTTCTTTTCATTTTTAACGTATAGAATTTTGAAAAATCCAAAATACTATTTTTAAAATGTACCTCAAAAATAAGCGCATCGCACATGGCAAAATTGACCCCGATTATTTTGCAATAATTAAAATGCACGCCTCGAAAGGCTACGTGATTTATATTGGCATGTTCAAAATTGCAATGGGTAAATACACAATCAATAAAAGTTACTCCAATAAAATTACACAAACTAAAATCACAACTATTAAATTGGCAAGATTCAAATTCTTGCTGGTTTAAATCCGTTGTTTTAAAAGAGGTGTCAGTATAGATTTTATGGTATAAATAGTCTGTCATTTAGGGAGGGAAAATTGCGATATAAAAAACAACCAATTGGCTTTGCAAATTAACAAAATTTAAGAGCATCTTTTTAAGATGGTTTTTATATTTTTTGCAAATGATATCTAGTATTTATAGAGATCTTTTTTGTGGGTATGAAAACTCTTTTTTGGAAGCTCTATTTGCACAATTGTATTAAAATACTCGGGTCCATTTAAAGTCTATTTATAGAGATTAAATTAGTTGTAGTGTTTTAGGGTACAATTTGTTAGGCTATTTTGTAGCACTACAATTTACACTATTTTGGTATAAAGTTATAAGATTATAAGGCAGAAGTGTTCATTTTTTTATTTTGAATAATTGCGCTCAAATTACCGTTTTTTTACCAAGGTTTATAACTTCTTTTTTTTATTTTTGAATGGTAATACCTGTTTTTTTTAATTAATTGAATAGTAAATAAAGTTCAAAACAGCTTTTTTTACCCAAAAAAAGGAATTTTATACCAAGCTTATAATGGGTTGTAATATGTAAAATTATTTCAAAATTAATGCCCTATTAATGTGTCCTTTTATTAAAAAAAAACAAAGGGAACAAAAACAAATTTATGATACTAATTGTGGATGACATTAAGGCTAATTTAATAGCTTTAAAAAAGATATTGGAGCTTCAGGATTTAGAAGTTGAAGCGGCAGAATCTGGTGAAGAAGCCTTGAAAAAAATCCTAAAAAAAGAGTACGCCCTTATTATTATGGATGTTCAGATGCCAGGTATGGATGGTTTTGAAGTGGCGGAAATTTTGGCAGGAAGCAACCGAACTAAGAATATTCCGGTAATTTTTTTATCTGCTGTCAACAAGCAAAAGAATTTTATATTTAAAGGCTACCAAACCGGTGCGGTAGATTATATTACTAAACCGGTAGATTCGGATTTATTAATCCTTAAGGTTAAAACTTTTTTAAAAATCTATCAGCAGCAAAACGAACTCTTGGTTATCAAAGATTTATTATCTAAAGAGATAGAAATTAGAAAAGAAGCTCAAGAAAATTTAGAAATAAAAATTGCCGCTAGAACCAATGAATTAGTTACCAAAAACGAAGAATTAGAACTCAAAAATCATGAATTGCAGCAATTCTCTTGGGTGGTATCTCATGATCTAAAAGAGCCTTTGAGAAAAATTCAGATGTTTATCCATATCATTAAAGATAATTATTTGCTACAAGATGATAAAGCCAAAGATTATGTAAACCGTACCGTAAAAGCAGCCGAAAGAATGCAAAATTTGATTACGGATTTGCTAGAATACTCCCGTTTATCTGCCACCGTACGGCCTGAAAAAGTAGCTTTGGATGTTTTGGTGCACGAGGTGATTACAGATAATGATCATTTGATAGAAGAAAAAAAAGCTACTATTACGGTGCATAATTTGCCTACAATTATGGGTATTCCATCGCAATTGCGGCAAGTATTTCAAAACCTAATAGGCAATTCGCTAAAGTTTACCAAAGATGGAGTGCCACCTATTATTAATATTCGTTCGGAACGCATTGCTAAACGCAGTTTGGATAGTGAGATACAAGATGATGGTGCCTATTGTAGGATTTTTATTCAAGACAACGGAATAGGATTTGATGAGCAATATTTGAGTAAAATTTTTATGATTTTTCAAAGCTTGAGCGATCGAAAAATTTATGAAGGAACTGGAATAGGTTTGGCAATTGCCAAAAAAATTATCGAAAAACACCAAGGCTTAATTACCGCCAAAAGTCAAGTGGATGCAGAAGCAACTTTTATTTTGGTTTTGCCTTTACAATTAAACAATTAAATAATTTTGGATTTTGCATCACATGAAAAACAACTTTAAACGAAATTTATACCTCAGTTCCGCCATATCTCTAGCAGCCATGCGCGGTTTTTTGATCACAGGCAGAGAAGATTTTTTAAATCATTTTGACCAATCCGAAGAAGAAGCCCATGCAGCATTTGATAAAGTACAACAACTCACTGTAGATAATCCGGTGCAGCAACGCAGCCTAATGGAACTCAAGCCTGTTAGAACAAAATTGTTTCAGTTTTTAAGATACCGAATAAGTGAAAAGTGAGTAGGTAAATTCAATGAATTTGATTTGATATTATGCAGAAATGTAATGATTTATTTTGATAAAAACCTGCAAGAAAGAGCCTTGAATCTTTTTGATCAAAGTTTATCTCCATTGGGTTATCTTGCCTTAGGAAGCAAAGAGACACTAAAATTTGCCTCCATGAGCAAAAACTTTAAACAGCTCAACAAACAAAAAATATGGAGAAAAATAAAAGAATAACCCATTTTGATGCAGTAGTTTTGGGTGGTTCTGCTGGCAGTTTGCATGTTTTGATGGAGATACTGCCCAAACTAAAAGCAAACGCACCTTTTGCTTTGGTTATTGTAGTACATAGAACCAGTTCTGCAGACAGTATGCTCGAAAATTTGATTGCATTAAAAACAAGCATGCAAGTTAAAGAAGTAGAAGACAAAACACCAATCCTGCCGGGTAGTATTTACATCGCTCCGGCTAATTACCATTTGTTGTTTGAAAAAAACAAAACAATTTCGTTGGATATTTCCGAAAAAATAAATTTTAGCAGACCCAGTATAGATGTCTCTTTTCAATCTCTAGCAGAGGTGTACAAAAACTCTTTACTAGGCATTCTGCTCTCTGGCGCAAATGCAGATGGAACCAAAGGGTTGTTAGCCATTCATAAAGCCGGCGGTACTACCATAGTACAAAACCCTTTGGAGGCCGAAATGCCTTTTATGCCCCAACATGCCCTGCTTCAGGCACATCCAGATCATACTCTAAATACCCTCGAAATTAGCAACTTTCTGTTGGACTTAGTCTAAAAAAAAAACAGCCTATTTCTAAGCTGTTTTTTATAAAAATAAAAATATATTACGCTGTAATAGCTAACGAATTTTGACTGTATTTGTATTGTTTAGGGCTGCAATGGTATTTTTGCTTAAATATTTTAGAAAAATAACTTCTACTACTAAACCCTATAGAATATACAATCTGCGAAATGGTCAGATCACTAGTTCTAATTAGGCTTTCGGCTCTTTCAATACGTACCAAGGTTATAAAATCATTTACCGTAGTTTGGTGCATAATTTTAAACCCTTCTTGCAATTTATTGGGAGATACTCCTGTTTTCTGACTCATTGATTTTAGGGAGTATGCTGCTGAGGGATTTTTTTTGATGCTCTCCGAGAGCAATCTAATATCCTCAATCTGCTTTTTGGTCAAGCCAATTTCGGTAACTTTACTGCTGTTTACCGCTGCGCTAAAACCTTCAATTTCTGTGGCCAAAACAATTTGTAAAATACCTTTTTTTAATAAATTTCCAACTATTCCTTTTTGGTTTACTGCTCTCAATTGTGCTATTTTGGTGCTAATGCTATTATTTTGAATTCCATAATACACACCATCGGGTCTGTTTTCAAAAAAAGTATGTTGAATTTTAGAATACAAAGAATCGCTCTCTGGCATAAAGTGATTTTCGACCACAATAAGTGCAATTTTTGTAGGAGTATTTTTTGGGATCCAAAACACATTTTTGGCTTTTGCCTTAGCACAAGAGATAATGATATTTTGATCTGCTTTAATAACTCTTTTTTCGGGCAGTGCATCCAATGCATGCGTCACAGTACCTTGCGAGCAGTAAATAAAGTAGCTAGGCAAGGATGGTATGTTTTGTAAACTAATACGGATATCTTCCGTAAAACAAACCGCTAGGTTTATATAGTGCATCTCTTTGGAGTAGGATATAGCTTCGATGCTCCCTTTTATCAAATCGGAGTCAAAGCGCAGTTTAAACTCATTGGTGCTACAATCCAAAAAACCATTTAATTTCGTTTTAAGATATAGCATACTTTGTTTTAAAGAGCCCGATGGAATGTCTATATTTTTCATCACAATTTGTATTAATTTAGTAAGCCCAGCTGCTTCATTGTTATGTGTAACAAAATGGGTTGTTTTTATAAATCCAAATTTCGGGATAAAGTCTATAGTGTGTATTATACAATTAGAACCTAATGTTGCGTAATTATAAGTGCCATTAGTTTAAAAAAAACCATGCCACTACCCAAACCAAAAGTAGCAGCATGGCGTTAATAAAAATTAAACTTCTTTTATTTCTTCTCTATCCGAGCAGTTTTCTTCCGGAATAGCATTAAAAAAAGAAGCCGCATCTAAATCTGCTGCTGGACCATAACCTACTAAATAGGTACCCTTGGCGGCATCTGCGGTTTCTAATACATACAGTATAGACATATCTTCGGGATTACTCATGCCTTCAAATCGGTGCTGTGCCACAATGTAGAGTTCTTCGGGATGGTATTTGTACTTGGATTCGGTATGGATCAAGCGGTTTTCCTGAAATAAAAAATTAGTGGTATATCCTTTGTCTTGATACTTTTTAATGTAATCAATTTCGTGTTTTGCGTATTCTTCCATAAGTTTTTAGTTTAAATTGAAAAAAAAATCATTGCTGGGACAAAATCCACTGGAATGGTATTTGTTTTTTATAGTTTTTTTCGACCACTAATTAGAGATAAAATAAATAAAACTATAAAGATAAAAAACAAAATTTTGGCAATACTAGCGGCGCCAGCAGCAATTCCTCCAAATCCAAAGATACCAGCGATTATTGCTAGAATTATAAATGTAACGGTCCATCTTAACATAATTATTTTTTTTTGAGTTAGTAACTATTTTTTTGTTGGTACAAAATTGGCAAAAACAACCCATAGAGTTTAACGCAATCCATAAAAAAAGTAACGCAATCCATTTTTTTTACGTTTGTTGTAAAACTGTTT
The DNA here is from genome assembly GCF_001831475.1 of Flavobacterium crassostreae. Lineage (NCBI taxonomy): Bacteria > Pseudomonadati > Bacteroidota > Flavobacteriia > Flavobacteriales > Flavobacteriaceae > Flavobacterium > Flavobacterium crassostreae. Next base: position 2,526,916 of record NZ_CP017688.1, on the reverse strand, counting down.
TTTACTCTTTTTACACCAATTTGCTGCAACTAGCAAGTTTGTTTACTACAATAAATATTATTCTTAAAATAGTATTAAAAAACCTAATTTATTAAAAATTTCAATTTACTTTTGACCTGATTTTACAATCCATTAAAAGATGCTTTGCTTGTTTTGAAGTGTTTTTTTTCAAGAAAAAATTAATTAGAACTCAAATGAGAGTAGTCTTGTTTTTTATATACTCGTATATGCTTCTCTTAGGCGGAGCAAACAAGCTACAGGCTAGCCTTCAGTATACCCAGACAACGCCTCACTTAGAGTCTGTTTTTTTTAAAAATACTCAAATAAAAATCTCAAACAAAAGCCAAGACACCAACCTAATTGAAGAAACAAACACCGAGATAGAAGAAGAAGGTTGTTTTGATGTCTCTAAAAAAAATGTCCTTGACGCTAAGCAAACCAACAACAAATACTATTTGCCTTGGTACCAAAACCTTTGTGCAGTAGCTATGCTAGCTAAAGAGGTTTCAATTTTAAAAAGCACCACTTCTTTTTGTGGTTATTCTTCCCCGATTTTTGCCAGACAACGCGTATTACGAATTTGAGCATTACACCCCAGTAGTTGCTCTAAATCCGTGTGCTCCATACTTCCTAAAGTAAATTAGGTAGGTTTTTTGGTATGGATACATTTTAGGCAGCTGCTATTTTTTTTACTCCCTCAAGAGAGGTATAATTAGCACCCATTGCACTGCTTAAATTTTATTTTAGATCATGAAAAAAACACTCCTAATTACGGGCTTTTTAGCCGCGTTGTTCCTTGTTAGTTGTAACTCCAAAAAAGAAGAAAAAGAAGAACCAACCAAGTTCACGGTTACCAATCCGGTGGTTATAGATACCTCCTTTACCAAAAAGTATGTTTCGCAAATCCGATCCGTACAAAACATTGAAATCCGGGCACAAGAGCGTGGTTTTTTGCAAAATATTTATGTAGATGAAGGCCAGTATGTAAAGGCAGGCCAGTTACTGTTCCGAATCATGCCCAAAATGTACCAAGCCGAGTTGCTAAAGGCCCAAGCCGAAGAAAAAGCCGCCGAAATTGAATTGCAAAATGCCAAAACCTTGGCCGATAAAAACATCGTTTCCAAAAACGAGCAAGCAATAGCTATAGCTAAAGTACAACAAGCGCGAGCCGAAGTATCCTTGGCCAAATTGCATCTGTCTTTTACCGAAATTAGAGCGCCATTTGCAGGAACAATTGATAGAATACCCAAAAAACTAGGAAGCCTAATAGAAGAAGGGGAGCTGCTTACTAGTTTGTCCGACAATAGCGAAATGTTTGCCTATTTCAACGTTTCGGAACCCGAATATTTAAATTACCAAACCGATATTAAAAACCGTGCAGACAACAAAGTAAGCCTATTATTGGCCAACAGCCAGTTATTAAAATACAAAGGAAAAGTAGAATTAATAGAAGCAGAGTTTGATAGCGAAACAGGCAATATTGCCTTTAGGGCTCGGTTTCCTAATCCAGAAAAACTTTTGCGAAATGGCGAAACAGGCTCTGTAATGATGACCGTTCCGTTGCATGAAGCCTTAGTGATTCCTCAGAAAGCAACCTACGAAATACAAGACAAAAAATTTGTGTTTGTAGTAGATAAAAACAGCACCATTACATCCAGAGAAATTACCATAAAAGGCCAAATGCCAGATCTGTATGTTATTGCTACTGGTATTACAGCAAAAGAAAAAATACTATTGGATGGAATTCAAAAAGCAAATGAGAACGATCAAATCAAATTTGAGTATATAAACCCCAATAAAGTGTTGTCTAGCTTAAGATTAAAAGCAGAATAATTCATTTAACGCTATAAAAAGATAAAGATGTTTGATAAATTTATACAAAGACCCGTACTGTCGATAGTTATATCGTTGGTGATTGTGTTTTTGGGAATACTGGCCATGACCGGATTACCTGTAACACAATTTCCGGCCATATCTCCTCCAAAGGTCAACATTACCGCAGCTTACCCTGGAGCCAACGGGGAGTTAATGGTTAAAGCCGTAGTTATTCCGTTAGAAAGAGCCATTAATGGCGTTCCAGGAATGAAATACATTACCTCCGATGCAGGAAATGACGGAGAAGCCTCCATACAAGTAATTTTTAACCTAGGCACGGATCCCAATCAAGCCGCCATTAATATTCAAAATCGTGTGGCTTCGGTCATCAACAAACTACCGCCCTTGGTAGTTAGAGAAGGATTAAAAATAACCCGAGAAGAGCCCAACATGCTCTTATATGTCAATTTATTTAGCAAAGATCCCAAAGCAAATCAAAAATTTCTGTACAACTATGCCGATATTAATATTTTATCGGATTTAAAGCGGGTTAATGGGGTAGGTTTTGCAGATATTTTAGGAAATCGGGATTATGCCATGCGTATTTGGTTAAAACCAGACCGAATGTTAGCTTACAAAATTTCGGCCGAAGAGGTAATGGAGTCCTTAAGCAACCAAAGTTTAGAAGCATCGCCTGGTAAAACAGGAGAAAGTTCTGGTAAAAGATCCCAAGCCTTTGAATATGTATTAAAATATAAAGGAAGATACACCACCAAGGAAGGCTATGATGACATCGTGGTACGTGCCAATCCAGATGGCGCATTGCTCCGACTAAAAGACATTGCAGACGTAGAATTTGGTAGCTCCATGTATGATATTTATTCTAGTATTGACGGCAAACCATCTGCAGCAATAACCATCAAGCAATCCTACGGCAGTAATGCCAGTCAGGTTATTAAAGATGTTAAAGCAAAATTAGAAGATCTAAAAAAATCTTTTCCAAAAGGGATGGATTATGAAATCAGTTATGATGTATCTAAATTTTTAGACGCTTCTATAGAAAAAGTAATCCATACCCTTGCCGAAGCATTTATACTAGTAGGTCTAGTGGTATTCTTGTTTCTGGGAGACTGGCGTTCGACCATCATACCAGCCATTGCGGTTCCAGTATCTTTGATCGGTACCTTTGCTTTTATGCAACTCTTTGGTATTACCATCAATTTAATTACCCTATTTGCGCTAGTATTGGCCATTGGAGTAGTGGTAGATGATGCCATTGTGGTTATTGAAGCCGTACATGCCAAAATGGAAGAAGAACATCTTTCTGCCCGAAAAGCGACCAAAAAAGCCCTATCCGAGATTGGTGGGGCCATTATTGCCATCACGTTTTTAATGGCGGCTGTTTTTATACCCGTAGCATTTATGTCTGGACCTGTAGGTATTTTTTACCGTCAGTTTTCTATTACGATGGCTACTGCAATTATCCTCTCCGGTATTGTTGCCTTGACTCTTACACCAGCATTGTGTGCTTTGATGCTAAAAAACAACCACGGCAAACCACGTCCTAAGAATTTAATTAATACATTTTTGGATGGTTTCAATAAAAAGTTTGATCATTTGTCTGAAGGCTATAGAAAAGTATTGGCTATTTTTATCAACAGACGATCGGTTTCTATTGGAGTATTGCTTGCCTTTTGTATTGGGATTTTCTTTATCAATAACAGTTTGCCTTCTGGATTTATTCCAAACGAGGACCAAGGAATGTTTTATGCCATTATTCAAACTCCTCCAGGATCTTCTTTAGAAAGAACCAACCAAATTGCCGAAAAATTGCAAAAAGTAGCCGAAAAAATAGATGGCGTGCAGTCTGTATCTGCATTGGCAGGTTACGAGATTCTAACCGAAGGTACTGGAGCCAATACCGGTACGTGTTTAATTAATTTAAAAAGTTGGGAAGAACGCCACGAAAATGTCGAAGAAATTATTAAAAAATTAGAAGAAGAGACCAAAAATATTTCTGGAGCTACTATAGAGTTTTTTCAGCCTCCAGCAGTGCCTGGATATGGCGCCGCGGGTGGTTTTGAATTGCGATTGCTTGATAAAGCAGGTTCCGGAGATTATAAAAAGATGGAAACCGTAAGTAGAGAATTTGTTGCGGCTCTTAAAAAACGTCCAGAACTTACCTCTGTTTTTACTTTTTATAGCGCTAGTTTTCCGCAATACATGCTGGATATTGATAACGATATTGCGCAACAAAAAGGCGTAAGTATTGAGAATGCCATGAATACCTTATCTACCTTAGTGGGTAGCAATTACGAAACAAACTTTATAAAATACGACCGACAATATAAGGTAATTGTACAGGCCTCACCAGAATACCGAGCTTTGCCAGAGGATATCTTAAAATTATATGTAAAGAACAACCAAGACGAAATGGTGCCTTTTTCTGCTTTCATGAAAATGAAAAAAGTATACGGACTCTCTGAAATCACCAGACACAATATGTACAATGCTGCCGAAATCAGTGGCGCTCCCGCCATTGGATTTAGTAGCGGTACTGCCATTGCAGTTGTAAATGAGGTAGCTGCAAAAACGCTTCCTAGAGGTTTTGGTATTGATTGGGCAGGTATTTCAGCAGATGAGGTAGCCAGAGGCAATGAGGCAATTTATATTTTCTTAATTTGTTTGGGTTTTGTGTATTTGGTTCTTGCAGCCCAATACGAGAGCTTTGTTTTGCCACTGATAGTAATTTTGTCTTTGCCAGCAGGTATTTTTGGAGCTTTTTTATTCTTAAAATTAGTTGGTTTGGATAACAATATTTATGCCCAAGTCTCCTTTATTATGCTTATTGGTTTGCTCGGAAAGAATGCCGTATTAATAGTAGAATTTGCAGCACACAAACACAGCCAAGGCGCCTCCGTAATTGCAGCAGCCACAGAAGGAGCTATGGTACGTTTTCGGCCTATTTTAATGACCTCTTTTGCTTTTATAGCAGGTTTAATTCCGTTAGCAGTGGCTTCGGACCCAGGTAAAATTGGCAATAGAACATTGGGTTCTGCAGCCGCAGGAGGGATGCTTATAGGCACCCTGTGTGGTGTGGTACTTATTCCGGGGCTCTATTTTATTTTTGCTACCATTTCCGAAAAACACAAACTCTCTAAAGACGAAGATGAAAATCCATTAACCGAAGAAATTACGCATCATGTTTAAATCAAAAATATATCCCTACTCGTTACTAATTCTCGGCACTCTGGCCGTGATTAGTTGCAAAACCCCTGCTACGGTTACCGATACAGCCTACAAAGCAATACCAGAGCATTTTGGTAGCAGTACCGATACAACCAATACTGCAGCAATAGCTTGGAAAAATTATTTTAAAGATCCCAATCTTGCCTTGCTGATAGAGATTGCCTTAAAAAACAATCAAGAACTAAAAATAACGTTGCAAGAAATAGAAATAGCCAAAAACGATATCCTGGTTCGCAAAGGAGCTCTATTGCCTACGGTAGGTCTTAGAGCAGGTACTGGAGTAGAAAAAGTAGGACGTTATACCAGCCAAGGCGCCGGAGATGCTACCACCGAAATTACTCCAGGCAAAGAATTTCCGGATCCATTGACGGATTTTAATATTGGCGCTTATGCAAAATGGGAAGTCGATATCTGGAAAAAACTTCGCAATTCTAAAAAAGCGGCAGTAAACAAGTATTTAGCCACTATTGAGGGCAAAAATTTTGTAGTTACAAATCTAATTGCTGAGGTTGCCAATTCGTATTACGAATTAATGGCACTAGACAACCAGTTGGATATAATAAAACAAACCATTGTTTTGCAACAAAATGCCCTCGAAATTGTTAAAATCCAGAAACAAGCAGCTAGAACCACAGAATTGGCAGTACAAAAATTTCAAGCAGAGGTGTTTTCGTCTAAAAGTATGGAGTTTGAAATCCTACAGAAAATAGTAGAAACAGAAAACCGCATCCATTTTTTATTGGGGCAATATCCCGAAAAAATAAAAAGAGATAGTGGTACTTTTATGCAAACAGCCTCGGCAATTATTGCCACCGGAACTCCCTCTCAATTGCTATCCAATAGGCCAGATATTAAACAAGCCGAGTTGGCTCTCACAGCGGCAAAACTAGATGTAAAAGTAGCCCGTGCGGCTTTTTATCCTTCTTTAGATATTTCGGCTGCATTTGGTTTACAGGCTTTTAAAACATCTTATTTGGCTCAATTTCCAGAGTCTTTACTGTATAATTTGATAGGAGATATTGCAGCACCTTTGATTAATAGAAATACAATCAAGGCAGAATTTGCGTCTGCTAATTCCAGACAACTGCAGGCATTGTATGCGTACCAACGAACTGTTTTGAATGCCTATTTAGAGGTTGCTACCCAAATGGCTACTATGGCTTATTTAGAAAAAAGATACCAACTAAAAGCCGAACAAGTAGCAGCCATGAACCAATCGATAAGTATAGCTGGTGATTTATTTCAGTCTGCAAGAGCAGATTATTTTGAAGTTTTAATGACCCAACGCGATGCTCTTGACTCCAAACTAGAATTGATTGAAACCAAAATCAAACAACGGAACGCTTTTGTTTTGATTTATAGAGATTTGGGAGGTGGTTGGCAATAAACGAGTTTATTATAGAAACAATAAAAGCCCAATTTGTAAATTGGGCTTTATTATTTTAGGCTTTTGTTTGTTTAAAACAAGATCAAAAACTAATCTTGATTGATTGTTTTTCTCCAAACATACGAGTTCAAAATGTGTCTTTTTGCAAATCTTCCAGGAGAAGATGCATTTACCATTTTTACGTAAGTAGCTTTAGGGACACTAATGTATTCGTAAACGCTTCCGTTTGAAAAATTAATAATCAATCTACCTTCTACAAATTTGTAATCTGTAATGGTTGCAATATTGATTGTTTCGGTATATTCGGGTAAGTTTACTTTAATAGTTTCAGGATTGATACTTACCAAAAAGTGGTATGCTTCAATTATTTTTTTACTATTTTCTTCTGCAGCTTTCAAACCAGCTTCGTCTCCTTGAAATTTATCTGGATGGGATTCTTTCATCGCATTGCGATAAATGGTTTTTAAATCTTTTAGCTCTGCAGTTTTATCTACATTAAGTAACTTGCGGTATTCAACTATTTTTTTCATAAATAAGGTAACTACTTGTCTTTTAATTTAGAAATTAATTCAATTAATTTTAAAAAACAACAATTTTTTGCAAAGGTACACTTTTTTTTAAGTTTTTACTTTATACCCCCAAAAAATAAAATTTTCTGGTTTTGGATCTACAAAAGCAATTCTGTTGTGGTGCTTACTGTTGTGGTTTGTGGTTTGCTTTGTCAAAGTTTTTAGACTTTTTTGGATATTGATTATGACTAATATCACTTGGGTTTTCTATCACAGATTTTATGGTAATTAAATCTCCAATGGCATGTTTGGATTGTACCATTTTATAATCTAAGAGATAGATGCCGCAAAAAAAATTGTTGTTTTCGTCTTTTTCAATTACTCCGGTATAGATCCCTTTTTGTAACATTTTTTCGTCTGAAGTCTTGGTCATCGTTGTTGTTTTAATTTGTAGGCGCCAAAGTTAAGCATTTTATTGGCAGTTTTGTCTTTAAGACATTCTGATTATATTTGCGCATGCAAAAAAATTTCAAACCAGCTCCTAATGCTTTCAAACACACCTTTTGTGTTTTTCAGGAAGTACCTATCTCTGCCACCGAGGGTTTAAAAGTACAATACCAAAGCAAGGCGGGTAGTACGTATTATTATACCCCATTGGGTATGTATCGTTGGTCCAATCATTGGGGCAGGTTAGCAAACAGCAAATGGCGTTTGGTTGCACTAGAGCAGCAGCCCACAACTACTAAGTTTAAGTTAGGTTTTGCGGCCTGGGACGGATTTTATCCCGATAATAATACCGATTTATTGTATTATTTGGAGGTGGATTATACCCGCAAAACGGTAAATTACCAACATAAAAACAATCCATTGTACGATAAAAGAGCGGTTTTGCGCAACAGTTTGGATACTACCAAAAAAATCAAACAAATCCGAAATTTATTTGCCCTTACCTCTTGGGCCAAATATTATGAATTTGAAGATCTAGATCTGCTCCGAAAACGTATTATTGACCAATTGGTGTATACCAACGCTAGCTTAGAGGAGATTAAAAAAAGTATTTAAATTAATTTTTTTTGCAACAAAAAATAAAAGGTATTTTTTTAATAAAGAACCCAAAGAACAACACTAGGATTAAGAGGGCTACAATTCTAAGAAATCAGTATTTTTTTTGTAATTTTGCGAAAATTTATAAAATAAACATTCATGTTAACAGTTAATAATTTATCCGTCCAGTTTGGTAAACGAATATTATTTGATGAGGTAAATACTACTTTTACCCATGGCAATATATATGGTGTTATTGGAGCTAATGGTGCTGGAAAATCTACCTTTCTTAAAATAATTTCGGGCGAGATGGATCCTACCTCAGGACACATTCATTTAGAACCCGGAAAACGCATGTCGGTTTTAAACCAAAACCACAACATGTTTGATGCGCATACTGTTTTAGAGACCGTAATAATGGGAAACAAAATTTTATATGCAGTCAAAAAAGAAATGGACGAACTCTATTTAGATTATAATGACAAAAATGCGGATAGAATAGGAGAGTTGCAAGTACAGTTTGAAGAAATGAACGGTTGGAATGCAGATTCCGATGCGGCTTCGATGCTTTCTAATTTAGGCATTGGAGAAGAACACCATTATACCTTAATGGCAGATCTAGAAGGAAAAATTAAAGTGCGGGTTTTGTTGGCGCAAGCCTTATTTGGAAATCCAGATTTATTAATCATGGATGAGCCTACCAATGATTTGGATTTTGAAACCATTGCTTGGTTAGAAACCTTTTTGGCAAATTACGAAAACACCGTAATCGTGGTATCGCATGACCGTCACTTTTTGGATTCGGTTTGCACCCATATCTCGGACATAGATTATAGCAAAATCAACCACTATTCTGGAAACTACACTTTTTGGTACGAATCCAGTCAATTAGCAGCCAAACAACGAGCACAACAAAATAAAAAAGCCGAAGAAAAGAAACAAGAATTAGAAGAGTTTATACGTCGTTTTAGTGCCAACGTAGCCAAGTCAAAACAAGCTACTTCGCGTAAAAAAATGATTAGTAAATTAAATATATCCGAAATAAAACCCTCTAGTCGTAGGTATCCAGCAATTATTTTTGATCAAGAGCGAGAAGCAGGAGATCAAATTTTAAATGTTCAGAATTTAAGTGCTTCGGTAGATGGAGAACTATTGTTTAAGGGTGTGGATTTGAATATGGCAAAAGGAGACAAAATTGTGCTTTTTTCTAAAGATTCTCGTGCTACTACCGCTTTTTATGAAATAGTAAACGGAAACAAACCAGCAGATTCAGGCACTTATGACTGGGGAGTTACGACCAATCAGGCGTATTTGCCGGTAGAAAACCATTCTTTTTTTGAAAATGATTTGTCTCTGGTAGATTGGTTGCGTCAATGGGTTAAAACCGAAGAAGAGCGCGACGAGGTAAATATCCGAAGCTTTTTGGGTAAAATGATTTTTTCGGGCGAAGAAGCCTTAAAAACCTGCAGAGTATTATCTGGAGGAGAAAAAGTGCGCTGCATGATGTCTCGAATGATGATGGAAAGAGCCAACGTGTTGTTGATAGACGAACCAACAAATCACTTAGATTTAGAGTCTATTACGGCCTTTAATAACTCTTTAAAAAATTATAAAGGATCGGTTATTTTTACCACACACGATCATGAATTTGCACAAACAGTAGGAAATAGAGTGGTGGAGCTAACTCCCAACGGAGCCATAGATAGCTACATGACCTTTGACGAGTATTTGGATGATGAAAAAATTCAAGAATTACGAATCAAAATGTATGCAAAATAACTTGTAGTATCTTTGGTATTACAACCAAAACTCCTGTAATTAATTTTACAGGAGTTTTTTTATACGGTTATTTTTTTCCAAATAATTTTGCTACCCCAAACAGTACCAAAGCAATAATAGCAATAACCATAAAAATTCCTACTCCCATTCCGGCTTTAAAAATACCCCCAATAACCTCACAACTTGTGAAGGTAAATGCTACTGTAATTAATGTTAGTAATGTTGTTAATTTGTTTTTCATAATACTTTTTTTTTGATTTACTACAAAATTAGTTTTTACATAAAATATCTAGTTATACAATTATCAAATAATGTTATGCTTTTTGTGTCCTGAAAACATATTTTTATAAAATAAATCATGTTTTTTGTTGTAAATCTTTATAAAATAATAAATAATTATACATTTGTTGTTTTTAAATTAACAAGTAAATCAACATTCTTAAAAGGATGTGAAATTTTAAAACTATGAAAAAAAAACTATTTAAGATTATGCAGCAAGTAGGTTTGTTGTTTTTAGGCTTTAATGTTTTGGGGCAACAAGCTCCACCTAAAGAACTGTATAATTCTAAAGACCAATTGACCGTGTGTTCAAGAGGTGTTGTGAAAGAACCTAATACAGCAATAAAAAAAACAAATAAGTTTTTAGCTAATTGTCCTGGCACAATGGCAACATGGGCGTCCTATAGTGGTAGTGCTTTAGTGCAACAATTAAAAGCAGCTACAGATTATGATGGCTGTTTGCGTACTTTGTTTTCATTTGATGCTAGTTATGGGCCTTCTTTGTTTTCTAATGCAAATGTTGCTATTGTTGCTCAAGAAATGTATTCTATTTCTATCTCGCACGATGGAACATTAAATAGTGGTATGCTTGGTCTTGCTACCTACTTGCATGCGGCTAGTTATCATGATTTTTTTCAAACTTCAGTTAATTTTGATGCTAATTCTACCCAAAAATATAACAATGCCGTGGAGTCTTTCGCAAACAATGCGCATTTATGGGATGTTACAGAAAATGCATTGTTAATTTTAGATGAATATTTGATAATGTGTGATGCTACAGGTTTAAGGCATAAACCTGCTATTATTAATGTTGTAAAAACAGCCATGAAAAACTTGACAGTTTTGGACAATTGGAAAACAATAGTTAATGACGATGCTTTAATGCAAAAATACGTTACTGCATATAACAGAATGTTTTTTTTAATGTTTAGAGGGATCCAACCTGTTGATCCTTTATTTGAATCGGCTTTAAATACAGATTCTGAATTTATAAGTTTAATGTCAAAATTGGCAACAGATTCAGAATTAAAGACAAATAATACCTTAGAGCTAATTCCAAATAATTCTATTGGAGAAATGGTTAGGATGATGACTAGCTCTGTTTTAAAACCTAAAGTAGAGCCTTATCTTGCAGATATTGTGAAAACATTGCCAAGACTAACTCCTAATTGGTACAGAATTATAAAGGCGATTAACGAATCAGGAAACTGTTCAGCCTATTCCTTGTGTGAAAACATAGATGCTATTAAGTCCGAAATAGACAACATGTTGTTTCCTAATACCTTTACTTTTGATGATGGTAAATTAGTTGTTAAAACACCTCTTAGTTACGAAACTGTTTTACCATTATATTATGCATCCAAGCAAGTACAAGCACAAGTTTTTAGATTTATAGAAACAGATGCTGCTGTGGCTAATGACCCTAACATTAAATTAAATATGGTTGTTTATGGTACTTTGGCAAACTACCAAGATTGGCAAACCTTGTTAAATGGAATTGACACCAACAATGGAGGGATGTATATTGAACGAGGCGCTACTTTTTATACTTATGAAAGAACAACAATGGAAAGTACTTTTTCATTAGAAGAGTTATTTAGACACGAGTACGTACATTATTTACAGGGGCGCTACATGGCTAATGGTTTTTGGGGAGAGTCTCCAATTTATAAAAATAATCGTTTGGTTTGGTTTGAAGAAGGGATGGCAGAGCATTTTGCCGGAAGTACGGATACTCAGGGCGTGACAATTCGTGAGAGTCAAGGTAGTGCTATAAAAAATGAAGGCCCTTCAGAATACATGACAGTAAGTCAGATTTTGAGTGCGGATTATAATAATGGGTTTAAGTTTTACCGTTATGGAAACATGCTATGGTCCCATTGGTTCAAAAACGATATGGCAACCGCTAAAGAGTTGGTTAGGTTGGTTCGAGCAGACGATGTAGCGGGGTATGATGCAAAAATTAACCAATTAAAAGCTAATAGTGCCTTACAAACTTCGTTTGTTAATTATTTGAATAATACTGTGATAAAGCATGAAAATTGGTGGGCTGTTACAACCCCATGGAAAGAGGATAAACTTTATACAGTAGGCGCTCCGGCTGATGTACAAACTGAATTTATCGCTCTAACGGGTAAAACAGCTATAGCTGCACTCGAGGCAACGACTTCTTTAAGACGTTTTAGTCTTACAGGGACCTTTACAAATGGCAATTTTGATACCTCGCTCAATGATCTTATTAAAAAATTAAATACAAGTCCTACGATAAATAATTTTAAATATCTCACAGGATATTATAAAAATATTTCAGGAAATACAGCCACCTACGTCATAACTGGTCCCTTAAGGAATGCAAGTGTTGATGATGCGGTTGATGCTCAATTTTCGTCTTCAACAGTAGCAACAATTACTGGAGGGTCTGTAAAATTTAAAAATCAGTCTACGGGTTACATAAAAAGTTATCTATGGTCGTTTCCTGGCGGAACACCTGCTACTAGTACTGATGCAGAGCCTATTGTGAACTATCTGTCGGCGGGTAACTACAATGTGGAATTGGTTGTAAACGGAAACAATAACTCCAGCAATACGATGCTAAAAAAGGATTATATTAGTATTTATTCTAAGCCAACTAGAGTGTATTGTAATGCATCTGTAGTTTATGACTATTCCAGCATACTAAATGTTACCTTTGCTAATATAAATAATGATTCTCAAGGGTTTCCTCTAAATGGGTATGCTGATTTTACTAATTTTTTGGCTCAAGTAGATCCAGGTAAATCGTACCCAATTGAGGTTTATCCAGCGCATTCAGCCCAAGGAAACAATATAAACGTCTGGATAGACTGGAATCAAAACGGACTGTTTACTGACCCAGGAGAACGGGTGTTTTCTTATGAAGGAATAAATGCGGTTGGATCAATTTTAATACCTTCAAATGCAACTCCAGGAGTTACAAGGATGCGGGTGCGTTATTCTTATGGAAAAACCTCTGATCCGTGTGGTGAAGATTCTTACTTTGGAGAAGTTGAAGATTATTCGGTTTTGGTGAAATCTAGTTCCAATACCGTAAGCATTGCAACACCAACTAATTTGGTAGCATTGCCAAATATTAGCTCGTTAATGGTTGAGTTAAGTTGGATTGATAACGCTACAAACGAAACATCTTATGTGGTAGAAAGAGCCTTGCCAAATGGAGTATACAATCTTTTGGCCACCCTTAGTGCTGATGCAACAACATATACTGACACAGGTTTAATGGCAGGGGTAACGTATTCGTATCGGGTAACTGCTAAATCAAATGCTGTTTCCTCTATGTTTTCTAATGTTGTTGTTGTCCCTATGTCAATCACTCCAACACAAACCACCTTAGCAAAACCTATAATTACCGATGGGGATCTATATGATACGGGCTTTTATGCCTATTGGAATACCGTTATAAATGCTACGGTATATGAAATAGAACTAAAAAATAGTTTGGGAGAATGGACTTCTTTTTCGACTACTATCGAAGGATTATTATGGGTACCTAAATCGGGTACACAAACAATATATGATTTTAGAGTTAGAGCAAAAAATGCTACCGAATTTAGCCCTTGGAGTTATGCCGTAGCAAATTTGAATGACAAAACATTCACGCTCTCTACCTTGTTTTATGAATTAAAGAAAAAAGGGTTTGCAATGTATCCTAATCCAGCCTCAGAAACAGTAAATTTTAGTTTTACCAACATGGATACCAACAAAATAACTACAACAATATACAATTTAGAAGGTGCTGTTATTGATGTAATTAAAAACCCATTAAGTTATAGCCTTAAAGGTCTTTCAAGCGGGATGTATCTTGTAGTGGTTTCAGATGGAATATTCAAGCAGACAAAAAAATTAATAATAAAATAATTCGTTTTTTTTCTTATTTTTTTGAGTAATATATTAAAAGCACTTGTAGATTATCTCAAGTGCTTTTTTTAGTTACTATAAGTGTTAAATAATACATTGGGTTTTGCCAAAAAAAGCCTAAACCATCATTCGGGTTTTGATTGGTGACATAAATTAGTAATTACAATCTCTGATGCTTTCAACGGGTTCTTTTAAATAGGGGATTTTAGATTAAAAAAAACACAGAATATTCTAAAGCTATAATTTAGAAATCCTAAACAGGAATTTGTATATTTGCCCAACCAAACCTTATATAGCATTATGACTCAAAAAGTTTTACTTAATTCCAAAGAAGTCAACATCATTTTACACCGTTTGGCTTGTCAATTGATTGAAAAACATCTCGATTTTAAAGACACCATTCTTGTGGGGATTCAGCCCCGAGGAACATTTATGGCAGAACGATTAAAGACAATTTTAGAAAAAGAGTACCATACCCCAGAGATTCAATTGGGTTATTTGGATATTACTTTTTTTAGAGATGATTTTCGTAGAACCGAAAAACCATTAGAGGCCAATAAAACCAAAATTAATTTTATTGTCGAAAACAAAAAAGTTATTTTTATAGATGACGTGTTGTTTACCGGTAGAAGTATTCGGGCGGCTTTGACTGCAATTCAGTCCTTTGGAAGACCCGCAGAGATTGAATTGTTGGTTTTAATAGATAGGCGTTTTAGTCGTAATTTGCCAATACAGCCTGACTATAGAGGCAGACAAGTAGATGCAATTAACAACGAAAAAGTAAAAGTAAATTGGAAAGAAAACCAAGGAGAAGATGCCGTTTACTTAATCACTAATTAAATCCACTCAGATCCACAACGTTGTGAAATTTGACCGCTAACCTTATATACTATTTTAACCATACAAAAATGAAAGAATTAAGCGTAAATCATTTATTAGGCATCAAATACATTACCCCAAATGATATTGATCTTATCTTTGAGACTGCAGATCATTTTAAAGAAGTTATCAATCGCCCTATTAAAAAAGTACCTTCGTTACGCGATATTACCATAGCAAATATTTTTTTTGAAAACAGTACCCGTACCAAACTTTCTTTTGAGTTAGCCCAAAAAAGACTATCGGCGGATGTTATAAGTTTTTCGGCGGCACAATCTTCTGTAAAAAAAGGCGAAACCCTGATAGATACAGTCAATAATATTCTTTCTATGAAAGTAGATATGGTAGTGATGCGTCATGCTACTCCTGGAGCGGCTTATTTTTTGTCCAAAAATGTAAAAGCAAGTATTGTAAACGCAGGAGATGGAGCCCATGAACACCCCACGCAAGCCTTATTGGATAGTTACTCCATTAGAGAAAAATTAGGCGATGTGGCAGGAAAAAAAGTAGTGATTGTAGGCGATATTTTGCACTCCAGAGTAGCGCTTTCTAATATTTATGCCCTGCAAATGCAAGGTGCAGAAGTTAAAGTATGTGGTCCTAAAACCTTAATTCCAAAATTCATAACCTCTTTGGGGGTTAGCGTAGAGCCAAATTTACGAAAAGCATTAGAATGGTGTGATGTAGCCAATATGCTACGAGTACAAAACGAACGTATGGACGTGAATTATTTTCCGTCAACCAGAGAATATGCACAACAATATGGCCTAGATAAAACCCTATTAGACTCCTTAAATAAAGAAATAGTAGTAATGCATCCTGGTCCAATAAATAGAGGGGTAGAAATAACCTCTGATGTAGCAGATTCTAAACAATCTGTAATTTTGAACCAAGTAGAAAACGGTGTAGCAATTAGAATGGCTGTAATCTATCTTTTGGCTTCAAAAATCCAATAATTTAATAAAACCTTATTACCTTAGCCACCTAGTAATTCTTTAAACAAAACACAATGAAAGTGGACCATAAAGCACATGCCGTTATACTTAAAGATACACAAGGAGATTTGGCCTCTTTTATACTTAAAGTGACCCAACAATATAAAACTTTTGAAAAGCAGAACATCACCATCGATCTTTTGAGTTATAAAGCGCTTAATAATACCGATTTAGAACTGTTTTTGCCCCTTGCAGAACAACATACAAACGCCCAAAAATCTTTTGTAATTGTAGCAGACGCCATAGATTTTAACGCCGTTACAGAAGCATTAATAGTAGTTCCATCCTTGTTAGAAGCCCATGATATTATTGAAATGGACGAAATAACCCGAGATTTAGGATTTTAAATCGACCTTACTATTGCGGTAGTACCTTGCTTTAGATTAACCCATAATTTTTTAGATTGAATCTAACTATACTTGGCTGCTATGCTGCCACACCACGTACCTTTACCAATCCTACGGCACAAATAGTAGAAATAAAAAACCAACTATTTCTAATTGATTGTGGTGAGGGGACACAAGTACAGCTGCGCAAAAACAAAATAAAATTTTCTAAAATTAACCGTATTTTTATTTCTCATTTGCATGGGGATCATTTTTTTGGGCTAATAGGGCTAATTTCGACCTTTATGCTACTCAACAGAACTACAGATTTACATATTTATGGCCCAAAAGGAATAAAAGAAATTATAATACTACAGCTAAAGTTAGCCAACTCTTGGACTAATTATAAGTTAATTTTTCATGAGTTAGAATCCACCGAAAGTACCCTAATTTATCAAGACGATAAAGTTGTGGTAAAAACCCTGCCTTTAAAACATCGGATTTATACTAACGGTTTTTTGTTTGAAGAAAAAAGCGCCCCTAGAACCCTAAATATTGCCGCAGTTCAGCACCACAACATTGAAAAATGTTACTACCAAAACATTAAAAACGGCAAAGATATTACCTTAGATACGGGAGAGGTATTAGATAACAAAACACTTTCTTTTGACCCGCCCAAGCCCATGCGTTATGCCTTTTGTTCGGATACTGCTTATAATGAAGCTCTGATCCCTTTGTTAGAAAACGTAGATGTACTCTACCATGAGGCTACTTTTTTAGAGTCGGAAGCGGCATTAGCGGCTAAAACCATGCATTCTACCGCAAAACAAGCCGCTGCAATTGCACTCAAGGCCAAAGTACAGCACTTGATTTTGGGTCATTATTCTACACGTTATAAAAACACTACTTTGTTTGCGCAAGAAGCCATGGAGGTGTTTCCAGATGTTTTACTGGCAGAAGATGGTAAAAGCTTTGAATTTTAACCAATTATACGTATAACCTATAAAAAAAGCACACGATGAATGATCTGAGTAATTATAGAAAATCCTACGAAAAGAGTGAATTGTTAGAAACCAATGTTCCCGAAGACCCAATAAACCTATTTCATAGATGGTTTCATGAAACAGAAGAATTTGGTGGTACCGAAGAGGTAAACGCTATGACAGTAGCTACAATTGGTACCGATGGTTTTCCAAAATCAAGAGTGGTGCTTTTGAAAAAATTTACCGAAGAAGGATTTATTTTTTATACCAATTACAATTCTGAAAAAGGAAAAGCAATTGCGGCCAACCCAAATGTGTGTCTTTCTTTTTTTTGGCATGGAATGGAGCGTCAAGTAATCATTAAAGGAATTGCCCAAAAAACCCACGAAATGGTATCGGATGCTTATTTTGACTCTCGTCCGGATGGCAGCAAATTAGGTGCCCATGTTTCTAACCAAAGCGAGGTGGTTTCTTCTAGGGATTATTTGGAACAAAATTTATCCAAACTCGAGCAAGAATACGAGAGTATCGTTATACCTAGGCCACAACACTGGGGCGGTTATTTGGTAGTTCCTATCACGGTAGAATTTTGGCAAGGCAGACCCAACCGTTTGCATGACAGAATCCGGTACACTAGTCAAGAGGATTATAGCTGGAAGATAGAACGATTGTCTCCTTAATTATAGTATGGTAAGTAAAATCTGTTATTTGTTGTTAAAACAATCGATTTTGGTCTCTTTATTAGGGTTTGTATTTGTATTTTATGTAACTTTAGTATTATTTTTAATTCTAAATCTATTTGAAAAGCAATTGTATTGATTTTTAGGTATTGGATTTAAAAAAAACACTTGTTTATTTTAGTTAGTTAAAAAGAGGCTATGGATGCTATATCTATAGCCTCTTTTGTATTTAATTTTAGAATTTTGTAGTTTAAAAGCACTATATTGGTTGCTGTGAACCAAGGTTTTGAGCTGTAGTCCTAATTGTTTTTATTACGGATTTGTTTAAAAAGAGATCATGCAAAGACGAATCTGTTTTTGTATTAAAAATACTAGGCACGCATACTAAATTGAATTATATTTGTTATTATTCTAAAAAAAGAAAATAAAATGATAAAACCAACACTTACTTCGTTATTACAAATCAAGTACCCTTTGATTATGGCTCCTATGTTTTTGGTTTCGAATACTAAAATGGTAATTGAAGGCATGAAGTCGGGTGTTGCTGGATGTATTCCGGCTTTGAATTATAGAACCCTAGAGGAGCTCCGGGACTCTATTAAGGAGTTGCAACAGGCCAAAGTAGCTGGTGGGAGTTTTGGATATAATTTGATTGTTAATAAATCAAATATTAAATACAAAGACCAATTGGCTGTTTTGTGCCAAGAAAAAGTAGATTTTATCATTACCTCTTTGGGTTCTCCTGAAGAGACTATTGCAGCTGCTCATAAAGTTGGGATTAAAGTTTTTTGTGACGTAACGGATTTGGCTTTTGCCCAAAAGGTAGCCGCTTTGGGAGCAGATGCTTTAATTGCGGTCAACAACCAAGCAGGTGGACATAGAGGCAACAGATCTCCTGAAGAATTGATAAAGGAGTTGAACCAAAACACCGATTTGCCGGTTATATCGGCAGGCGGAGTAAGCACTAAGGCGGAGTTGGATACCATGTTGTCTTATGGTGCTATTGGAGTTTCGGTGGGGAGTCCTTTTATAGCCTCGGTGGAGTCTGGGGTGTCTCAGGAGTACAAACAGGCTTGTGTGGATTATAAGGCGAAAGATATTGTGGTGACCGAAAAAATTTCGGGAACTCCTTGTACGGTTATAAATACGCCTTATGTCCAGAAGGTGGGCACAAAGCAGACTTGGATTGAAAGAACTTTGAATAAAAATAAGGCGTTGAAGAAATGGGTTAAAATGGTTCGGTACATGATTGGTTCGAATGCAGTAACCAAGGCTGCTACGGAGGTGACTTATAAAACGGTTTGGGTGGCTGGACCTACTATTGAGAATACTACGGAGATTGGTTTGGTTTCTGAAATTGTAGCCAGAATTTGTGTGTAGTTTTTAGAAATGCTAACAACTTTTATAAAGCAATTGTATCTCTGGTGATGCAATTGCTTTTTTGTTGGGGGACCTTTTTTTGTGTTGGGTGAGTGATAGTAGTGGATAGCCCACAGCCCGACGCAGGAGGTGCGAGGACTTGGAACGGATAGCACGACCGGACTTTTTAGGGAGGGCACCCCAAAAAAAAGAAAGGTTTTAGGGGTTTTGTTTTTGGGTGAAGGCTACGGATAATGAATTGACACAGTAACGTTGTTTGGTTTTGGTTGGGCCGTCTTCAAATACATGCCCTAGGTGTCCGCCGCAATTGGTGCATACGATTTCGGTACGTAGCATGCCGTGGGATTTGTCTAGTACGGTTTTTACTTTGTTGGGTAGTGCTGCATCAAAGGAGGGCCAGCCGCAATGGGCGTCAAATTTGGAGTCACTAGCAAAGAGGGGTTCTGCGCAAGCTGCACAGCAGTAGGTGCCTTTTTCAAAATGCAGGTTGTAGGTGCCTGTGTGGGGTCTTTCGGTGCCTTTTTGGCGTAGTATTTGGTATTTCTCTGGGCCTAGTTCTTTTTTCCATTGGGCCTCGGTTTTGTGTAGTGGGTAGTCCATGATTGTTTGGTTTAGGAATGTTTTTGGGTAAAGTTACAAACTTTTTGGACTACTTTGTTGTCTCCCAAAATTTTGCGATGGCCTAAGTTTTCGGTCAGTATAAGGCTGGCATCGGGGGCATTTTGATAGATGTGTTGTGCTGCTTTTACGGGTACTTCAAGATCTTGTTGGTCGTGTAGTATCAGCAACGGAATGGTGGTTTTTTGGGCTGCTTTGTAGGCGGAGTAGTCTGCCATGCTGCCGGCGTATTTTTTTTCAAAATGGATTTTTAAGAGTAGGGCATATTTTGGCGGCAATTCTAGTTTTGTTATAAAGTCTTGTAGTATGTCTTGAACGATGTCTCCGCTGCCTATTATGGTGGCACTTTTTAGAGGTAGGCCTTCTTTTATGGCGTTCAATACAGACATGCCTCCTAGGGAATGGCCAATGGCGGCTTCGAAGGGGCCGTAGTGTTTGTTGATTTCTTGAATTGTAGCAATAAAATCTACCATATTGCTGCTGCTTTTGGGAGATTTTCCGTGTCCGGGTGCATCAAAACTGATTGTAGCGTATCCTGCTTGGATTAAGCTGTCGGCAATTTTTACCAATTGGGTGCCGCGACCGGACCAACCATGAACCAGCAGTACTTTGCGGGAGCTCTTGCCGTAATGGTAAACGACTACTTGTTTGTTTATGGCTGGGATGTTGCGTTTTTCTTGGGTACTGTTGGTGTTCATTTCTAGTTCTCGCTTGGGCATGGGATACTTTATGGGGCTTGTAAATAGTTTGAAGGCAAGCCGTGTGGTTAATTTAGGAGAGAGGTAAGAGATAATTTTAATACTCTTTAAAATTAGTGTAGGTATTTTTATAGATTGTGCAGGTTTTGAATGTTTTTTTGGCATTTTAATAAATTTTTATTTGGGGGTGTTTTCTGTTTAATTTTTACTAATTTTAGAAAAGATAAATGTACTGTATTTTTTGAAGAGATATGGTTTTATTGCTAATTTGAATTAGGTTTAATCCTGCTTGTTGCGGACGAAATTATTTGAGATAAGTAAAAATAAGTAAATAAGTAAAAAGGTAACTCATGGATATAGTTCATATTAGTGCGGAGTGTTATCCCGTTGCAAAAGTGGGTGGTTTGGCAGATGTAGTGGGCGCTTTGCCTAAATACCAAACGGCAGCTGGAGAGAATGTAAAGGTGGTACTACCAGCTTATGACACGAAGTTTAAAAAAGAAAACTCTTTTGAGAATGTTTATTCTGGAACAATTCAGTTGGGTGAATTTGCGTATGCGTTTGATGTTTTAAAAGAAACTACCAATAAATTGGGTTTTGAACTCTATCTTGTAGCGTTGCCCGAGTTTTTTGATCGTCCGGATATATATAGTTATCCAGATGATATAGAACGTTTTGTTTCTTTTCAAATTGCTACTCTAGACTGGCTTGTATCCAGAGATAACCTGCCGGATTGTGTGCATTGCCATGACCACCATACTGGATTGATTCCGTTTTTGATGCAGTATGCCTACAAATATCAGGCGTTGCAATCTATTCCATCGATTATTACGATTCATAATGGGTTGTATCAAGGGCAATTTGGCTACGATAAACTACATTATTTGCCTGAATTTGATTTGCAATACGTTTATTTGCTGGATTGGGATCATTGTATTAATTCTTTGGCAGCAGCCATAAAGTGTGCCTGGCAGATCACTACGGTTTCGCCTAGCTACTTGACCCAAATTAACCAACAGGCCAATGGATTAGAAACGTTGTTTAGAAGTATGCGTTACAAATCCAAAGGCATCTTGAATGGCATTGATACACAGCTTTGGGATCCTAATAAAGACAGCTACTTAAAGAGTAATTACAATACGCAAACTTTTGAAATAGGCAAAAAAGAAAATAAAAAAGCCTTGTGTGCTCTTTTTAATCTAGACCCAAACCAACCCTTGTTTTCTTTTATAGGAAGACTCTATGAAGAAAAAGGAGCCGATTTGCTACCACAAGCAATCGCAGCGGTGTTGGCACAAATGCCCCAAGAAATTACTGTTTTAATTCTAGGATCTGGCAATCCAGATATTGAAAAACAACTAACCGCCCTAGAGGGGAGTTATCCACGAAATTACCACACCTATATTGGTTATAACGAAGAATTGGCTCATTTGATCTATGCTGGTTCTGATTTTTTAATAATGCCTTCGCGGGTGGAGCCTTGTGGTTTGAACCAAATGTATGCCTTGCGCTATGGTACGATGCCTATTGTTAGAAAAACGGGAGGACTACAAGACACCGTGATTGATTTTGGTGATGGCGGTAACGGAATAAGCCACAACCAAGCTTCGGTAGAAGATATTATTTATTCGATCCAAAGAGGAGCAAAGCTATACAAAGACACCACAGCTTTTACTAAAATACTACTTTCAGGAATGCTTGAGGATCATTCCTGGGAGCGTGTATGTCAAGAATACTTAGCGTTATACAACCTATTAATTAACCCATAAATATGAAAGTTAAAAACAAAAATGTAATTTCGATTATTCTTGGTGGCGGACAAGGATCCAGATTGTACCCCCTAACAGCAACTAGATCCAAACCAGCGGTGCCCATTGCTGGAAAATATAGACTGGTTGATATTCCAATTTCTAATTGTATGAATTCAGACATTAAAAGAATGTTTGTACTCACACAATTTAACTCTGCATCGTTAAATGCCCACATAAAAAACACCTATACATTTAACGCCTTTAGTCAAGAATTTGTAGATATTCTGGCAGCAGAACAAACCCCAGACAATCCCAAATGGTTTCAAGGAACCGCAGATGCTGTTAGACAGTGCATGCCCCATTTTTTGAGCCACGAATTTGATTATGCCTTAATCCTTTCGGGAGACCAACTTTATCAAATGGATTTTAACGAGATGATTGAAGCGCACATGAAATCTGGAGCAGCAATTTCGATAGCTACACTACCAGTAAATGCCAAAGATGCTCCTGAATTTGGTATTATGAAAACCAATAAAGAAAACCTCATAACGGCATTTATAGAAAAACCAAACAAAACGCTTTTGCCGGATTGGAAATCGGACGTAAGCCCAGAGATGAAGAGCCAAGAGAAACACTACTTGGCCTCCATGGGTATTTATATATTTAATAAAGAACTACTGGTAGAGTTAATGTCTAATCCAGATACAAAGGATTTTGGAAATGAAATAATACCCCAAGCAGTAGGAAAAAACAAAATACTGAGTTACCAATACGAAGGCTATTGGACTGATATAGGAAACATAGATTCTTTCTTTGAAGCAAATATCGGCTTGACAGAAGACATTCCTAAGTTTAATTTGTTTGACAACGAAAACAAAATTTATACCCGACCGCGGTTGTTGCCTCCTTCTAAATTTAACCATTCTTTGATAGAAAAATCGTTGATTTCTGAAGGTTGTATTGTGAGTGCTAAGGAAATAAAGAAATCCGTTATAGGCATCCGATCCAAAATTGGCAAAGGCACCATAATTCAAAATTCGTATGTAATGGGTAATGATTTTTATCAAACCGAGGAAGAAATTGCGAAAGATAAAAACAAAGATAAAATTTGGATAGGTATTGGCGAAGATTGTTTTATAAACAATGCATTGGTAGATAAAAATGTCCGAATTGGTAACGGCGTTTATATCAATGGAGGCGCTCATTTAGAGGATTTTTCTACAGAATTATATGCCATCCGAGAAGGTATTGTAGTGATCAAAAAAGGATCTATCCTACCAGATAATTTTAGAATAGAATAATACTTTTTCAAAAAAAAACAACAACAATAGCCTGATTGGTACCAATTAGCAACACCATAGCCTGATATGAATAACGTATTTTCGCATTCCCTTTTTACTGATTTTGATATTGAGCTATTCAAAGCTGGCAAGCATTATCGTTTGTACGAAAAGCTAGGAGCACATTGTATAGAAAGACAAGGCGTTCTGGGGGTTTATTTTGCCGTATGGGCACCTACAGCACAAGCCGTTTCGGTAGTTGGAGATTTTAATTATTGGAGTCAAGATGCGCATCCATTAGAAGTACGCTGGGATGCCTCAGGAATTTGGGAAGGCTTTATCCCAGGGATTCAAAAAGGAGCCCTTTACAAATATAAAATCCAATCCAATACGAATGCAATAACCACCGAAAAAGCAGATCCATTTGCTTTTTACTGTGAGCAACCCCCTAATACTGCCTCTGTTGTTTGGGATTTAGACTATAACTGGAAAGATGCCAATTGGATGCAAAAAAGGCACCAACACAATAGTCTAGACCAACCCTATTCAGTCTATGAGGTACATTTAGGCTCTTGGAAACGCAAGGGGCCAGATAATCGTTTTTTGACTTATACCGAATTTGCTACAGATCTAGTAGACTATGTTGTAACAATGGGGTTTACTCACGTAGAGTTTATGCCCATTATGGAGTATCCTTATGACCCTTCTTGGGGCTATCAATTAACGGGTTATTTTGCGCCTAGTTCCCGATTTGGCAAGCCAGAAGATTTTATGTTTTTGGTAGATGCACTACATCAGGCAGGGATTGGTGTGATTTTAGATTGGGTTCCTTCCCATTTTCCGGATGATAGTCATGGTTTGGGTTTTTTTGACGGATCCAATCTCTATGAACACCCGGATCGCAGAAAAGGCTACCATCCCGACTGGAAAAGTTTGGTTTTTAATTACGGACGCAACGAGGTACGTTCGTTTTTAATTAGCAATGCCTTATTTTGGTTGCAACTCTATCACGCAGATGCGCTGCGGGTAGACGCAGTTGCCTCGATGTTGTATTTGGATTATTCCAGAGCTGCAACAGAGTGGGAGCCTAATTGTTATGGCGGCAATGAAAACCTAGATACCATTAGTTTTTTAAAAGAGTTTAATCAGGCCGTTTATGCAAACTATCCCGACGTGCAAACCATAGCCGAAGAAAGCACATCCTTTCCGATGGTATCCAGACCTACCTCCATGGGCGGATTGGGATTTGGAATGAAATGGATGATGGGTTGGATGCACGATACGCTCAATTATTTTAAAAAAGAAACGGTTTATAGAAAACACCATCAAAATGAGTTGACTTTTTCGATGACCTATGTTTTTTCCGAAAACTTTATGCTTCCGCTATCCCATGATGAGGTAGTGCATGGCAAAGGATCTATAGCAACCAGAATGCCTGGTGATGAATGGCAAAAGTTTGCTAATTTACGTTTGCTGTACAGTTATATGTTTACCCATCCGGGAGCCAAATTATTGTTTATGGGCTGTGAATTTGGTCAGAGTGAGGAGTGGAATTTTCAGCAAAGTCTGGATTGGCATTTGTTACAATATCCCTATCATAACGGAATTAAAGAACTAATAATTGCACTCAATAGCCTCTACAAAAAAGAACCCGCTTTGCACGAAAAACAATTTAGTCACGATGGTTTTGAATGGATTAATTATTCGGACCATCAAAATGCCGTACTTTCCTTTATCAGAAAAGGAAACAACACCAAAGATGATTTGGTGGTGGTGTGTAATTTTACCCAAATAGTTCGGGATAATTACAGAATAGGCATTCCAAGAGGAGGAAATTTGGTTGAAATATTTCATTCGGATGCAAAAATTTATGGTGGGAGTAACCTCCAAAACGCTATAGAGATACCCATAGAATTGATTGCTTATGACGCAAGAGCTTATTCTGCAGCCATACAATTAGCTCCTTTAGGGATTAGTGTTTTTAAAATAATTTAAAATAAAAATTCCAAGAGAGTACATACATTTAAACACCGTTTTAGTTGCCTCTATAGCCTGTGTATGCCGTATTTTTAAAAACTTAAATTTTTAGTATTCTATGGGTTGTTATTGTAACCTTTTTGTTAACAATTGGCTGGTATTTAGTGGCTAACAAAGTTTTTTTTGTACGTTTACTCCTTATCCTAAGCCTAAAATAATTAATTTACCATCCTATGATTACAAACACAGAATTAGAATATAAAGGAAATTTATATCCCTCTAAAATTGTTTCTTTTGATCAAAACGTTGACTCCGTTTATTTTTATACAGACAATAATGTTATCTTGAAGGTTACGGTCCTAAGAGATAGCTTAATCCGATTTAGATACACTACCAAAGGATATTTTAGTACGGATTTTTCATACGCAATAGACGATAACCATACGCATGGATACAACTTTTTGGAGGTAGTAGACAAAACCGAATCGTACCAAATAATAACCAGTAAACTCAAATGCGTTATCCAAAAATCAGATCTACGGGTTTGTATTTATGACTTACAAGACAACGTATTGTTAGAAGACGAATTGGGTTTTCATTGGGAAGAAAGTTATGAGTTTGGAGGCAATATTGTCAAAATGAGCAAGGTTTCTAAAGACGGCGAAAGTTTTTATGGTCTAGGAGACAAAGCCACTCAAATGAACCTCAAAGGCAAACGAGTAGAAAACTTTGCCACAGACCAATATGCCTACCAAAAAGACCAAGAACCGCTATACAAAGTAGTTCCTTTTTACATTGGGTTGCAAAACAACCAATCCTACGGAATATTTTTTGACAATACTTTTAGAACCTTCTTTGATTTTTGTTACGAACGCAGAAACGTTAGCAGTTTTTGGTCCGAAGGAGGCGAGATGAACTATTACTTTATCTATGGTCCCCAAATGCAAGAAGTAGTTACCAGATACACCGACCTAACAGGCAAACCAGAGCTGCCGCCAATGTGGGCCCTTGGGTACCATCAATGCAAATGGAGCTATTATCCCGAAAAAAACGTCAAAGAAATCACGGCCAAATTTAGAGCCCTAAAAATACCCTGTGACGCTATTTATCTGGATATAGATTATATGGAAGGATTTCGATGTTTTACTTGGAATAAAAATTATTTTCCGGACCCCAAAAGAATGGTTAGCGAGTTAAGCGATAATGGCTTTAAAACCATAGTGATCATAGATCCAGGTATAAAAATCGACACCGATTATTTTGTATATAAAGAAGCCTTAGAAAAAGATTTTTTTTGCAAAAGAGCCGATGGTCCTTACATGAAAGGCAAGGTATGGCCAGGAGAATGTAATTTTCCAGACTATACCAATCCAGAGGTTAGAGAATGGTGGGCAGGATTGTTCAAAGAGTTAATTTCCGAAATAGGAGTCAAGGGAGTTTGGAACGATATGAACGAGCCAGCAGTTATGGAGGTGCCAAACAAAACTTTTCCAATGGATGTGCGGCACGATTATGACGGAAACCCTTGTAGCCACAGAAAAGCACACAATATTTATGGCATGCAAATGGCCAGAGCCACCTACCAAGGCGTCAAGAAATATACCTACCCCAAAAGACCTTTTATTATCACCAGATCCGCCTATTCGGGTACGCAACGCTATAGCTCCTCTTGGACTGGAGATAATGTAGCTACTTGGGAACATTTATGGCTAGCCAATATTCAGGTACAGCGGTTGTCTATTTCAGGAATGGGATTTACTGGTTCGGATATTGGAGGATTTGCAGAACAACCCTCAGGAGAGCTCTATGCACGCTGGATCCAGCTAGGCGTATTTCATCCTTTTTGCAGAACCCATTCTTCAGGAGATCACGGCAACCAAGAGCCATGGGCGTTTGATGTGGAGGTATTGGATATTACCCGAAAATTTATCAACCTCCGATACCAATTGTTACCTTATTTATATACCATGTTTTGGCAATATATAGAAGAAGGCATCCCTATGCTTAAACCCTTGGTGTATTATGATCAAGAGGATATCCAAACCCATTATCGTAACGATGAGTTTATTTTTGGAAATCAAATTTTAGTATGTCCTATCTTAGAACCCAATTCTTCAGGAAGAAGAATGTACCTACCCAGAGGATCTTGGTACAATTATTGGACCAATGAGAGAGTTAGCGGAGGTAGAGAAATGTGGGTAGATACTAAATTTGACGAAATCCCCTTGTTTGTAAAAGCAGGCACTATCTTGCCTAAATACCCCGTTCAGCAATATGTAGAAGAGTTGGAATTTGATGTGTTAACATTAGAGGTTTATTATAAAGAAGGAATAGAAAAATCCGTTGTTTATGAAGATGCTCAAGATGGGTACGATTATAAAAAAGGAAGATACAGTTTTTTGACCTTTCAGGTAATTGGTAGAGACAACGAGGTTATTATTCAACTACACAAAGAAGGTAAATTTGAAACTAATTACACCCATTATGAAATAAAATTAATAGGTTTACCTTTTGAGATAAGCACCATTGCGATTAATAACGAAAAAGATTCGTATGATAAAGTTTCCTATAAAAAAGAAGGCTTTTTGAAAGTAGCCAAAGAATTTCATGTAGTGCATATAACTGGAGTATAACCAAGTCAAAAAAAAGATACAATTGAAGTAAATTTTATAAATGATAATTTAATTATAATTGTACTTTTGTTACCTATTAAAAAAAAACAAACATGAAAAAGCATTCTATAGTAGTAGGATTAGGAGTCATAGGACTTCTGTTTTCTTGCGCTACAAATCCTTTAACCGGCAAAAAAACACTAAACTTTGTATCCAATAGCGAATTATTTCCTTCCTCATTTCAGCAATATGGCACTTTTTTGAAAGAAAACAAAGTGATTTCAGGTACGGCTGATGCCAAAAAGGTAGAAACCGTAGGGGTAAAAATAAAATTAGCAGCAGAAAAATATTTAGCCTCTTTAGGGCAAACGGCTTATTTAAACGATTACCGCTGGGAGTACAAACTAGTACAAAGTCCGGATGTAAATGCTTGGTGCATGCCTGGAGGTAAGATTGTGGTGTATTCTGGGATTTTGCCTATCACAAAAGACGATGCCGGTTTGGCTACCGTAATGGGGCATGAGGTTTCTCACGCATTAGCAAATCATGGAGCACAACGTATGAGCGCTTCGCAACTACAAAGTTTAGGAGCAGTTGGAGTTGCTGTAGCCACAGGAGGACAGAGCGAGCAAAAACAGCAAATGTGGCAACAATACTATGGTTTAGGATCTCAGGTAGGAGTAATGCTACCCTTTAGTAGAAGCCATGAAAGCGAAGCAGACAAAATAGGATTGACCTTAATGGCTATTGCGGGATACAATCCCGAAGAAGCAATTTCATTCTGGACCAGAATGGCTGCCAATGCAAATGGAGCTGCACAACCAGAATTTATGAGCACCCACCCTTCTGACGCCACCAGAATTGCTAATTTAAAAGCAATGATACCCGAAGCAAAAGCTACAGCAGCAAAATTTGGAGTAAAATTCAAATAAGTATTAGAAACCACTTTCCAAAGCCAATTTGATTTATTTTAAATTGGCTTTGTTGTTTTAAAAAAAGAGTAATAGACCTAAAAAACAGCCTGTTTTGTGTGTTACTTTGGATAAAAGGAATAAATTAGTACCAAAAAAACCATCCAATGAAATTAGTACAAAAAGGAGACACAAAGCTAATCAACGCTTGGGCATTTTATGATTGGGCAAATTCTGTTTATAGCTTAGTGATAACCACAGCAATATTTCCTATTTATTACGAATCGGTTACCAACAATAACAACGGTAAAGTACACTTTTTGGGTACAGATTTTAATAACGCCTCCTTATTGTCCTATAGCCTGTCGTTTTCGTTTTTGATGGTTGCACTATTGTCTCCCATTTTATCCGGAATTGCAGATTATACAGGTAACAAAAAAAAGTTTTTACAATTTTTTTGTTACCTAGGATCGTTCTCCGTGATTAGTTTGTTTTTCTTTAAAGGACAAGATACGTTATGGATAGGCATTGTAGGAACCATTTTGGCGAGCATTGGTTTTTGGGGTAGTATTGTTTTTTATAATTCGTATTTGCCCGAAATAGCTCCCCCAGAACAGCACGATAGAGTCAGTGCCAAAGGATTTATGTTTGGGTATTTAGGGTCTTTAATCTTGCTTACTTTTAGCTTGACAATGGTAATGAAACCCGAGTGGTTTGGGATCACAGATGCTTCTTTGCCAGCCCGAATCTCATTTGTAATAGTTGGAATATGGTGGATGGGTTTTGCACAAATTACTTTTTATCATTTACCCAATAATGTGTTTAATAAAAAACCACAAAAAGAGTATATCTTTAAAGGATTCAGAGAGCTCAGGGTGGTTTTGGCAAGCTTAAAAGAGTTAAAGAGTTTAAAACAATTTTTGACCGCTTTTTTTTTGTACAGCATTGGAGTTCAAACGGTAATTTTGTTGGCGGGTCTGTATGGCAAAAAAGAATTAGGAATTGATACCAGCAAATTAATTCTGATTATTTTGCTGATAAATTTTGTGGCTATTTTTGGAGCCTATCTGTTTTCTAGAATTTCCGAAAAAATAGGCAACATTTCAACCCTAAAAATAACCATAGCATTGTGGGGAGGCATCTGCGTGGCCGCTTATTTTCTAAATGCAAAAAGTCCAAATATAGACGCACAATTTTATGCTCTTGGAGCAACAATTGGAATGGTTTTGGGAGCCATTCAATCCTTATCTCGTTCTACGTATTCAAAATTGCTGCCCGAAACCCAAGAACACGCCACTTATTTTAGTTTTTTTGATGTTACCGAAAAAATAGCCATAGTGGTAGGGACTTTTATTTTCGGGTTTGTAGGAGCCATAACCAACTCTATGCGAGATTCTTTTTTTATACTAGCGGTTTTCTTTCTGCTTGGATTTATAGTATTATCTACGATGCAAAAGCCCAACTCCGTTAAATAATTCCCATTGTTTTAAAATGGCATAGTGATTGCTTTTTTTATATCCCGAAAGGAATAATGAGGCAATAAGGGATGTTTTATACCAACCTTGGCCTATATTTGTTGTTTCCACAAAAAAATAATGACAAAAAGACCTAAATATACTATGTCAAATCATAAAATACTTACTATTGACAATTTGTCACTTCATGAATTTGATTCAGAAGCAGAATTAATACCCTTGTTAACGCCAGAAGACGAAGAGGAAATGATTAAGGAAGAATTGCCAGAATCCTTGCCAATACTGCCGTTGCGTAATATGGTTTTGTTTCCTGGGGTAGTAATTCCAATTACAGCCGGCAGAGACAAATCGATAAAATTGATTGATGATGCCAATGCTGCCGGAAAAATCATAGGAGTGGTGGCTCAAAAAAATGAAGAAGACGAAGATCCTACCAAAGAAGACATCCATACCATTGGAACAGTGGCCAGAATTCTACGGGTTTTAAAAATGCCTGACGGAAATACTACGGTAATTTTGCAGGGTAAAAAACGCTTCGAAATAGATGCTGTGGTCTCCGAAGAGCCATACCTAACAGCAACCATTAGCAATTTTGACGAAAGTCGTCCGGGTCCAAAAGACACCGAGTTTTTGGCAATATTAGATTCTGTAAAAGAACTAGCGATACAAATCATAAAGGAGAGTCCTAATATTCCGAGTGAAGCTACTTTTGCTATCAAAAATATCGAAAGCCAATCTTTCTTGATCAATTTTGTTACCTCAAATATGAATTTGACCGTAAAAGAAAAACAAGATTTATTGGCCATTAGTGATCTTAAAGCTCGGGCTTTAGAAACACTTCGGTACATGAATATTGAATTGCAAAAATTAGAATTAAAAAATGATATTCAATCCAAAGTACGCTTTGATTTAGACCAACAGCAAAGAGAATATTTTTTGCACCAGCAGATGAAAACCATCCAGGAAGAATTAGGTGGTGTATCTCAGGAGGAAGAAATGGACGAAATGCTCCAGAAGTCAAAAACCAAAAAATGGGACCCAAAAACCCAACAACATTTTGATAAAGAACTATCCAAAATGCGCCGCATGAATCCGCAAGCCCCAGATTTTGGGATTCAACGAAATTATTTAGAGCTATTTTTGGATCTTCCTTGGAATACCTTTTCTAAGGATAACTTTGATTTAAAACGTGCTCAAAAAATTCTGGACAAAGATCATTTTGGCCTAGAGGAAGTTAAAAAAAGAATGATTGAGCATTTGGCCGTTTTAAAATTACGAAACGATATGAAGTCGCCAATTATTTGTTTAACAGGGCCTCCGGGTGTCGGAAAAACCTCTATTGGACGTTCTATAGCCAAAGCGCTAGGCCGAGAATACGTGCGTATTTCTTTGGGTGGTTTGCGCGATGAGTCTGAAATTAGAGGCCACCGAAAAACCTACATAGGTGCCATGCCAGGTAGGATTATTCAGAGCCTTAAAAAAGCAGGAACCTCTAATCCGGTTTTTGTTTTGGATGAGATTGATAAACTATCCAATAGCAATCAAGGAGATCCATCTTCTGCTTTGTTAGAAGTTTTGGATCCAGAACAAAACAACTCTTTTTATGATAATTTTCTGGAAATGGGATATGATTTATCTAAAGTGATGTTTATTGCCACCTCTAACAACATGAGCGCTATTCAGCCGGCATTGCGAGACCGAATGGAAATCATCAAAATGTCTGGCTACACTACCGAAGAAAAAATAGAAATTGCAAAACAACATCTGTTTCCAAGACAATTAAAAGAACACGGACTTACGCCTAAGGATTTAACCATTGGAAAAAGACAACTAGAAAAAATAGTAGAAGGCTACACCCGAGAATCTGGAGTCCGTGGTTTAGAAGCCAAAATAGCACAAGTAATCCGAAATGCAGCCAAATCTGTTGCCATGGAAGAGACCTACAACAAAAAAGTAACCGATGAGGATGTTATCAAAGTACTCGGAGTAGCTAGACTAGGAAGAGATAAATACGAGAGCAACGATGTTGCGGGAGTGGTTACTGGATTAGCATGGACTAGCGTAGGAGGAGATATTTTATTTATAGAATCCCTTATTTCTCCCGGAAAAGGAACCATGACCATTACTGGTAATTTAGGTACAGTAATGAAAGAATCTGCAACCATTGCACTAGAGTATATCAAAGCAAATGCAGAACATTTAGGGATTAACCCAGATATTTTGTCCAAATATAACATCCATATACATGTGCCAGAAGGTGCTACACCCAAAGATGGTCCAAGTGCGGGTATTGCTATGTTAACTTCGTTGGTTTCTTTGTTTACACAAAAAAGAGTTCAGAAAAACATTGCCATGACAGGAGAAATCACTTTAAGAGGAAAAGTATTGCCAGTAGGAGGGATCAAAGAAAAAATACTAGCAGCACGAAGAGCCAACATTAAAGAAATTATTTTATGTCAAGAAAATAAAAGCGATATTGACGAAATAAAACCAGAGTATATACAAGGACTGACCTTTCATTTTGTAAAAGAAATGAATGAGGTTTTAAAAATTGCAGTAACAGATCAAGATGTTAAAAACAAAAAAAATCTGTAAAGTTTATTAAATCAAGATACTATATATTCCAAAATCTAGTTTATACTATACTAAACAACGATTTTGGAATTTTATTTTATTTTTAAGATGCCAAAAAAAAAGGTATTACTAATATTATAGTTTTATCTTCGCTGGTACTAAATACTATGATGCAACTATTCAAAAAGAAGGTTTTATACTTTTTCTTATTGCTGTCTGTTTTTTCTCAGGCGCAAATAGGAGGAAAGGCAACATACCAATTTCTGAACTTAAGTACTTCGCCCAGACAAGCGGCACTTGGAGGCAAAACAGTAACCATTTATGATAACGATGTTAATCAAGTAAACTTTAATCCAGCTACTTTAAACCAAGAAATGCACAACCATTTGGCTTTGAATTATGGCAGCTATTTTGGAGAAGTAAGCTACGGTAACGCAGGCTACGCGTACACCTATGATAGGCATGTACAAACATTTTATGCTGGGGTTAATTATGTAAATTACGGAAGCTTTGAAGGCTATGATGAAAAGGGGCAAAAAACCAATTCTTTTTCAGGAAGTGAAGCCGCATTATCCCTCGGGTATGCCTACAATATTCCGTATACCACCATGTATGTAGGCGCCAATGCAAAACTAATATCGTCCACCTTAGAACGCTACCACTCTTTAGGAGGAGCCCTAGATTTAGGGTTTTTATTTATAGACGAGCGCAATGACGTTAACTGGGCTTTGGCAATCCGTAATGTAGGAATGCAATTTACTAGCTATTCTGAAATTAACGAAAAATTGCCATTAGAGATACTTATAGGCGTGTCTCAAGAGCTGGATCATGTTCCTTTACGCTGGCACCTTACCTTAGAGAATTTACAGCAGTGGAATGTTGCTTTTTCTAATCCAGAAAGAAGCATAACTACACTAGAGGGCACCACTACCCAAGAGAACGTTTCTTTTGTAAACAATGCCTTAAGACATGCAATTATTGGAGTAGAGCTGTTTCCTCAAAAAGCATTTAATTTAAGATTGGGATACAACTTTAGGCGAGCCGAAGAATTACGAATTCTTGAAAAACGCAATTTTTCAGGAGTCGCATTAGGTTTTGGATTAAAATTTAACAAATTAAAATTTAACTATTCGTATTCTAGGTACACTCTAGCGGGCAATACTAGTTTGTTTGGATTAACAATAAATTTTGAAAAATAATATTTTGAATAAAAAAATTACCATTGCAATTGATGGATTTTCATCCACAGGCAAATCTACTTTAGCAAAACAAGTGGCCAGTAAACTAGGATATGCCTACGTAGATACTGGTGCTATGTACCGTGCAATAACGTTATTTGCTATGAAAAAAGGCTATATTGGTGCCGGTTTTTTTGATAAAGAATCCTTAATTGCAGTTTTGGCAGAGGTAAAATTGCAGTTTAAATTTAATGAAGATTTAGGGTATGGAGAGATGTTTCTCAATGATGAAAATGTAGAGCAACAAATTCGGAAAATTGCGGTTTCTGGTTTTGTGAGCAAAGTAGCTGAAATTTCAGAAGTGCGTTCTAAATTAGTAGAGCAACAACAGCAAATGGGCAAAGACAAAGGCATTGTAATGGACGGAAGGGATATCGGTACGGTGGTTTTTCCGGATGCAGAGCTTAAAATTTTTATGACAGCAACGGCTGCAACCCGAGCACAAAGGCGTTACCAGGAGTTGCTTGCCAAAGGAGATTTGGTAACCCACGAAGCAGTCTTGAAAAATGTTGAGGAGCGCGATTATATCGACACCCATAGAGAAAATTCTCCTCTAAAAATAGCCCCAAATGCAACAACTATAGACAACTCCAACCTTACCAAAGAAGCCCAATTTGACTTAGTAATGCAATTGGTAACAAACGTACTTGTTGTGGTTTAAGTCAAGTATTGCCTTAGGTAGTTATGTTTACAGGAACTAATAAAAACAATTTATTCAGATGATTGGGATTAAAAACAGGTTGGTTTTAATGAATTTCTTGCAGTTTTTTATCTGGGGTTCTTGGTTGCTTACCATTGGTGCCTATTGGTTCAATAACAAACACTGGTCTGGTACCGAGTT
The DNA here is from genome assembly GCF_001831475.1 of Flavobacterium crassostreae. Classification (NCBI taxonomy): domain Bacteria; kingdom Pseudomonadati; phylum Bacteroidota; class Flavobacteriia; order Flavobacteriales; family Flavobacteriaceae; genus Flavobacterium; species Flavobacterium crassostreae. Next base: position 2,491,742 of record NZ_CP017688.1, on the reverse strand, counting down.
CGGAATTATATTCTCTACCATGGGGATTTCGTCTGTATTCATGCCAGCATTTACAGGCATTATTTCGGATAGGTTTATTAATGCCGAAAAATTATACAGCATTCTCCATCTCTTGGGAGGCGTGTCTTTGGTTTGTTTGCCTATGGTAGATAACCCAACTACGTTTTTTTGGGTCATGCTTGTAAACATGTTTTTTTATATGCCAACTATTTCTTTATCCATTACTGTGGCCTATAATGCTTTGATTGCTGCTAATTTAGATGTGGTAAAACAGTATCCTTCTGTCCGGATTTGGGGTACTATTGGGTTTATAGTTGCTTTGTGGGTAGTGAGTTTAACGCATAACGAAACCTCTGCCAATCAATTTTATATTGCAGCTGCGGTATCGTTTTTATTAGCAACCTATGCTTTGACGTTGCCAAAATGCCTTCCGATGTCTAAAATAGATACCCGAACTACTTTTACTCACGCATTGGGTCTGCATGCTTTTGAGTTATTCAAACAGAAAAAATTTGCGGTGTTTTTTACCTTCTCCATGTTGTTAGGCGCTGCGCTACAATTAACCAATGCCTATGGAGATACCTACATACATGATTTTGCTAACATAGAAAAATACCAAGATAGTCTTGCAGTTAGATATCCCGCAATTATTATGTCTGTATCTCAAGTATCCGAAACTTTATTTATACTAGCAATTCCGTTTTTTTTAAGAAAATTTGGCATCAAATACGTCATGTTTTTAAGCATGTTGGCTTGGGTATTGCGTTTTGGCTTGTTTGCTTTCGGGAATCCCACAGACGGATTATGGATGATTATTATGTCTTGCGTAGTGTACGGTATGGCATTTGATTTTTTTAATATATCGGGTTCTTTATTTGTAGAGACCCAAACCAATCCTAAAATACGAGGAAGCGCTCAAGGCTTATTTATGATGATGGTAAATGGTTTTGGAGCTTTAATTGGAAGTTTTGCTAGTGGGTATCTTATTGAGCATTATTTTACCCTTGCAGATGGTAGTAGGCAATGGCAACATATTTGGCTAAGCTTTGCCGCTTATGCTTTAGTGCTTGCAATTATTTTTCCGTTTGTGTTTAAGTACAAGCACAATCCCAAAGAGATTCTGGATTTAAACCACTAATTCTTCAATAGGTTTAGCTTATTTATACCTTCAAAAACCTAGTTTAAAAATCCTTGGGTCGCTTATTTACTTATCAGATACCATCTGGCAAACACTGTATTTCTAAACTTTGTATAAAAAAAAGCGATAGCAAGCTCAAAATCTGCAATAGGTCCAGATATTTTGTTACTGATTTTCAATAACTTGTCTTTGAATTAATTTTTTGTTGTTTCAAAAAAAAGTATTACTTTTGCACACCTTTTGGTGGATAAGAGTTTCCATTAGGGATAAATTAATTATACAAACAACTTCTGTTGTTTTCTGCTACTTTATGAAACTCAAGAAAATACAGAATACAAATTTTAATCAGCATGTCTGAACAAATCCAATCACAAGAAGAGTTTTTAGCAAATTTTAACTGGCATAACTTTGAAGAAGGTATTGATCCAGTAGATGAGAAAAACTTACAAGAATTTGAAGAATTAGTATCTAAAACATTCATCGCTACAGACCAAGAAGAAGTAGTAGATGGTACTGTTGTTAGAATTACAGATAGAGACGTTATTGTTGATATCAACGCAAAATCAGAAGGTGTAATTTCTTTGAACGAATTCCGTTACAACCCAAATTTAAAAGTAGGGGATACGGTTGAAGTATTAATTGATATCCGTGAAGACAAAACTGGACAACTAGTTTTATCTCACAGAAAAGCACGTACTATCAAATCATGGGATAGAGTTATTGCTGCAAACGAAACTGGTGAAATTGTTAATGGTTTTGTAAAATGCAGAACTAAAGGTGGTATGATCGTAGATGTTTTCGGAATTGAAGCATTCTTACCAGGATCTCAAATTGATGTTAAACCAATTAGAGATTACGATGTTTACGTAAACAAAACAATGGAATTCAAAGTTGTGAAAATCAACCACGAATTTAAAAACGTTGTTGTATCTCACAAAGCGCTTATTGAAGCGGATATTGAAGTACAGAAAAAAGAAATCATTGGTCAATTACAAAAAGGACAAGTATTAGAAGGTGTGGTTAAAAACATTACTTCTTATGGTGTCTTTATTGACTTAGGTGGAGTTGATGGATTAATTCACATTACGGATCTTTCTTGGTCTAGAATTAACCACCCATCTGAAGTTCTAGAATTAGACCAAAAATTAAATGTTGTAATCCTTGATTTCGATGATGAGAAAACAAGAATTCAATTAGGATTGAAACAATTAAACGCACACCCTTGGGATGCTCTAGATGCTAACTTAGCAATTGGAGACAAAGTAAAAGGTAAAGTAGTTGTAATCGCTGATTACGGTGCTTTCATCGAAGTTGCTGAAGGTGTTGAAGGTTTAATCCACGTTTCTGAAATGTCTTGGTCTACTCATTTACGTTCTGCACAAGATTTCGTAAAAGTAGGGGATGTTGTTGAAGCTGTTATCTTAACTTTAGATAGAGATGACCGTAAAATGTCATTAGGTATCAAACAATTGTCTCAAGACCCTTGGACAGATATTACTTCTAAATACCCTGTAGGTTCTAAACATTCAGGTATTGTTAGAAACTTTACTAACTTTGGTATCTTTGTAGAATTAGAAGAAGGAATTGATGGATTAATTTACATCTCTGACTTATCTTGGACTAAGAAAATCAAACACCCATCTGAGTTTGTAAACGTTGGTGAAAAACTAGATGTTGTAGTATTAGAATTAGATGTTGACGGACGTAAATTATCTTTAGGTCATAAACAAACTACTCCTAATCCTTGGGATCAATACGAAGGTTCATTTGCTGTTGGAACTGTCCACACAGGTGAAATTGCTGAGATTGTTGATAAAGGAGCTACAGTAGAATTTGGAGACGATATCGTTGCTTTCATTCCTACACGTCACCTTGAAAAAGAAGATGGTAAGAAATTGAAAAAAGGAGAATCTGCTGAGTTCAAAGTAATTGAATTTAACAAAGAATTCAAAAGAGTAGTTGCCTCTCACACTGCTATCTTCCGTGAAGAAGAAGAGAAAAATGTGAAAGCCGCTACAGAAAACACTTCTTCTGCTTCAAACACTAATGCACCAGCTGCTACTCTAGGAGATAGTAACGATGTATTAGCTGCCTTGAAAGCTAAAATGGAAAAATCAGAGAAAAAATAATTCTCCACTTTTTTATACTAAAAAGCCTCACAGTAATGTGAGGCTTTTTTTGTAGTATTTATGAGTTGAATCTAAGAATGCTTAAAACAATAGTTCTAAAATAAGTACCATTGTTTTAAGCTCTTTATATTTATTTTAAGGCACTATACAGTATAACAACCGGATGTTGGGCCTCATGTTTGGTTCCATCCGCAATTTGATGCCTACAGCTAGTTCCAGAAGCAGCAATAAGAGTACTTTTTTCTTCGGATCGGATGGCAGGAAACAAAACAAGTTCTCCTATTTTCATAGAAAGGGAATAATGCTCTTTTTCATAACCAAAAGAACCCGCCATTCCGCAACAGCCACTTGGGATGTTTAGAACCTGGTAGTTTTTAGGCAACATGAGCATCTTTTTTAATGGTACCACAGAAGATAATGTTTTTTGAAAACAATGTCCATGCATGCGTACGCGTTCGGGTTTGTCTGTAAATTGATCCGAAGTTATCCTTCCGTGTTCTATTTCTTGTGCTATAAATTCTTCAATTAGTAAGGTTCTGCTGGCAATTTTTTTTGCTTTTTCTTTCAAATCGCCACGGCATAAGTCAGGATATTCGTCTCTAAAGGAAAGTATTGCCGAGGGTTCTATGCCTATTAAAACCTGGGTTTTGGGTAGTTCTTTTTCAAAATCGATAATGTTTTTTTCGGCAATTTCACGAGCTTCTTTTAGCATTCCTTTAGACAAATAGGTACGGCCGCTAATGCCAATTTTGGGTAGTATTACTTGATATCCCAAACGGTTTAATAGCTTTACTGCTGTTTGACCAATTGCAACGTCGTAGTAGTTTAAAAATTCATCGTTGTATAAATAAACGGTTCCGTGTACAAAATTTCCTTCTTGAACGTGTTTTTCCATCCATTTTTCAAAAGTAATGTGATGCATCAAAGGCAACGTTCTTTTGGTTGTAAAGCCAGTTGTTTTTTGGATTAAAGTACCCAAAATACCTTTGGTGGATAAATTGTATAACCAAGGAGCAGCTGCAAAAAATTGGTTTATTTTTGGCGTGTTGGCAATAAGTAATGTTCTAAAATTAATGCCGTTTTTTTGGTAATAATGTTGGTAGGTTTCGGCTTTGAGTTTTGCCATATCCACATTTGATGGACACTCGGATTTGCAACCTTTGCAACTCAGACACAAGTCAAGAACCTCTATAAGGGCTTTGCTGTCAAATTTGTTTTCAGTGCTGCCATGAGTAATGGTTTCTCTCAATAGATTTGCTCTAGCGCGGGTTGTGTGTTTTTCGTTTCGTGTAGCCATATAACTTGGACACATGGTACCACCGCTTTTTTCTGTTTTTCGGCAATCACCAGATCCATTACACATTTCAGTAGCAGCCAGAATGCCGTTTTGTTCTGAGAAATCAAAATAGGTTTCAATAGGAGCAGTGGTTTGTCCAGCTGTATACCTCAGGTGGGTATCCATTGGCGGACTGTTCACAATTTTTCCGGGGTTAAAAACATTCCAGGGGTCCCAACTGTGTTTTATTTGCAAAAATAAGTTGTAAATTTCGGTACCAAGCATTAATGGAATAAACTCTGCACGCAATCTTCCATCACCATGTTCGCCACTAAGAGAGCCTTTGTATTTTTTTACTAAATGAGCAATATCTGTAGCAATGGTTCTAAAGAGCTCAGTTCCTTCTTTGGTTTTTAAATTAAGTATAGGGCGCAAGTGTAACTCTCCGGTTGCGGCATGGGCATAATGCACACAATTTAAATTCCGTTGTTTTAAAATGGCATTAAATTCTTCAATAAAATCAGGTAAATCGTTTACATCTACGGCAGTGTCTTCTACTACCGCTACTGCTTTTGCATCTCCAGGAATATTTGATAACAACCCTAATCCAGCTTTTCTTAAACTCCAAACCTTGTTGGTATCTTCGCCATAAACAATAGGAAAATGGTGTCCTAAGTTTTTAGAACGCATCTGTGCTTCCATCTCTTTGGCAATTTGTGCTATTTCTTCTGGGGTATCTCTCAAAAATTCTATAGCCAGTATGGCCTTGGGATCTCCTTTTACAAAAAAACGATTTTTGCTTTGCTCCAGGTTTTCTTTGGTACAATCTAAGATATAATGGTCTATTAATTCCACACTATTAGGTTGGAATTTTAGCGCTTCCAAATTTGCCTTTAAGGCTTCGTTAATGCTGTCAAAATGCACGCATATTAATGCAGCTAAGGGTTTTAGAGCCTCTACTAGATTTAGTTTTATGGCAGTAGAAAAAAATAAAGTTCCTTCGGATCCAGCTATTAATTTGCAAAAATTAAATTTTTCTTCAGAATTTTTAAAAGGCATGCTTGTTGCTAATAAATCTAGGGCATATCCTGTGTTTCTTCTGGGGATGGATTTTTTTGGAAAATTTTGTTCTATTAAATGCGTGTTTTCTGCAGAGGATAAAATCGCTTTTATTTGTACATAAATTGCTTGTTCAAGCGGGCTAACCACATTGACTCCTTGGCATTTTTCTTCAAATTCTTCGTTGGTTAAAGCCCCAAAGGTTACTTGGTTACCATCTGCCAGAAAACCAGTTATTTCTAATAAATGGTCTCGGGTAGAACCGTAAATTACCGATCTAGCACCACAGGCATTGTTGCCAACCATGCCGCCTATCATGCATCGGTTACTAGTAGAGGTTTCGGGGCCAAAAAACAATTGGTATGGCTTTAGATACAAGTTCAATTCGTCACGGATAACTCCGGGTTCTACCCAAACGGTTTTGTTTTGGGTATCTAAAGAGAGTATTTTAGTAAACTCTTGCGAGATATCCACAATTATTCCGTTGCCCACCACTTGTCCTGCAAGTGAGGTTCCTGCGGCTCGAGGAACAATACTTGTTTTATTTTCTCGGGCAAAATTAATTATTTTTTGAATATCCTCTTTGGTCTTTGGAACAGCTACAGCCAAAGGCATTTCTTTATAAACACTTGCATCTGTTGCGTATAACAAACGGCTGCTTGAATCCCAGGATAAGCTACCTTCTAATTGTTTTTCTAAATCTGCAAGATGTATCTCGGTTGCTAGCGGTGGTTTTTTGTTTTCCATTTAAAATGAAATTAATTGTAATCTATTATGGTTTAATTAGTTGCTTGGGTGTAATAACTCGCTAAGTGCTACCTCTAATAAGTGTACCATTTCATCGGCATTGTCTTTGTTAAACGGCATGGGAGGTTTTATTTTTAATACGTTGTGTAAGGGGCCATCGGTACTTAGTAGATAGCCTTTTTCTTTCATTTTTTCTACTATTTGATCAATTTCAGCAACAGCTGGTTCTTTAGTAATTGGATCTTTGACCATTTCGGCTCCTAAAAACAAACCATGGCCACGTACATCACTAATAATAGGGTATTTGTGCATTAGGCTTTTAAGCCCAGCCATCAGATGGTTTCCTACCTCTAGTGCGTGTTGTTGCATTTCTTCGTCTTGGATAACATTTAGTACTGCCAATCCTGCGGTCATGGATACTGGATTGCCTCCAAAAGTGTTAAAATACTCCATACCATTATGGAATGCCTCTGCAATTTCTTTGGTAACAATAACTGCAGCTAAAGGATGTCCATTGCCGATTGGTTTTCCCAAAACAACAATGTCTGGCACTACATCTTGTAGTTCAAAACCCCAAAAATGGGTTCCGATACGTCCAAAACCTACTTGTACCTCATCGGCTATACAAACGCCTCCTGCTGCTCTGACGTGTTGGTACACATTTTTTAGATAGTTTTCAGGAAGTGGAATTTGTCCGCCTACGCCCAAAAGAGTTTCGCAAATAAATACTGCAGGTGCTTTGTTCTCATGTTTTAACTCTTGGATAATGCGTGCAACATCTGCAGCATATTTTGGGCCTGCATTGGCATCCGTATAGGTATATGGTCCACGATATTGATCTGGATTGATGGCTTTATGGATCCAAGGCATTTGCCCAAAACCGCCTTTACTATCAAATTTATAAGGACTCATTTCCATGGCTACTGTAGAGGTGCCGTGGTAGGCGTGATCCAATACAATAATGTCTTTTTGCTTGGTGTAATGACGGCTCATTCGGATGGCTAAATCATTGGCCTCACTGCCTGAATTAACAAAATAACAAACACTTAGTGCATCCGGTAATGTGTCGGTAAGTTTTTGAGCATATTCTATTATAGTGTCATTTAAATACCGAGTATTGGTGTTTAAGGTTGCAATTTGTTTTTGCATTTTTTTGACCACCACAGGATGACAATGACCTACGTGAGAGGGGTTGTTTACACAATCTACAAAAGTTCTTCCTTTGTCATCATAAAGATATTGTAAGGCGCCTTTTGTTATTTTTAGCTTGTCTTTGTAACCAATACTTAAATTTTTGCCAAGTTTTTGCTGCCGAAGATTTACTAAATCATGGTAATTTTGATCATCAATTATAGCAGTAAAACCACACGCTTTTCTGAAATGGTCTTCTGCCTTTATAGGATTTATTTTGATAAGTTGGTATAATAAGTTCCAGGCGGGTTTTTCGGTAATAAAGTGGTGCTCGTTATTGCTGTCTAAAGAACTGTTGTAAGCAGATTGGGTTACACTAATGCAAAGTCTTGCGGCAATTAGATAATACAAAACACCTACTTCTTGCTCGGTAAGAGAATAAGAGCTATGGTATCCTTTTACAATTGCTGTAGCTACCTCTAATGGCTCTTTTTCTTCGAGCATAGCATAGGTGCAGGTAATGGCAAGATTATTTATAAGAGCCGTATAGACCATGTCTCCAAAATCGATCAAACCACTAATTTGGTTTCCTTGAGTTAATACATTATAATCATTTGCATCATTGTGTATATATGCATGGCGCAAATGATGTATTTTTGGAAGTACTTCGGTTTCAAATTGTAATAAAAAATACCCTGCAATACGTCTTTTTTCATGGTTTAAAATGTGATGCAAAGCATCGTTGGCTTCAGTAGCACGACTAATGTCCCAGCTGTAGTTGCGGTGCATTGCAGGATGAGAAAAATGTTGTAATTCAGAATCCATGCTTCCCATAAATGCTCCCAAATTAGTGTGTAATTCGTTGGATTTAACCGCTTGATCTACCCAGAAAGTACCTTCTAAAAAGTTTAAAATTCGGACGTAATAGGTTTTAGAATCTTTTTCTATTTTGGTTAAGGCTTCTCCTTGTTTATTAAAGCAAAAATGCTGAAAATGTGTAGCCATTTTGCTATTTGCTAGATGGGCTATAATGGCAACTTGCGCTTCCAGAAAAGGAAAAGAATGGGCTTCGTTGGTTATTTTTAAAATATATTTTTCTTTTTTTTCATCGGACAAAAGAAAATTTAACTCCTCATAACCATTGAGTGCTTTTGCGGTGGTAGTAAGTCCATAATGGTCTTGTACTAGTTGTTGGATCGTGGTTTCTGAAAAATTCATGGGTATACTTTTAATAGGTTATATTTTATTTCCAAATTAAGGCTTGTGCTGGTTGCAACGGATTTTGTCCTACCAATATTTTACTTGCTTTTGGCATTGCTATAGTAACGGGTTCATTGCTATAATTTACCGCTACATAAAAGCCGTCTCTCCATTCTACAAGCACGCCTTTGGGTAGGTTTTCGATGGCTACATTTGCCCGACTGTATACTTCTCGTACAAGTTGTTTTTCTAGGCTTCCGTCTGTGCTTTCTACACCAATGTAGGTAACGGTTCCTTTTCCTAATTTTCGAGTGATAGCAGCTGCTTTACCTTTATAAAATTGGTCTTCGTAGGTGGCCAATATTTCAGTTCCTTTTTTGGGACTAAGTACATCTGCCCAGGTATTCCATTTAAAAAGTGTATTGGCTGCTTTTACGGTTCCTTCTACATCGGTAACTAGTACGTCAAAAAAATCGAGATCGGCTCCAATTAAAGGCACAATAGGTGCGCTCCAGTTGGCTTCAAAAAAATGACCTTCTTTATCTTTTTGACCTGTTCTGCAAGATAGTATTAAGTGTCCTCCATTTTGAACGTAGTTAGTCCATTTGGCAACTAATTTTGAATCAATGAGCTGGTAGGCTGGTGCCACTATAAAAGGATAGTCTTCAAAATTGGTTTCTTCGGTAATAAAATCCATTGGTGCTGCAGTAGATTTTATGGCAGATGTATAGGTATTTCGGTGTTTCCAGGTGTTCCAGTATTTGGTTTGTTTTTGATTTTCTAAATCCCAAAGATTGTCATGACTCCACAAAAAACCTGTTTTTCTTTGGGCTAAATTTTCAGGATAAGTTGCTGTAGGCTGGTATTCTTGACGCAATTTTTTCATGTCTTGTATGGCTTCAACAAACTCTTTGCCACCCGTGGATAGTGTTACACCATCGGTGCCTACAATGCCTTCGTGATACATTTCACTGCTTCCTAACGGATGTCTGTAACGGTAAGTACACGTAAAGGAACAACCACCTCCAAAGGCCTGCGAAATCCACATATGTACCGTACCAGGAAGCAATTGGGGATTCACGCTTGCCCAATTTACTTGTCCGGGTTGTAGTTCCATAACACCAGTAACGCCGTTAATAGAGCGGTAGTAGTCATTGGCTTCAAAAATTTTGTTTGGAGACCCCATTCTAAAATTGTCTCCGCCTAAATGATTTTGACCACTTACCGGATACATGGTATAGGTGATAAAATCCATTTGGTTAGCACTACGCGGATCAGCATCATAAATCACATTGGTAAAATTAGTGGTGATCCACTGTTTTGGATCAATGTGTGTCCGGAGTATTTCTGCTTGTTTGTTTAAGAAATTTGCTTGGGCATCGGAGGTAAATCTTTTAAAATCTAAAACGGCATGTGGACTTAATTTGTCTTCAAAATAAATTTCGGCATTAGGCAGTAGGATTTGTTCAAAATTAGAATAACGCGTACTCCAAAAACTACCTACCCATGCTGTATTGAGTTTTTCAATGGTTTGGTACTTGGTTTTGAGCCAAACCTGAAATGCTTTGCGTGCTGATGGACTAAAATCGGCGGTTCCTAAGGGTTCATTATCAATTTGCCATCCCATTACATTTTTGTTTTTGCCATAGCGTTTGGCTAACTGGGTTACAATTTGGGCTGTAAATTGGTTGTATTTTTCGTTAGTTACCGCTATATTGGCTCTATTGCCATGTTCTCTACGTCTGCCATTGGCATCTACAAGATAAATTTCGGGATATTTTTCTCCCATCCATGCCGGAGGTGTGGGTGTAGGGGTACAAAGAATAACTTTTAGGCCTTCTTTCTCGGCTAGTGCTAGGGCATCATCTAACCATTTAAAATCATATTTTCCTTGTTCTGGTTCCAGGAATGTCCAAGCAAATTCTGCAAAATGGGTAAACTCAAAGCCTAACTTTTTAATGTTTTTTAGATCCCGTTCCCATTGTTCTCTAGGCCATTGTTCAGGATAATAATATACCCCAATTTGCATTAAATCTGGTTTTGAAAAAAAAGTTTTTGGATCTTTTTTCTGCAAAGGAGTTGCTGTTTTTTCTTGTGCATATAGCCTGTTTAATTGCAAACTAAATACCAATAGGCAAAGCGGAAGCAATCTGGATAGGAGTGAGTTATGGTGGTTCATTTTTTGGTTTTTCAGAATTAATTATTTAAAAGTAAAAGTAAGTAATGTGCTGCAGACCAACTAAAACTTTCGGCCTCTAATCCTTTACCGCTTAAGGGGTGGTAATTTTCTCTAATAGACATTCCTTTATTCAGGGCACCTTCGGCATTATGGATAAGTTTGTAGGTTAGTTGTTGGGATTCTTTTTTGAAGCCTTGTTTTTCTAGGCCGTGAATACCAAAATAACTTTGGTCTAACCAAATCGGTCCTCTCCAATACCCGTTATCTGGTTTAAACTTAGGGTTGTTTGCCGCCAAAGTAGGCAAGGGTACCAAGGTATTAAAGGTGTTTGGATCCATTAAATTATTTTTGATGGCTCGAGCTTGTTTTGAGGTTGCTACTCCTGCCCATAGAGGTAAATAGCCTTCGCATCCCATTTGTTTTATAAAAGACGTACCATCGAGTGTGGTATCATAGAACCAACCGGTTTTTGGGTCCCAAAATTGGATTTGCAATTGTTTTTTTAGGGTGCTACTCTCTTGCTTCCATTTTTTTTGATCTTGGCTTAGTTTTAAAACAGTTGCCATTTGGTTTAAGTAGTTTTTTTCGGCATACAAAAAAGCATTTAAATCCACGCTTTCTTGATCTATTGAATAGGCTTTTTCATTGTTTTTAAGCATTTTGCTGTGATCAAACCGCACGGCGTTATCCATGCCGCTTTCCCATTTTCCAGCAATCAAACTACCATCTGTTGCGCCAAATTCGCAGATTCCGTCTTGGTCATTATCTCGCTCGTTATACCACCATGCATGGTATTTTTGTAATTTTGGATACATTTCGGTAATAAAAGCAAGATCTTTTGTTTGTTGGTAAATTTCCCATACGGCCCAAGCAGCTAGTGGTGCTTTGGTGTTTCTGTAGTTATTGGTTTCAATAGAGGTGTCTCTAAAGATACAGTCCGGAATAAAACCGTTAGGCTCCTGAAAGTCAAACAAAGCACGGATTTGGTTTTTGGCCAATTGGGCATCATAATGTGCTATTGCTGCGGCGTGTTTCCAGCTGTCCCAAGCCCAAAATCCATGAAATCCTTGGTAGTGGTAGCTAGGAAATAAGCCGTCATGTTGTAAGCCTTCAGCAGCAATCCGAGTATTGTTTTGTAGAGTGAGTACTAGCTTAGACATAAAAATGGTATAGGGATCCGTTTGGTATATGGGTTTCATTTGTGCCTTTAGATGTGCTAATTGGTTTTCTTTTACTTGTTTGGTTTGGTCTAAAACAGTAGCAAAATTAGCGTTTGTTATTTCTTCTTGCTCTGTTTTCCAATTGTATTGCGGAAAAATAAAGGTTTGAGAAATTACCATTTCTTTAGTTTCGTTTGGTTTTAATACCACCTTGTTTGTGGTGGCCTTAAAACCTTTATTTGTAACTTGAATGTTGCTGGATTGTTCTTTTATAAATTGCAAATACCCAACGGCATTACTTTTTGTGGAAACTATTTTTAAGGCATTTTGTTCTACAGAGAGTTGTAAATCCGTAAGATGTATCTTAGAATAATAGGTAGGAGTAAAGACAATAGGTTTGGACGAAATATTGGTAATGCTTGTTTTTTGGATAGCGGTATGTCCGGATAAAAAGACCAATTGCTGCTCCACACGTAAGGTATTATCCTGAAATTTTTGTTCCAGATGGCTATTGTAGCTCGTTTGGGTAACCAAAGATTTTTTCCAGTCCATTACTTCTTGTTGTTGTTCATTTATCAGATGCATAGAAACAAAAGAAGTACTTAACCAAACCCCATTTTGTTGGGTCATTAAAAAAGGGCCTGCAAACCCGGCTTGAACCTCTGAGGGAGCTAATAAACCATAAGCAAACCAAGCGCCTTTGTCTGAAAATGCCAATGCTTCTTTGTAGGATGCCTCTGTTGGGTTGCCGGTGTAGTTTAAATTGTTTTTACTTAGTTCTAAAATTTTATATTTTTCTTGAGCAAAATTTGCTTGTGTTATTACTAAGGCTACTAAAATATAAAAGTATTTTTTTGGGTGCATATCTATTGGTTTATTGGAGCAGTTTTTACGAAACAAATTGGTTTTTATTTCTTAAATGATTTTAATCTCTAAAGGTATCTTTTTTATATTAAAAAAGAATAGCTCAAAACAGAAATGAGCTATTCTTTTGCATTCCAAAACGGGTAGTTTTGTTACGTTGTATTTTTGTTAAAAGATATTTTTGGTACTAAAGATTTTTGTTTAGGGGGCAAAAAGGGTGTTGGCTATATCTTCTAATTAATTTAGGATATAGTAGGGTACCAATTCTATTCTGGTTACAGAATTTCTTTTTTAACAAAACAACAGTCCTTGGCAACTAATGGTTGCTCTGAGTCGTTTTATACAAGGGTTAACGGAATAACATAAAACACCCAAGGAAACTTTGGACTAAAAAAAACAGTGCTACGACAGTTTTAAAACCTTAAAAAAAACAAATAGGTTGTCTAAAATTAGTATTGCTACAGTATGTATAGCGAACCCATCCCTATACAGATATAAATAGGCTGTGCAGGGATGGGAGTTGACTAAATAGACAACTTTGGTGCAATTATTTTTGTAATTTTACATCTGTGCTTTCAAAAATTTTATCTGCTGATGCCGCAATAAAACCTTGGTATAACGCTCCGTTGGCCATTGGGTATCGCAAAGCAAATTCATAATAACAAGACGGAATTTGTTGTTCTCCTTCTTTAAAATGAATGGTTTGTAAATCTGCCAAGGTGCTAGATTGTTCTAATAATTGTTCTGGAGTACCTTTTATTTTTCCGCCAGAAGCGTTTAATTTCCAACCATTATTTTCCAAAAATTGGTTCAAATCCTGTAAGGTTTTAAACCCTTCTAGCGCATTGGTGTTTATCGTAAAATGATTGGCACGGAAACCATATACATACATCCAAGCAGCATATTCGGACTCGGCTAATAATTTTTGATAAATTTCTTGCGAGTTGGCCTCCCAAACCGTGCCGCTAATTACAAGTTCTGGGTTTTCAAATACCGCAGGATCACAGCTATCTAGAATTTGTTTGACCGTTTGTTGCAATTCAGAAGAACATTTTTCGAGTTCTAACTCAGAGATAAAAATTCTAGGAGCATTTTTATCTGTAGTATGTTCGTAATGTTTGGCAAATAATTTTTTGGACTCAAAAATATAGTCTCCTTTTTCTTCGTAGCCCAATTGTACAAAAAGTTTTTCTAGTACAGCAATACTGACTCTTGGATCATTAAAGGTTCTGATGGCTATATGGTCGTTTTCTATTTTTTCTCCTTTTTGTTCTAAAAGGTCGTGAATTTTTTTGGCAGAAGGAGTAATTGCAGCGTATTGCTCCCATAATTTTGAAAGTAATTGAGACTTGTTCATTTGTACCCGTATTAAAATGTTACTATGACACAAATATAGCTAGATTAATGTCATAATATTACTGTAACCTGTTTATTATTAATATAGCGTCAAAAAAGCTATTTTTTATGTAAATTTGACATTTTAAAAAATAGAACACCCCTTAGAATTGTCAAAATTATAGAATGTATAACTAAACACGAATATGTCTCAGATAAAACACAACGAAAACACGGATTATTTAGACCAAGAAATTATTAGAAAATTAGATGAAAATGGTAGAATTCCTTTCTCGGAAATTGCAAAAGAACTTCAGATCTCTAATTCTTTGGTGCACTTGCGAGTTAGAAAAATGCAAGAATTGGGTATAATTACTGGTTTTTCAGTAAAACTAAACCCAAAAGAAATTGGTTTTGAAACCATTACATATACTGGGATTACCACCAAAGAGGCACATTATTCTTATTTGATATCGGAGAAACTAAAAATGATTCCGGAGGTAGTTGAATGCCATTGGGTTTCGGGTAAGTATGCTTTATTTATTAAAATTGTGGCTCCCAATAATGAAGAATTACGTAAAATATTGTACGAGCAAATACATCAGATTGAAGGAGTAGGAGGGACGGATTCTTTTATTTCTTTTGGTTCTGCCTTCGAAAAAAACTTACCAGTATAATTGGTGTACCTTGATTATATAAGGAACTAAAAATACCTCATAAACAAAATGCTGTTTTTGTAAACCAATCTGAAATCTAGATACCTATATTTTTATTTTCCATTTATTTGTAAGTAGTTTTTAGGTTAGCAAAACCATTAAATTTACCTTAAACTTACAATAAATTAACCACTACTTAAGAATTTCTTAAAGCAAATAAAGTTAACTAATAGTAAATTTTAAAGACCTTTGTCTCTCAAAAGTTTACTATTAGTAATTATTTATTGCTGTCATGAAAAATTTAAAAAAAATAACTACCTCGTTTAAGGTTTTTTTAACCTTAGCAGCATCCGTGCAAAATGGGGCATTTAAATTTCCTAAAATCCTACAACTCAAGTTTGTTTTTTTGGGAGTATTTACCTTTGTTACAGGGGTTGTAATGGTCGCAAAAACCTACTTTGATAAACCCTTTGCTGTAAAGTTACAACATAACTCTTTGTTGGTCTCTAATATATTTTTCAGGATTGGTTAATTTAAAGCGTGGCTTTTTATCTAAAAAAAAAGAAACAAGCGCCATCACCAGCCAACTTCTCCCAATATCTATATTCTAGATCTGGATCTAAACTACGATTTTGAGCAATCGAATTCAATTTTTAATACAAATTAAATAAGGAAAAATGAGCAGTAAAAAAACGGATATAATTTTTGTGTGCAATGCGTCATTGGCTGCATTTGGAGCTTACTTTTGTATGTACGCTTTTAGAAAACCCTTTAGTGTAGCAACCTTTGAGGGCTTAGAGGTGTTGCATATGGATTACAAAATACTATTGATTATTGCCCAAGTTTTTGGCTATGTAATTTCAAAATTTATAGGGATCAAAATAATATCGGAGCTTAGGTCTAGCCAGCGCGTGTGGTATCTTTTGGGGTTAATTGCAATTGCAGAGATTGCTTTAGTTTTGTTTGCAATTATTCCGCAGCCCTACAATATTTTGTGCATGTTTTTAAACGGAATTCCACTTGGGATGATTTGGGGAATTGTTTTTTCGTACTTAGAAGGAAGAAAATTTACCGAAATTTTGGGAGTAGCCCTAAGTACTAGCTTTATAGTCTCTAGTGGAGTGGTAAAATCAGCAGGACTTTATGTAATGGATTCCTGGGGTTTTTCTCAATTTTGGATGCCTGCAATCACAGGATTATTATTTGTAATCCCTTTAGTATTTTTTAGTTGGATGTTAGAGCGCATTCCAAAACCAACTCCCGAAGATATTGCCTTGCGTTCCGAGCGTATCCCCATGAGTAGTAAAGACCGCAAAAAAGTATTGCTAAAATTTTTGTTTCCAATAACACTCTGGGTTTTGTTCTATACCTATCTAACTGCTTTTAGAGATTTTAGAGATAATTTTGCTCGTGAACTATGGGAAAGCGTAGGCTATAAAAACGATGTATCTGTATTTGCTAGCTCAGAGGTCTTTGTAGCCTTGATTGTGTTGTTGGTGTTAGCCACTGCATTTTATTTTAAAGACAACATGAAGGCCTTGGTTTTTTATCAATTATTACTCCTGCTTGGAGCGTTGGCCATAGGTGTTTCTACCTATGTATTTCAATCTGGTTTATGCAGTCCGTATGCTTGGATGGTAATTTCGGGGTTTGGGTTATACATTTGTTATGTACCTTTTAATTGCCTGTTTTTTGATCGCTTTATAGGCGCTTTTAAAATCAAAGGAAACGCGGGTTTTTTGATTTACCTAGCAGATGCTTTTGGATATTTAGGAAGCGTTTCGGTTTTGCTGTATAAAAACTTTGGGCAATCCAGCCTGTCTTGGTTAGATTTTTTTATAAATGGCGCCTATATAGTAGCTTTTATGGGAGTTGTAGTAACCACTAGTTCAATAGTGTATTTAACCAAAAAGAAAAAACAAAATAAAAATATTAATTATCAATTAGTTTAACATGAATACACCATATGATTTAATTGTTGTGGGCGGAGGCGTTCTAGGTACATTTCACGCTTTTCACGCCTTAAAAAAAGGTTTAAAAGTTGCCATTATTGAAAAAGATAAAATGCCCAAAAGTGCTACCATACAAAATTTTGGGCAAGTGGTTCCTTCCGGAATGGATAGCAAGTGGCAAGCTTATGGTAGAGAAAGCTTGCAGATTTATAAAGAAATTCAGGAGCAATTTGACCTTTCAATCCGACAAAACGGAACGGTTTATTTGGCCTCAAATCAAGAAGAAGTACAGCTTTTAGAAGAATTAGCACAGATTAACAAATCCAACGAGTACCAATCGCATTTACTGACCAAAGACCAATGTCTGAATAAGTATCCTGGTTTGCGTTCAGATTATGTTGTAGCAGGATTGTTTTTTCCTCAAGAGGTAACCGTAGAGCCTAGAACAATGATCTACCGGCTTCAGCAGTACATGCAACAACATTTAGGGCTACAATTGATTACCAATACGCCCATATTAAGTTGTCAAAACACCGATACAGGAGTAGTTTTGGAGAGCGCTTCGAGAGAGGTTTTTGTGGCCAAAAAAGTAATTATATGTAATGGTAACGAATTTAAAACCTTGTATCCAGAATTGTTTTTTAATAGTGATCTTGAAGTTTCAAAATTACAAATGATGCAAACAAAACCTCAAAATCCAAACTACAAACTCCAGGGGTCTATCCTAACAGGATTATCCATCCGAAGATACGAAGCCTTTTATGAATGCCCATCCTTTAAAGAAATTAAAGCAAAGGAAGACGCCACATCTTCAGAAAAAAAATGGGGTGTGCACATTTTGTTTAAACAAGCATTAGATGGTTCTGTTATTCTAGGAGATTCCCATCAATATGCTTCTGCCAAAAATAGCGATGATTTGGGTGGCAATCTAGACATGGATATTGATAATTTTATGATTCAAGAAGCCAAAAAAATTATAGATCTACCAGACTATACCATTCAAAGCAGATGGTTTGGTACCTATTCTCAATGCAAAAATAAAGATGTTTTTGAACACAACGTTGGACAAAATATCCATATCATTACCGGAATTGGTGGCAAAGGAATGACCGGAAGTGCAGGGTTTTCAAAACAAAATATTACTAAAATTTTTAACCTATAATAATGAAGCAAGCAATAGAATTGGTGGTTTTTGATATGGCCGGAACAACAGTCAATGAAGACAATGTAGTATACAAAACAGTACAAAAAGGAATCCACGAAGCAGGATTTAATGTTTCTCTAGAAACCGTTTTGCAATATGGCGCTGGTAAAGAAAAACACCAAGCCATTACAGATGTTTTAAAACAAATCGCTCCTTTGGAAGACGTAACAGAAATAGCCAATACAATTTTTAATAACTTTAAGATTAGTTTACAAAAAGCCTATAAAGATCTTCAAATTAGTTCCTTTGCTGGCACAGAAGATTTGTTTAGAGATTTACGATCCAATAACATAAAAGTAGTCTTAAACACGGGCTACAATACCGCTACTGCAAAAGAGCTTCTGGATAAGCTGGGCTGGAGCGTAGGCAAAACCATTGATGCATTAGTGACCGCTGATGATGTTCAAAACGGAAGGCCAGAGGCAGATATGATTTTTAAAGCCATGCAAATTGTTGGAGTCACGGATGCTCAAAAAGTACTCAAAGTTGGAGATTCTGCAATTGATATTGAAGAAGGAAAAAATGCCAATTGCGGCATCACTGTAGGGGTTTTGACTGGAGCGCAAACGCGTTTGCAAATTCAAGAAGCCAAGCCAACGTATATTTTTGAAACCTTAAATGAATTAAGAGCCTTACTCTTATAAAGATAGTTTTGTTTATTTTTTTTAAAACCCTTTCCGTTATGTTTTACATAATTAGGAAGGGGTTTTGTTTTAAGTGGCAACTATAATAAACCAAATAGTTTTTAGTTAGTCTCTAGAGGTACTAAAAAAGAAATAGACTACTAACATTTTGGCGGATTGTGTCGTTCTATTTACAGGTACATGCGGAATTCGGCCATCAAAAAATATAGAATCCCCCTCTTTAAGGAGTACTTCTTCGTCGCCTATTATGTAGCTACATTCACCAGAAAGCATGTACTTATATTCGTAAGCATCCGTTTCTACTTTTTCTCTTTTTGAATTTGGTTTTACTTCCAACAAAACGGCCTCAAATCCGATGGAGTTAAGTTGTTTTCCAAAAATATATTGGTATATAAATCCCTCCGCATCGTCTTCTTTTTCTATAAGTGCATTTTCATTGGCTCGAGATACAATATAATTTTGTCCAGAAGGATTGGACATTCCCTCAAAAAACACCGCAACCTCAATTTCTAACGCATTAATGATATTTATCAAAACAGGAAGTGAAGGGATTGTTCTTCCGTTTTCAATTCTTGAAATTAAACCATTACTAACCTGTGCAATATTTGCAATAGCATGGATGGTTTTTTTGTTTTCTTTCCTAATTTTTTTGATCCGTTTACCAATACCTATCAAATAATCGTCCATTTGTTTTTTACATTTATTACGAATATACTAATTAAAAGTATTGCTTCTTAAAAAAAATAACACACATTGTATTTCTTTTGTTATGTTTTTAATTTTCCTTAAAAACGCTCGAATTAACAATTTAAATCCTACTTTTTTTGGTCTAAAATAAAGAAAAAGAATAGGTATCTTTTTGATTTTTAGTGTAATGAGGTGTTTATTATAGTGAAAAATATCTAAAATAAGGTTATTGAACGTTTAAAATTTGCTGTTCATCGATTTTTTTTTGCTGTAACAACTAATTAAATTATTCTTACACTGGTTAAGAAAGTGTTAATTATATATTATGTTTTGTAAGTAAAATAAGATTAAATCCAAAAATAAAAGACTCAAAACAGCACATAATGACACCAAATTGTAAGGTGTTGTTAGCTGTATTTTGGTTCACAAATTAAAAAGAATAAAATAAATTAATTGTTATGAAAAAAGAGGTGTTTTGTAAGAACTATTATAAGTTAGGTTTTGATAGTTTTTTATATGCTGTTGTTTTAATGCTCTTATTTAGTTTGAAAGGCTATTCTCAATGTTCTGTTCCGGTAGGTTGTGCTACTACAGATTTATCTAATTTTGGATCTAACTCAAATACAAACGCAGCAACCATTGAGTACGATAACTATATATCTAGTTTTCACTCTTCATTAGTTCGATCGACTACAGGTCTTAAAGTTTGGGGAGAAAAAATGGCCAACGACGGAGTTACAGCTGTATTATCTCCATTGTCTATTAATGCAACTAATTTTCCAGCTTTAGGTACTTCAATTCCATTAAAAGGCGCTTTAGGGAGTTCTTTTAATGGTAATATTCAAGGTATTGTATTAAGTACGGATGGTTTGTATGCTTGGGGAGTAGGAGGTATTGTGCTAGATGCCTCAATTACCTCTAGTAGTACGTTTCAAAAAATCACCATTGGCGGTAATGCTACAGGTTTGCCTATTGGAATAACTCCTGCTGATATTAAGATGTTATTTGCTACAAGTCGTACTCTTGCATTAACCACTTGCAGTGGTGCTGTTTGGGTGTTGTCTCAAGACGATACTGCTAGAGGTATGGGAGATAGTTACTTAGGAAGTACTGGTAACGCTACAACTTGGTATCGGGTGACAACTACGGCTGTAGGTAATCCGTATTTAACAAATGTTGTTGCTTGTAGAGGTAGTGCAGGGAATTTAATGGCTTTACGAAGCGATGGTTCTGTGTATGTTTGGGGTAGAAATGTTTATTTAGGTGATAATACGGCTGCAGTTTATGTACAGTCTAGAGCTACTCAGATGGTTCTGCCTGTAGGTGTAGCTCCAAAAATGATAGGGTCTACCAATGCTACTACTGATAGCGGAGCAACATTTTATGTTTTAGCAACAGATGGTAAATTATTTGCTTTAGGTAGAAATACCAACCATCAATTAGGTAACTGGTCTGCCACAGAATCGTTCACTTGGGTTAGACCTAGATACAACTCTTCTGCTGGGCCTTTTATGGATAACATTTTGTGGATTAGTCCTCAAGAGCATGACGAGAGTTTTCCAGCTATCAATGTTATTAATGCCAATTATAATTTATTTGCTTTTGGATCCAACAAAGAGAACATGATTGGAGGTCCTACTCTTTATACAGACCCTGTGATCCCTAATGGGTTGACTACTGCAGACTTAATATTAAGTGTGGAAACAGGAGGGCATACCAGTATGGTTGTAAAACAATGTAATGCAAAATTTGGATATGTTGGGCACCGAATAAACGGAAGTATGGCTGACGGAACGACCAATGATGCTTACGAACCTGCATATACCTTTAATACTGCAGCGTTAGAAATTTGCGGAGTAGAATCTGGACTTACGATACAACCTAAAATCCCTGGAATCAATGGGTCGTATTCAAATTACTGTTCTGTTCCATCTATTGAGTTGGAGACTACACCGGCAGGAGGTACCTTGTCTTTAGTTAGTGGTCCAGCTACTTTAGCTGCAAATACACTTAGTTTTACTGGCGCTGGTAGCGTGACTGTAAAATATGTTGTTGCTTCTCTTTGTAATGGAACTAATGAAGTTTTAAAAACATTTACCGTTGTTCCCAATAGTCTGGCTGCAACTCCATCCACAACGCCTACATTGTGTATTAATACGGCATTAACGAGCATTACTCACAGCACAACTGGTGTCACCGGTATCGGTACTGCCACAGGCTTACCAACAGGCGTAACAGCCTCTTTTGCGTCAAATACGATTACTATTAGTGGTACACCAACGGCTTCAGGAGTCTTCAACTATAGCATTCCTTTAATAGGTGACTGCGGAACTGCCACGGCCACAGGTACTATTACGGTCACGGCAAACAATACGGTTACTACGCCATCTACAACACCTACATTGTGTATCAATACGGCATTAACGAGCATTACTCACAGCACAACTGGTGCCACTGGTATCGGTACTGCCACAGGCTTACCAACAGGGGTTACGGCTTCTTTTGCATCAAATACGATTACCATTAGCGGTACACCAACAGCTGCAGGAGTCTTTAATTATAGCATTCCGTTAACGGGAGGTTGTGGAGCTATTGTTGCCACAGGTACTATTACGGTCACGGCAAACAATACGGTTACTACGCCATCTACAACACCTACATTGTGTATCAATACGGCATTAACGAGCATTACTCACAGCACAACTGGTGCCACTGGTATCGGTACTGCCACAGGCTTACCAACAGGGATTACGGCTTCTTTTGCATCAAATACGATTACCATTAGTGGTACACCAACAGCGTCAGGAGTCTTTAATTATAGTATTCCGTTAACGGGAGGTTGTGGAGCTATTGTTGCCACAGGTACTATTACGGTCACGGCAAACAATACGGTTACTACGCCATCTACAACACCTACATTGTGTATCAATACGGCATTAACGAGCATTACTCACAGCACAACTGGTGCCACTGGTATCGGTACTGCCACAGGCTTACCAACAGGGATTACTGCTTCTTTTGCATCAAATACGATTACCATTAGCGGTACACCAACAGCGGCAGGAGTCTTTAATTATAGCATTCCGTTAACGGGAGGTTGTGGAGCTATTGTTGCCACAGGTACTATTACGGTCACGGCAAACAATACGGTTACTACGCCATCTACAACACCTACATTGTGTATCAATACGGCATTAACGAGCATTACTCACAGCACAACTGGTGCCACTGGTATCGGTACTGCCACAGGCTTACCAACAGGGGTTACGGCTTCTTTTGCATCAAATACGATTACCATTAGTGGTACACCAACAGCTGCAGGAGTCTTTAATTATAGCATTCCGTTAACGGGAGGTTGTGGAGCTATTGTTGCCACAGGTACTATTACGGTCACGGCAAACAATACGGTTACTACGCCATCTACAACACCTACATTGTGTATCAATACAGCATTAACGAGCATTACTCACAGCACAACTGGTGCCACAGGGATCGGTACTGCCACTGGCTTACCAACAGGGGTTACGGCTTCTTTTGCATCAAATACGATTACCATTAGTGGTACACCAACAGCTGCAGGAGTCTTTAATTATAGCATTCCGTTAACGGGAGGTTGTGGAGCTATTGTTGCCACAGGTACTATTACGGTCACGGCAAACAATACGGTTACTACGCCATCTACAACACCTACATTGTGTATCAATACGGCATTAACGAGCATTACTCACAGCACAACTGGTGCCACTGGTATCGGTACTGCCACAGGCTTACCAACAGGGGTTACTGCTTCTTTTGCATCAAATACGATTACCATTAGTGGTACACCAACAGCTGCAGGAGTCTTTAATTATAGCATTCCGTTAACGGGAGGTTGTGGAGCTATTGTTGCCACAGGTACTATTACGGTCACGGCTCTGCCTACACTATCAATTGATGATGTAACTGTTTCTGAAGCAAATGTAAATGCAAACTTTACCGTTTCATTGAACAACGCAGTGAGTTGTCCTGTTAGTTTTGTGGTTAGTACTATTAATGGTACGGCTA
Source organism: Flavobacterium crassostreae (assembly GCF_001831475.1). Taxonomy (NCBI): domain Bacteria; kingdom Pseudomonadati; phylum Bacteroidota; class Flavobacteriia; order Flavobacteriales; family Flavobacteriaceae; genus Flavobacterium; species Flavobacterium crassostreae. Next base: position 2,468,337 of record NZ_CP017688.1, on the reverse strand, counting down.
CATCACCGATTGACTTTACAGCTATAAATAATGTGACCTATATAATTCCTCCAGGGGATACTTTTATTCAGGTATCTGTACCAATATTGTCTGATAATGTTTTAGAAGGAGATGAGGATTATATTGTAAATATTTCTTCAGCTACGAATGCTACAATTTTAGATTCAGATGGAAAGGGTATTATTAATGAAAACCCATCTTCAAATGCTACAGTTAGTATTGTAAAGACCACCGATGGCGTAGAGCCAGCAACAGACGGTTTGTTTACAGTAAGTTTGAACAATCCAGTAAGCACGCCAACAACAGTTACCTATACGGTAAGCGGAACAGCAACAGCAGGAACGGATTACGTTACTTTAACCGGAACGGTAGTTATACCAGCCAATACAACCAGTGTTACTATTCCGGTTGTAGTTATGGGAGACACCATTGTAGAAGGAATCGAAACGGTAGCGGTTTTAGTAACCAATACATCTAATGCTTCCGTTAGTGTGAACCCAAGCGCCTCAAGTGCTACAGTAACCATTAGCGACGATCCTTTATTCTCCAATGCTACAGTTAGTATTGTAAAGACCACCGATGGCGTAGAGCCAGCAACAGACGGTTTGTTTACAGTAAGTTTGAACAATCCAGTAAGCACGCCAACAACAGTTACCTATACGGTAAGCGGAACAGCAACAGCAGGAAAAGACTACGTTACTTTAGCCGGAACGGTAGTTATACCAGCCAATACAACCAGTATTACTATTCCAGTTGTAGTTATGGGAGATACCATTGTAGAAGGAATCGAAACGGTAGCGGTTTTAGTAACCAATACGTCTAATGCTTCCGTTAGTGTGAACCCAAGCGCCTCAAGTGCTACAGTAACCATTAGCGACGATCCTTTATTCTCCAATGCTACAGTTAGTATCGTAAAGACCACCGATGGCGTAGAGCCAGCAACAGACGGTTTGTTTACAGTAAGTTTGAACAATCCAGTAAGCACGCCAACAACAGTTACCTATACGGTAAGCGGAACAGCAACAGCAGGAAAAGACTACGTTACTTTAGCCGGAACGGTAGTTATACCAGCCAATACAACCAGTATTACTATTCCAGTTGTAGTTATGGGAGATACCATTGTAGAAGGAATCGAAACGGTAGCGGTTTTAGTAACCAATACGTCTAATGCTTCCGTTAGTGTGAACCCAAGCGCCTCAAGTGCTACAGTAACCATTAGCGACGATCCTTTATTCTCCAATGCTACAGTTAGTATCGTAAAGACCACCGATGGCGTAGAGCCAGCAACAGACGGTTTGTTTACAGTAAGTTTGAACAATCCAGTAAGCACGCCAACAACAGTTACCTATACGGTAAGCGGAACAGCAACAGCAGGAACGGATTACGTTACTTTAGCCGGAACGGTAGTTATACCAGCCAATACAACCAGTATTACTATTCCAGTTGTAGTTATGGGAGATACCATTGTAGAAGGAATCGAGACGGTAGCGGTTTTAGTAACCAATACGTCTAATGCTTCCGTTAGTGTGAACCCAAGCGCCTCAAGTGCTACAGTAACCATTAGCGACGATCCTTTATTCTCCAATGCTACAGTTAGTATCGTAAAGACCACCGATGGCGTAGAGCCAGCAACAGACGGTTTGTTTACAGTAAGTTTGAACAATCCAGTAAGCACGCCAACAACAGTTACCTATACGGTAAGCGGAACAGCAACAGCAGGAACGGATTACGTTACTTTAACCGGAACGGTAGTTATACCAGCCAATACAACCAGTGTTACTATTCCGGTTGTAGTTATGGGAGACACCATTGTAGAAGGAATCGAAACGGTAGCGGTTTTAGTAACCAATACATCTAATGCTTCCGTTAGTGTGAACCCAAGCGCCTCAAGTGCTACAGTAACCATTAGCGACGATCCTTTATTCTCCAATGCTACAGTTAGTATTGTAAAGACCACCGATGGCGTAGAGCCAGCAACAGACGGTTTGTTTACAGTAAGTTTGAACAATCCAGTAAGCACGCCAACAACAGTTACCTATACGGTAAGCGGAACAGCAACAGCAGGAAAAGACTACGTTACTTTAGCCGGAACGGTAGTTATACCAGCCAATACAACCAGTATTACTATTCCAGTTGTAGTTATGGGAGATACCATTGTAGAAGGAATCGAAACGGTAGCGGTTTTAGTAACCAATACGTCTAATGCTTCCGTTAGTGTGAACCCAAGCGCCTCAAGTGCTACAGTAACCATTAGCGACGATCCTTTATTCTCCAATGCTACAGTTAGTATCGTAAAGACCACCGATGGCGTAGAGCCAGCAACAGACGGTTTGTTTACAGTAAGTTTGAACAATCCAGTAAGCACGCCAACAACAGTTACCTATACGGTAAGCGGAACAGCAACAGCAGGAAAAGACTACGTTACTTTAGCCGGAACGGTAGTTATACCAGCCAATACAACCAGTATTACTATTCCAGTTGTAGTTATGGGAGATACCATTGTAGAAGGAATCGAAACGGTAGCGGTTTTAGTAACCAATACGTCTAATGCTTCCGTTAGTGTGAACCCAAGCGCCTCAAGTGCTACAGTAACCATTAGCGACGATCCTTTATTCTCCAATGCTACAGTTAGTATCGTAAAGACCACCGATGGCGTAGAGCCAGCAACAGACGGTTTGTTTACAGTAAGTTTGAACAATCCAGTAAGCACGCCAACAACAGTTACCTATACGGTAAGCGGAACAGCAACAGCAGGAACAGATTACGTTACTTTAACCGGAACAGTAGTTATACCAGCCAATACAACCAGTGTTACTATTCCGGTTGTAGTTATGGGAGATACCATTGTAGAAGGAATCGAGACGGTAGCGGTTTTAGTAACCAATACGTCTAATGCTTCCGTTAGTGTGAACCCAAGCGCCTCAAGTGCTACAGTAACCATTAGCGACGATCCTTTATTCTCCAATGCTACAGTTAGTATTGTAAAGACCACCGATGGCGTAGAGCCAGCAACAGACGGTTTGTTTACAGTAAGTTTGAACAATCCAGTAAGCACGCCAACAACAGTTACCTATACGGTAAGCGGAACAGCAACAGCAGGAACGGATTACGTTACTTTAGCCGGAACGGTAGTTATACCAGCCAATACAACCAGTATTACTATTCCAGTTGTAGTTATGGGAGATACCATTGTAGAAGGAATCGAGACGGTAGCGGTTTTAGTAACCAATACGTCTAATACTTCCGTTAGTGTGAACCCAAGCGCCTCAAGTGCTACAGTAACCATTAGCGACGATCCTTTATTCTCCAATGCTACAGTTAGTATCGTAAAGACCACCGATGGCGTAGAGCCAGCAACAGACGGTTTGTTTACAGTAAGTTTGAACAATCCAGTAAGCACGCCAACAACAGTTACCTATACGGTAAGCGGAACAGCAACAGCAGGAACGGATTACGTTACTTTAACCGGAACAGTAGTTATACCAGCTAATACAACCAGTGTTACTATTCCGGTTGTAGTTATGGGAGATACCATTGTAGAAGGAATCGAAACGGTAGCGGTTTTAGTAACCAATACATCTAATACTTCAGTTAGTGTGAACCCAAGCGCCTCAAGTGCTACAGTAACCATTAGCGACGATCCTTTATTCTCCAATGCTACAGTTAGTATTGTAAAGACCACCGATGGCGTAGAGCCAGCTACAGACGGTTTGTTTACGGTAAGTTTGAACAATCCAGTAAGTACGCCAACAACAGTTACCTATACGGTAAGCGGAACAGCAACAGCAGGAACGGATTACGTTACTTTAACCGGAACAGTAGTTATACCAGCTAATACAACCAGTGTTACTATTCCGGTTGTAGTTATGGGAGATACCATTGTAGAAGGAATCGAAACGGTAGCGGTTTTAGTAACCAATACATCTAATACTTCAGTTAGTGTGAACCCAAGCGCCTCAAGTGCTACAGTAACCATTAGCGACGATCCTTTATTCTCCAATGCTACAGTTAGTATTGTAAAGACCACCGATGGCGTAGAGCCAGCTACAGACGGTTTGTTTACGGTAAGTTTGAACAATCCAGTAAGCACGCCAACAACAGTTACCTATACGGTAAGCGGAACAGCAACAGCAGGAACGGACTACGTTACTTTAACCGGAACGGTAGTTATACCAGCCAATACAACCAGTGTTACTATTCCGGTTGTAGTTATGGGAGATACCATTGTAGAAGGAATCGAAACGGTAGCGGTTTTAGTAACCAATACATCTAATGCTTCCGTTAGTGTGAACCCAAGCGCCTCAAGTGCTACGGTAACCATTAGCGACGATCCTTTATTTTCTGGTTCTAAAGTTGGTATTTTTAAGACCAAAGACGCTGCGGAACCAAGTACAAATGGTTTGTTTACGGTAAGTTTGAACAATCCAGTAAGCACGCCAACAACAGTTACCTATACGGTAAGCGGAACAGCAACAGCAGGAAAAGACTACGTTACTTTAACTGGTACAATTACTATTCCTGCAAATACAACCACGATAGGTATCCCAGTTAATGTTTTAGATGATACTATTGTAGAGGGTTTAGAGACAGTAGAGGTTTTACTAATCAATACTTCTAATACATTTGTTTCTATTGATTCTGGTTCTTCTGGTGCAACAGTAACCATTAGTGATGATCCATTATTGTTGACAAATGTTAGTATTGTTAAGACCAAAGATGCCGCAGAGCCAGACGTCGCAGGAATATTTACGGTAAGTTTAAACAATCCAGTAAGCACACCAACAACCGTTACCTATACGGTAAGTGGAACAGCTACAGCAGGAACGGATTATGTTACCTTAACTGGAACCGTAATTATACCAGCTAATGCCACTAGTGTTGTTATTTCGGTTAATACTTTAAGTGATACCAGTATAGAAGGAATGGAAACCGTATCCGTATTGCTAACAGGAACATCCAATACTTTAGTAGGTGTACATCCTACATTGTTTAATGCTGTGTTATCTATAACTGATGATAACTCTTGTGAAATTAAAATTTTCAATGCTCTTTCTCCAAACGGCGATAACGAAAATGATGTGTTTTATATACAAGGAATAGAGTGCTATCCAAACAATACTGTAGCAATTTACAACAGATGGGGTGTTTTAGTATTTGAACGCAATAACTATAATAATGCCGATGTGGTCTTCCGAGGAGATTCTGAAGGACGGGTTACAGTATCCAATTCCGTTGGTTTACCAACAGGAACGTACTATTATATTTTAAACTATAAAGATGCCAAAGGCAATGGCAATCAAAAAGCAGGATATTTATATATAAACAGATAATTATAGCAAGGCTATAGTTTGAAATTAGCGTGTTTTTAAAAATAATAAATATGAAAAAATTTGTAGTGATTTTCTTGTTTTCAGTAGCTGTCAGTTACGCACAACAAGACACACAGTTTACACAATACATGTATAATACCGTTACTATTAATCCGGCTTATGCAGGTTCTAGAGGGGTGATGAGTATTTTTGCTCTTCACCGCACGCAATGGGTCGGTTTGGATGGTGCTCCAGTAACCAATACGGTTTCTGTTAATACACCACTGAATGAAAGTAGATTGGGATTAGGATTTTCTTTGATAAACGATAAAATAGGTCCTACTAATGAAAATACATTTTCTACGGATGTATCTTATTCTATACCTACTTCAGAAAAATTCAAGCTATCTTTTGGTATAAAAGCTACCGCCAATATTTTCAATCTAGATGTTAATAAATTAGCCGTAAAAGACCTAGGAGATACTAGATTTCAAAATCTAAACGGTACATTCACACCCAATGTAGGGGCGGGGGTTTATTGGCATTCGGACAAATCCTATATAGGTTTTTCGGTGCCTAATTTTATAGAATCCAATAGATACGATGATAATGAGATAGCTATTTTTAAAGAAAAAATTAATTATTATCTCATAGCTGGACATGTTTTTAGTTTGAATAACTCCGATTCTGTAAAGTTTAAACCCGCTATATTAACCAAAATGGTTGGAGGTGCTCCTTTGCAGTTAGATGTTTCGGCTAACTTTATGTTTAATGATAAATTTGTTTTAGGTGCAGCCTATAGATGGAGTGCTGCCTTGAGTGCTATGGCAGGATTTCAGGCTTCAGAAGGATGGTATATAGGGTATGGTTATGATCACGATACTACAAAATTAAGCAACTACAATTCTGGATCCCATGAGATTTTTTTACGATTTGAACTTTTTAAATCTAACAAAGGAATTACTTCGCCTCGTTTCTTTTAAAATAGCGGCATTAAAAATACTAGTAACTAATCTTTGGAGGCTTTCTCTGAGATTAATTATATAAAGACTTTTAAGATTAAATTATTTTTTTTTTAAACTCTTCCTTTTAATATAGCTAAAGGAGGAGTTTTTTTTTGGAATAATAAAATAAACTAATTCCAATCCTTGGTGGCATCTAAATAAAAAAGCCTTTTATATTTTAAAGTAGTTACCCATTATTTTATAATGTTACTACTATTCCAAAAATTGTTTGTTTACACCAAATAGGCAGACAGGCAGACAACATAAATCCTTTTTTTTAGAGTTTATGGGTTTGTTCAAAAACACGAATGCTAATAGGTGTTTTAAAGCACGAATAAAATCTTTGCGAATACTTTGAAGTAAATGATTTATTTGTTTATAATATGGGTTCTTTTTAATCAAGAGCGTTATTAATGTAATGGGTCAAAAATCAGGAATTTTTTTGGGTTTTTTAAATTCAAAAAATAGTACTATATTTACTTGCTTCGGGCTTTACTAAATTATACTATTGATCCAATGAATACCTTGATTGCAATACTTATTTGTGATTTCTTAAAGATACAGACTAACGTTTGGTTTGGTTGTTTTTATATCCAAACTTCTTTAAAACGTAAAATTATCTTCCTGTATTAATCAGGCATGGCGAGTGTGCCTGAAAAACTCTTAAGGACTATTTTTAGTATTATAGGGCTATTCCATTTTATTTATGGGATGCCTAACTCGTTTATGAAATAGGGTATGCCTTTAGAGTGCGTGGATGTCTTTATTTAATTTATAATTTAAATAATTAATGATGGCTATACTTAGAAAAAAGCTAACGAAAACAGAAGCTAACCAAAAGAAACAAGAAAAAATAATTAAAAAACTAGAGGACAAAAAAGCGAAAAAGAGAAAATCTAGGATTTAAAATGCGTGATAAATCGCGCATATAAAAAAGAAGGCTATTGGTTAAACGGCTGTGGGTAACTACAGCCGTTTTTAATTTGGTGCTGGATTCGCCATTAAATGGAGCTTAGTTTTATAAGTATATGTTTGGTATCTTTTAAATAAAATTTACATTGGTTGTAAGTAGGAGGTGCGTGTTTTAGTACCACATTATTAGAAAATCCAAAAGGTTCGGTAGGGATGCCCAGAACGTTTTTGTTTAACTTATAATCGGCGTTTACATCATGATACATAGATACAGCATATTCTCCTTTAGGCAAATCGGTAATGGTAATGCTTTCTGTGGTGCTTTTGACAGCAATAAAATAGTTTTTGTAGGCAGCGCCTTCTTTTAAATAATTACTTCCGTTGTTAAAAACAGCTAAGTTGATCATTCCTGTTTTTGTTTGTATATTATTTATTGTTACGTGCAGTTGTGTAGATTGCGCTTCTGCATGGTAATAAATTAGGCTTAAAAAAAGTAGAAGTAATTTCATGATTAGGATTTTAATATTCTGGATTAGAATAGTACGTTTTATTTATAATTAAAAACTTTTGGAATTATACAAATTTAGCTAATTTTAAATAGACTATCTAAAATTTAAAAATGTCTAGGCAACAGGTTTTTTTTGTAAAAATATATTTTGGTATTGTGAGAGCTTGCCATCAATTATACCCACAAAAGCAAAAGCCTCTAAATATATATTTAGAGGCTTTTGCTTTTATAATACGTAATACCAAATTCAGGTTATGTCTTTAGATTTAATCTACACATCTACAATCACTAGATCTGTTTTCAAAATCCAAACCAATGGTTACCATGTGCGTTCCGGAGTTATATCCTTGTAGTTTTTCTAAACTAGAATTATAGGAATAGGCAGCATAGAATTTGTTTTTTTTGAATCCTACTAAAGGAGCTATTGTATTTGGTTTAAAAGATTGGTCTGCTAACAATCTAAGACTCATACCAGCAAAGAGGTAATTTTTACCAGTCATTTTTCGAACCTTGAAATTAAGATCTAAACTAGATCGGCCATCGCTTTCGTACATTTGATAAAAAACAGAAGGTTCGAGTTCAATATCTGTAAATTTATTTTTGATCACAAATCCGCTATACAAAAAATAATTTCGAATGTTTTCTGGCTCTTTTAAGATGGTAGGTTTAATCTTTTTGTTTAAAATATTAACGGCATTAAAACTAGCAAAGAAATTTTCATAGCGATACAAAAAACTTAAATCAAAATTAGAGTTATTAGAATTATACGACTGCACACTTGGGTCTGCAGTGATTATATCCGATATGTCAATGTTAAAATTAGTAAACTTATACGAAAGACCAAAGGATAAAAATTGGTCGTTATACTCCGAAAGAGTAAGGTGATGTGCATACGTTAATTGCCCTCCTTTTTGATAGGTGTTTCGGTTTTTGTCATTAAACAAAATAACTCCCAGTCCGGAACGATCTGCTATACGAACATCAAAAGATGCGGATTGGGTTTGGGGAGCGTCTTTCACTCCCACCCATTGTCTTTCTCCAGTTAAACGTAATTTATAAAATTCTCCAATACCTGCGTATGCTCCAGCTATAACAAATGGATTGTCTGCTAAATATTGACTTGTTGGGGCTAGTTGTAATTCTTGCCCATAAACAGTGGGAAGATGTAGTACTATAATAAAAACCCAGATTAATTTTTTCATTTTTTTCATTTTATCTAAATAAGGTCATTCCTCCGATATATTCTTTTTTGTCATTCTCATTATTGGTTCTAATAACATACCAATAATCACCGTATGGCAATGGTTTTCCTTTATAATTACCATCCCAACCTAGAGAGGAGTTTCCTTTAAAAGTGGCAATCAATCTTTGGTATCTATCATAAATACTAACCTCTAAATTAGGGTAATCTTGTATTTGAGTAGGGTACCAGAAGTCATTAGATCCGTTTCCGTCTGGAGAAAAGAATTTAGGAAACTCAATTCCTTTATAAACCAAGTAAACAGTTTCGCTATAAATACATCCTTTAGCATCTTTTACATAAAGAGTATAATAATCCGTACGCTCTATTTTAAAGACTGGATTCGTACCATAGTTATTGTCATTATCAAAGCTGTACTGATACGGTGCTTGACCTAATGATGCTGCAATGGTGTATTGGTTTAGTCCCGTCTCTGAGAAGGTAAACCTAGGTGCATCGGTATTTTGTGTAACTATAACGGTGTCGTTTGCAGTACACCCAGTTGTGTTATTGGTCACTACTATGGTATAAATACCTGGTGCACTTACCACTGGGTTCAAGGTGTTAGACCCACTTACAATTGTACCTCCAGACCAAGAGTAGGTAGCATTAGTAACCTCAGATCCAAATCCATTTAGAGTAACTCTAGGAGACCCACAAGTAATTACTGCGGTATTACCAGCCTCTGCAAGAGGAGCAGTTAACACATTCAAAGTTACTGTTGCCGTAGCTGCCAAATAACATGGTGCCGTAGCATTTACGCTATAGGTATAAATATCTCCCACATTAGACCAAGTTCCTCCAGTATCTGGTCTTCCTCCTAATTGATTGAACAATTGGTTGGTAGTAGGAGTAACTCTGGTGCAGAGCTCTAAGACTCCATTTGTTCCTGCATTAGGAGCAGCTGTTACCGTTACGGTTCTTGTTGCAATTGCGTCTGGACATCCTGTAGTGCTAGCAACTCGATACGTCATTGTAGCTGTTCCGGCTGCAAGTCCGGTTACCACTCCAGTTGTAGTATTTATTGTTGCTATTGAAGGAGCGTTAGTAATCCAATTTCCTAGGCCTCCCGTAGAAGAAAAAGTAGTTGTGCTTCCAATGCAAATAGACTGCATTCCAGACAGAATACCTGCGTTCGGAGCTGCTGATACCGTGATCGTACCTGTAGCAGATACAGTACCACAACCACCCGTTAACGGAATGTTGTAATTAAATACACCCGCCGCTGTTGGTGTTCCACTAATTGTGATGGTGTTAGAGGCAAACGCCGCCGTAACTCCAGCAGGTAATCCAGTAGCAGTACCTATTGCGGTTGCACCAGTAGTGGTGTGTGTGATGTTGGTTAATGCGGTGTTGTTACACAAGGTAGGCGTAGCCGAAGCTGCCGTTACCGTATTGTTGGTAGTTACCGTGATTGTTCCTGTAGCAGATACAGTACCACAACCACCCGTTAACGGAATGTTGTAATTAAATACACCCGCCGCTGTTGGTGTTCCACTAATTGTGATGGTGTTAGAGGCAAAAGCCGCCGTAACTCCAGCAGGTAATCCAGTAGCAGTACCTATTGCGGTAGCGCCAGTAGTGGTGTGTGTGATGTTGGTTAATGCGGTGTTGTTACACAAGGTAGGCGTAGCCGAAGCTGCCGTTACCGTATTGTTTGTGGTTACCGTGATTGTTCCTGTAGCCATTACTGCAGTATCACAACCACCCGTTAACGGAATGTTGTAATTAAATACACCCGCTGCCGTTGGTGTCCCACTAATTGTGATGGTGTTCGAGGCAAAAGCCGCTGTTACTCCAGCAGGTAATCCAGTAGCAGTACCTATTGCCGTTGCACCAGTAGTGGTGTGTGTGATGTTGGTTAATGCCGTATTGTTACACAAGGTAGGCGTAGCCGAAGCTGCCGTTACCGTATTGTTGGTAGTTACCGTGATTGTTCCTGTAGCCATTACTGCAGTACCACAACCACCCGTTAACGGAATGTTATAATTAAATACACCCGCCGCTGTTGGTGTCCCACTAATTGTGATGGTGTTCGAGGCAAACGCCGCCGTAACTCCAGCAGGTAATCCAGTAGCAGTACCTATTGCGGTTGCACCAGTAGTGGTGTGTGTGATGTTGGTTAATGCGGTGTTGTTACACAAGGTAGGCGTAGCCGAAGCTGCCGTTACCGTATTGTTGGTAGTTACCGTGATTGTTCCTGTAGCAGATACAGTACCACAACCACCCGTTAACGGAATGTTGTAATTAAATACACCCGCCGCTGTTGGTGTTCCACTAATTGTGATGGTGTTAGAGGCAAAAGCCGCCGTAACTCCAGCAGGTAATCCAGTAGCAGTACCTATTGCGGTAGCGCCAGTAGTGGTGTGTGTGATGTTGGTTAATGCGGTGTTGTTACACAAGGTAGGCGTAGCCGAAGCTGCCGTTACCGTATTGTTTGTGGTTACCGTGATTGTTCCTGTAGCCATTACTGCAGTACCACAACCACCCGTTAACGGAATGTTGTAATTAAATACACCCGCTGCCGTTGGTGTCCCACTAATTGTGATGGTGTTCGAGGCAAAAGCCGCTGTTACTCCAGCAGGTAATCCTGTAGCAGTACCTATTGCCGTTGCACCAGTAGTGGTGTGTGTGATGTTGGTTAATGCCGTATTGTTACACAAGGTAGGCGTAGCCGAAGCTGCCGTTACCGTATTGTTGGTAGTTACCGTGATTGTTCCTGTAGCCATTACTGCAGTACCACAACCACCCGTTAACGGAATGTTATAATTAAATACACCCGCCGCTGTTGGTGTCCCACTAATTGTGATGGTGTTCGAGGTAAAAGCCGCCGTTACTCCAGCAGGTAATCCAGTAGCAGTACCGATCCCAGTGGCACCAGTAGTGGTGTGTGTGATGTTGGTTAATGCGGTGTTGTTACATAGGGTAGGCGTAGCCGAAGCTGCCGTTACCGTATTGTTGGTAGTTACCGTGATTGTTCCTGTAGCAAGAATAGCTCCACAACCACCCGTTAACGGAATGCTGTAATTAAATACACCCGCCGCTGTTGGTGTTCCACTAATTGTGATGGTGTTGGAGGCAAACGCCGCCGTTACTCCAGCAGGTAATCCAGTAGCAGTACCTATTGCGGTAGCACCAGTAGTGGTGTGTGTGATGTTGGTTAATGCCGTATTGTTACACAAGGTAGGTGTAGCCGAAGCTGCTGTTACCGTATTGTTTGTAGTTACCGTGATTGTTCCTGTAGCCATTACTGCAGTACCACAACCACCCGTTAACGGAATGTTATAATTAAACACTCCTGCCGCTGTTGGTGTTCCACTAATTGTGATGGTGTTGGAGGCAAACGCCGCCGTAACTCCAGCAGGTAATCCAGTAGCAGTACCGATCCCAGTGGCACCAGTAGTGGTGTGTGTGATGTTGGTTAATGCGGTGTTGTTACACAAGGTAGGCGTAGCCGAAGCTGCTGTTACCGTATTGTTTGTAGTTACCGTGATTGTTCCTGTAGCCATTACTGCAGTACCACAACCACCCGTTAAAGGAATATTATAATTAAATACACCCGCTGCTGTTGGTGTTCCACTAATTGTGATGGTGTTTGATGCAAACGCCGCCGTTACTCCAGCAGGTAATCCAGTAGCAGTACCGATCCCAGTGGCACCAGTAGTGGTGTGTGTGATGTTGGTTAATGCGGTGTTGTTACACAAGGTAGGCGTAGCCGAAGCTGCTGTTACCGTATTGTTCGTAGTTACCGTGATTGTTCCTGTAGCCATTACTGCAGTACCACAACCACCCGTTAACGGAATGCTGTAATTAAATACACCCGCCGCTGTTGGTGTCCCACTAATTGTGATGGTGTTGGAGGCAAACGCCGCCGTTACTCCAGCAGGTAATCCTGTAGCAGTACCTATTGCCGTCGCACCAGTAGTGGTGTGTGTGATGTTGGTTAATGCGGTGTTGTTACATAGGGTAGGCGTAGCCGAAGCTGCTGTTACCGTATTGTTTGTGGTTACCGTGATTGTTCCTGTAGCCATTACTGCAGTACCACAACCACCCGTTAACGGAATGCTGTAATTAAATACACCCGCCGCTGTTGGGGTTCCACTAATTGTGATGGTGTTGGAGGCAAACGCCGCCGTTACTCCAGCAGGTAATCCAGTAGCAGTACCTATTGCCGTTGCACCAGTAGTGGTGTGTGTGATATTGGTTAATGCGGTGTTGTTACACAAGGTAGGCGTAGCCGAAGCTGCCGTTACCGTATTGTTGGTAGTTACCGTGATTGTTCCTGTAGCCATTACTGCAGTACCACAACCACCCGTTAACGGAATGTTGTAATTAAATACACCCGCTGCTGTTGGTGTCCCACTAATTGTGATGGTGTTGGAGGCAAACGCCGCGGTTACTCCAGCAGGTAATCCAGTAGCAGTACCTATTGCGGTTGCACCAGTAGTGGTGTGTGTGATGTTGGTTAATGCGGTGTTGTTACACAAGGTAGGCGTAGCCGAAGCTGCTGTTACCGTATTGTTGGTAGTTACCGTGATTGTTCCTGTAGCCATTACTGCAGTACCACAACCACCCGTTAACGGAATGTTATAATTAAACACTCCCGCTGCCGTTGGTGTCCCACTAATTGTGATGGTGTTGGAGGCAAACGCCGCCGTTACTCCAGCAGGTAATCCTGTAGCAGTACCTATTGCCGTTGCACCAGTAGTGGTGTGTGTGATGTTGGTTAATGCGGTGTTGTTACACAAGGTAGGCGTAGCCGAAGCTGCCGTTACCGTATTGTTGGTAGTTACCGTGATCGTACCTGTAGCAGATACAGTACCACAACCACCCGTTAACGGAATGTTATAATTAAATACACCCGCCGCCGTTGGTGTCCCACTAATTGTGATGGTGTTCGAGGCAAACGCCGCCGTAACTCCAGCAGGTAATCCAGTAGTAGTACCTATTGCGGTGGCACCAGTAGTGGTGTGTGTGATGTTGGTTAATGCCGTATTGTTACACAAGGTAGGCGTAGCCGAAGCTGCCGTTACCGTATTGTTGGTAGTTACCGTGATCGTACCTGTAGCAGATACAGTACCACAACCACCCGTTAACGGAATGTTGTAATTAAATACACCCGCCGCTGTTGGTGTTCCACTAATTGTGATGGTGTTCGAGGCAAACGCCGCCGTTACTCCAGCAGGTAATCCAGTAGCAGTACCTATTGCGGTAGCGCCAGTAGTAGTGTGTGTGATGTTGGTTAATGCGGTGTTGTTACACAAGGTAGGCGTAGCCGAAGCTGCTGTTACCGTATTAATAGCTGTTGCCGTTACGGTAACCGTTGCAGGAGTAGAAGAACAACCCCCACCAGCAGTATTAGTTACAATCAGAGTATAGGTTCCGGCAGCGCTAACGATAGGAGCCAAGGTAGTAGCACCACTATCAATAACCCCACCATTGGTAGCAGTCCAAGCATACGTCATTCCGGCAGTAGATGCAGAACCATCTAATGTTGCCGTAGGACTCGCACAAGTGATAGCAGCCGTAGCCACAACTTGAGCAGTTGGTATCGTACAAACTGCAGCAGCACTAGCCTGGCAGGTTGCATTTTCGAGGGCAAAACAAGTACCAGTTGCACCAATTGGTGTCACAGAAATCACTACATTATCCGAAGGTTGCAAAGCGTTTACTTGGTACGTAAGCACATTACCCACGGCACCTATATTTTGAATTGGATTGGTGTTTATTTGATACGAAACCGTATAATCTGTAGCTCCAGTAACAGCAGTCCAATTAAATGTTACGGCGTTTTGAGTAGGAGTTCCACAAGTAATAGTAGGTTTTAAGATAGGATTAACCGTAACCTGAATTTGTCTTTTTTCGACAATATCTGTTACGCCATCACAATCCTTTACGGTACACGTCACTTCATACGTACCACTATTTATTGCTTGCGCAGTAGTAATACTTGGGTTTTTGGTTGCGTTAGTATAGCCATTTGGTCCAGTCCAAGCATAGGTTGTTCCGGGTGGCAAAGTACCGTTTACATCCAGATTGATCGTACCATTAGTACATACATTGCTAGGAGTAACCACCGTAGGAGCCAGAACAATTGCAGGAGTTACTACAAGTGTTTGGGTTCTGGTAATAACACAACCAAAAGAATTAATCTCAAGAGTGTATACCCCAGCATCTGCAGCAGTAACTGCGGCTATGGTATAGGTTTTGTTAGTAGCGCCAGCTATGTTCACGCCGCCTTTTTTCCATTGGTATTTAATACGGCTATCGGTATCTAAATAGGCCGGAAAATTATTAACAACGCTAAAATTGGCAGCTTTGCCTTGGCATAAGAGCGTAGGCATGGTTTCGGTATAAACTATATTTTCAAATTCATCTACATTAAACAAAAACATTTGTACACCTGATAGCCTTGCGCCATAAGCAATGTTTCTAAAATCAATTTTTTGGGATTCAGTACAATCATTACTTACATAAATGGCATGTACTTTTCCGGGTTTAGAATATCGAGTATCCGCTCTTCCTCCTTGAAACTTAGGATCCGTCTCTGGCACAGAGGTCCATTTGCGCGGAGCAATAAGCGTACCGTTGTTTATGGTGATAGCCACCTCTTCGCCCAATGCAGGAGTTGCGGTGTTTTTTTGCTCTACATACATTCTTCCTGTAACCGGAGTGTCTGCATTGTTGCGTACACCGGAGTACAAACCATCTTTACCAATAAATCCGTTACCGTGTAGTCGGTAGTATTTACCGGTGGCTTGACCCGTAAAGTTAATATTATAGATATACAAGCCATCGGTTTGCATTCTATAAATATAGCGGTTTGCGGCAAGACCTTGATTACTGTACCAAGTACCGTCGTTTATGCCGCCATTAGTAATAGCAGGATCCGCAGAGGTAGTGTACACACTATGTACATCAATACCCGTAGGAAAACAAGGATTACCCGTAAAGTTAGGAGGGCCACAAGGGCCTTGATTAGGGCCACCATAACCCATTTGATCATTTCTAAAATTAAGGGTGTTGGATATGGCTCCTGTGGTGTAGTTTGTAATTTCTAACCTTCCGGCAAAATTATTCAGTTGATGGAACCATCTTTGCGTTAAATTTCCTGTAGCGTCAAATACATCCCAAGACCATTCGTTACCACCTGGAAGGTTTTGGGTTTCATAAAGGTGTATTCTGTTATCGTGCCCCATGTCTCTATTGCCATCAGCACCTTGGTAGCTAAGCATGTGTACTTTTTTGCCTGGCACAACCTTACAATCTAAAATACGTTGTTTGTTGATCCAAACGTCTGTTGGGTCTTCTTCTACTTTTGCCAATACGGTTTTACAAACATCCACCATTAGTGGGCGCGAAGTAATTAAGGTGTTATCGGCATTAAGCCTTCTGTAATATTCGGCATTAAATTTCTTAAAAAAATCATTATCCTCTACATACATTTTATAAAAAGCAGCAGATCCAGTACCGTAACGCTCAAATTGCGCTCCCATACCTTGATCACTAGACCACCAATCGGTAGTGGTTAGTTGCGAGTGGTTCTGAAAATCATAATCCCAGTCAAAGGCATAACCACCTTCGTGCCCCCAGTGTTTGTTTAGAAAGTCGTTTGCTCCCGTAAAATAATTAGGGTAGGCTGCTGCAAATTTGTCCATAACAATTACTGCTGCAGCCTCTGCCATTCCTTCTTCAAAACCACTTAGAGTAGTTTCGTAATGCCACAGATTATTAGAAGATAAACATACGTTATCCCGCCAAGCGTGCATTAGTTCGTGCACCATCAGGCGGGGTTGTGTCATTTTGCGAGTACCATCGGAGGTATATTGGGTAGAGATCCAGTTGGGACCGTTATAAAACGTATTGGTACCCACGGCATTCCCATCATTAATTACATTAACGGTATACGCATGCGAAGATGGTCCATATACCTGCGCTATTATAGGCAGTACTTTGCTATAAAAATCCATCATGTCTGTGGCTTGCCAAGCAGCAAAACCTCCTAGACCGTTTACACCAAAATTTTGTTCAATATTTATAGCTAGCGTATTGCCAGCAGTACCTAAATTTTGCCAAGTAAAGTTTAAAGGCCCTACTACGGTATCCACGCCTCCCAAGTATAAGTGAAAATAAAAGTTTTGACCTAGAGCTAAGTTCACAATAGGACCAGGTCCAGGGTTATTCAAAGCTGCCAAGCGCAACTCCTCATAGCTATACCCATAGGTGGTTTTGTCTGTAGTGTTTAACCCTTGGCCCCATCTAATGTTTTGTCTACCGGCTCCATTGGGTGTTGGGTCAGTTCCAATAGAAAAACTATCAAAGCCGCCGCCAGTCCAGTTTACGTAGGCACTGTGTATGCTCTCCACTCTGCCTACTACTCCTGTAGCGGCAATGGCTTTAATTTTGCCTTGTTTGTTTGGGACAATAGGGGCTGGTGGGGGTACATTTGCTGGTCTACAACCCATGGTTTTGGAGTTGGTAGCTGGCAATTGTACTTGGGCTGTAACGGCAAACGAAAAAAACGTAAGCAGCAGCAGTAGGTATACTTTGTTCATGGTATAAAAATGTAGGTTAATAATATGGTGGTATTATGTACTCGATCTACAAATTTAGTTTTTATTTTTGTAAATAATGATTTTATATTAACAAAATTTTGTACTTAATTAACGTTTATATTACATTTAACTTAATTTTTACTAGCATTAATGCCTGTTTACGCTCTTTTTGGCGGTTTAATTTGCATTAACTATTTATATACTATTAGCACCACTTTGCTTGTTTGGCTTGCATTTTATACCTAACCACAGCAGTAGGCACTGCGAATACTGCAAATTTAATTTTTGCAATTTGTAGCCATTTATGGGTTTGGGTGCACTGCTGCTCTGGTTGGCTTGGCTTGGTTTTCTGGATTTTGGGTTTGCTATTTTTTTTGGTATATATATATATATATATATATATAGGTAAGTTTTGAGGCTGTTTGCAGACTTGCCTAATTGGGTTAGATTGTTTACTATTTGTAATTTTTTTTAGTATAAAAAAAATAATCTAGCGGCATTGGTTTGCAGATACAGCAGTATTTGTTGGGGTTAGGTATTTGGGTAGCTTTTAGTTGGCTTTTTTTTAACAATTATATAAAGTTGTATTTTTTACTAATTGTAAATTATTATAGTCATTTGTACTGTAAAAATTTAATATTTGTAAACATTTGAATTATGAGAACAGTATACAAAATACTTGTTATTTTTGGAATTGCGATGCTTGCGCAAAAAGTATCCGCACAAAACGCTACCGTAACCGCCACGGTGGCAGATGCACAATCTCCGTTGCCTGGAGCCACCGTGGTTTTGTCTACTAATCATAGCACCACCACAGATTTTACGGGCGAGTTTGTGATTAACGATATAAAACCAGGTGCATACCAATTGCAGATTTCGTATATTGGATATGCCCTAAAAGTACTCGATATTACTCTCAAACCAAACCAACGACTAAACTTAGGGATGGTTTATTTAACGACCAACTCCAAAGAATTAAACGAAATTGTGATTACGGGTAGTTTGCGCAATAGTGAAGCTCGAGCTCTAAATATGCAAAAAAAAGCCATGAGTATTGTAAATGTTATTGCTGCAGATGGTATTGGTAAACTACCAGACCGCAATGCTGCCGAAACCGTGCAACGTATCTCAGGAGTATCTATCGAAAAAGACCAAGGCGAAGGGCGTTTTGTGTCCGTGAGAGGTTTGCCTCCTTTTTGGTCTTCGACAACCATCAATGGCAACCGAATACCTACTGCCGAAGAAGAAACTACCTCAAGAGCCACAGCATTTGATTTTTTTCCGTCGGATCTAATTGCCTACGTAGAGGCTACCAAAGCCATCACACCCGATATGGATGGAGATGCTATTGGCGGAAGTGTTAATTTTATTACACAAACGGCACCTAGCCAAAAAACATTTAAAGCAAGCGTGTTTAGTGGCTACAACCAAAAGGCAGACAAAGGTATTTATAGTGGTTCTGTAACTATGGGTAACAAAAGTAAAAACAAAAAATGGGGCTATATTGTTAACGGAACCTATTGGAACCGAAATTGGGCAACAGACAACTATGAAGCCAGAAGAAAGGGTGATCAAGGGATTTATCGTCTGGAATTAAGAGATTATACTGGTGTCCGAAAAACAATGGGACTAAATGGTGCCATGGAGTTTAATGCTTCTGTGAAAGATAAAATTTTTGTAAAAGCAACCTACGGCGGGCTTTCGGACCAAGAGACCCATTACAAACACCGCATACGGTTTGACAAATTTAATACCACAACCAATACCGCAACGGTTGAGCAACAAAATATTCATAACGAATTAATTACGCAATATATTGGACTAGATTTGGGCGGAAAACACCAATTAGCCAACGGAAAACTAGACTGGAGTTTGGCCAATTATCGCAATAGTTTTGCCTACGGAAACGTTCCGGACAAGCAAGATAATAGCTATTTTTTGATTCAGTTTAATCAAAGTGGAGTAGGAGTAAGACCAGAATATATAAACAACAAAGCCTTAGCCAATGGTGGCGCAGGAAGCCCTAGAGCATATTGGGCTGCAGATGGCGGAATGATGGATCCCAAAAATCCAAAATCGGTATTTGATTTCTATTCGGACCCTAACTTTAAGACCGATCCAAACAAAATGAAATTTTCGACCTTAGAGTTGTATAAAATTGAAATTACCGAACGAGACAATATCATTGCTACCCTAAATTATGAACACGTATTTAAGGACGAACTTAAATTTAAATTTGGTGTAAAAATTACCGACAAAGAGCGTATTGCCACCTTTAGAGACGAATATTATAATTGGACCGGATCTCCAACGCCGTATTTGTCCAGTTTTAGTAAGGATTTGATTGACCAACCCGGAGGAACGGATTATTTTAAGAAAGAATTAGGCACCAACATTGGTTCTAGTTTTGGGAGTGTGTTATCTGCCGATGGAATGACTAATTTGTTCCACTCCTCGAAGGCTAATTTGGTTCTAAATACCGACGATTCGCAATTGCCCGAATTAGGCAAAGGCTTAGGCCGAAACTTTAATGTTGCCGAAACTACCTCTTCTGCCTATGCTATGTCTACCTATACCTTGGGTGACAAATGGACTGTTCTGGGAGGTGTGCGTGTAACCAATACCATTACTGCAGTATCTGGCAAAACCCTAAAAAACGACCAAGTAGTAGATGCAAATAATAGCAAAAGCTATACCTCTGTGCTGCCAATGTTGCATCTAAAATATACTCCAACAGACAATATGAACCTTCGTTTTGCTACCACCAGAACGTTTGCCAGGCCAAACTTTGGAGACATATCGCCAGCAGGTTCTCTAAACACCATAGATGGAGAGTACGCAGGAGGCAACCCAAACTTAAATCCAACCTATTCTTGGAACATGGATTTATTGGGAGAATATTTTTTGGACGAAGTAGGGATTATCAACGTGGGGGTATTTTATAAATCCATCACAGACCCTATTTTTGAAGATACCTACCAAGGGAGTATCAACGGAATTTCGAATATTGAAATTAGCGCTCCCACAAATGGTGGCAATGCTTGGATTGGCGGCGTAGAATTAGGTATCACCAAACGATTTAGCTTTTTGCCAGGATTCTTGAAATATTTTGGAACACAAATCAATGCTACTCTAATGGATTCTGGGATGACTTTGGCAAAAAACAAAAACAATCCAAACGGTCGTAAAGTATCTACACCATACCAAGCGGATGAGCTCTATAACGTACAATTGTTTTATGAAAAAGCTGGTTTTAATGCTCGTGCAGCCTTTAATCACAAAGGAGCTTATGCCATTGGTTTTGATGCTAATGCCCAGAATACCGATGTTAACGATATTTATTACGGAAAATACAACTCCTTAGATTTGTCTGCCTCTTACAGAATTGGAGAACATTTTATGATTTTTAGTGATGTTAATAACCTGCTAAACGAACCCTTGTTATACCATTTTGGAAAAACACCCAACAGACCCAAACAAGTAGAATATTATGGAGTTAAATTTAATTTAGGGATCAAATATACCCTCTAATTGAGTTGCAAAAAGTAGGGTTGGTGGTTCTGTTAGTCTCTAGAGCAACCACCCTATTTTGCGCAAAAAACACCGCCCGATATACAACAACAAATGCTATCCTAATTTGTAAACCATTACGTGCAATGAAAAAAAATTTTAAATTCAATTATATTGGTTTTGTGGCTATTGTTTTGTTAGCCGTATCCTGCACCAAAGAGCCTTTTTTGGAAGACCAATTGGTGCTAAAAACCGCTGCCGCAAAAGGGAGCATCGTTCGGGCTACTACCGCCACCCAAAAACTACTAATTATAGGTATTGACGGTTGCAAACCAGATGCATTATTGGCTGCAAATACACCAAATGTGCAAGGATTGTTATCCAATAATTCTTTAGGTTCAATTTCTAAAGCATTTGCGATTTTTATTAAAGTACGTACAGTTGTATTTACTTTTGCTTTTTCTATCCTTGCAACTTGAGATTTAGGAATTACACAATCATTTGCCAAATCTTGTTGAGACATATTTTTCTTTTCACGTAATTGTCTTATGTGAACGCCAAGATTTGCAATAAAAGTTTCTTCTGAAATATCCATTTTCCAAAATTCACAAGATTTATTTTTTAGATGCACGCATAAACGCCTATGATTTTGCTATATTTGAGAAAATAAAAAAATATAATTATGAAAAAAAAAACTTTAGCAGTGTTTGTTGTAGGATTTCTTATTGTTTCTTGTGGAAAAAGTAATGAAGAAAAACTGTTTACTGAATTTAAAAGTAAAGAATTGCAAACATCTTTAAAAACAACACCTGAAGAGTTGAATTTTAAAATTGAATTAATTGAAGAGGTAAAAGAGATAAAAGCTTCTGATAGTATTAAATATTTGCACGATAAACTTGTGGAGGTCTTTAAACCTGAAGAAAATGAAAAAGATACTCTTACTTATGATTTTGCAATTAAAGAAGTTGATAAATTGATTACTTTAACTCAAGAGTTAATATTGCTTAGGGCTAAAGCAGGTAGAAGTTATGAAAATTATGAGAGTAAAGAACAAAGAAACGAGTTAATAAAACAAAAAGTATATTTAGAATCTTGGAAAAGGGAAAGCGAGAATTATTCTAAAAACAGTAAAGAGATTTTGGCAAAAGAATATGCGGTTAAATATTTTATCGACAATCCTCTTTTAAAGGTTAAACAAAATATTTCAAGTAAGGTATTTTCAAACAAGGATAACACAAAAATAGTTAAAGAAATAATAAATCAATAAACGAGATTTTTTTTTACGTCAAATTAAAAACCTGATTACAGAAATGTGGTCGGGTTTTTAATTTGTGTAAAAAGTGTAATATATGCACTCAAATCAAAAGATATATTTTACTGAAATAAGGAAGCGGCGTAGCGTTAGTTTGTTTTTTGTATTAAATAAGATTATACTTGTTAAAAAAAACAGAATACCAATAAAAAAAGCCCAACTTGTATAAGTTGGGCTTTTGTGACCTCGACTGGATTCAAACCAGTAACCTCTTGAGCCGTAATCAAGTGCGCTATTCAGTTGCGCCACGAGGCCGTTGTTTGCAAATAAGCGTTATAAAGACTTGCTCTGTGTAACGTGATTGCGGGTGCAAAGATAGGTATAAATGTGTAATTAACAAGCGTTAATTGCAATAAAAATTAAAATAAGTAGTGTTTAAAAACCATTTTATTGATAATCAACACTTTAATTTTTAAAATAAAAATCCTTTTGTGGCAAACAATCCAGCCACGGCCAACGTATTGGAGGTTTTTAAGGTCAGAATTACACCCACAAAAGACAAACTAGACCCTGCACCACATGTTCGTTTTTTAGTACTAGCTCCAAAATATCAGTCCAATGCCCTTGAGGTTACATAATATCGGTAGCTAATAAGGGCTAATTGCCATTTTTTTGCTTTGGCTAAATCCAAATGCTGTTTCGTAAAGCTTGGTAAAATAAATTGGTTGAGTTGGGCTAAAATTTTAAACATATAGAAATTCTTTTTGATGGTGAAACTATTTTTGGAATACTACAAAACCTATAAAAACCGAACTAGGTTGTGGTGCGCTCTAAGGCGAGTAATTTTTGGATCCAGATGCAACACAGCGCAGCAGCGATACCTAAAGTTCCCATAACGATCCAGTTGATTTGATAGCCTAGATTGGCAATAATTTCAAAACCAGCCTTGGAGCTAGCTATATGTGCTACGCTAAAACTCATGGTATACAAGGCCATATACCTGCCTTCGTGCCCAACAGTAGCTCTGCTCATGGCAAAAGTGTTTGAAAACGGAAAAGCAAATATTTCTCCCACAGAGATTAAAACCATACTAAGGATTAATATGCCTGCCCAGTCCGGAATTAATAAAACATAAAAACTAATCCCCATTAGCAAAGCACCCCAAAATATTATGGAGAGACGGTTGGTTTTTTGACGTTCAAAATAACTTACAATAGGCATTTCGAGAGCAAAAATTAACAATCCGTTTAAGGTCATTAATAATCCAGTCTGAAATTCAGAGAGTCCAAATTTTTCACTATGGTAAAGCGGCAATGCCGAGAATAATTGAAAGAAAATCATTGCCGTAACAAAACTCACAAACAGAAAAACCCAAAATATTTTGTCCTTAAACACCGAGCTAGCTTCCAGCACGGTTTGATGGGCATCTGCAATAGCGGTTTTCTTTTTTTCTTTAACTAACAAAGCAAAGATTAGTATTGCCACCACGCACGAAGTACCATCTACCCAAAACAAACCCTTATAGCCAATCCCCATAATGATTAAACCTCCAAGTGCTGGGCCTGCTGCAAAACCTAAGTTGACCGCAAGACGCACTAGGGTTAGGGAGCGGGTTCTGTTTTCGGGTTTGGCATAAGCGCCCAAAGACACAAACATGGCGGGTCTAAACATATCCGCTAGGGTCATTATAGTAAACATACCCAAGCAAAGCCCCCAGAAACTGGTGATGTATTGCAATACAAAAAAGAAAATACCGCTGCTGAGCAAACTAAAAACCATTACTTTATAAAAACCTATTTTGTCGGATAATTTGCCTCCCAACCAAGATCCCAACATGGATCCTAGACCAAAAGCAACCATAATCCAACCTACTTCGCTATAAGAAAATTGTAAGTTTTCTTTTAAATATTTGGATAAAAAAGGCAATACCATGGTACCAGCTCTGTTTATAAAGGTAATAAGGGTTAGGATCCAAATCTCTCTTGAAAATCCTTTAAAATTATTTAAATAGCGTCTAAAAGCGTTTACTAACATGAAATAGAAGGTGTTTATAGCAAAGGTAACTAAGTTTCTAAGTTTTAGACTTTGCCATTTTGTAACTTTTAAACTATTTTTGCTAAAATTAAAGCCATGAAACCTTCTTTTGCACTGCTATTTCTGTTATTTTTTACTTTCGGCTACAGCCAAGAAAAATTTGAGGCTCTTGCGGTCCAAAAATTTCAAGAAGATTTAAATGCACACTACGCAAACCCTAAGACTAGCCCTTTGACTGCTTCGGATTTGGCACATTTTGAAGGTTTAGATTTTTTTCCGAGCAATCCTAGGTTTTTTGTCATAGCGCAATTTACCAGAACCCAGAACGAAAAGCCTTTCAAAATGAAAACCTCTACCGCCAGAAAACCATTATATATAAAATACGGAGAAATTAGCTTTGTAATGGATCAAAAAAGCTTTAAACTCAATGTGTACCAAAATGTAGAACATGCCAAAAACAAGCCTACGGACAACCACTTGTTTTTGCCATTTTCGGATCTAAGCTCTGGCAAAGAGAGTTATATTGGCGGGAAGTATTTGGATCTAAAAATTCCAGAAGGCACCACCATTGCCATAGATTTTAATACCTCCTATAATCCTTATTGTGCTTATAATTATCAGTATTCTTGCCCCAAAGTGCCCTTAGAGAACCGTTTGGATATTGCTATTTTGGCGGGTGTAAAAAATTTTAAGCACTAATGCAGTATTTTAATTTACATACCCACCAATATACGCAAAACCCGCAGGTTTTAGAGCTCGTTAACCAATATCCTGCAAGCTACCAGAGCGGGATTCCGAATTATTCTATAGGGATACATCCTTGGTATGTTCAGGAAGATAGTTTGACCAAAGATTTACAGACTATTAAAGATACGTTGTCTAGTATCCATTGTCTGGCAGTTGGAGAGTGTGGCCTAGACAAGCGGATTTCTGTTGCGTTGGAGTTGCAACAAAAGGTTTTGGAGCAGCAATTACTCTTGGCACAAGAGTATCATAAACCAGTAATCCTACATTGTGTTGGCGCATACTCAGAAATAATTGCTATCAAAAAACGGCTAAAATGTACCGTTCCTATGGTTATCCATGGGTTTTCAAAAAACGCTCAAGTAGCGCAAGAGTTACTCCATAACGGGTTTTATTTGTCTTTTGGAAAATGGTTGTTCCAAAACCCAGCCTTAGAAACCGTTTTTGCCAGCATACCCGAAGATCGTTTTTTTTTAGAAACAGATACTGCAACCCACACTATAGAACAGCTATATGCCTTGGCGGCAAAATATAAAAAAATACCTCTTGCGCAATTGCAAGAAAAGATCTGGAATAATTTTGACACCGTTTTTAAAACACACAAAAAATAAATTACCCTATTAACCAATATACTTTATTATGGCAGAATGGACAGAAAGAGCAGCACTTTTATTTAAAGAAGAAGGATTAAAAAAATTACAAAATGCAAATGTACTTGTAGTAGGACTAGGTGGTGTAGGCTCTTTTGCGGCAGAATTTTTGGCCAGAGCAGGAGTAGGCAAGATGACCATTGTAGATGGAGATGTGGTAGATATTACAAATATAAACAGACAATTGCCTGCCTTGCACTCTACAGTAGGTCAGCCCAAAATAGCTATAGTTGGAGATCGGTTGCTGGATATTAATCCAGAGTTGCAACTCACTCGGGTGCAAGAGTTTCTTTTGCCAGAGCGTGCCTTAGAGATAGTGACTCCAGAGTTTGATTATGTAGTAGATTGTATCGATAGCATAACGCCCAAATTAAATTTAATTATTGCTGCTAAACGCAAGCGAGTAAAAATCATCTCGAGTATGGGAGCAGGTGGAAAAATGGAAGCTGCCAAAGTAAAAGTGGCAGACATCCATAACACCGAAAATTGTTTTTTGGCCAAAACCATCCGAAGAAGATTAAAAGAACACCAAATTGATAAGTTAAAAGTGGTTTTTTCTTCCGAAATTCAAGATCAAGACAGCCTAAAGAGAACCGATGGATCCAATTTTAAAAAATCGTTTTATGGCACCAACAGCTATATGCCTGGTTTATTTGGATTGTATGCTGCCGAAACCGTAATCCGCTATCTGCTTAAAAAAGAACCTTCTAAGGGAGCAAACGAACACAACTAATTTTAAATACTTATAAACAAAAAAAAATGATACAAACGGTAATTTTTGATATGGATGGGGTAATTGTAGATACGGAACCAGTACACCGTTATGCTTATTTTGAACATTTTAAAGAATTAAATATTCCGGTTACCGAGGCGATGTTTACTTCTTATACGGGTAACTCGACCCGAAATATTTTTCAAAAAATGAAAGATTTGTTTAACCTAGAACAAGATGTAGAAGATTTAATCCAAAGAAAACGCAGTATTTTTAATGATGCCTTTGATACCAAAAAAGATTTAGAACTCTTAGAAGGAGTCGAAAATTTGATTAAAGACTTGCACCAAAAAGGAATGCAATTAATCCTAGCATCTTCGGCCTCTAAGGTAACCATTGAGCGGGTTTTTAATAGGTTTAATCTGCATGCTTATTTTTCGCACCTTGTTAGCGGAGAGGATTTTCCGGAATCCAAACCACATCCTGCAATTTTTGAGTATGCAGCATCTTTGTCTGTGGCTCCCAAACACGAGTGTATTGTGATTGAAGACAGTACCAACGGAATAAAAGCAGCAAAAGCGGCTGGTATTTTTTGTGTTGGTTATACTAGTTTTCATTCTAAACTACAAGATTTATCTCAGGCAGATAAAATTATTGGTCATTTTGACGAATTAAATTATGAAATTGTAAGAAAATTATAAACACTGTTTAAGTAATTATTAACACTTATGCTAGGCATAATTTGTAATTTTGAAAAAACTCTTAATTTTATAAAACATGAAAAAAATACTGATTGCTCTGGCTGTTATAATTACGCAATTTACCATTGAGGCACAGGTAAAAACACCCCAACCTAGCCCTAAATCGGAGATAAAACAAGTGGTAGGATTAACCGATGTAGAGATTGAGTACTCAAGACCTTCTGCAAGAGGGAGAGCCGTTTTTGGTAATTTGGTTCCTTTTGGAAAATTATGGCGTACTGGAGCCAACGAAAATACGACCATCTCTTTTAGTGATGATGTGGTTATAGATGGCAAAACATTGGCCAAAGGAAAATATGCTTTGTACACCATTCCGAATGCGCAGAGCTGGGATATTATTTTTTATAAATCTACAGACAATTGGGGCGTGCCACAGGACTATAGTGAGGCTAATGTAGCTCTTAAAACTACCGTTAAAGAAACCACCTTGCCAACGGCAGTCGAGACCTTGACCATAGGGATTAATGGTATAGATACCAATTATGCTTTTTTAGAAATCTATTGGGAAAGTTCGTATGCAAAACTAAAATTTGAAGTTCCTACCGAAAAAATGGCCATTGCTAGTATCGAAAAAACCCTTGCAGGTCCTTCGGCTAGTGATTATTTTTCTTCGGCACAGTTTTTTTACCAAACTAATGCGGATATAAATAAAGCAAGAACGTATATTGATAAATCCTTAGAACTTAGTAAAGAAAAACCGTTTTACTATTTGCGTCTAAAATCGTTAATACAAGCAAAACAAGGTGATAAAAAAGGGGCTGTTGAGACCGCAAAATTATCTTTAAAAGCTTCTGAAACTGCAGGTAATCAAGATTACGTAAAGATGAATAAAGACAGTATTTTGGAGTGGAGCAGATAAAATTGGCTCTTATTCCATGCGCAAAACCCGTTTTACTATAGATTTAGTAAAACGGGTTTTTTGTTGTTTTTGATAGTGTTTTAAGCCGCCAGAGTAGGCTTTTCTTTACGGAATATGGTAGCTTGTAAGATTAAGGCAAGCACCATAGTTAGTAGTGCTCCAATGAAATTGAGCCACAAATAGCCTAGTTTTTCTTGACCACTTGGGTAGATTGCAATGGCATAATAGTAAATCACAAAAATAGTACTTTGGCTCACTAGTGCACTATAAAAAATTGCTTTGGCTTGGATAAATTGGATGTAAAAACCTACCAAAAAGATCCCTAATACGGTTCCATAAAAAATAGAACCAATGATGTTAACTAGTTGTATTAAATTTTCGAATAGGGTTCCAATACAAGCAAACAGTATGGCAATAATACCCCAGAATAGCGTAAAAAATTTAGTTATATTTAAGTAATGCTTGTCTGATTTTTGTGTTTTAACATTGCGTTTGTAAATGTCAATTGCAGTGGTAGAGGCTAAGGCGTTTAGTCCCGAAGCCGTAGATGACATGGCGGCAGAGAGAATTACGGCAAGTAATAGTCCGATTAGACCCTTAGGTAAATAATTAAGAATAAAATGAAAAAAAACATAGTCCTTATCATTGGTTTCGCTATTGCTGTCTGCTTTTAAAATAATTTCTTTGGCATGATCCCGCAAGTCTTTTTCTTTTGCCGATAAGGCTATTAATTCTTTACGGAGTATTGGGTTGTCATAATCTTGGTTGAGTTGATCTATGTATAGTAAATTGATTACTTTTTTGTCTTCGGAGAGCAGGTTTAATTTTTCTTCTAACTTATGGTATTCTTCTTTATAGACGGATTTTTCTATTGTAATTTTATTGTTAGGATTAAAATTTAACGGCACTGGATTGAATTGAAAAAAAACAAAAACCATTACTCCGGTGAGTAGAATAAAAAACTGCATGGGTACTTTTAGTAAGCCATTCATTATTAATCCCATTTGGCTTTCTCGAACCGATTTTCCGGATAAATAACGCCCAACTTGGGATTGATCTGTTCCAAAATAGGCTAAGGCCAAAAAAAATCCACCCGTGATTCCGCTCCAAAAGGTGTATTTTTCTTCGGGATCTGTAGCAAAGCTTACAATATTCATTTTATCATTTGCCCCAGCAATATGCAATGCATTTATAAAGTTCATGTCATTGGGTAAAAAACGGAGTATTAAAAAAAACGTGATAAACATTCCGGACATAATTACAAACATTTGCTGTTTTTGGGTAACATTTACTGCTTTTGTACCTCCCGAAAAAGTATATACAATTACTAATAGACCAATAACAATATTCATATAAGTGAGGTTCCAACCCAATATAGCAGACAAAATGATGGCTGGGGCATAAATGGTTAATCCTGTGCCTAAACCCCTTTGGAATAAAAACAATATGGCTGCCAGAGAACGTGTTTTTAGGTCAAAACGTTTTTCTAGATATTCATAGGCAGTATATACCTTATATTTATGATAAATTGGGATAAAAGTGATGCAAATTACAATCATAGCAATAGGCAGTCCAAAATAAAACTGAACAAATCCCATACCATCATGATAGGCTTGGCCTGGGGTAGACAAAAAGGTAATGGCACTTGCTTGGGTAGCCATTACGGATAATCCTACGGTGTACCAAGGGGTTTCGTTATTGCCAAGTATAAAATCATTTACAGTTTTGCTTCCTTTGGTTTTCCAGGCGCCGTAAATTACAATAAATAATAGAGTGACTATTAATACAATCCAATCAAATAGTTGCATGTTGTTATGAATATAAGGTCATTATTAAATAAAACACTAAAATATAAACGGCATTAGCTAGCAGCACCCAGCTGTATTCTTTTTTCCAGTTTCTAATTTTTGGTGGCTTCATGATTCGTTTTTTTAGGTTCTTGAGTTGGGTTTGTTGCAGGATTTTTTAAGGATATAATATTTGCTAACAAACGGTAAGCTCCAGAGACTCCTTCGGGCAATTCTCTAAAAAAACTCAAGCCCGTGTAGCTATAATAGCCTTTTCCGTAAGGGGCAATTAGTAGTGCTCCTTTTTTGGGGCTTTCGCCTGGGTCTGCAGAAGATACTATGGCCGTATAGGAAGCATCAAATTGATCGGGATAATACAAACCTTGTTCTTGTTTCCAACCCTTAAAATCTTGTGCTGTAATTTTATTGGGATAATTTAAAACAGGATGGTTGGGTGCCAAAAAGTGTACTTCGGCCGTTTCGTCTGTAACTCTATCTCTGGATATGTGTAGCGGATAAGGAGCTAAGTCTATGGCCGTAGGGGTGTTGTATTGCACCAACATGTTTTTGCCGGATTGTACAAAATCCAACAAAATAGATTGTTTTGTAGCTAATTCCGGAAGGGTGTTGTAGGCCCGAATACCAGTGATTACTACATCAAAGGCAGTGAGTTTTTCAGGACTGATTTCTTCGGGGGTTAGTAGGCTTACTGCATAGCCCATTTGAGTTAAGCTCTGCGGAACTTCGTCTCCAGCGCCCATGATATAGGCTATTTTTTGTTGGTTTATTTTTAAATCCAATCGGATAAATTTGGCTTCGGCATCTGGTAGGAGTTGTTGTTTGGCTATGTGCTCATAAGCAATAGTAATTTGTTCTTTGCTGTATTTTTGTGTGCCAATGGTAACACTACTTTTGGCATACACTTCGGTGGGTTGGGAGGGTGGCGTCACCATAAAATGTGCCGTTTGTTCTGCACCTTTTTTAAGTAATTCAAAAGCAATTGCGGCGGGTGTAACAGTCCAATCTTTAGGCAAATCTAGAGTCAGATTGCCCTGAATGCTATCTCTACCTGCTTTTATTTTTACGGCAACAGATTTGCTTTGGTTGTTACAAAATAGGGATACTTTATCTACCATACTAGTGGTTACCTCGGGTACAATATCTAGATATTGGTACTTTTCTCCTTTTACGTTATCATTGTATTTGTAAACCACGGTGCGTTCAAACGGAATAATGGTATTGTTTATCTGGATGTTAAATAAAACCGTTACTTCTCTTATAATATCCGGAACACCAATTTTTTTTTGGTCCGAAACCACATACATTCCGACCGTTGCTTTCTCTTTTAACCAATAGGGTTGTGTGTAGTCTAGGGTAGGTGGCAATTGCAAATTTAGGGGTATAATGGTATCTTTATTAAAAGATAAAGCGGCGTTAATTGGGGTTGTTTTGTTGTCTGGTTGGCTAGTTACACTTAGCAGTTTTAGGGTAGTTTTACTTCGGTTGATTGCTTCTAATTGGAGCGATATTAAACTACCAGGATTGGCTTCGGGGGTTAGGCTAACAGCCTCTAGATACAAACCACTACATCCTGCTAAAATGGTTTTTAGCTCCTTTGTTTTAATGGCTTTCCAATGGGTATCTTCTAAATCTTGAATTTTTTTATAGATTTTTAATAAATCTGGAATGCTTGCAGCGGGGTTGTTAAAATCATAGCGGCCAATAATTTTGGTAAGTAAAGCACCAATTGGTTTGCCGCCCTTCACGCGATCCCAACGGGTATTGATTCCTTCAAAAATAGAATTTTTGTCTTTGGCTGGAGTTCCGTTTATAAGTTCTAGGTATTCTGTATCTTCTCCACGGCTTCCGGTTGTACCAAAACCTTGGGATTGGTGGCTGCTTCTGCTACAGGCAGCAATCTCTTGGTTTGATTTGCCTAAATTGGCATAATAAACCCCGGTTTGGATAGCGGTCATGTTGGTTTTGTCTGCAGCTGCAAATTTTTCGTGGCTTCCATAAAACCACCAAGAGGTATTAAAAAATTGCCTTTTGGTTTGCCATGGACTTACAAATTGTAATTGTTCTGGATAGGCAGTAGGATCTTTGGCAAGAGCAAAACCTTGGGTGCTCAAAATAGCCGAGGAGGTATGATGTCCATGGGTTGTTCCGGGGGTGCGGTGGTCAAAACGGTTAATGATTATATCGGGCTGAAATTTTCGGATGGCCCAAACTACATCTGCCGTTACTTGTTGTTGGTTCCAAATAGCCAGAGTTTCTGTAGGGTTTTTGGAATAGCCAAAATCATTGGCACGCGAAAAATACTGTTCGCCTCCGTCAATTTTTCGGGCTTCTAGGAGTTCTTGGGTTCTAATCACACCTAAGGATTCTCTTAATTGAGCGCCTATTAGGTTTTGGCCACCATCTCCTCTGGTAAGGGATAAATAGGCTGTTTGCGCTTTTGTTTGGTTTGCAAAATAAGAAATTAAACGGGTGTTTTCGTCATCGGGGTGGGCGGCGATGTATAGTACAGAGCCTAAAAAATTTAATTTCTGAATTTGGTTGTAAATACTAACCGCATTGGGTTTTAGGGGCTTTTGTGCGGTTAGAATACCCGAGAAAAGTACTAAAATTAGTAAGTATTTGAGGTTATTTTGAGGCATTTTTTTAAAATTAATTGGCAATAAAATCAAATGTAGTAATAATTTTTTTAAGCAATATATTCTGTTTTTTTTATTTTATAAATCCGAACGATTAGTTGTTTTTTTTAACAAAAAGAAATGCTATTTGTAGCTAACGGTTTTTGGCTCTGCTAGTTCAAAACTTTGTAGTCCAAAATCCGTACTTTCAAAAGTATTGGTTTTAAATATATTAGTTCCTTCTAAAGGAATTTTGGGATAATACGAAAACGATAGTTGCAAAGAGCTAAAAACCAAATAATCATTAGTTAGTAGAATGCCAATACCTAATTTAGAATAGGCTTTTGTTTTAGTTGTAGCACCACCCAAAGCAGCTAGGGTGTAATTAAAATACGGGTTTAGTCTAAAACCAATAATCTCTCTAGGAGCATAGGTTTGGGTTTGTAAGGTAATGACGGCTTTTTTGTTGCCATATAATGGACTATAGAAACCAAGAATACCGTTATCTTCATTTATATTAAGCAAATCGCCAAGGATGTCTTTTCGGTGTAAACCAATTGTAATTTGAGGTTTGATAAACTGCCTCAAATGCCATTTTCCAATTGTGAAAAGGTTCGTAAAGTAGTGTGCCTGAAAAGTAAATGCGGTTTGTTCTGTTTTGGAATTACTAAAAAAACTACCAGCTTCTAAATTAGTGCTCAAAAAGCCCCAAGGATGGTAATTGCCAAACGAAATTTGTGCGCCTAAATAAGGTCTCCATTGGTTGTTTTTATATTGATATCCAGTGGTGATGCCGTATATTCTGCCAATTGGAACATCTTCAATAATTCCGTTTTTAAATAGGTATCTTTCTTTTACAAATTTTCGAGTATTGATCCCTATACCGACTAATATTTGTTGTTCTGAGCCATAAAAATGTAGTGGATCTGCTATTGCAATAGGGCTTTGGTTATACTTAATGTTTAAATAACGTGCCGATAAAATAAGGCGACTTGTTAGGTTATCTGGCGTATTTTTATTAAAAATAGATACCGCTTTGGCGGTCCAAAAATTTTGCGTGCTGTATTTAAAATTTTGTAGTAACGAGCCAGAATTAACAGTTTGTAGAGAATCTTTTTTGAACCGTTGTCCTAAATAAAAACCTCCTGCCCATTTAGCAAATGGGGAATAAAAAGGCCGTTCCATAGCAATTTCTTTATTATAAAAGCCATTTAAATCTACTTGGTATTTTAGTGCTGTATGCACAAAACTGTTCCGAATATTAGGGATGGTATAGGCAAATTGGTGTGCTTTTTTTTGGTCTTCAAAACGATTTGTAAGTCGGTAATTAAACTGCTGTCCGGTACCCAAAAAACTTCTCTCGTTTAATCCCAGGCGCAATGTAGAACTCGAAATCGCAAATCGGGGTTGGGTGGTCCATGAGTCTAACACTCGGATGGTTATATCTACAGAATCTGCTGTTGGACCAGTTATTTTTTCGGATATGGTCACTCGGTTTACAAATTTTTGAGAACGTAGGATACGTGCAGTTTCTTCTATTTTTAAGGAGTTATAAGGGGTGTTTTTTTTAAAGAGAAGCAAGTTCTTTATGGCAAATTTCTTGGATTTTAGATGCAATCTATTTCCGAGGTTTTCGTACCAATTGTTGTGTGTTTGGGTGCTGTCTGAGTCCGAATAACCAAAGGGATCTAGGGTTACTACCGTTATTTTTCGAATTATTTTGCCTTGGGCTAGGTTTTGTTTCTCGGGTTGGTTGGTTTCGGGTGTTTTTCGGTGTGATTTTATAGGTCTAAAAACTAATTTGTATAAAGCGGTAGTGATTTTGTTTTTTTTGGAATAGTGATGAATGTCTTTGTAAATTTCGGTGCTGTCTTTTGGTGTTACCTTTTTTTGAAGGGTTTTATCTTGAGAAAAAACGCATTGATAGCATAAGAAAAAAAAGAGCCCAAAAAGTATTTTTATATTTTGTAAGCCCATTTGCTCTAGCGTAATAATTTATTTTGGTTACTAACCAGTATTTTAACTCTGTTATTGTGGATGGTCTGGATCAATAACGGTATTGTCATTATTATAAAATACTATTTTACTCTCCGTGGCTTGAGTACTAACGTTACGCTACTATGGCTACCAGTATGCGCAAAAATAGGTAACTAATTACGGTACAACCAGTCCCTAAAACTTCATGGCTGTAATGGGTTATAAAATTGGTAGCCATTTTAAGCTAGGTTTAATAAATAGGCATATACTTTATCTAGAGGCATCCCCATAACGTTGGCATAAGAACCTTCAATTTTAGAAACCGCTACCCAACCAATCCATTCTTGAATTCCGTAAGCGCCGGCTTTGTCATAGGGTTGGTAGTTTTCTATATAATACAAAATAGCTTCGTCTGAGATGGAACTAAAGGTTACCTTGGTGGTTTCATGCAATACAGTGGTTTGGTTTACAGTTTTAAAGCAAACCGATGTAATTACTTCATGTGTGGCATTGGCTAATGATTTTAAAATACCAAAAGCATCTTCTTTGTCTTTTGGTTTGCCCAAAGCCTTACCGTTGTGCCAAACTATGGTATCGCTGGTAATCAAAATATCCTTTTCTTTTAAGGTTCCTTCAAAGGCATTGGATTTTAATTTTGCCAAAAAATCGGTGATTTCGGCCCCTTTTAATTCTGGAGGATAAACCTCTTCTATTTCTTTCAAGCGTATTTCAAAGTCCAGATCTAGATCTCTAAAAAACTGTTGTCTTCTGGGAGATCCCGAAGCCAAGATTAGGTTGTAATTCTGAAGTTTGTTTCTAAGCATGGTGTTGGATATTAAAGGTGATTACAGCAATAGATACAATTCCGAAAAATAAAATCCATTTTAATAAAGTACTTAATTCATTAAAGTCTTTTTGGGTTTTGGCCGTTAGTATTTTGATACTAAAAACAGCCATTGGTCCTATTAGTGCTACAAAACTATAGGCCGTAGCAACAAAAAGATGGTTATTCACAAGATAATTGTAGCTATATACCAAGAGGCAAATAATGGGTATGCAACTCAAAACAAAGACAATCTTTTGGGTTCGCTGGATACCTAAAACAATCGGTAAGGTGCGCATTGCTTGTTGGTAATCTCCGTTGTGGTCTTCAAGATCTTTGACTATTTCTCTAATAAAATTAATCATAAATGCAAATACGGCATAATCTATCAAAATGGCAAAAAAACTAGCCATTGCAGTTTGGTTCTGTGGGTTAATAGCCGGAAATAGATCAAAAATTCCTATTATAAGAATGCTAAAAGACAGCAATATAGCTACCACTAAGTTGCCAATTACAGCCATTTGTTTTAAACTAGAGGCATATAGGTACAGTGTAGCTGCAATTAAAATAAACAAAACCGCAAAGCTAGGTTTGTTTATAACATTAGAGAGATAAAAACCAATTGCAACCCCAATACTGTTGAGAACCATATAGATAGTATAGGCATTGGTTTCTGAAATTTTTTGGCCTACAATAACCTCCTGTGGTTTGTTGGTTAGGTCTGTATCTTGATCAAAAATATTGTTAATCACATATCCAGCTGCAGCAAGCAATACCGTTGAGAGTACCAATAGTAGGTATTGTAAGGTTGTTAATGCCAAAGGAATGTTTTGTAAGTTTAAAAAACCATACCTAAAAAGCAATTGCATAAAAGCAAGCATTAGAAGGTTTTTGTATCGGATGAGTTGTAAAAAATTCATTTTAAAGGATCCTTTAAGGGGAGATAAAGAGGTTGTTGTTGCCTTATTTAAAAGTTTAATCGTGTTGGCCATCAAAATGGGTCATCCATTTTCCTTGCACTTTCATCACTTGTTCGATCACATCCCGAGCTGCGCCTTTGCCACCGTTTTTGTGCGAGATGTAGGTGGCAATGTTTTTTATCTCTGCTGCGGCATCTTGCGGACAGCTTGGTAGCCCAACAAGTTGCATTACATGATAATCCGGAATATCATCTCCCATATACAAAACCGATTCTGGATTGATGTGGTACAGTTCTATATATTCTTTGAAGGTTGCTACCTTATCTGGAGTGCCTAAATGAATGTCTGTAATGCCCAAATTGCGCAAACGTACCCGAACTCCTTCGTTGCTACCTCCAGAAATAACACATACGTTGTAGCCGTTTTCTATGGCTGCTTTCATGGCATAGCCGTCTCGGACATTCATGGTGCGTAGCATTTCTCCTTGGGTGGTTATAAATACGGCACTGTCTGTAAGTACGCCATCTATATCAAAGATAAAGGTAGTGATGTCATTCATTAATTCTTTATAACTTTTTGCCATTTTTTTGTATTGATTGTGTTAGTAGTGTATATATATTTTGTTGGTTTTGATCTGTCAAAAATTCCAAATGCGCCTCAATGGTGGTTGCATCCTTGCGTTTTGCGGGTCCTGTTTGTGCTTGTTGAGGTGTTATATGCTGGATTTTTTGAGCAGTTTCTTGAATTAAAGGCTCTAAAATACCAAAAGGAACTTGGTGCTCTTGGCAAATAGCATTAGCTAGTTGGTACAAATGATTGGTAAAATTATTTGCAAAAACGGCCGCCACATGCAGTGCTTTGCGTTGTTGGGAGTTTATTGCGATGGCTTGGTCAGATAGTAGGCTTGCTATTTGTTTTACTGTTTCAAAATCCGCACTATTCTCGGTCTCTAAACAAATTGGTATGGTTTTAAAAGTAATGGCTTTGTTTTTGGTAAAGGTTTGTAATGGGTAAAAAACCGCTCTCTTGTTGCGGTCATTTAAAACCGTTATTGGCGCACTACCCGAAGTATGCGCCACCAACCGATTGCTAAATGGCAATGCGTTAGAAACCTCTGGCAATGCATCGTCCGAAACAGCCAGAATATACAAATGGGCCTCTTGTAAATCCGAATAATTAGTGGTGATTTTGTTAGGAGCTACCAAATGCAATAGCGTTTCTTTGTTGCGGGCATAGACCTGCACCAGTTCTATCGGGTGGCCGCTGTTTTGTGTGGTTTGAAAAGCGTTTATTAAATGTTGTGCAACATTTCCGGATCCTATAATAATAACTTTAATCATAGGGCAAAAATAACAAAAAAAAACCAAGACATTCTAGCAAATCCCCAATACACTTTGTTGTAGAGCTATCCAGACTAGGTTTAGTTAAAAAATCAGGGTGTCTGGGGCGGGTTTAAAACCATTTGTTTGTAGGTATTGTGTGTGTTTTGTATTTGGCTTAGATGTCGGATCATGTGGTTGATGTAAAAACGAAAACAGTCTCCTAATTGGAGTTTTATTAAGCTAGAAATAGAGATTTTTACCTTGGTTTGGTTTAAACTCACGTTTTTGGATTGGTTTAGCAGTTCTAAAAGTTGTTTTTGTTGGGCAATAAATTGTTCTATAACGGTTTTGTCCAGTTTTGCATTTAAGGGATTTTTGTCTTTAAAGGTCTTTATTTTACGAAAATTTTTTTTGGGTAACATGCTGTTTGCAAAATAATTACCAAACAAACCACTTTTAAAAATAGATTCTTTGGAGGCTTTGGAGTGGTTTATACTGCGTTCTATTTCGGGTAAGTAAAAATTGCCGTAGCGGTTTAGGTGTTCTAAGCATTCTAAAATACTCCAAGAGTTTTGGTGTTCTCTCCAGGTTAGTAGATGCAGGTCTTGGTGTTTTAGGTTTTCTGCTTGGTGGCAAATTTGGTTGGTTTGCTCGACTAACAATTGAATTAGTTTTTGGGATTCCATCATGGCTTTTTTTGGTACAAAGCTCCATAAAATAATTTAGGCTCATCTTGATTGTAATCAAGATTTTTTTAATCTGGATAGGGTTTCGGGTGTCATCCTTAAATAATTAGCAATGTGTTTGTTTGGGATTTCTTGAAATAGCTGCGGGCTTCTGTGGAGCACTCTTAGGTATCTTTGATGGGGTGAATTTGTGAGAAGGTCTATTTCGCGCTCCATTTGTTGTAGGGCTAGGTTTTCTAAAATGCTAATCCATAAAATGCGGTTGGCTTGGGTTTTTAGAAAATCCTCAATTTGGGTTTTAGGAAATACTTTTAGGGTTGTTTTTTTAATTGCTTGTATACCCAGTTGGGAAGGATTTTGGGTCAAAAAAGAGTCCAGGCAAACAATGAAATTTTCTTTATATCCTAATCGAATTATTTGTTCTTCGGTATCGTGGGTACTAAAAACTTTTAGGCTACCGCTTTGGATGTAATACAGGTTGGTATCGATACTTCCGGGGGTTTTTAGAAATTGGTTTCGTTCTATGGTTAGGGTTTGATGGCAATGTTCAAGAAGTGTTTTCATGCTATTTGGGTACTGGGTTTGTCTTTGGGAGCTCGCCTGAAAGCCACATAAAGTAAATGTTTTCCTTTACCGATTTGGCTATCTTTCGACAAGAATAAGTGTGGTTCAAATAGCCATAAAATACTATCTTGATTAGCATTTTAGGATGGTAAGCCCAAGTGCTTCCTCCTTTATAATGAGAAATAATATCTGGAATCTCTAATTTTTCAATAACAGAAGCTATTAGTCTTGCAGAATGATTCTATGAAATTAAAATATTTAAATCTAACAGAAAAAGGACTTGTTGATAAGCAGAGTGAGTCTTAAAAACAGCTTGGCTTTGGTGCAATTTTAGATACACTAAGTCAGTGGTGTTTCTTTTAGGACCTTTTCTTTGGCTTTTCTTTTTTCTTCTAGTATGGTTTCTTGTTGTTTTGCAGTCACCATCAAACCTAACATCATAATAAATGCAGTCAAAAGAATTACCTGAATAATCAGCGATTTATTTACTATAGCAATGGTGTTTTCGGGTGCTATGGATAAAAAAAGAAGAATGGTTATTAGCCCTCTTGGAGCTACGAACAGTAAAGGAAACAACGGGATTTTAGATATTTTTAGTTGGATCAGACGTAGTAAGAATAAAATTAGTACAATTCCGACAGCCCATACTAGAGTTTCGGTATTTATTATTTCGGAGGTTTTGATTAAATATCCAAATAACAAGAAGAATAATGCTCTTACTAAAAAAGTAGCTTCAATGATCAATTCTTTGAATTTTGCAACTTCTTTGTTCAATAAGTCTAGTCTAAATCGTTGTGCCCACTTATAATGATTTAATTCATCAAGGTTGCCAATGGAGAGTCCAAAAACTAAAATAAATATTAAAGCAGGTAGGTGGTATATTTTAGAAACTTCATAAATCAAAATTATTAGCAATACAATAGGCACAAATTTAATGTGGTGGTCAATTTTATTGAGTAAAAAGGAAAGTAGTATGGTTGCTACAAATGAAATGGCAATAATTAGTAGTATTTCTAGACAAAAATACCCAAAGGTTTCTAGTCCAAAACTAGTGTTGAAAGCAATAAAATTGAAAAAAATCACCCCAAAGATATCCGATAGACTACTTTCGTAGATAATAAATTCTTTTTGATTGGAACTTAAGTTTCGTACACTTGGAATAGCAATTGCACTACTAATAACACAGAATGGGATGGCATTGGCTAAGCTATCTTTGAAAGAATAATTACCGTAATAATGTAATAAATAAGCCAACGAAAATGCCAATACCATTAAGGGTAAAAATGCTCCCAAAGAAGATTTTTTGATTAAGCCTATTTTAGATTTGTTGAGTTCTAGTTCTAAGGAACCTTCCAGTACAATAAGTATCAAACCTATTGTTCCTAAGATGGGCAGTGTAGCGGTTAGGTCTGGTATTTCTATATCAAATAGCAAAGTGATTTCTCTAACTACCCATCCCAATAAAAGCAGGAGGATTACAGAAGGTATTTTGGTTCTGGATGCTGTAAGATCAAATAAATAAGCAACTAAAAGTAAAAGACAAAGCGAAATTATAATTGTCATACAAGAGGGTTTAATTTTTTTACATTATTGACCACAATGTTATTTTGAATATTGTGGCGATGTAAGGTAGTATTTTTGGCGGTTAAAATACAAAAGTTTTTTATTTTGTATGGGATTCTTTCTTCTATTTTGTATAATTTAGCTTGTTAATCCGTATATTTTAAATACCAATACCATCTAGACAGTGTCTTTGGGCATTGCTACTTTATTGATACAAACGCAAGCTGTTTTGAGTTTCTGTCAATTCTTTCTGCAAGAGTTCTATTTTATTCAAAAGATTTAAAATAACGTCAATGCCTGCTACATTGACTTCTAGATCTTGGTGTATGCGTACTATTTTTTCTACTTTATAGATAGCATCTTGATGTACATACAGGGTTTGTTCTATGTTTTGAATAGCAATCAAGCCAAGGTCCTTTAAATCGGTGAAGAAAGTTATTTCTAGGTTGTAGTGTTGGCATAATGTATTTAGGGTAATTAAATTTTCGGTACTCATGTTGTTCTAAGTTTAGCTAGTTCTATAAATAACTGGGTTTCTTTTTCGGTAAGATTAGTAGGGAGTGGTATGTGGTAAGTAATATAGAAATCCCCAAACTCCTTTTCTTTTTTGTAGACCGGAAATCCTTTGCCTTTTAATTTTACTTTGGTGTCGTTTTGGGTTCCGGGTTTTACGGTTAGTTTTACTTTTCCATCAAAAGTAGGTACTGTAATTTCTCCGCCAAGTATGGCCGTATATAAGTCTAAATTTACAGTGGTGTATAAGTTGTTTTTGTCTCTCTTAAAAAGGGTATGGTTTTGAACCAAAAAGCTAAGGTAGAGATCTCCTTTGGGACCACCTCCAGTGCCAAGACCACCATATCCGGTTATTTTTATTACTTGGCCATTTTCTACACCCGCAGGAATAGTAAGGCGTATCTTTTGGTCATTAATGGTTAGTGTTCTTTGGTGGGTGGTATAAACATCCTGTAGTTCTAGATGGAGCTCGGCATTAAAATCTTGTCCTTTAAATGCTGTGCCACGGTTGTTTCGAGCACTACCACCAAAGGAAGTATTGCCAAACATGGATTCAAAAAATTCGGAATAATCCTGTGCGTCAGAACCATTATTTTGGTTTTGTTGGCGGTGGTTTTGCTGCTGTTGTCTGGAACCTTGCTGTTGTGGTTGCTCCCAGTTTTGACCGTATTGGTCGTATTTTTTTCTTTTTTCTGGGTTACTGAGCACTTCATGCGCTTCGTTAGCTTGCTTGAATTTTGCCTCAGCTTCTTTGTCATTAGGGTTAAGGTCCGGATGGTATTTGCGAGCCATTTTTCTGTAGGCTTTTTTTATTTCGGCCTCTGTTGCCTTTTTATCTATTTCAAGAGTCTTATAATAGTCTATAAATGCCATACTTGTGGTTGTTTTTGGTGCTTTTTTTACGGCTTTTTCTTAATGATATTGGTGTTTTAAATACAGAAATTGCTCTCTCAAATTTAGTCAATTTTAGTCAGATAGATCCAAATTTGGAGTTTTATTTGAAGGTTTCTACGGGTTCTAAAAACATAGTTGTTATAACCAATACTATTTTGCCGTTTCGGACCGAAAACTAAAGTAGTGCATTGCAAAAGCGATCCATTTTAAACAATTAAATAACCAAACCCCACCGATTTAAATTATAAATAGATTTTACAGTGATATCGTGGCTTAGCCTACTATTGCTTAGTAAGATTTCTTTAATACTTTATAGAATCTATTGGTATCTGCTCCAAAAATATTTACATTTGCAAACTAAAATTTAAAAGAGATTTATTTCTTTAATTCAAAAAACAAGTCTTAACCTAAGGCAACAAACCATTTATTTCCTCTATTTTTATTGGTTTTCTCCATTTTGGGAATGCATTTTTTTATTTAAAAAAAAGAGTATTTAAAATTATTTTATAAAAGAATGAAACAGTACTTGAGATTATTTGATTTCACCCAAAAAGTGAATTATAAAACAGAAGTTTTAGCTGGCCTAACTGTAGCGATGACTATGATCCCAGAATCGTTGTCTTTTGCTATTTTGGCAGGTTTTCCGCCTTTGGTAGGGTTGTATGCTGCTTTTATCATGGGATTAGTAACAGCAGTTTTTGGTGGCAGACCCGGAATGGTTTCTGGTGGGGCAGGAGCTACTGTGATAGTATTGATTGCGTTAATGCAGTCTAGTGGTCTAGAATACGTTTTTGCAGCAGTTGCATTAGCAGGAGTTTTGCAAATTTTGGTCGGGGTGTTTAAACTAGGTAAATTTATTCGGTTGGTTCCGCAGCCCGTAATGTTTGGTTTTGTAAACGGTTTGGCAATTATTATTTTTATGTCTCAATTAGAACAGTTCAAAACCATGGTAAATGGAAAACTTGTTTGGCTTTCGGGCAGTCCGTTGTATATAATGCTAGCACTAGTAATGTTGACCATTGGGATTGTGCTTTTTTTTCCAAAAATAACCAAGGCTGTTCCTGCTTCATTGGTGGCCATTATTGTTGTTTTTGGTTTGGTTCTGGGCTTAGGGATTGAAACAAAAACTGTAGCCGATATTGCTTCAGTAAGTGGTGGGTTTCCTCCATTTCATATCCCAAATATAACGCTGAGTTTAGCTACCTTAAAATTAATATTTCCGTATGCCTTAATTATGGCTTCGGTAGGATTAACCGAAGGTTTGTTAACCTTAAATTTAGTAGATGAAATGACTGGAACCAAAGGAAACGGGAATAAAGAATGCATTGCTCAAGGAAGCGCCAATATTTTAAATGGCTTT
This sequence comes from Flavobacterium crassostreae, assembly GCF_001831475.1. Classification (NCBI taxonomy): domain Bacteria; kingdom Pseudomonadati; phylum Bacteroidota; class Flavobacteriia; order Flavobacteriales; family Flavobacteriaceae; genus Flavobacterium; species Flavobacterium crassostreae. Next base: position 2,425,242 of record NZ_CP017688.1, on the reverse strand, counting down.
TTCTTCGGAATGGGAGGTTGCCCCATGATTGCCCAAACTTTAGTAAACTTATCAGCTGGATCCAGGGTTAGATTGTCTGGAATAATTGCTGCTTTGACCATTTTGGTTATCATTTTATTTGGAGCTCCTATAATTGAACAAGTACCTATGGCAGCCTTAGTAGGGGTTATGGTAATGGTTGCAATAGGCACCTTTGAATGGATTAGTATTCGGATTATTAATAAAATGCCAAGGCAAGATATTTTTGTGGGTGTTTTGGTAGCAGTAATAACGGTTTTGTTACACAACCTAGCCCTGGCGGTGTTAATAGGCGTTATTATTTCGGCTTTGGTGTTTGCATGGGAGAGTGCCAAAAGAATTCGTGCAAAGAAATATTTGGATGCCAATGGAGTAAAACATTATGAAATATACGGGCCATTGTTTTTTGCATCTACTACAGCATTTGCCGAAAAATTTGATGTTTTTGAAGATCCAAACGAAGTTATTATTGATTTTAGAGAAAGTAAAATTGCAGATATGAGCGCTATTGATGCCGTAAATAAAATTACAGAAAGGTATGCCAAATTGGGCAAAAAAGTACATCTGAGACATTTGAGTAGTGATTGCAGAAGATTGTTACAAAATGCCGATAGTGTAATTGATATCAATATTATAGAAGATCCTACTTACAAAGTAGCTGTGGATTAATAAAAAAAGAGGTTGTTCTGAATATAGAACAACCTCTTTTTTTATTAAAGTTAAAGTTTACAAGTGTATTACTTCATCATAAGCAGCTGCAACGGCTTCCATAACGGCTTCACTCATGGTAGGGTGTGGGTGTATGGATTTTAGTATTTCGTGTCCAGTAGTTTCTAATTTACGAGCCACTACTGCCTCAGCAATCATATCAGTAACTCCTGCACCAATCATGTGGCAGCCTAACCATTCACCATATTTTGCATCAAAGATTACTTTTACAAAACCATCGGGAGTTCCTGCTGCTTTTGCTTTTCCGGAGGCCGAAAATGGAAATTTACCAATTTTTAATTCGTATCCTTTTTCGATGGCTTGTTTTTCAGTCAAACCTACCGAAGCAATTTCGGGAGTAGCATACGTACAACCCGGAACATTTCCGTAATCAATAGGTTCTACGTGCAATCCTGCAATTTTTTCTACACAATTAATCCCTTCGGCAGAAGCTACATGTGCTAGTGCTTGTCCTGGGGTTACATCACCAATGGCGTAGTATCCAGGAATGTTGGTTGCATTGTAGTCATTTACAAGTATTTTATCTCTATCGGTAGCAATTCCTACTTCCTCTAGGCCAATATTTTCAATGTTGGTTTTGATTCCTACAGCAGATAACAAAATTTCGGCCTGTAATTCTACTTCTCCTTTAGCAGTTTTTACAAAAGCAGTAACCCCATCTCCAGAAGTGTCTATTCTTTCTACAGAGGCATCGGTCATGATTTTAATACCAGCCTTTTTTAAAGAACGTTCCATTTGTTTAGAAATATCAATATCTTCAACGGGAACTATATTAGGCATAAATTCTACAATGGTTACCTCGGTGCCCATTGCGTTATAAAAATGTGCAAATTCAACACCAATAGCTCCAGAACCTACAATAATCATGGATTTTGGTTGTTTTGGTAGTGTCATTGCTTGTCTGTATCCAATTACTTTAACGCCGTCTTGCGGTAAGTTAGGTAATTCGCGAGAGCGGGCTCCAGTGGCAACAATAATATGATCCGCGTTATACTCGGTTACTTTATTATCTTTGTCTGTAACATCTATTTTTTTACCTGGTTTTAGTTTACCAAAACCTTCGATAACGTCAATTTTATTTTTTTTCATCAAAAATTGTACTCCTTTGCTCATTCCATCCGCAACATTACGGCTGCGTTGTACTACAGCAGGAAAATCTTTATCAAAGGAAGAAATAGTCAAACCATAATCCGAAGCATGTTTTAAATAATCAAAAACTTGCGCAGATTTAAGTAATGCTTTAGTAGGAATACATCCCCAGTTTAAACATACCCCACCTAGGTTTTCTTTTTCAATTACGGCTACTTTAAACCCTAATTGTGATGCTCTGATGGCAGTAACGTATCCACCTGGACCACTTCCTAAAACAATGATATCGTATTTCATTTTTATAAGTTTTCTAAATTAATTGATTTGGCGAATTTAAGGATTTATTCTGTTTTTGGAAACATTATAGTTTTAATAAATACAAACTTTAATAAATAATTTGTTTTTTAAAGCATGCTAGGGTAGTGGTCTAAAATAATCTAGGCTTCCGCTTGGTTTTGCGTTAAAACCAGATCCTTTTTTTTTACCAGTTACTTTGAATTAAAAACCTATTATACGCGCCTTTTGAGTGAGTGGTTCTTTTTGGTTATTTTTTTAGAATAAATACTCTCTTCTTACTGCGATACCGAAAATTGCGAGTGGTATAAATTTTTATAAAAACCATTCTCTAGTTTTATTAATTCAGTATGAGTGCCTTGCTCTACAATGATGCCTTTGTCCATTACCACAATTTTATCTGCGTTTACAATGGTTGCTAATCGGTGTGCAATTACAATAGAAGTTCTGCCTTTGGTTACCGTTTCGGTAGCGCGTTGCATTAACTCCTCGGAGTAAGAGTCTATGGAGGATGTGGCTTCGTCCAGAATTAAAATACTCGGGTTGCTCACATAAGCTCGCAAAAAAGCAATCAATTGGCGTTGGCCCGAAGACAGCATTACGCCACGTTCTTTAACATCAAAGTTGTAGTTATCTGGAAGGCTCATAATAAATTCATGAACCCCAATTTCTTTGGCCGCAGCCACCACAACATCAGGCGTAATGCTAGGGTCCTCTAGAGTAATGTTATTATAAATAGTATCTGCAAACAAAAAAACATCCTGCAAAACTACCGCAATTTGTTTGCGCAGAGAACCAAGTGTATACGCTTCAATATTATGATTATCAATAAAAATGGTACCACTATTGATTTCATAAAACCGGTTCAATAAATTAATAATAGTAGATTTTCCGGCACCAGTAGAGCCAACAATAGCCACCGTTTGTCCCGGTTTGACCTCCAAATTAATTCCTTTAATCACCTCCTCGTCGGGTATGTAGCTAAACCGAACCTTTTCAAAATTAATTTTGCCCTTAAATAGAGGCGCCTCAATAGTACCAGTATCTTGTATTTGATCCTGGGTATCAATAATACCAAAAACCCTATTGGCAGCAATCATTCCCAATTGCATTTCATTAAATTTATCCGCAATTTGACGCAACGGATTAAACAACATCCCAATAAACATGGTATAAGAAAACAAATCCCCAAAAGTGGTAAAATTATCTCCATTTAAAATTTTGAGCCCTCCATACAAAACAATAAAACCAAGAGTCAAAGAAGAAATAATATCTGCAATAGGAAAAAAGATAGAGTTATACAATATAGTTTTGACCCAAGCCTTTTTGTGTTTTTCATTAATTTGCATAAATTTATCCGCCTCAATAGTCTCTCTGTTAAACAACTGGACAATTTTCATTCCAGTAACCCGCTCTTGCACAAAAGAGTTCATGTTAGCAATTTGATTGCGCACCTCCTCAAATGCAACTTGCATTTTGCGCTGAAAAATACGCGTGATAAAAACCAAAATAGGCATCGCCACAATAACAATCCAGGTCAATTTCCAGTTCATGTAAAACATAAAAATAAGCACCACCATCATTTTCATCAAATCACTGATAATCATAAACAAACCTTGACTAAAAATACGCGCAATAGACTCAATATCCGATACAGAACGCGTCACAAGTTGCCCCACCGGCACCAAGTCAAAATATTTCATTCTAAAACTCAAAATATGCTTAAATAACCTAATGCGTATGTCTTTTACAATATCCTGACCAAGCCAATTAGACCAGTACACAAAATAAAATTGCGAAAAAACCTCACTCAACAGCACCATTCCCATCAAAGATATATAGAACAACAACCCCTGCGCATCTTGCGTCTGTATATAGTCATCCACCGTTTGTTTGAGCAAATACGGACGCAACGCAGCAAACAAGGATAACGAAATTGCAAACACAATAACCCCATTAAAACGCCACTGATAGGGTTTTGTGTACTGTAGTATTCTTTTAAATAAACGGGTATCAAATGCTTTTGCTTTCATTTTTATTACCTAAAATTAGGCCATTTTTTTGGAGCTATTTCCTGCTTTTCGCTGCAATATTTTTATTTTTTTAAAGAAAAAAAATAAAAATGATTTCCACTTCAATCAGGGCTATTTAGTTATATAATCATAATCAATTTCGGTCAAATACAAACCATGTGCCGGTACCGAAAACCCCGCCAGATCCCTATTTTTGCTTTCAATAATGGTATTAAAAGTTTCTAAAGTTATTTTATGCAACCCAACATTTACCAGTGTTCCCACAATAGCCCGAACCATATTTCGTAAAAATCGGTTGGCACTAATGGTAAATACCAAATTGTTTTTATCTTGCTCCCAATACGCTTCATAAATCGTACAATCAAAAGTGTTTACATCCGTATTGACCTTAGAGAAACACTGAAAATTAGTATGTTTCAATAGTATTTTGGCAGCCTTATTCATCAAATCAACATCTAACTTCTGAAAAAAATACCAACTCTGTTCCTGCAAAAAGGCATCTTTAAAAGAATGGATACGGTATTCATAGGTTCTTTTAGTAGCATCAAATCGGGCATGAGCATGCTCTGCAACCAAAATAATAGCATAAACCACAATATCTTTGGGCAAATACGAGTTGAGTTTATGTACCAACTTAGCAGTATCTATTGGAGATTCAAAATCAAAATGCGCATACATCACTTTGGCGTGCACACCCGTATCGGTGCGTCCAGCTCCCATAATGCTCATAGAGCAGTTTAGTAGCACAGACAAGGCTTTATTTAAAGTTTCTTGTACCGAAGAGGCATTTGGCTGGCATTGCCACCCATGGTATAACGTTCCGTTGTAAGCTAATTTTATAAAATATCTCAAAATAATGGTGCACAAAGTTCAAAAGAAACAAAGGTACAAAGTTTTTAGGTTGAGAAAAGGTTAAATCTATAAGATATAGTCACTCCTATAGATTTTTATTTACTACGCAAATCAAGTACCTTTGTAGCTACTAAAAATAGTAAAATAAGTACTTCAAAATGAAAAAAATACTATTGCTCTCCGATACCCATAGCCACATAGACGCTACCATACTAAAATATGCAGCACAAGCAGACGAGGTGTGGCATGCAGGAGATATTGGAGACTTGTTGGTTACAGATGCCTTGCAAAAAATAAAGCCCCTACGCGCTGTATATGGCAACATTGACGATAATAAAGCACGTTTAGAATTTCCTTTGCACCATCGTTTTGACTGCGAAGAAGTTTCGGTTTGGATCACCCATATCGGAGGATATCCGGGTAAATACAACCCAAGTATTAAAGAGGAAATGGCAAAGAATCCTCCAAAATTATTTATTTGTGGTCATTCACATATCCTAAAAGTGCAGTTTGACAAAAAAAACAACCTTTTGCACCTTAATCCTGGAGCTTGTGGGAAGAGCGGTTTTCATCCGTTGCGCACCATGATGCGTTTTGTGATTGATGGCCAAGCGATCCGAGATTTAGAAATAATTGAAATTGAAAAACGAGTATAACAAGCTATTATTTGTATAAAATAGGGGTTTTTATTATAATTTGTGTTCCTGTTTTTTCGCCTGAAATTATTTTGAATACGCCATCAATATTGCTTATTCGTGCTCGTATTTGCGTTAGGCCAAAACCTTCCTTAGAGCGGTATTTGTCCGTAGCAAAGCCCATCCCGTTGTCTTCAATTATAATAAGTAATTTGTCTTGACTCTCTGTAATAGTTATTTTTGCTAGACTTGCTTTGCTGTGTTTCAGGATGTTATTAAATAATTCGGTAATTATAAAATACATTTTCATTTCAAATTCTTCATTATAGCGTGTTTTGTCCTCAATGGTGCTAATATATTCAAAACGAATACTAGAGTTAGAGTTTTTCTCACACAGATCCTTTAAAGAAAAAAACAACCCAAAACGAGTCAGTAGTGAGGGGATAAGTTGGTGGGATACATCTCGGACCCTATCATGAGCCTCTTTTAATATGGATTTTGTTTTTGTTATTTCTTCGGTTTGGATTGGGTTTTTGGCACTAAACACACTCAGATGCAAGCCCGCCGAAGATAACAGAGCACTAATATCGTCGTGCAAAAACGAAGCTATTTTTTTTCTTTCTAATTCTTGCCCATTCACAGAGGCGTTGTAAATATTTTGCTGGATTTTTGTTTGTACATCTTTCAATTTGTTTTTCTGCTTTAGCTTTATGTTTTGGAAGAAAAAATAAAACAAAATGATAATTAATAACAGTATAGAAATAATAATAACGCTAATTTGTTTGTTTTTAGATTGTTTTTCTAGCAAAACCTCCTCTTTGGTTTTGTATTTGAGTTCAATAGTATCAATTTCTCTCTTGTACTCATCAATTTCTAGATTAATACCCGCTATGTTTGCTTTTTGTACTTTTTCTTCATTATTAATAATGGTTGTTAGAGCGTTGTATTTGGCTAGGTTTTCGTAGGCTTTTTTGTAAGCACCAATTTGTACCAAAAAACGAGAATATTCTTGGTAAGAAAACGATAAATCGGATTTTTCACTTCCTTCTTCCCCTAATTGTATCGCTTTTTCAAAATAAGCAACAGCCTTTTTGGTGTCTTTTTTGTAGCCACAATACATTCCGTTTAGCAAATTTAAAGCCACAATGGTGCTTTCGTCGCCATGTTTTTGATGGTGCTTGTTGATGTAATCTAAATAAGGCTGTCCGGCTTGGTATTCTCCTATGTCAAAATAAGCCCAGGCAATATTTAAATTAGTAAAAACTAGCTGTGGAAAGTCGTTTATTTTGGTGCTGTAATCCAGAGATTTTTTGTAATAATAAATTCCTTTTTGGTATTCTTTTTTATCAAAACAATAAATGTTGCCCAAATTATTGTAGAGCCAATTTTTTAATTCGTCATCTTGGGTTCTATTGGCATATATCAATCCTTTTCTGTAGTAAAAATAGGCTTTTTCAAATTCTGCAATGCCATCAAAATTTGCAGCTATAATGTTGTAACACCTAGCAATGAGTACATCCTCGTGGATTTTTATGGCTTTGGTTAGTGCTTTTCTGGATAAAATTAATGATTTTTCGTATTTTTCATTTTTCATTAACTCTGTAGCTTCATTAGATAGTTTAATGACTTCTTCTTTAGGACTTATTAAGGCCTGTGAAACAGCTATATTGGTATACAAAAAAAGTAAAAACAGAAATAAAGGGGCGTGTTTGTATCCCATAAAAAAAATAGATTACTAGCTCTTTACGATTTTATTAATTTATTTTTAAGGGCATATTTAACTAGGCTAATAGTGTTTTTAGCGTTTAGCTTTTTCATGATATTCTTGCGGTGTGTCTCTACGGTATTATTGCTAATAAATAAATGTTCGCTAATTTCTTTACCGCTATACTCTAAGGCAATTAAGGTAATCACTTCAATTTCTCGCTCGGTTAATAAAGCTGCAACATTGGGTTTGTATTTATTTAATTTAAGGTTGTTTTGTGTGGCAGTATTAAAAATTTTTTCTCTCACGGATTTACAAAAATATTCTTCGCCTTCACTAACAAATTGTATAGCCTCTACAATGTGTTCTCCAGCACATTGTTTGGTGAGGTAACCACTAGCGCCTAATTTCATGACCTCTTGTATAATTTTTAGCTCATCATAACTAGAAAGAATAATCACTCTGCAAGGAAATCCTTTGGTTTTAAATTCTTTGATTACTGCAATACCATCTTTTTCTGGCATGCTAATATCTAGAACCAAAATATCGGTCTTGTTATTTGTAACATCCTCAAAAAGAGTACTTCCATTCAAAGAAAAACCAACCACCTCAAAATTTGCAACCGTACCAAGTAAGGTTTTCATTCCATCAATTAACACCTGGTGGTCATCAGCTAGATGTATTCTAATTTTATCTTTCATTTTGTGATTAAGTCTATCCAAATTTATAAAAAAAATGTTACTATGCCCATGAATACGGGGATTAATTACAATTTATTGACCTTTTATCACAAAAAAACCCGAATGGTATCATTCGGGCTTTCTTCGCACTAATAAACTAAGTTTATAGGTTTATCTCAATCGATCCACAGATTTCACAAGATCTTCGTCCTTTTTGATGGCCTTATTAGCTAAAACTAATAACACGATAGCAACAATAGGAAGAAACATCCCAATACCTTTCTCAGAAACCACTAGGGCTTCTCCAGATAAATTTAGTGAATGAAAAACAAATAATCCTAATAAAATTAAATTTAATATCATACTCAATCGGTTCATCACAAATTGATTTTGTCTTTTTTTATAGGAAAGAATACTCATTACAGTTATTGCAGTAAGTAAACCCAAAAGTACTACATATACCTGATTCTGCATAAAATAATAATCTTGGTCGTTATTTAATTTCCATAACGGAAACACAAATGGCAAAACAGCTATTACAACAAAGGTAAGTAATAAATATATGGTTTGAATTCTTTGTATCATTTTTTAAAATTTGTTTTACAAAAATATATTTTCTTTTTGAAAAATACTATTGTATCGTTAGATTTTATTCGTATTATTGCAGGACAATTCCGTAAGCACTTCATACTGCGGACAATTCAAGATAAAATAGTTTTACCTATACTTTACACTATTCCAAATTAATTAAATTCAAATAACATTCATGTTTGATATTTCGGCATTAAAAGAAATGAAGCTTACGGAGCTCCAACAAATAGCTAAAGCTACAAAATCCATAAAATTTAATGGAGTTAAAAAAGAAATTTTAATAGGGCACATCCTAGAATATCAAAAAAACTCTGCGGACCCAACCTCTGATAATTCTGTAAAAGATGCAGTTGTAGAGGCTAAACCCCAAAAAACAGTTGTTGCTCCCTCCGAAAAACCAATAGTGCAAAAACCTAGAATACAACCCAATAGGGCTAAAAACAACATACAAAATAACACTCAAGATCCAGCAGAAAGTATCCTCAAAGAGTCTGCTGTTTTGGATACAATGGAGGAGTTAGATACAAATACGACACTTGCGCCCGAAAAGGATAATACAGTTCCAGAAAACAAGCCAACCAAAACGGTTAAATTTAGTAAAACTGCCTATCAGAATAAAATTGCTTTAAAAAAGAGCAAAGAACTTGCTACAGATACAACAAAAGAGACCGAAATTCTGGCAAATGAAATTCCGGTAAGCAAAACTCTAGTAAATGATGCTATTGCTACGCCCAAGGCTAAGACTACTAATGCGCCAGCAGTCAAAAAAGCGAATCCCAACCAAACAAATAAACAAAATCCAAACCAAAACCCAAACCAAAATCCTAATTTTAAGAATAAAAAAAATAATTTTAGAGATGCAGATTTTGAGTTTGATGGCATTATAGAAAGTGAAGGTGTTCTGGAAATGATGGCCGATGGTTATGGTTTTTTGCGCTCCTCAGATTATAATTATTTAGCCTCACCAGATGATATTTATTTATCTACCTCTCAAATTCGTTTGTTTGGATTAAAAACGGGAGATACAGTAAAGGGCGTGGTCAGACCCCCAAAAGAAGGAGAGAAATTTTTTCCATTGGTGCGGGTATTAAAAATTAACGGTCATGACCCACAAGTAGTACGAGATAGGGTTTCTTTTGAACATTTGACCCCAGTATTTCCTTCCGAAAAATTCAATCTTGCCGATAGACAAAGTACTATTTCAACCCGAATTATAGATTTGTTTTCGCCCCTAGGAAAAGGGCAGCGAGGCATGATTGTAGCCCAACCTAAAACCGGTAAAACCATGCTACTCAAGGAGATTGCAAATGCAATTGCAGCAAATCATCCAGAGGTTTATTTACTAGTTTTATTGATTGATGAGCGTCCTGAAGAGGTAACCGATATGCAGCGTAGTGTACGTGGAGAGGTAATTGCTTCTACATTTGATAGAGAGCCACAAGAACACGTTAAAATTGCTAATATTGTTTTAGAAAAAGCAAAACGCTTGGTAGAATGTGGGCACGATGTAGTGATTTTATTAGACTCGATCACCCGTTTAGCAAGAGCATACAATACAGTGCAACCAGCATCTGGTAAAGTGCTTAGTGGAGGAGTAGATGCCAATGCATTACAGAAACCAAAACGTTTTTTTGGAGCAGCTCGTAATGTAGAAAACGGAGGGTCTCTAAGTATCATAGCTACTGCATTGACCGAAACTGGATCTAAAATGGACGAGGTTATTTTTGAAGAATTTAAAGGAACCGGTAACATGGAACTACAGTTGGATAGAAAAATTGCTAATAAACGTATTTTTCCAGCTATTGATTTGACTTCTTCCAGCACTCGTAGAGATGATTTATTGCTTGACGAAAATACCTTGCAAAGAATGTGGATTATGAGAAAATACCTTTCGGATATGAATCCTGTTGAAGCCATGAGTTTTATCAATGATAGGTTTAGAAAAACAAAAAATAATGAAGAGTTTTTAATCTCTATGAATGACTAATAGCACCACTGGGTTTTAAAATTTATAATAAACCAGTTTTTCACGAAAACTACATATACAAAAAAAGTCCTCGATATTTCGAGGACTTTTTTTGTGTAAGTAAGAAAATTGGGTTCTAAACAATACTTATGCTTTTATTTCTTTTTGTTCTTTAGGTTTTGCTTCTTCATCTTTTCGTTCTAAAAGAGCCATATAAAACCCATCAAAACCAGATTCTGAAGCCAGAATTTTTTGATCTTTAATAAAATTAAATTGTTTTCCAATTTCGGTTTTCAAAAATCGAGCTACCTGTTCTTGATTTTCTGAAGGTAAGACAGAGCAGGTTGCATACACTAATTTGCCTCCTGGTTTTACAATTTTAGAATAGCTTTCGAGAACTTCGGCTTGCACTTTACGGATGTTATCTATAAACTCGGGTCTCAATTTCCATTTGGCATCCGGATTTCTTTTTAAAACACCTAAACCACTACAAGGAGCATCAATTAGAACACGGTCTGCTCTCTGGTGTAGTTTCTTGATTACTTTTGTAGTATCAATAATGCGGTATTGGATATTAAAAGCGCCATCTCGTTTTGCTCTTATTTTTAGTTGCTTTAATTTACTTTCGTATAAATCCATTGCAATTAATTGTCCTTTGTTTTCCATCAAAGCAGCAATGTGTAATGTTTTTCCACCAGCACCAGCACAAGTATCAACAACACGCATGCCTGGTTTGACATCCAAAAAAGCAGCCACGAGTTGTGAATTTGCATCTTGTACCTCAAAATATCCTTGTTTAAAGGCATCTGTCATAAAAACATTGGCTCTTTCTTGCAATACAAGCGCATCGGGTTGGTCTGCTAAAGTATCCGTAGGAATGTCTAAATCCATCAAAATGGCTCTCAATTTTTCTTTGGTAGTTTTAAGTGTGTTGACTCTTAAAATTACTTTTGCAGGTTGGTTTTGAGCGGCAATTTCTTTGGACCAAACTTCTTCTCCTAATTCTTGAACTCCAATTTCGTCCATCCAATCTGGTATAGACTCTTTTAGGGTTCTTGTTTTAGATAATTCATCAAAACGGCCTTTTATTTTTCTCTCTGGCGTTCCTTCTAATTGTCTCCAATCCGGTATTGGGTAACCTCTAAGTACTGCCCATACCGAAAATATTCTCCAAAGATTGTCTCTATCAAATGGTTCTTTTACTTCGGCAATTTCGGCATACAATCTTTTCCATCGAACAATTTCGTAGATTGTTTCGGCAACAAACTTTCTGTCAGAGCTTCCCCAACGTTTGTCTTTTTTTAAGGCTCTAGCGACCATTTTATCGGCATATTCTCCCTCGTTAAATATTGCATTGAGAGAGTCAATGGTAGTATAAACTAAATTTCTGTGTAATCTCATTTTTAATAATTGAGTTGCAAAGGTAGTATTAATTGATTGAAAGATAAATTTTTAATAATGAATGTTCGTTTTATATTTTCATTATAAAAAAAAACACGATATTTTATCGTGTTTTTTTAAATTTCATAGAATAGGATTGTTATTTAATTCTGGTTAGTCCAATGTTTTCGGGTGCGTGCAATACCATCGGAAATTTCTCAATTTTAACAGAACTACTATCTAATCCAAAGGCACTTTCTTCAGAAAGACTTAATTTTTTAATTAAAAAATAGGAGTTCATAACCAGTTTTTCATGCCATCTCATATCGCTATCGTTAGACAGAAATTTTTCTGAAAGTACAAATTTAAAATCTCCAATAATGTTGTTTTTATTCAACGATTCGTACCTACTGGTAATATCTACTTCGCCTTTTTTAACCATATCTTTAATTACCTCTTTAAACATGAGGTTTATTTTTGTAGGTTCTCTAAAACCCAAATTAAAATCTACACGGTACAGGTCATCTTTAAGAATTTCGGTTACTTTATACTCCGTTTTATAAGGTTCGCTCAAAATGTTAACATGCACAAACCAATAAATATCGGCTCGTTTTGGTCTTTTTTGCAAAATAGAATACATTACTTTTTCTTCAATTTCGTCTACTCGGTTGGCATTGGTCATGTACACTAAATGGGTGGCATATTTTGGGATACTTAAATCTGCACTGAGCTCCATTAGTACTTTTTTGTAATCTGCAATTTTAACAATTTTAGTATAGTTCTTGCTTATTTTTTTGGCCAAATACCAGGTTGTCATCACAGATATTAGCATTGCCGCTATTATTAAAGTTACATAACCTCCATCAGCAAACTTAGTGATATTGGCTGCCAGAAAACTAAACTCTATCAAAAGATACACCGTAATCAAAGGAATTATAAAATACAATTTTACTCTTTTCATAATTAAATAAAAATTAAGTAAAATAGTGGTCATTATCATACAAAGTATAATAGCCAAACCGTAAGCATGTTCCATATTGCTGGATTCTTCAAAATGCAATACGATACCAACACAACCAAAAAACAACAACCAATTAATCGAAGGGATGTACAATTGACCTTTTAGCTCTGTTGGGTATTTTATTTTTACTTTTGGCCAAAAATTCAATCGCATGGCCTCATTAATCAATGTAAAAGAACCACTAATAAGCGCCTGCGAAGCAATAACTGCCGCTAGAGTGGCAATAATAATCCCGATGGGTTGGAACCAGTCTGCCATAATTAAATAAAACGGATTTCCGTTAGATCCACCCAAAGATTGTAGCGTTTCTCCTTCGTGTTGTATCAAATAAGCTGCTTGACCAAAATAATTAAGCACCAGAGCAGATTTTACAAAAATCCAACTAATACGAATGTTTTTTCGGCCACAATGCCCCATATCGGAGTATAATGCTTCGGCACCAGTGGTACACAAAAATACAAATCCCAATACAAAAAATCCCTCCGGATGAATGGATAATAACTGGTATGCATAATACGGATTGAAAGCCTTGAATACCTCGGGGTATTTTGCAATTTGAATAACTCCAAGGGTACCAAGCATACTAAACCAAACCAGCATCATAGGGGCAAAAAATTTGCCGACCAATTTAGTTCCAAATTGTTGTATAGTAAAGAGTACAAATAAAATACCAATAACAATAGGTACCGTATTGATACTTGGATAATAGGTTTTAATCCCTTCAACGGCAGAAGACACTGATATAGGGGGCGTAATAATACCATCGGCAAGTAAGGCGCTTCCTCCTATAATTGCAGGAACAATAAGCCATTTAATTTTAGTTTTTTTGACTAAGGCATACAGTGCAAAAATACCACCTTCTCCGTGGTTGTCTGCACTTAGAGTAATCATTACATATTTTATGGTAGTTTGTAGAGTAAGGGTCCAGAATACGCAAGATATTCCTCCCAGAACAATATTGGCATCAATCACGTGTTGCCCAAGAATGGCTTTCATTACATATAAAGGGGAGGTACCAATATCTCCGTATATTATGCCTAGTGTAATTAATAAACCACCTAAGGTTAATTTAGAATGCAAGTTTTTTTGCGATGTGCTCATTTCTTATTTTTAATAAAACTCGTCAAATTTAGTCTTTATAAAATATAATTAAGCGTATTTATTTAAAAAAAAACCAAAAAAAAACACGGTACATTTAAACCGTGTTTGTAGCTTGATTATGAGGTATTAAGAACGTCTGTTTCCGGACCGAGTACTCATGTTGTTAAACTCTCTAGAACCCCTAACACTATCGGATTGAGGCTTTAAAGTACGGGTTCTTTGCATTGTATTTGGGTTTCTGGTTTCAGAGGATCTTTTGTTTTGGTTGTTTTGCGGCTTAACAGCAGTATTTGTAGTCGTAGATAGCCTTTGCGGAGCCGTAGCTTCGGGTCTGTATTGGGGATCTATTCTGGGAGAATGCCCACGTTGGTTTGATTCTCTATCGGTAGTGTTGTTGCGCACCCTATTGCTTCTATTGTCATGGCTTTCTATGTCTTTTGGTGCAGCTACTCTTGGAGTATAGGCAGTATTATTACGGTTGTAATCCACCTCATTTCTGGACTTCATTTGGTTAGGATTTCTTCGGGATCGATCCAATTCATACCTATTGATAGCGGTAGCATTTCTTTTATAGAAAGCATGCTCGGGATGTTGCCTTTCGTACCCATTAGCATACTTGTTTTTATGAAGCAATGCAGCCTGATGGCTTCGTCTAGAATTTACATAATGGTACTTGTTTTTGGCATTAATGTTCCTGTACACATTTTTTTTGTACCGATACACCGGATACGGATTCCAAGCATTATAATGCGTAGGGTAGTAGTTCCAATAATACCTAGAGGCATAAGGACGGTAATTGTGGTGCCATATAGCACCATAAATAACAGGAGTAGTGTAGTAAACTGGCTCATAAATATAATTAGAACCAAACATAAACGTATTGCCTACAAATTGAATTTGAACCCGATTATACCGATCTATCTCCAGATCAATAGTAGCCACATCCTGATATATATCTGGACCCAACACCGCCTGAATACTAATTAAGTGGGTTTTTTGGGCAACCGTTTCCATCACCCTAAGGTAATCTACTTGATTATCCTGATTCAAATCCAAATTAGAAATTGGAACCTCAGGATCGTTCAATCTTCTTTCAAAATCCGCAATATCCCTAGAGTTTCCAAAAATAGACGCTACGGCTCTAAGATCTAAATTAGCACTAATTTCATAACTTGTAGCCCTTACTTGGGTAGTATGTTGTGCCACTATTTGCAAAGAAACAACGCAAGCAGCAAGACTCCAAAAAAGTAATTTATTTTTCATAATAACAAAATTTAGAATTAGTATTTACTAAATATCCAATTACTATGCCAATAAATTCGTAAGCAATTATTTAAGACCGAATCCAGCAACCATTCCAACGTCCTTTAGGTTCAAAAATCACTTCTTTTTAGACTTCTTTTTGGTGTCATAATCCATCAAAACACGCTTTCTGCCAATAGTTTTAGTAATAATATCCTTATCCAAATCCCAACCCCTAGCTGGCGAATATTCTCTACCATACCAAATAATCTGCAAGTGCAAATCATTCCAGATAGCTTCCGGAAAAAGGCGTTTCGCATCCTTTTCTGTCTGTACCACATTTTTTCCATTAGTCAAATTCCATCGGTACAGCAACCTATGTATGTGCGTATCCACCGGAAAAGCCGGCACTCCAAAAGCTTGCGACATCACCACACTAGCAGTTTTATGACCCACGGCAGGCAGCTCTTCCAAATCCGCAAAACTCTGCGGCACCAGGCCTTGGTGTTTGTCAATCAAAATCTGAGACAACCCATGTATTCCCTTAGACTTCATCGGCGAAAGCCCACAAGGCCGAATAATTTCTCTAATTTCCTCCACAGACATTTTTACCATATCATACGGATTATCCGCCCTAGCAAACAACAAAGGCGTAATCTGATTCACACGCACATCCGTACATTGGGCCGAAAGCAGCACAGCAACCAACAACGTAAACGGATCCTTATGATCCAAAGGAATCGGAATAGTTGGATACAATTCTTTTAACGTATTTATAACAAATGTTACCCGCTCTTGTTTGGTCATTTTTGTAAATTTATATCCTACAAAAATAGCATAATTTTTTTAGGATGTGCCTCTTCCAGCTGTACGTTACAAGTCCTCCCTCAAAAAGCTTTTTTTCTAAGGTCCCTAAAGGAGCTTCCTTTGGTCGCTCTTTATAGCCCAGAAAAAATTGCTTTTTACAGTCCGGGCTTTTCACTACCATCTGGGGCAGAACACCATAAAGAATAGCATAAAAAACACTGTAAAGAATAGCAAACCAATAAAAACCAACACCATGATACTATTAAAAAAAGGAGATGCCGCACCCAACTTTTCGGCAGTAGACCAAGACGGAAACCCCCACAAACTAGCAGACTATACCGGAAAAAAGCTAGTAGTGTTTTTCTATCCAAAAGCCAGCACACCGGGTTGCACCGCCGAAGCCTGTGATTTAAGAGACAACATAGCCCGTTTTCAAGCCCAGAACTACGCCATATTAGGAGTCAGTGCAGATTCACAAGCCAGACAAGCCAAATTTAAAGAAAAAAACAACCTTCCGTATGCGCTACTAGCAGACGAAGACAAATCCGTAATAGAAGCTTTTGGTGTCTGGGGACCCAAAAAATTTATGGGCAAAGAGTACGACGGAATCCATAGAACTACCTTTATCATAGACGAAAAAGGCTACATCGAAGACATTATTGAAAAAGTAAAAACCAAAGCCCATGCGGATCAAATTTTAAAATAAATAGGGGATTCCCCTATTTATTTTTTTATAATCCATTACCTTATTGCGTTACAAACATTCCCTTAGAGTCCAGTTTGTATCTAACAACAGAAGACAAAGTATCCTTGGTTTTTTTCTCACCAACAATATCCCCATCTTCATTAAACAATAAAGACTCTACACTAATTTTGGTAATCTCAATACGATCGTTTTTAATGCTAAAATTTCGGTAGTATTCCGTTTCAAAAGTAAACCTACAATCCAGTAGCAGAGCATCTTTTAATTGGTTAGCACGGTAGCTGTTTAATTGTACATTCAAAACTTTAGAATCATTCTCGCCATACGTATTAAAAATAATGATTTTTAATTGGTTTCCCTCTACTACAAATTCTTTGGCAGTGTAATAATTAAAATCTTTGGATTTGGTATAATCAAAATCATTTTCTTTCAACGGAAACAAAATTTCGGCATCTGTAAACCGATGCATCTCAGGGATTCCGATTATTTCGTATTCAAATAACTCGGGGTTTAGTTTTAAATACGGGTTTAGATCTTTAGAGCTAATATTTGTTGTATCCTTGCTTTTAGCAATTTCCTTTTGGTTGCTTTTGTTTTCGCTTTCTACCTCTTTTTTGCAACAAATTAGAGTTACCATTAACGCTAAAAATAGTATTTTTTTCATGGTCTTATTTCTTTAAAATTGGGTTCATAACCCTGCACATGCAGATGATGAAAGTGGTTTGCTGTATTTTTAGGAATGTGGTCTAAATAGCGTCTTTTTCCTTTGGAGGTATACGACCAGCCCAGAAAATTTTTCCAACCAAATTTATAGAGCGCATTATTCCATTTGTTTTGTCTCACAAAATCTAGAGCTTGGGGCTCCTTTATTAAATTTAGACTAGTTCCCGATCCGCATTGCACCTCTTTGTCTGTTCTGAGATATTTAAAATCCCCATTATTGCCATTAATATGACTCCGACTTGGTCTTGAGGAGCCATCACTATGGCTAAATCCGTTACAACCGATATCTAAATAATTAACCTCCAGCATAGCACCCAAAAAACTAGCCAATGTTTGTTCGTTTACAAACGATCTTTTAGAATCTAGTTTAAATAAATACTGGAGCTGGTTTTTTTTAAAATATTTTGGGACTTCTTCTAAGTTGATTAGGTTTACAAACGATCCTTCGGTTCCTCTATAAGTAGGCGTTTTATAAACAGTAAAAATACCCAAAACATATTTCTGACCAAATTTATCTAGATACACATATTGGTATTTGTTTTCGTAGCCTTTTTTGATGCTCTTAGGTAGGTGTTTTTCAATCCTTCCATCAAAAAATATTTTGTAAACAACCATTGCTGGACTAGTACCGCTGGTTGGTTTTGTATTTGGGGTGGTTGTTTCTTTTTTTGCGGAAGCAGTAATTTTTAAGGATTTAGGCTTTAGTGTATCTGTTTTTTTTTCAAAAACAAGTTGCCTTGGCTCAAAATAATTAGAGTATAATGCGTTAGTTATGTTGCCTGTTTTAGGTGTTGTGGCATAAACTAGAGTTGTATTCTTTGGTGAAAAACCATTATTAGCAGTTGTTATTTCACTTGTGTTGTTGCAGTGAAATAACATACTAATAAAGCTAATAATGTAACAGTTCATTTAGGGGAAGAATGAATTAAAATGTTTTTTTGAAAATGTCTGTATAAAATAATTAATTTAATTGTTGGACTATTTTGTCTGGATTATAACCAAATAGTTTGTGTTCTTTGATGATTTCGGCAATACCAGAAGGTAGCATTGGTTCCCAACCTGGTTTTCCGTTGCTAATCATTTTTAAAACCTCACGAGAAAAAACCTCTAATGTTTCTGGATCATAATTGTCAATGTTGATCACCTTGCCATTAAATTTGAAGAATTTATATAATTCTTTCATTCGTGGGTGTACTTTTAAATTATTAGAGTTAATAATCTGGCCATTTTCATCCGACATTGGATATAAAAATACCTTCATGTCTCTATAGAATAATTTTCCAAAAGCTTCCAATATTCCGCCACTTAAATGACGGTAGTATTTCTCGTCAAAAATATCTACTAAATTGTTTACCCCCATAGCCAATCCCATTCTGGCCTTAGTATAATTAGAGAAATATTCTACTACTTTATAGTATTCTTGAAAATTAGAAATCATCACTGTTTGGCCTAAAGAACAAAGCAATTCGGCACGATCCATAAAATCTCTCTCATCAATTTCGCCATCCGATCTTAGGTTAGAGAGGGTGATTTCAAAAACTACCAAGGTATTTTCTTTTTCAACCTTGTTTTCTTCAATGAACATTTCTAAGGATTTTTCATACATGTCCATGTTTACTTTAGTAACCGGACGAAAGCTTCCTCTGAGTGCAAGAATATTTTTTTTGTAAAGGATAGCCGCCGGAAGAATGTTTTTGCCATTAGGGTCAAACATTACTGCATCGGTCATGCCATTTTTGACTAATTGTAAACTCATCAAGCGGTTGTCTACTTCAGCAAAACGAGGCCCTGAAAAATTGATAGTATCAATCTCTAATTGGTCTTTGTCTAAATGATCGTACAAATAACGCAACAAACGCTTGGGGTCATTGTATTTATAAAAAGCACCATAGATCAAGTTTACTCCCAAAACACCAAGGGTTTCTTGTTGTAATCTAGCATCGGTCTCTTTAAACCGAATATGAAGAATAATTTCGTTATAATCTTCATCTGGCTCAATTTGATACCGAATACCTACCCAACCATGGCCTTTAAATTGTTTAGCAAAATCAATAGTAGCAATAGTGTTGGCATAGCTAAAAAACATTTTATTGGGATGTTTTTCACGGCTCAAACGCTCTTCGATAAGTTTTCCTTCAGAGTCAAGCATTTTTTTAAGCCTACTTTCGGTTACATACCTACCGTCTTGCTCTACTCCATAAATGGCATCACTAAAATCTTTGTCGTAGGCAGACATGGCTTTTGCAATAGTTCCCGAAGAGCCACCAGCTCTAAAAAAATGTCTTACTGTTTCTTGTCCTGCACCTATTTCGGCAAAAGTTCCGTATATATTTTCGTTCAAATTTATACGTAGTGCTTTGTCTTTTATAGAGGGTATTTGCGTGATGATTTTATCACCTTTTAGTTTTATTTGCGTATCCATTTTTATTTTAAATAGGGCTAATATGTTACAAAGTTAATTAAATAGGTTTCTAATGAAAGAGAATTAATCCTATTTTTGTAAAAAAAAATAAAGCGCATTGAAAGTATATTTTTTAGGTACTGGCACCTCACAGGGCATTCCGGTAATTGGTAGTGCACATCCGGTTTGTCAAAGTGTTGATTTTAAAGATAAAAGACTCCGTGTTTCTATCTGGATCACTTGGGAGACTGGTTCATATGTTATAGATTGTGGTCCAGATTTTAGACAACAAATGCTTGCGGCACAATGCCAGAGCGTAGATGGTATTCTTTTTACCCACGAACACGCAGACCATACCGCCGGTTTAGACGATATTAGGCCGTTTAATTTTAAACAAGGCGAAATGCCTATTTATGCCCACCAACGGGTGTTGGATAATCTTAAAACACGTTTTGGTTATGTTTTTGAAACCCAAAACAGGTATCCTGGAGCACCATCGGTGCTGGCAATTCCGGTGTGCAATAACCAACCATTGGTCTTGGGAGGCAAAACCATTGTGCCGATCAATGTTATGCACGGTGATTTGCAGGTGTTTGGGTATAGATTGGATGCTTTTGCATATTTAACGGATGTAAAAACTATCGAAAAATCTGAAATAGACAAACTCCAAGGAGTGCAAGTTTTGGTTATAAACGCCTTGCGGGAGGCGCCACATACTACGCATTTTAATTTGCAAGAAGCCTTAGATTTTATAGCTTTGGTGCAACCTCAAAAAGCCTATCTTACGCACATTAGTCATTTGTTAGGTTTTCATGAAGAGATTCAAAAAAAATTGCCAGAAAATGTTTTTTTGGCGTATGATAATTTAGAAATAACCCTATAATTTACCCCATGAAAAAATCATTTTTACTCTATGCTTTTATTATTTTAATTTTATTAAACGTTTTTACGTATACATTTTATAGCAAACAAGTAGCCTTTGAGCAAGATAGATACCAAAGAGTTACCAAAAAACTAAAAGAAAAAATACAAACAACCGAATCAAAATTGGTAGATGCGTCTTATTTTACTTTAGAAAACAACGAAAATGCTCAAAATTATTTTGAATCTGAAGATGGCTCTCAAATCATACAACACCAAAAATTAATCCCCTTTGTGACCGAGAGATTGTTAGACTATAATGCAAATCCTAAAGGAAATCCCTATACAGGACAAGATCAAATAGGAGTCAGTAAGTTTATAATCAATAAGGTGAAGATCCTTAACCATCGTTGGATTATTGCAGACTTCAGTGATGGTTCTCTTTGGGGCGAAGTACTTTTAAAATATTTTGTAAATGAGGACCAAACTATTTCATTTGAAGTCAATCAATCCTTATTGTATCAAAAATAAGGTAACTTAAAAAATATAACTTAAAAAGGTTCTTCTTCTGAAGAACCTTTTTTTTAGTCTACTAACCATTTTCTAAAATCATAAAAATTTTGAGGCGAAACACCATGGCCAATTGGATATTCTTTATAGGTTGCTGCAAGGTTTAATTTTGCCAAAAATGGCGTTGTTTTTCGGGCCCACTCTATAGGGATTACTTGGTCTGCCGTTCCGTGGGAATGAAATATTTTTAGCTTAGAAAAATCATTATCGCAATAATTTTCTTTTAGTATTTCGGGGTTAAGATAGCCGCTTAAGGCCACTACTTTGCTTATTTTTTCAGGATTTGATAGCGCCACTGCATAGCTCAAAATAGCTCCTTGACTAAACCCTGTAAGCACAACTTGATTGGGGTCTATAGAATAGTTTGCAATTAATTCTTCAATAAATTGCAAAATTAGATCCCGAGATGTTTTCGCTTGTTCGTCATTCGAAAATTTATTTTG
The DNA here is from genome assembly GCF_001831475.1 of Flavobacterium crassostreae. Taxonomy (NCBI): domain Bacteria; kingdom Pseudomonadati; phylum Bacteroidota; class Flavobacteriia; order Flavobacteriales; family Flavobacteriaceae; genus Flavobacterium; species Flavobacterium crassostreae. Next base: position 2,403,398 of record NZ_CP017688.1, on the reverse strand, counting down.
ATCCGCATCATAATCAATAGCGTACCAGGTATAACTACCAAATTGCATGTCATAAGGTGCTCGAGCCGATACAATATAGTAGGTGTCGGGTAGCTCGGATGCAAACGAAAATAAATCTTGTTCGTTGCTGCCATGACCATGTAACAAAAGTAGTAGAGGGTTTTTGTCTTTTTTTATTTTGGGCTCTTTTAGTAGGTATTCTAGAGATAAATTCATTTTATTTTTGTTTTTAAGAGATGCTTTGAAACCATTTTTGATATAAATTGCCTAACAACGGCATTGGTTTGGTTTCTCCTTTTATGGCACTAAAAATTCCGTAAGACCATAAAATAGAAATAAAAATCCACATGGGGATTGCAATCATAATGTTGTCAAAATTACTAATAAGTAATCCTAGCGAAAAAAAAGTCAATGTTAATCCTAATCCTTGACGAATATGAAAAGAAGCAAAACTGTTTTTGGAGTCGGCATTCATGGACATTGCAATAAAAACGCCAATGCCTAATATATAACTTGTTATTGCTGCTGTTCTTCCGTTATCAATGGTGTTTTTGTCCATGTTTTATACTAAAATTAGTTGTTCTTGATTAATAATTCCGTAAGCCTTTCCTTTTAATGGCATTCCTAAAAAGGCGGAATTTTTGGATTTAGACCCTATAGAATCTTTTGTAAATATTTTTTCTCCTTCAGGATTAAACAACGTTAAATTGGCTTTTTGTCCTTCGTCAATAACCGTAGTGGCTATCCCAAAAAGATTTCTTCCTGCTGTTAATTTGGCAATTACGGTCTCTAATGGCAATACGCTCATTAGGGCTCCAAAGGCGCTTTCGAGACCTATAGTACCATTCTTGGCTGCATCAAATTCCATTTTTTTGTATTCTATATCAATAGGGTTATGATCGGATGTAATCATGTCTATGGTTCCATTAAGAACTCCTTGAAGTAATGCTTTTCTGTCTGTGTCGTTTCGTAATGGAGGACTAACTTTGTAACGGGTATCAAACTCTTCTAGTTTTTCATCGGTCATAACAAGATGGTGCACGCTTACGCTACAACTCACTGCTAATCCTTTGGCTTTGGCTTCGCGTAGGAGTTGTACGGATTTGGCTGTAGAGATGGTCGGAATATGCAATTTTCCACCGGTGTATTCTAGTAAAAATAGGTTGCGGGCTATTTGCAATTCTTCGGCTAGATTTGGAATTCCTTTGAGGCCTAATCGGGTAGAAACAATGCCTTCATTTGCAACCCCATTTCCTTTTATTTTTTCATCTTGTGAGTAGGCAATCACTAATCCATCAAAATCGTGTACATACTGCAAGGCTATTTTTAACAAATTGGCATTAGCGATGCTTTTATTATAGTCTCCAAAGGCTATTGCACCTGCATTTTTCATGTCAAATAATTCGGCCATATCTTCTCCTTTGCTCTCTTTGGTCAGAGCGCCTATAGGGAACAACTCGGTAGCACTTTGGCGGGCTTTGCTTTTGACAAATAAAATTTGGGATTGGTTGTCTATAACCGGAAAGCTGTTGGGTTGCAATGCTATTGCTGTGAAACCACTTTTGGCGGCAACTTGTAGTCCGTTTGCAATAGTTTCGCGCTCCTCATAACCAGGCTCTCCTAACGAAACACTACTATCAAACCAACCTGTAGATACATGGAGATTTTCTAGTTTTATTTCATCACAGTTTTCGGGCTTGGCTAATTTGGGGCCTATTTTTTTTATAAAACCATCTGCAATTAAAATATCTACAGTCTTGTTATGAAAAGGACTTTGTGTGTCAATAATTGTTGCTTCTCTAAGGATAAATTTCATAGGTATGTTGTATTAGTTGCGGTATTTTAAAAAAAGAATTACGCTATTTTAAGAATCTAATAATTGCCGTTTCGCATAGCAAAAGTAGCAAGGCAAAGATAACAAACCATTTCCAAATTTGGGTGTCGGTTCTATCGCTTTGCAAGCGGTCATAAATGGCTTCAATGGTGCTACTTGTTTTGTAATCCCTAAGAGGATTTGCATTATTGGGGCTTAAATCACTCTCGGATCTGGCGTAATTAAAACTAAGGGCATCTATTTTTTTGTTTTGTTTTAAAACATCAAAATTACCGGCCTGTTGCGGATATTCCGTAAAGAATAACTGTACTTTATTGCTGCCGATTTGTTGTATGGGGATGCTTTGCTCATTTTTGTTTTTTACGGTTAGTACGGCATCTTTAGCACTGGTTGTAGTTACGGTATATTGGTTGGTTGCACCTACGGTAAATGCTTTTAAGGCCTGGTTGGAGTTGCTGATTCCCATTTTGTAAAAAGTAGGGACAATTAGTGGCGATTGTTGGAAATTGGAGTTTTGAGGATTTAGAGCTCCTGCAAAAACGTACACCTTTGCTGTTTTTTGGGTTATGGTTGTCAAAAAAGAACTTTGGTCGTTGTTTGACAAGGCAGTGGTTCCGGCAGCAGAGAGTACAAAAGAGCTTTTTAAACTAGGATACTGAAAATTCTTCACCTTGCTTTGGAACACGTCTTTAAACAGCGGATGGTTAAAATGAATTTGAGTTACTTTTTTTTCGGTTGTTTCTTTTTTTAAAAATTGCAAATTCCCAAAATTTTTCAAAAACAAATTGTTAGTCGCCACACTACTCTTGTCTGAGGGGATAAAAATCAGGGTGCCTCCTTTAGTAACAAAAGATACTAAGGTGGTTTGCAAGGCTTGAGGTAGATCTTCTAATTCATTCAAAATAAGGACATCTTGGGCCTGTAAAAGGTTATAATCCAAAGCCGCCAAAGGGATGGCTTGGAACACAAATTCTTCGGGGGTGTAGATTCGTTTTAAAAAATTACTTTTTGCTGGATCCCCAAGAGCAATTATATTGTTTTTTTTGGGCTCAGAAATCGTAAAATAATAGGTATTATCATAGGTTAAGCCACTATCTTGAATGCTTACGTATCCATGAAATGCTGCTTTTGGAATAGAAAACGTAACGGTTTTTGGGTTGGAATCCAAGCGAACTTGCCTTTTGGCAAGCAATTGGTTTTGGTTGTAAATAGCAACTGCAAGCGGATCTGTATTAGTACCATAATTGGACAAACTAACGTTTATTTCATAAAAACGATCTACCTCTTTGTGTATATACACACTATCAATGGCACTGTTGTTCTTTTGTTCGGGTTCTGGAATAATAAAATACAGGGCGTCCTCCGGATTGCTATTCTGTAGTGCGTTGTTTTGAAGCCCTAAAGCGTCGGTTATAATTACAATATCCTTGTTGTGGGGCGTTTTGTGGAGTTTTATTTTAGTGAGTTGCCGCTCTAGATCGAACGCTAGGGCACTATAATTTAAATTTTGTAAGCTGCTTTTTATGCTACCAATAGAGGTGTCCCAGTAGGTATCTGTGTTGGT